>CALGPJ010000007.1 GCA_937960645.1 uncultured Spirochaetia bacterium | reverse complement strand
GGCTGCATCGGCAGCCTCGAGGCTGTGGAGCCGCTTCGCGACGATCTGCGGAAAAACACCCTGGCCAGCGCCACTCGCGATCCCCGATTTCCCCCCATCCAGCCCCAGGAACGATTTCAATTAAACATGGAAATCAGCCTCTTGAGTCCCGCCCACAAGCTCGAGCTCCGAGGTCCTGAGCTTTTGAACTATCTCGCATCAAACCACCCCGGAGTCATCCTGAAAAAGGGAGGCAGGCGTGCCACCTTTCTCCCTCAGGTTTGGGAAGACCTCCCCGATCCCGAAAGCTTTCTGGAACGACTCAGCCTCAAGGCAGGGCTCCCAGCCTCGGCCTGGCGCGAGTCCGACGTCCATTTCGACAGCTACACCGTCGAACACTATGATCGTCATCTGGGCTGAGGAGGGCAGCGTCAAAAGGTGTTTCGAATGGTCTCCAGGTAACTGCGGATCCATCGAGTCTGGGCGCGAGCCAGGGATTGATGCCAGCCCTGTAGGGGCCGATTTCCATTGGCGACGTTGATTGGATAATTACCCAACCAGGTCAATCTCTCCTGCAAAAAGTTTACCTGCTCCATGGGAGTCAACACGATCAGAAACGCCACGACGAGACTCCACCGGTCCAGTCCCACGGAGGTCGAGGCTTTGAGGATTTCGACCAGGCGATTCTCCCCCAAACGCGTCAGGGAATAGAGCTTTCGCGGCGGCCGATTTCCCTCCTGGACAGGAGCATCCGATCGAATGAAGCCCTGGACTTCCAGCCGAGAGAAGTGGTGGTACCACGCGGTAGCCCCAAGGTGATGCCACCATCCCTCGGGAAGGGCATCGAGTTTTTCCTGAAAACGGTAGACGTGGAGGGGCTCCCTCCAGAGTGAACCCAGGATGACAAGTTCCAGATCGTTCATCAATTATTTTATATTCAATTTTTTAATAAAAATCAAGGTTGAAACACTTGATAAACTGTGATAGTTTGGGGCAATGGAATCACCGGTGGACCTGGACCAGCAAATGATGCAACGGACTTTCGAACTCGCTCTACGGGGCTGGGGCCGGACATCCCCCAACCCCCTGGTTGGAGCGGTCATCGTACGGGACGGTCAGGTACTCGCCGAGGGCTGGCACGACCGTTGCGGCGGACCTCATGCCGAAGTCGCGGCCCTCGAGGATGCGCGTTCCAGGGGCATCGACGTCCGTGGGGCTACCATGTACGTGAACCTCGAACCCTGCAGCCACTACGGCCGCACCCCTCCCTGCTCTCTGGCCCTGATCCAATCCGGAATCAAAAAAGTTGTTACCGCTATGGTGGACCCTAACCCCCTCGTCGCAGGACGCGGACACGGCCAAATGGCTCAAGCCGGAATTGAGGTCGTGTCCGGTATCCTCGAGAACGAGGCCAAAAGACTCAACGACATATTTATTCATTACATCACCCAAAAGCGCCCCTTCGTCTGCCTCAAAATGGCCGCGAGCCTGGACGGAAAGACGGCCACTGGTGCCGGCCAGTCCCGATGGATTACCGGGAAGGAGGCCCGACGCTGGGTTCATTGGCAGCGACTGCGTTACCGAGCTGTGGCGGTAGGTATCAACACGGTGCTTGCCGACGACCCGATGCTCACCGCCAGGGATGAAAACGACACAGAGGTTGAACGTCAACCCCTTCGCGTGGTCCTGGATCCCCTACTGAAACTCCCCCTGGAAAGCAAACTCGTTCGAACAGCCCGCGAGATTCCTTTGCTCGTGGTCTCGGGCCAGCAAACCGATCCCGACAAGGTGTCGGTGCTGCAGTCCCTGGGTGTTTCCGTTTTTGCCTGTCCGAAGCGCACAGACACACTGGATCTTGGATTTTTTCTCGATTACCTTTATTCTCGGGATGTCGATTCACTTCTGCTCGAGGGAGGAAACCAAACGGCCGCGACATTTTTGAACCAGGGCTTAATTGACAAGATCGCCTTTTTCTTTGCCCCGATGCTGATTGGGGGGAGGGATGCTCCCGGACTTATCGGCGGTCAGGGCATCACCGAACTGACCGGGGCGATACGCCTTTCCGACCTCAAAGTCCAACAGCTGGGTGACGATCTTCTGATCGAAGCTTATATCGGGAGGTGAGTCGAATATGTTTACGGGCATCATCGAAGAAATCGGCATCTTGCGGAAACTCTCCCCCAGCGATGGAGGATATCGCATCGGCATCGAGGCGAACAAGGTCCTGGTCGACACGAAAATCGGGGACAGTATCGCCGTCAACGGGATCTGTTTGACCGTTGTTCAAACCGACTCCCGATCCTTCGAGGCCGATGTGATACCAGAAACCTGGAGGCGCAGCAGTCTGTCTCGATTGAAAACTTCCGATAAGGTCAATCTGGAAAGGGCCCTGCTTCCCACCACACGCCTGGGTGGGCATATCGTCAGCGGCCACATCGACGGAACAGCCCGGCTGATAGACCGCCGTCAGGATGGGAACAGCCTTTGGATGACTTTTGAACCCGAACCTTTTTTGATGAAATACATCGCCTTTAAAGGCTCCGTGGCAGTCGAGGGAACGAGCCTGACCGTGGCCGACGTGACACGTAAGGACTTTTCGGTCGGCCTGATACCCGCCACTCAGGAAATGACGATTCTTTCATTCCTGCAAACCGGCGACGTCGTCAACATCGAAACCGACACCCTGGCCAAGTATGTGGAGCGTCTCTTGCAATTTCACGATGTCGTACCGCGCCCGCCCCTCGATCTGGATTATCTAAAACAACATGGTTATGCTTGACCCCATGTCCGACAGCCATCAGCGTGTGCAACGTGCCGTGGAGGCTCTTCGACGCGGTGAAATCATCGTGGTGAGCGATCATGAACATCGGGAAAACGAGGGAGATCTCATGTACGCCGCTCAATTCAGCACTCCGGACAAGGTGAATTTCTTGATCACCCATGGTAAGGGTCTGGTCTGCGTCGCCCTCGAGGAAGATCGTGCCGATGAACTGCACCTCCCCCCCATGGTTCAAACCAATCGGGACAGTTTTGGGACCGCCTTCACCGTCAGTGTCGACAGTGTCACGGTAGGTACGGGTATCTCGGCGGCCGAGCGAAGCATTACCATCAAAAAGCTGGCCGATCCCAAGGCCCTCCCCGAGGACTTTCGCCGGCCCGGGCACGTTTTCCCTCTGCGGGCCAAGAAGGGCGGCGTTTTAGTGAGACCGGGACACACCGAGGCTATGGTGCAGCTTTGCCAGCTGGCCGCCCTGGAAAAGGTCGGGGTGATTTGCGAAATCATCAAAGAGGATGGCTCCATGGCCCGTGGTCAGGACCTCCTTGATTTTTGCCAGAGATTTTCGCTAGTCTACCTAACAGTGGATGATTTGATCGAAGTGGTGAAAGGAGGCGTTCATGGTGTTCAACGGTAATTTTCACGCAAAGGAACAGAGGTTCGGCGTAGTCGTCGGACGTTTCAACGATTTTATTTCTTCCAGACTCCTCGAGGGCTGCCTGGACACCCTAAAACGCCATGGGGTCCCGGACGATCACATCGACATTGCCTGGGTGCCGGGGAGCTTCGAGATTCCTCTGATAGCCCAAAAAATGGCCCATTCAAGACGGTACAGCGCGGTGATTTGTCTGGGCGCGGTGATCCGCGGATCGACACCGCACTTCGATCTGATTGCGGCCGAGGTGACCAAGGGGGTGGCACAAGCGGGTCTGAATGCCGGTTTGCCGGTGATCTTCGGTGTCATCACCACGGATACCATCGAACAGGCCATCGAACGGGCAGGAACCAAGGCAGGAAACAAGGGTGCCGACGCCGCCATGGCCGCCCTCGAGATGAGTGATCTCATGATGCAACTGGACAGCCATTTGCAGTCAAAACATTCTTGAGGAAGAACACCGAGTGCCCCTGATCAACTGCCGAAACATCGGCATCATCGCCCATATCGATGCGGGCAAGACGACCACCAGCGAGCGAATCCTCTACTACACGGGACGCACCCACAAGATCGGTGATGTGGACAAGGGAAACACCGTTCTGGACTGGATGCCGCAGGAGCAAGACCGAGGGATCACCATCACTTCGGCCAGTACCACCTGTTTTTGGAATCAGGTACAAATCAATCTGATCGACACACCCGGCCATGTCGATTTCACCGCCGAAGTGGAACGCAGTCTCCGGGTTCTCGATGGCGCCATCGGGGTGTTCTGTTCCGTGGGAGGCGTTCAGCCGCAGAGCGAGACGGTGTGGAATCAGGCCGATCGTTACCACGTCCCCAGGCTCGCCTACATCAACAAGATGGACCGAATTGGGGCGAACTTTGAACACGTTCTCGAGGAAATCCGTCACAAGCTATACCCGGACTCCTATCCCATCTTTCTGCCTATCGGATCGGAAGCACAATTTGAGGGCACCATCGATGTCATCGCCATGGAGGAGGTACACTTCGAGGGACCCGAGGGTTCGCATGTCGTTCGCCGCCCCATCCGAGACGAACTCGTGGAAACTGCGCGCCTTGCCCGAGAAGCCTTGATCGACAAGCTCAGTCAGTTTTCGGATACCATGACCGAACTCTACCTGGATGGCAAGGAAATACCTATGGAATTGATCCACCAGGTGCTGCGGCAGGCTACCCTGGCCCACAAGATCGTGCCGGTGCTCTGTGGCTCGAGCCTGCGAAACATCGGTGTCCAACCCTTGCTAGATGCCATCGTGCGCTACCTTCCCTCCCCCTCCGATGTTGGCTGTCTCGAGGCCCATCACCCACATCAGGAAAAAATGGTCACTTTCACCCCGAACGACAAAGACCTTTGCGCCCTCGTGTTCAAGGTTCAAAACGATCCCCTGAGCGGTATCCTGCATTACGTCCGGGTCTATTCGGGGGTGCTGGAAAGTGGCAGCAGTGTACACAATGTCGGTAAGAAAAAGAAAGAACGGATCGGGCGTGTCGTCAAAATGCACGCCAACCGTATCGAACAGGTCGAGGCCCTTCATGCCGGGGATATCGGGGCCATCATCGGCCTGAAGTATTCACAGACCGGCGACACCCTCGCCAAAGAGGGCTTTCAGCTGATGCTCGAGCCCATGCACTTTCCGGAGCCCGTCATCAGCGTGGCGATCGAGCCCCGAACCATGGCCGACCTTGACAAGTTACTTAAAAGCCTGGAGATCCTCAGTCTCGAGGACCCGACCTTCAAGGTGAAAGAGAACAAGGAAACGGGCCAAATCCTGATCAGCGGCATGGGTGAGCTGCACCTCGATGTCCTGACGACCCGTCTTTTGAACGATTTTCGTGTGGAGGCGCGAATCGGAGCACCCCAGGTCAGCTATCGGGAGACGATCACCGAAACCGTCACCCACAGAGAAATTCTGGACAAGCTGATTGCCGGAAAACCTCAGAAGGCCGATCTCACGCTGAAACTTTCTCCCAACAGGGGCCAGGGAAACAGCTACAAGAGTTCGCTGTCCACAGCAAAACTCCCGGAAACTTATCAGGACGCCGTGCGCGCCGGTGTCGAGGCCTCCTGGTTGGGCGGGGTCCTGCTCGGCTACCCGATGATCGACCTCCAGGTTGAGTTATGCGATGCCGTGTTCGACCCTGAGAATACCAGTCCGGCCGCCTGGGAGGCGGCTGCCTCCCTGGCCTTCGATGCCGCGTGCCGAAAGGCCAACCCCGTCCAAATGCATCCAATCATGAAAGTGGAGATTTTCAGCCCGAGGGACAACGTCGGGGAGGTGATCGGTTACCTCTCGATGAAGGGCGGGGTGGTTGTCAGTATCGAGAGCCAGCTCCAGCAGGAAATCATCCACGCACATGCCCCCCTCAAGGAGATGTTTGGTTTCAGCACCCAGCTCAGGAGCTTGACGCAAGGGAGAGGTTCCTTTAGCATGGAATTCGATCATTTTGAACAAATCTAATTTTGGAGGGGTTATGGAACCTCGCAAAGAAAGTTCTCCGGAACGGCTTTACTGCCCCAAATGCGGGCGGGATATTACCCATGGACGGGAGTGCGGGTGTGACGGAAACTGCAGCTGCAAGGGGAGCTGCGGTTGCTCGACCCATAAATCCTGAACCGGTTCAAGAAGCGATCAAACGAATTTCTTCAGTTCAATTTTTCTCAAAACGCCTTCCTGTTGACTCACCAGGGCAGTAACCATGCCGGAGACGGTGACGTCCGCAAAAGCTGCCAGGCCGGAAATCCAAAGGACGATGGGCAGGAGGTTGAGGTAGGCTGCCTCGAGGCCTTTTCCGTACCATTGACACATGACGATGATGCCGATGTAGGCGGCCGATCCTGGAACGGTGGGCAACAGGACGCTGACCAAGACCGATGCGCCGATCGCCCAAATGAACTGCTCCAGCGTGACATCCAGGCTGGAGTAACTCCTTAAAACGACGTAGAAACCGATGAGGCTGATCATGGCCGTTCCCCCCCTGCTGAAAAGGGCCAGAAAGGAATAAGCGACTGCCCCGATCTTTCTCGAGACCCCAAGGTTCTCCCGGGATTGTAATATCAGGGTCCCCTGGGCAGCGAAGACGTCCCCCGTAAACAAGGCAACCAGGGAAGCCCCTAAATTGGAAAAGATAATCCGATAAGGATTTTTTCGATTGCTCAAAAAATAGTAAATCAAGGGAAAAACACCCAGGGTGGCAACGGCTATGATGATGGTTATCAGAATACCGACTTGCAGGTAAAGTTGTAAATCTGCCACGTTGAACACTTTGAGTAGGGAATACGAAACCAAAAGGGGCATGAGAACGGAAACGATTTCGATGACGTAGTAATTGAACTGGTAAAGCAGCCTCGAGAAAGAATCGCTGAAACTGACGATGGGGAGAAAGGTTTCCCGCTTGTCGACCTGGATGACCATCCCAATCAAAAAAACGAAAATGAATAGCGGCAGAAAAAGGTCGGTTTCCCCGGAAAAAATCTGAAACACGTTTTTGGGGAAGGCTTGATTCAAAACCTCCAAAAAGCTCGGGATGACGGGTACGGTTTCGGTGCGGCTGAGAACGGTGATCCTCTGGGGTGGGAAGAAGGTCAAAACAAGACTGCCAAGCAGGATCATGACCAGGGTTGACGCGAATCCCCAGATCACGATCTTGAACATCACCTTACCGAAACGCAGTTCCTTTTTGAGATCGTAAATGGCAACCAGAATACTGACTCCAAGGAAAGGAAAGAGGATGTACCGCAGTGCTCGAACCAGAAAGTCAGAAACATGGGCGAGCCAGGAATCGGCGGCCGACCACCCGGAGGGAAAAAATACGAATAAGACTATTCCAATCAAGGATCCAATAAGGTATTTCAACCAAATCTTCACAGAAGACTCCTTTTACGCCGCCTTTTCTGCCAGGGGAAAAGAGGTTCCGGAAAACGGTACCAACGGCTTTTTGGGCTTTGATTCAAGTTCTTGAGAACGAAATCGATGAAATCGTCTACCTTGTCGCTGAAGGATTCGTAACCGAACACCTTAAGATTCTTGAAATTCCGACGATACATCAAATTTTCCAGAAAACTGGCCACACCTTCGTAGACGGCCGCGAGCAGGGGTGTTGGCGGACTTTGAGTATCGCTCCAAAAAAAAGTCCGAAGGGTGATTTCTTTTTCTTCCGATAACAGCAAGATCTCCCGGAAAAGAAAGAGATAGGCCTTGAAGAAATTATTGATGGCCTCCTCGATCGAAGTAATCCTGAGCTCTTCGGCATGACCGATCTCCATCCATGGAGAGTAAACCACCCAAACCTCTTGAAGAGGATTTAAAAGGCGATCGGCCTCGAGCACGAGTTTTTTTGAGCTGAGGGGCGAGGTCGGTAACCAAACAATGGCTGAGTCCTTATGAGCATCGGCCGACAAACCGTTCACCCCGATCAACAGCTCGTGTTCGTGTTGAACCCTTTCCCGAATATGGGCACCCAAATAACTTTCCGAACCGAGGAGGATAATTGACCTTTTCATGGGCCTTTGTATACTACCCTTGCAGGTAGATAGCGTCAATCATGAAGATTGGTTTGGCAACGATCAACACGAAAATCGCCGACCTTCGGGGAAATACCCAAAAAATCCAGGACTTTAGTCTCAGGGCAAGAGAGATGGGGGCCGACATCGTCGTTACACCCGAGCTTTCGGTATGTGGCTACATACCGAACGATCTTTTGTTCTACGATGGCTTTCTGAAAGAAATCGACGACTGTTTCGAGGAACTAAAACACCGGCTCCCCAACGATACACCGGTGGTCGTCGGAAGGGTTCGAAAAGATCCTCAAACCGAATTTTTATACAACACAGCGAGCATTTTGTATCGCGGTCAGGAAGTTCTCAGGCAAGACAAGGTTCTCCTTCCCAACTACGACGTTTTCGACGAGCGGCGTTTTTTTCAACCCGGTACGTCCTACCAGGTTTGGGACTACCTGGGGTATCGAATCGGACTTTTGATTTGTGAGGACTTTTGGTTCATTAGCCATCTGGGCTCTTTTTCTCCCTACTCGACCGATCCTGTTCAAGAAATCGTAAACAGGGGAGCGACCTTGCTCCTGGGCATTTCGGCCAGTCCCTTCGAGGTGGATAAAAACAACCTTCGGAAACAACTTATCAAAAATCATAGCCGCAAACATGGCATTCCCATTGTTTATCATAACCTCGTAGGCGGCAATGATGGTCTGATCTTCGATGGATCGAGCTTTTCGGTCAATGCTCGCGGAAAGGTTGTCTATGAGGTCAGCCCTTTCGAGGAAAAAGTCGATGTCTTTCCCCTCGATATTTCAGAAATCGACGAGAAAAGCACCGAACCCATGAAGCAAATCTTCAACGCCCTCGTGATGGGAACTCGGGATTTCGTTCATAAATCGGGTTTCCGAAAGGTTCATTTGGGGCTTTCCGGGGGCATCGACAGCGCCCTGGTTGCCGTCATTGCACAGGAGGCTTTGGGCAACGACAATGTCCAGGCCTTTTCGCTTCCGAGCAGATTTTCGAGCCCATCCAGCTACGAGGACGCCAAACAACTGGCAAGTAACCTTGGGATCGGTTTTGAGAAAATTTCCATTGAAAAGGTTTATGAATCGTCCCGAGATACCCTAAGGCATGTATTAGGTCCGAACCTCGAGGGTACCCCCTCGGAGAATCTTCAAGCTCGAATCCGGGGTCTCTTGCTGATGGCATGGTCCAACGCACACCCTTCCTTACTGTTGACGACGGGAAACAAGAGCGAACTTGCGACAGGGTACTGCACCTTGTACGGCGACATGGCGGGAAGTCTGGCCGTCATCGGGGATCTATTCAAAACTCAGGTGTACGCACTTTGCCGTTGGATCAACAGCCGATCCCCCACGATACCCGAAAACATTCTGGTCAAGGCACCCTCTGCCGAACTCCGGGAAAATCAAACCGATCAGGATAGCCTGCCTCCCTACGACCTCCTCGATCGAATCCTCCATCTTCATCTGATCGAAAACAAAACTGCAAAAGAGATCGATATCGCTCCGCCGGAAATCGTCGCCAAGGTATTGCGAATGGTGGCCATTTCGGAACACAAAAGATTTCAGGCCCCGCCGGTCCTGAAAGTCTCCTCGCGTTCCTTCGGCGTGGGCAGGAGAATGACGCTATCCCGGAGCTATCCTGAAACCTATAATGAATTCTGAAGTTTATGATATAATCTAGCAGGAGTTGACACCATGCCAAGGACACCTGATCCATTGAAGCGAGACCGGATCCTTGAACTTGCCATTCTCAGTTTTTGCGAGAAAGGTTATAAAGAGACATCAATCAAGGAAATTGCCGATGCCGCAGGGGTGGCCCCAGGTACCGTTTACACCTATTTCAAGGACAAGAGAGAGCTTTATTATGCATGCATCAACCAAATATGGACAAATTTCTTCGAGGATCTCAACGCTTGCCTGAGCGAAGAGCCGGACGTGTTCCATGCTCTGAAGCGAGGTCACGATCTCGCATCCGATAATGTTTGGAAATCACATATCCTCGTCTACGATATGTTTACCAATAAAATTCGCCGAAACATCCTGAAAGCCAACCTCTTGAGAACTGCACAAATTCTCACGAATTATTTCAACACCAAGCCCGATGGCTTGGCGGCCACGCCTACCAACCCCGAGGTCCTCACTCAAAAAATCGAAGTCTTTCTTTTCGGTGCCTTCTTTCAATTGGCACTCAGCGAAAAGGAGGAATTTCAGGAATTCAAAGAAAAACAGTTCAAGTCGATCATCTCCATTCTCCAGGGTGAGTTTTAATGCAGTTACCGCGTGAGAAAGTAAAATACTTGAGACACGAACTCAGAACCTACCTCACCCATATCAATGGTTATGCGGAAATCTTGAAGGAGGAATTCCAGGACTCCGCCAGCAACACGCTGTATTCGGATGCGCAGATGCTCGATCAAGAGGCTCAAAACCTGAACAACGTCTTTAAATCCTTCTTTTACGATATGGGACAGGCCCTGGAGGATCTCGATATCGATCAATTCAAGACCATGATCTACGGCCCGCTCTATATCGTGATCGGCCACGGACAGCGCCTCAAAATCTCGTGTGAAAAAATGAGACCACAGATCGTCGACGACGTCGAACGACTGCTGGAATCCTGCCGTGCCATCCAGGATATTTTGGAAAAGCACCTTCAAATCGACTCCTCCGAATATCAGGCCACCATCCATGAAACGGCAACCCAGGAAAACTCTCCTATGCATAAAGGCTCTACCTTAACGGGCCGTATTCTCCTGGTCGAAGACAACGAGGAAAGTCGACTGTTTCTTGCAAAGAGCATCGAGTTTTTGGGACACCAAGTCGAAATGGCGACAGACGGTTTTTCAGCCCTGTCCCTGCTGGAGCAAAAATCCTTCGATCTGGTGATCCTCGACATTCTCATGCCCGGTTTGAATGGGTACCAAGTCCTTGAAAAAATCAAATCCAGTGAAAAAACAAAAAACATCCCCGTCATCATCGTCAGTGCTTTGGACGAGGTCGATTCTGTCACCCAATGTTTGAAACTCGGAGCAGAGGATTACATTTTGAAGAATCACAACTCGATCGTATTCCGGGCCAAAATCAATTCCTGTCTCGAAAAAAAACGCATCCATGACCATGAACTCAGCGTGATGGCGGAACTTAAGGCCTACCAAAGTCTTTTCGAGAGGGAGCTGGCCGAGGCAGCTTCTTACGTGCGAGGTTTTCTCCCTCCGAAAATGGATCGGGTGATCGCCACAGATTACGTTTTTCACCCTTCCAAAAAGCTTGGGGGTGATTTTTTCGATTACCACTGGATCGATGACGATCATTTTCTATTCTATCTTCTGGACGTGTCCGGTCATGGAATTGGAGCGGCTCTTCTTTCGGTGAGTGTGATGAACGTGCTGCGCAGCCAACTTCACAACAAGGTCGAACTGTCCAAACCCAACCTCATTCTGGAGTCTCTCAACAGCTCCTTTCTTATGGAACAACAGAACAACATGTATTTCACCATTTGGTACGGCGTGTACTCGCCCTCGACGGGTACCCTGCTCTATTCCAGTGCAGGGGCTCCCCCCGCCGTCCTCGTCTATCTGGATAACGACGTTCCGGTTGCCGAACAGCTTTCCACTACCGACATGATCATCGGTGTAGACTCGAACTACCAGTATGAATTGAAAGAGATCAAAATTCCCAAGAAAAGTCGGCTCTACCTTTTCAGCGATGGTGTCTACGAAGTCAAGCGCGTCAACAACCGCATGTTCAGTTTCAAGGAGTTCCAGGAGATATTGCGCCTGCATACCCGCTGGGGAAAATCCAGTGTTGACGACATCCTTCACCAAATTCAGGGACTGACCGGAATCGAAATCTTCGAAGACGATTTTTCGCTTCTCGAAATCCGGTTTAACTAAATCAGGGCCCCCGATCTTTGGGAGCCCCATGCGTCATTTTTTCTTGTCCTTGATTTGTATCTTTTCTACGGTCTTCCTTTTTGGCAGAAATTCCTGAAGCATGTTATCGATGTTGTATCCCTGCTTCTCCGCAACCGCACGCCATAGATTCAGGATTTGGTGGAGACGGCTGATCCATTTCAATCGGCTGGCGTTTTCGGCTTCCCGTCGAATGATGTCGAGACACCCGACACTGAGGAACCATAACAGGGCATATTCGAAGCCCTCTTTGTTGATATAGCGATTCCCCTCCCAAACGTTTTCACCGAAGATGACCCGAACACCAGGTATGGACATAGCTTTTTCAAGCAATACCCCGGCAAGTTCTTTTTCCGAAAGATCGGATTCGACAAGTTTCATGTCGAACCAACCCCTCAGCTCCAGACACAGCCGCATCATGTCGACAAGGTGCCGTGCTTCGCCGGGATGCATCCCCGTCTGGGTGAGAAAACGCCTGAGGCGCCGATCAAGGTACCAATCTTCAATGAGCGCGAGGCTGACCGCAGGCAGATCATCCTTGAAATCGGTGACGAGACCGAGCGGTAAGAGGACGCTGTAGGCGTACAAACTATAGGGCAGGTGACTGGGACTGCGGAAACGGGTATCGATGATTCCCAGAGGCTGGGCGATGGATTTATCATCATCATAGGTGATTGGCATGAGGAGGAGCTCCTCCAGGGCGGATAGCTCCTGCCGCATCTGTACTGCGGCCTGATGCGAATCGCCTTTACCACGACAGGCCGCTTTAGTCTCGAAGGTCAAATGGAGAAGTCTGGCCTCCAGGTTTCTCCAAAGCGATTCCTCGTCGTCGTGCTCCGGCATTTGCAGGAAATTCAACACCTCGACAAGCCTGCCGGGATTGAATAAATCGTCGAAGGCCGCATAAACCGCCGGAATTTCGATTTGTTTGATAGCCTCCTCGATGTCCTCGCACCCCGCTCCTCCCAGGCTGTTGTGCAACCTCTCGAACCGCCCATCCGCATCGTAAACTTCGTGAATATCCAGGAATACCTGCTTCTGATAACCGTTCAGGTCGACATACATCCCCTGATTGAGCAGGTCATCGGAACGCCTGACAAACCAGAGGTTGGAGTTCAATTCCCGCAGCACGACGAAGTTTCGCGAACCATGATGGAGCTGCAGGGCCGAACCCAAATCCTTTTGAACGATTTCCTTGGTCCCGTCGGGCTTTTTGATCGCGTATCCGGCACTCATTCGGATCCATCCGATCGCCTTCGAATACGAATTGTTGTAAAGAACCAGGGCATATTCCCCACCGTGGCCGTTGGAAAATGCGAACACATTTTGGTTCACATGCCCCTCCGGAGCCCAAAGATCGTAAAGGTAGAAGTTTTTGACCTCGGCAAATAGGTAGCGTTTGTGAAGCAAGGGGAAGATCTCGCGTTCGTGTCGGGCGATGAGCTCATGATCTTCTTTTTCGTCCCAGTATGCGCGACGGTATTCCATTCCGTACTTTTCCCGAAAACCTTCGATCTGCCCATGACCGAACATCGGCGTTCCCGGCATGGTCGCCATCATGGTGGCGACACCGAAATACTTGTCCCCGGTACCGAACTGAACGGCGGCGGTCTCCTCATCAGGGTTGTTCATGAAATTGACGAACCGCTTCAGGATTTCGGGATCGAACTCGAGGGTGTTTTTGATGGTGTAACGGTACTTTTCGTTGTCTTCCTTCTTGAACATGTGCATAAAGGCAGAGTTATAAACCCGGTGCATGCCGAGGGTGCGGACAAAATATCCCTCCATCATCCAAAACGCTTCGGCCAATAACAGGGTGTCCGGCACCTCAAGAGCTACCCGATCGACCACCTCACGCCAGAATTCCACGGGAATTGCGCGGTCGAAGTCCTCCCGCGTCATGGCGTGTTCTGCCCTGCTGGCGATGTCGCCGCCGCTTCCCGGTAGTGGGAACCAGAGCCGCTGAATATGCTTCTTGGCCAAGGTCATAGCCGCATCGAACCGGATGATCGGGAAGTTACGGGCAACGTGAAGGATGACCTGGATGACAGCCTCCCGGGTTTCCGGATTCAAGAAGTTGAGCTGGGCCGTGTCGTTCCAGGGCATGCTTGTGCCGTCGTTTCCATGATAGATATGCCGGACCTGTCCGGTGTGTTTGTGGCGATAAAAAAAGGTCACGGCCGCATCGGAACGATCGTAGTAATGGTCTTCGATTTTCACCTCGATGTTGGGGTCCTGGCTGAGATCCGGACCATTGAAGGTGTAATTGGGATAGGGGCTGTAGGGCAACTGAAGGAATCGGTCAGGATGTTCACTCATCCATTTGGAGTCGATGCCTGTATGGTTGGGAACCATATCGGCCGCCAGTCTTATGCCCCTGCGCCAGGCCCGCTCGCGGAGGTTGTTCAGTGCTTCCCAGCCTCCCAGCTCCCAGGCAATATCGTAATCGTAGAGTGAGTACGCCGAGGCCTCGGCTTCAGGGTTGCCGCACATTTGTTTGATGCGCTTGGATGCCTTGCTCCTCTCCCAAAGTCCGATAAACCACAGGGCGTTGAAACCTCTTCGGGCGAGAATATCCAGCTCCTCGTCGGGTATTTCATCCAGGCGCTGGATGTGCCGCTGGTATTTTTTTGATAGCTGGTCCAACCAGACCAGGGTGCTCTTGGCGATCAAAATGACCTTGGGCATCCAGTCCTTGTCGGGACTGAAGGCTTCGATCTCCACATCGCTGTACGTCAGGGCGGAATCATATCCCTCCTTGGAAAATCCCCCCTTCCAGAAGAGACGTGCCTCCTCTTTGAGGTAATCCAAACTGCTCAACAGCCTCATGAGGAACTTGCCCAGAAGCATGCCCCACCGGTCGATCATGTATTGAAGCTGGCCTTGCAACGAATTCGGCACGGCGATAGCTGGAGCACGCAACATGTCGATGATGTTTTGGTTATCGGGTCCGAATTTGGGTTTTTGTTCGAAAAACTCATGAAGAAGGCCGGCGAATTGTCCATAGACGGTGGAGGCTTTCAAATTTGAATCATCGAAAAGCTCCAGGAAGGGGCCAAAGGCGGGGTTCATGTTGGCCAACCAGAGAAGGAGAATTTCTTCCATGATGATTTCCCGGTGGGAGATCCCCTCCGTTTCCCCTGCAAGAAAATCCCTGGCGGATATTTCGCCCCGATAGACCTGGATGCCGGGGAACTCTTCCACAAAAGAATGCAGGAGTCGATCCAACTGTTCGCTGCCTAATTTGTGCTGGAGGTAGTCCAGAGCCTGACGGAACAGGGTCATGTCGGTTTCTTCGCGGTAAAGCTCGGCGACGTAATGCAAGATTTCGTCGATGAGTCCCATCGCATTTAGCTGGCCGGGTAGCACCGCTTTTTGCGGATGAGTGGCAATATCCCTTTTGTCGTTGATTTTTTTTGCAAAAATTCGCGTGGCCAAAAAATTGGCAAACACCACGTTGCCGCTGATCGAAAAGAGTTCCTGATCGAATTCGTAAAAATCCCGGCTTTTACGGTTGATGTGAAACTCCATCGTCACCCTTCGGGGTGTTTTCTTGTGGGCGCCCAACCGTGTCGAATTCAGTAGGATGAGTTGCATGAGACTGCCTCCTTTTGGCTGTCGTTCAAGGTACGTGAACTTCTTTCCGAAATGAGTTTGCTGAGAGAGTCGATCCATTTCTGATGTGCCAGAAGTTGATTGATGGGATATTTCATTCGGTAACTCCAATTTTTTTCGGAAACGGTACCGGGAATGTTGATTCTTTCATCATTGGGATCATTTTCCAACAGGTCGGCGCTGAGAGCCAACAGATCCTGAATGAAAAAAATGCAAAGGAAAGAACTCGTTTTGAGCAGTCCTCGGATGACCCTGTAGGCCGTCTCCTCGTCGTAGTCGGAACCCAGGGGCTCCTGTTCGCCGATCGCTCCCAGGAAACCTTGATGATCGGGCTCTTCGTACCACCACTGCCTCAGGGTCGATGTGTCGTGGACGCTGGGGGCACATACAGACAAAAGCGGGTATTCCGTAACCGGGTAATAGGGCTGCCCCGGATGATTCCAATTTCGGGACCATCGGGGGATTTTGAGCCCCAGGATCCGTTTTTGTTGCAAGACACGCGGCACACAATCGGGAATGACACCCAGGTCCTCGGCACAAACGAGCATCGGCGTGGTATTTTTCATGAGATCCATCAGTCGATTGCCCTGTTCCTCCCAAAGATGTTCCGATTTTTTCCAGGTTTCCTGTGCGAGATTATCAAAGGACCACCGCTCGTGATCGTTGAGCGATCGATAGGCCGAGCTGTTGTAATAGGTCCAACTTGGAATCCAGCGGTCTTCCGATACCTGGATGAGGGCCCGGTTGCGGAACTCCTGGATAAGAAAGCTTTTGGCATGAGGACTGACATTCATGTCGTTGATTTTGCGTTCTCCATCGATAAACGGCTTGAAACGGTACAGGTCCTCCTCCCCCACCCGATCCAGGGCCTGTTCCACGACGTTGGCCCACTCC
Source organism: uncultured Spirochaetia bacterium (assembly GCA_937960645.1). GTDB lineage: Bacteria > Spirochaetota > Spirochaetia > JABEVK01 > JABEVK01 > DYOB01. The sequence goes on along the minus strand of CALGPJ010000007.1, from coordinate 119,699 downwards.
AAGCCCAGCCGGTCACGAAGAAATCTGCCGGCCAAATGCGGTTGGCTCAGCCAGGCCAGGCGATCCGGGCCGAAACCTCTCTGCTGGAGATCGGCCGTTGACAAAAAGTGCGAGGGCAAAAAATAGCCTAAATTGGCCGAATAGTTTTGATATGGGGTTGCCCAAATTCGAAAGAAGCCCAGAACGTGGTCGATTCGATAGGCATGGTAGAACTTGTCGGCCTGTAATAGCCGATCCTTCCACCACTGATAACCATTCCGCTCCAGGACTTCCCACCTGTAAATCGGGAATCCCCAATTCTGGCCCTCGGGAGAACCAGGCTCCGGAGGAGCTCCGGCGCGCAGTTCTAGACTGAAGGTTTCCGGGTAGGCCCAGGCATCGGCGCTATCCTCGTTGATCAGGATGGGGATATCCCCCTTGATGGCCACCCCGAGGGACTCCAATTGTTCCTTGGCGAATCGAAGCTGTTTTTCACAGTGGTATTGAAGCCATGCGAAAAAAAACACCTCCTGGGTATGCTGCGGCGAAGTCCAGTATTCCTGAATAAAACTCGCTGAGGGCTTCTGGTGTTCAGGCCAGGATTGCCAACCTGCCCAGTGATTTTTTAGTTTCAAATCCATGAAAACACTGTACGGGATGATCCAGGGATTGCTTGCAACAAAGTCCCTGATTTGGGGATCCTCCAGGATGGACGCCATTTGGTCCGCGTAGAGGTTTTTTAGGATCTTGTACTTGTCCAGAACGATTTGACGAAAATTGAGACGCGACGCCTTATCGTAAAGGGCATGGAAGGTACTCAATTCCTTTTGAACGACCTTGCTGTTCGGTAAATCTTCAATCCTCAAATAAACAGGGTGCAAGGCGTAAGCACTCAGGGCGCTGTAAGGTGAACTTTCCAAACCGGTATCGTTGATCGGTAGCAATTGAACCAGCTCGATACCTGTTTTTTGGCACAGTCGGCCCAGTTCAACCAAATCAGGAAATTCTCCGATGGCGTTCCCCTCTGATGAGCGAATTGCACTTAGAGGTATGGCCAAGCCTGTCAGGAAGTGATCTTTATGCGGAAATTTCATCGGTCCCTCTCCAATGGTGTCATTACCATCCTAGACGGAGAGGCTCAAAACGTCAATCAAAGTTTTTCAGAAGGTCTCTGATTCGTGCCGCTTCCTCGTAAAGTTCGTTTTCGACGCAGTATTGAAGTCTTTCTTCAAGTTCTTTTTGGGTCATTCGAGAAATGTTTTCCTGGCTCGAAGGATTCATTGGCCCTATTTGCTCTTCGGTGAAGGCGTCGGCGCCCGGGAAAATGTTCTCGTCGTCATCGGTGACTTCTTCGTAGATCTCTTCCTGAACTTCCTCGGGTGAATAATGCTCTTCTTCGGGCGAACGTTGGATACTCTCCGATTCCACCCCAACCTGATCGACGATGGAATCTTCGATGTAGATCGGGCAGTGGGCACGAAGAGCCAGTGCCAGAGCATCGCTGGGCCTGCTATCGACAATTAGCTCTTTTCCGTTTTGATCGAGGAAGATGTTGGCGTAGTAAATGCCCTCCTCGAGTTTGTAGATGCCAACCCGAGACACTTTTCCGCTGAGGATGTGGACGAGGCTGAGCATCAAATCGTGGGTCATGGGACGCGTGATCGTTTCTTTGAGACCGATAAAGGTGCTTTGACCCAGAATGATACTCTGAACCTCGAAGGCTCCAATCACGATGGGTACAGCTTTCTTACCGCCCAGGGGCCGCACCAAAACGGCATGGCCTACCTCGGTCTTCACAATGGTCCACACCTCTGCCTCGACAAACATAATTTACGCCTTCTTGTTCAAATAATTCATGAGACTTTGAAAATCGACATACCCCAGGGCCAGGGCGATTTCGCCAAAAAGTCTTTTATCCCCAGCTTTTTGCAGTTGCAGGACATGATCACACTGCACTTGCGTGATGGCCCCGATCCGAACGAGTCCATCGCCGATTCGCTCCTGGAATGAATCCCTGTCAGACATATTTCCCTACCAATCTAATCTAATTCTCACAAAATTTCAAATGGTGCGAATTTGCTGCAAAGTTCCCTGTGGTATTTTTGGAGGTTCCGAGAACCGTGGGTTGGGTTCTGCTTTTCAGCGGCTGCGGCAACAGCGAAAGCAACCGCGGGCACGACCCGAGGATCGAAGGGGCTCGGAATGATGATATTATCTTCGATCTGCCGATCGCTCACCAGTTGTGAAAGCGCCCGGGCGGCGTCAATTTTCATTTCCTGCGTGATCTTCGAAGCCCGAACATCCAGGACACCCCGAAAAATGCCCGGAAAGGCGAGCACGTTGTTGATTTGATTTTTGGAACCGGATTTTCCGAAAGCCGAAAGTCTGACCTCGGTAGAAAGCAGCTCCTCGGGAGAGATCTCGGGGACCGGGTTGGCCAGGGCAAAAACCGCCGACTCGCGGTGCATCGTCCTGACCATTTCGGAATTCAATACTCCGGGAGCGCTGACACCGATGAACACGTTGGCCCCCTCCAAGGCTTGAGCGAGATTGCCGCGTTCGGGTTGGGGGCGGGTGAGTCTGGCAAGCTCCCCGAAATGATCGCCACGGTGGATGTAGTCCGTACCCAGGATGCCTTGCCGGTCACAGACGGTGATGTTCGAGAAGCCGCTGGCAAGAAGAAGGCGGGTGATGGCACTGCCCGCCGCACCCGCACCGTTGACGACGATCCTGAGTTCTTTTTCTGATCGCTGAAAGCACCGTGTCACATTGAAGAGGGCCGCCAGGACGACCACGGCTGTACCGTGCTGGTCGTCGTGAAAAACAGGAATGTCGATTTTGCTCTGAAGTTTTTCCTCGATCTCGAAACACCTTGGGGCGGCGATGTCCTCCAGATTGATCCCGCCAAAACTCGGCGCCAGGCATTCGACTACCCGGCAGATTTCTTCCACATCCTGGGTATTCAGAACCAGTGGAACGGCATCGATCTGGGCAAATTCCCGAAACAGCAGGGCCTTGCCCTCCATGACCGGCAGTCCTGCCAGAGGCCCGATGTTTCCCAGGCCCAATACGGCGCTTCCATCGCTCACAATGGCCACCAGGTTGCCGCGCCCGGTGAGCTCCCAAACCTCGGCAGGGTCGCGCACGATGGCGCTGCAGGCGTCCGCAACCCCTGGGGTGTACAGCAAGGCCAGATCCTCGAGATTTTTTAGCGGACGGGCAGCCTGAATCCGCAGCTTACCTTTTAACTGTCGATGAAGGTCCAGGGAGGGTGATTCGCTCACGGGGCCACGCTCGTCTGATTGCGACCATGTTCTTTGGACCGGTAAAGAGCCTGGTCGGCCCTCTCCACGAAGTGCCGCTCGGTCAAATCGCGCTGGGGATCGTACTGGGCAACCCCCAGGCTCACTGTTACCGGGTATTTGACCCCATCGATCACCGTGGGATGTTCGGCGATATTCCGGCGGATACGTTCGGCCACGATTTTTGCCAAACTGATGTTGGCATCGGGCAAAAGTAGGATGAATTCCTCTCCCCCATAACGTGCCGCAATATCCACCTGTCGGACTGTATCCTGAATGACACGGGCAACCTGTTTCAGGACCTCATCGCCGGTTAGATGGCCGTAGGTATCGTTCAAGACTTTGAAATGGTCGATGTCGAGCATGACGATGCTCAAATCCCCTGTCTTGTTGAGTTCCATCTTTTCCTTGAGAGAATTCATGAAGAAATGTTTCATCTTCAGCTTGGTCATCATGTCGGTTGTGGTCATTTCGAAAAGGAAGGCGTTGTGAATGGCAATGGCGGCAAAGTTGGCGATGTTTTCCAGGTAGTCGCGGTCACGGTGGGTAAAATCGCTACCGTCGATCTTTTCGCCAAGAACCAGAATTCCGTTGATCTGTCCCTTGGCTTTCATGGGAACGATGATTTTAGGGCAAAGTCTTTCGAGGGCCCTCAGATCGAATTGGGACTCAGCGGAGATTTCGCGCAACATTTCCAGGGAATGACAGCGCGTGTTTCGGGCGAAGTAGTCGATCAAGGGGTCCTTTTCCGGAATGCCATAGTCCTGATTGTGGTCCAATTCGAAGCCCAGATAGTTACGATGAAGGGAAAATTCGTTCGAGTCGATGCTTTTTTTCGAAAGGAAACCGGCCCTGACCACGGTAAGGGAACCAAGGCAGGTGTAAAGGATGCTGTCCGTCAGAATATTGTAATCTAGCGTTGAGTTTAGACTCTTGGAAATGGTGAGCAGGTTTTTAAGATCGAAGATCTCACGCTCCAAATCCTCCCTGCTGACTGCCTTGATCGACACATTTACCATTATGAACCCTTGTTAGGAAGTACGCAAGAATTGCACGGCGTTTTGAAAAAATTGCAGCCCCGTCACATCGTCCCCGATTCGCCTCCTAAGGGGATGTTGGCTTTTTTCCAAAAAAGCCTCCGGATGGGGCATCAGCCCGAATACCCTGCCGCTGGGATCACAAACCCCCGCGATATCCGCCAGGGAACCGTTGGGGTTGTGTCCACCCTCATAACGCAGGGCGATCTGCCCCTGCCGCTCGAGTTTGTCCAGGACCGAGGAATCGGCGACGAAGCGCCCCTCGCCATGGCGAACCGGCAGATCCATGGTTTTCAATCCCCGGGTCCAGATACAGGGGCTGCCTGTTTCGGAGTGGACGGGTACCCAACGGTCGACAAATCGGCCATGGCTGTTGATATCGAGGCTCGCTTCTATCCTGGGCATTTCCCCGGTCATGGGGAGAAGTCCCATTTTTACCAAAACCTGAAAGCCGTTGCATATCCCGAGAATCAACCCCGTTTCCAGGAATCGTAGCAATAAATCGGTGAGTCCTTCAAGCTCCAGGGCCATAACCCTGCCGGACCCTAAATGGTCGCCAAAGCTGAAACCCCCAGGGAAGGCTAGTATATGGTAATTTTTTAGTTGAGAAGGTTGGGCTAAAAGATCCAGGACATGAAGGCGATCTGTCTGAGCCCCTGCCATCTCGAAGGCCCAGCCTAATTCCACGTCTGCATTGATCCCTTGACCATAGAGGATGGCGGTGCGGACCGTGTTCACGACCACCTCCCTTCCCAGGACTTCCAGGCAGCGAGGATCTCATCCAGAGAACACTTCAGAATTGGGACACCCTCGGCATGGATGCTGATCAACGGCTGGACGGTGGTGACCCCAAGGAACGCGTAATCCTCCTTGCCGAACAATTCCTCCAGCCTCGGTCTGTCTTCCGAACGCACGCTCACCAGAAAACGCGAGGGGGTTTCGCTGAACAGCACCTCGGCGGGACTGAGTCCACTCGATGGGCACAGTCCCCGGAGGTCGATTTCCGCCCCCAGGCGCCCTCCCAGGCAGGACTCGGCCAGGGCGATTGCCAATCCGCCATCGCTCAGGTCGTGAACACTGCAAAAGAGGCCTTCCCGGATACCCCGGTGGACGCGATGGTAGAGGTCACGGGCGATTTGAAAGTCGGGATAGGGTATTCCCTCCAATTTCTTGCCCAGGACACGTTCTACCATGGATCCCGCAAGGTGCCGCCGGGTACGGCCGAGCAGCACGATCCAATCGCCGGCCTTTAGGAAATCGGTGTCCGGCAGGTCTTTTGATACTTCGGCACGGCCCACGAGGGAAATCAACAGGGTGGGCCGAACGCTGATCTTGCGGCCCTCGGCCCAGGCATCGTTTTTCATGCTGTCCTTTCCCGAAATGATGGGCAGCCGGTAGGCCAGGGCCGCTTCTTTCAGTCCCTCGCAGGCGCGCACCAGCTGGGCCAGTTTGTGCGGGCCGTCCGGGGTCTTCGGCCCTTGAACAGGGTCCGGCCAACAGAAGTTGTCCAGAATGGCGGCATGATCGGGGTCACCCCCCAGGGCGATGTGGGCCCGGTAGGCCTCGTCCACCGCGCAGGCTGCCATGGCCCGAGTGTCGGCATCCCCTACCCTCGGACAGATGCCATGCGTGACCGTGATTCCCAGGGGGGAACCCGGATGTAACCGAAGGACGGCCCCATCCGAGGGCCCGTCCTGATGAAGGCCGCTCTGGGGTTTGGTGTAGCTGCGGCCCTGGACCTCGTGATCATATTGACGCACAAGCTCCTCCTTGGAGGCCACGTTGGGTTCGGCGAGGATGGCGAGCAAAAGACCCCAAAGGTCCTCGACCTCCAGAGGGACGCGATCCTGCTTTGCGGGACTCCAAACCGCCACCAGATTCATCTGAGGCAGGCCGTGGTGGACAAAATCCATCGAAAGGAGGCCCACCCTGTGTCCGCCATGAAAGATCTCGATCCATCCGCTGTCGGTAAACTCCCCCAGACGGGCGATCTCCACCCCGCGACGCCGCGCCAATTCTTCCAGGGCCGGCCAATGCTGGGGAGGTACGGAGAGGCTCATCCGCTCCTGGGACTCGCTCACCCAAATCTCCCAGGCTGCCAGACCCGGATATTTCAAGGGGCAGGCGTCCAGATCGATGCGCAAGCCGCCGCTGTCCTGGGCCATCTCTCCCAGGCTACTCGAGAGTCCGCCGGCACCGTTATCGGTCAGGGCTTCGTAAAGCCCGAGGTCCCGTGCCTCGAGCAGGAAATCCGTCATGATCTTTTGGATGATCGGGTCCCCGATTTGGACAGCCGAGGTGGGGCTGGTTTCGTCGAGGGCCAAACTGGAAAAGGTGGCCCCGTGAATGCCGTCCTTCCCCACCCGTCCGCCACAAACCACCGCATAACTGCCCGGGTTCACTTTTTTTTGATAAGCCGGCCGGCCATCGATCGTTGCCGGCAATAGTCCACCGGTTCCGCAAAACACCAGAGGCTTTCCGATGTAGGATTCATCGAACAAAAAGGCCCCGGCAACGGTGGGGATACCCGAGTGATTCCCTCCCTCCACGATACCCCGATGCACCCCTTCCAGGATTCGGGATGGGGGGAGTAGCCCCGTCGGGACTCGACTGGCGGGAGTATCCGGAGGCGCAAAACACAGGACGTCGGTATTCCAGATGGGTTTCGCTCCCAGCCCCGTACCCAGGATGTCCCGGTTTACCCCGACGATACCGGTCATTGCCCCGCCATAGGGGTCCAGGGCCGAAGGGGAATTGTGCGTTTCCACTTTGAAGCATACGAGGGTGTCGTCATCCAAAGCGATGACCCCGCTGTTGTCGCGAAACACGGAACGCAGGAAAGGTTTGTCGGGCTCGAGTTCCGCGGTTACCTTCTGGATGTAAGTTTTGAACAGTGAATCGATTTCCCGAACCATGCCGGAACCGTCGTCGTAATGAATCCTGGCCTGAAAAATTTTGTGTTTGCAGTGTTCGCTCCAGGATTGGGCCAGCATTTCGAGTTCCACATCGGTGGGGTTGACATCCATGCCGGCGCTTTTTCTTTTTGCCTGGATATCCGGTTGGGAATAGTACTCCTGAATCACCCGCATCTCATCGGCAGTGAGGGCCAAAAGGCGCCGTTGACTCAACTCCACCAACTGTTCCCGGGTTAGATCGAGGATGGGGATGATGTCTGGCTGTGGGGTCTGGAACACCCGAGGCGGATTGGGCGCAAGACGCCAGGAAGGATTTCGCCCCGCCTCATAAAAAATGACGTCCTGTATGAGCGGATTGTAAAATTGACGGGAAACCGCCTGGCGATCCATTTCTATCGGGTGACTTTCCAGAACGTACAATGTCGCCGTTTGTACTTGGAGTTTTTCGGCTTGGTCGGGGAAGGCCAACCGAAGGGCCTTTTCCACGGTCAAGGCCAGGGTGTCTGTCACCCCGGCCTTGTAAGATATTTCGAAAGCGAGATTCCAATCGGGCAAAATGTGGTGACAGGCGGAACCGAAAAACAATCGTTGCGTAATAGGATCGTGAAAGACTCGCCGCAGCCCTTCTTCCTCGGACGACTCGAGACCCTCCACAAGAAAAACGTCGGCAATAACCAGGCGTTTGCAGGAGACGAGAGATCCGAGCCTCTTTTTTGCTGCGAGAGTTCGTGGATCGTCCTCCACCGATCGGTGATAAACCTCGATGCGCATCCTTCCTCCACCGGCCAAGGTATCATAATGACCCCGCCTTGTCACCTTGAGAAAGTTCGTGACGGTGTCGAAGATATAAGAGATGTTCCCAGTTTTCGTGTGCCTGATTCTCTTGGTCAATCTGCCGAGCCATGCGCAGCTCCCTCTCGATCGAGAAATCGAAGCGGAAAAATACTTGAACAGTCTTTACCGCTATTTCGGTCCCCCGGGAAGTCGCGATTTCGAAGAGGCGCTGGGCCATCAAAACGCCACGAACATCTATCGGGGAATTATCGAAGGTATCTATTCGACGCAGGACGCTGAACGCATCGTCAGGGATATTTTGAAAGAACGGCGTCGACTCATCCCGGATTTTTATCTCCCCTCCCAGGATGAACGATTTTCCTCAACAATCCAGCGTACCGATGATCGGTTTTTAGCCGAACCGACACCCCCGTCTCACCGGATGTATCGACGGCAGAATCCCCTGATCGGTGCTCCCTCCTCTTCGAATCGACAAGAATCGGGCCTCGATCGGCCACCAGAAAACAACTCCCGGGTTGTGTCGCCGATCCCACCACCGGCCCAGCGCGTCGACTCCCCGTCGCGCGAAACATCCCCCACAGCCGATCCGACCTCGACTCCACCTCCACCTCGGACTTACACCCTGGAGGACCTTCAACGACGTCTGGGGCAGGTGGGCATCCAAACCTCCGGCGGCGCTCGGGGGCAGTACCCGTCCCTCCTGTATTCGACGGAGGTCCTCATGAATGATCTGCGATCCCTAATCAACTCTGGTGGACGGATCGAATCCAGCACCAGACCGCGGCCCGCCATCGCCCTGATTCAGCTCCTCCTGATAGCCGGTGGGGAAGACCTCGGTGAGGACGGTGTTGACGGGGTGAATCAACAGGGAAAGGTGAACCTCGGATTGCGGCGATTTCAGCAAAGATCGGGACAGCCCCCCACCGGAAACCTCGATCCAGAAACCCTTCAAGCCCTTCTCAAAGCGTTAATGATGCCGATCAGGTCTTGAAAGAGGAGACGTTCTTTTTTATTGTAAGCTCAGGGGGTATCCATGAGCTTGAACTGGCAAAACCTCGATTCGACCCGGGCGGGAATCAAGATCTTAAAATGGTTGAAATACCATGGTGTCGTTTCGCTCGCCAGCACGTTAAACGAGCGGCGAATTCGGGAGTACCAGGTAACCACCGCGGCGGATTGGACTTACAATTACGCGGCAAAACTGGTCGATGACGACGTTCTCCATGTTCTGCAGGAACTGGCCACAGAACAGCAGCTCGTATTCAAGTACGAAAGTGTTCTTGCCGGAGAAGTGATCAACACCGGAGAGAAAAGGATGGTACTCCATCATCTCACCCGAGGGCAGCTGGGGCCCGATGTGATCCACCAGGGCAAAAACCTCCGTCATTTTTATCAGGGACAACTCGATGCCATTTTCGAGTTTGCCGAAAAAGTTCATTCGGAAAAGCGGTTCGACCATGTGGTCCAGATCGGAATCGGTGGCTCGGACCTAGGCCCGAGGGCCCTGTACCTCGCCCTGGAAAATTATGTTCGTGCTCACAGGGGAGGACTGAAACTCAAAGCCCACTTCATCAGCAACGTGGACCCCGATGACGCATTCGCTGTTTTGACGGAACTTCCTTTGGAACGTACCTTGTTCATTTTGGTCAGTAAGAGCGGCGTCACGCAGGAAACCCTCGCCAACGAAAAACTCGTCGCCTCCTATCTCGAGGAAAAGGGCCTGGCCCCCAGCAACCACATGATCGCGGTCACCAGTGAAACCAGTCCCCTGGCTAACAATCCGAACTACCTCGCCAGCTTCTACATCGATGACTACATCGGTGGGCGTTACAGCTCGACCAGTGCCGTGGGAACTACCATCCTCAGCCTGGCTCTGGGGGTAGATGTCGTCAGGGAATTTCTGGCCGGAGCACACGAGGCCGATCTCCGGGCCCTGGAAAAAGACCCCCTCAAGAACGCCTCTTTACTGGATGCCCTCATCGGTGTCTTCGAGCGTAATGGTTTGAATCTTCCCTATACGGCCATCCTTCCCTATTCGCAGGCACTTCAACGGTTTCCGGCCCATCTTCAGCAACTGGACATGGAGTCCAATGGAAAAAGTGTGAACCGATTCGGAACTCCGCTTGCCTACGCCACCGGGCCGGTCATATTCGGAGAGCCGGGCACTAACGGTCAACACAGCTTTTATCAGCTCCTCCACCAGGGAACCGACATCGTCCCCCTCCAGTTCCTGGGCTTCCTGAAGGCGCAGCAGGAGAAAGACATCACCATCGACGGCTCCACCAGCCAGACAAAACTCAAGGCCAACCTGGCGGCCCAAATCGTCGCCTTCGCCATGGGTAAGAACGATGCCAACCCCAACAAAAACTTCGAAGGCAACCGGCCTTCCAGTCTTCTTTACGCCCCACAGCTCACTCCCAGGGCTCTGGGCGCCTTGCTTGCTCATTATGAAAACAAGGTCATGTTTCAGGGGTTTGTCTGGAATATCAACAGTTTCGACCAGGAGGGCGTGCAGCTTGGCAAGGTACTGACCAACGATTTACTCTCGGGAAAAACTCAAAACGATGCACTGTTGAGCTACGCACGAATTATGGGAATATAAAAAAAGCCCCTTTGCAGGGGCGTGGGACGAAGCCTTTGCCTGTTACCGAAGTAACTGCAGAACGCTTTGACTGCGCTGATTGGCTTGAGCGAGCATGGCGGTACCACTCTGGACCAAAATCTGGTTCTTGGTGTACTCGACCATCTGCCGTGCCATATCCGCGTCTCGGATGCGGCTCTCCGCTGCCTGCAGGTTCTCGGCACCGATGTCCAGACCCTTGACGGCGTATTCCAACCTGTTCTGGTAAGCACCCAGGTCGGCCCGCTGCTTCGAGATCTTCTGCAATGCGGCGTCGATGATCATGATGTTGCGGTTGGCCTCGTCGGGGGTTTCCATGGAAATCAGTTTGCCATCCGTCAGCCCCTTGATATTCAAGGCTGCCGCGGTCATGGTACCAATGTACACACGGATCCTCTGGTCAACGTTGGCACCAATGTGGAACCACATCGAAGCCGTTACCACGTTGGTTCCCTCTTCGCGGGCATAGGCGCCGGTCAACATGTTGAGACCGTTGAACTGGGCGTGGTTAGCGATGCGGTCGATCTCGTCGACGAGCTGACTGACCTCGACCTGAATTTGCATCCTGTCTTCGGCAGTATAAATACCGTTCGAGGCCTGGACTGCCAATTCACGCAGGCGCTGCAAGATGTCCTGGCTGGATTGCAGATAACCTTCGCTGGTCTGAATGAACGAGATACCGTCGCTGGCGTTGCGGCTCGCTTGGTTCAATCCGCGAATTTGACTTCGCATTTTTTCCGACACGGCCAAACCAGACGCGTCATCCCCCGCCCTGTTGATCCTATACCCACTGGAGAGTTTCTCCATGTCCTTGGTAACGTCACCGTTGGTGACCTTGAGTTGACGCTGAGCGAACATGGCGCTCAGATTGTGGTTGATGATCATCGTGTTCCTCCTTGAATCGATGACATTTTTTTCCGGACCCCCATCCGGTAAGGCCCGATCACTCGAGCCTCATTTATATCAACGGCAGTATTTAGGAGGACTTGAGATTTTTTTCAAAGTTGTTCGAGAATTTCTTTGACAAGTTTCGGGATGCTGTTTAGCCAATTAACACGGTCACGATAATCACTGTCTCGCACCCGGAGAAAGACATGATATCGGAACGATTTAGCACCGCAAAAAGGCAAAATTTGTTCTTGCCAGACCCGCCCGGAATATCCTGCGTTATCGCGGTCTGTCGTGCTGAACACGAGGATGCCTTTATCGTTGAAAAGCGGCACCTGATCGCGGCCCGACTCCTCATCACCCATAAAATCGTAAGCAACACCGGGACGAAAAATTCGATCCAGAAAGCCTTTCAAAATGGCAGGGGGCCCACCCCACCAATCGGGATAAACAAAGACCAGGAGTTTTGCCGCCTTGATCTTTCGACTAAGGTCCTGAATCATGGGGTCAAAACTTGTATGGGATCGAATCTCTTCCAAACTCAAAACCGGATTGAAGCCCATGCGGTAAAGGTCGGCAACCCAGGTTTGGTAGCGTTCCTGATTAAGGCTCTGCTGAACTCTCTGAAGGATCTGCGCATTGAAGCTATGGTCATCGGGATGGGCCAATACGAGCAATGACGTCATTGGACATCCTTGTTAGAGTTTCAAGTTGATCAAGAGACCTTTGAGTTCGTCCGTGCGCCTCAGTATCTCCAGCGGATCTCTTTGCCCCTGAAGAATGGCCCGTCCCAGGCCATCCAATTTTTCGTTGATGACGCTAACAAGGGTATAAACGGCCCGATCGCCATTTTTACGCAGGATGCCCTTGTTTGTTTGTGCCCGGTAGGTCATTTGGACAATGGCTTCGACGAAAGATTTCACTGCTTTCTTGTACCTTTCCATACGCTCGGTATCGGGCCGCTGCACAAGGGCGGCCCCCTCCTGCCAAACTTGTTCCAGAAGGTTCCCCAGTTCTTCCTCTGTATAGCTTTTATCGAGCTCCGTTTGACGGGTTTCTTCGACGACTTTCTCAAAAGTGGTAGCCGCTTTGCTCTTTTTCTTTTCCTCGACACGCTTTTTGTCTTTTGGTTCGAGTATTTGTCGGGATAAATTTAGCTTGAGGGGATCCATATCTCGGAAGTTTCCGTTCTCGATGCGGGTTGGGCGATCTTGTCCTGAACCGAGTAATAATCTCCCTGATCGTAGAAACCCACCACTCCCCCATCACGGATTTTGGGCGTGATCCGACACAGCCCATCGATCACGGCTCCAAACTCAACTGTCAGCGATGGGGCCACAACCCTGCCCAAAAGCATTCCGGATGACAGAAGCTCCACCCTTCCCGTTGCCACGATGTCACCCTTGATCACACCGCCGATCACGATGTCCCTGCCCTGGATGTTACCCTTGACCCTGCCACTACCGGAGACGATGACCTGGGTGTTCGTCTTTAGGCTGCCGATGAGATCTCCGTCAATACGCACTTGACCCTGTGTCTCCAAATCCCCCTTGACGGTGGTCCCTTCTCCTATCAACGTGTTGAGATAATCGGGCTGATTCATGTCAGCGGCTAGCAATAAAACCGGAAGCGATGTTGAGGTAACTCGAGGGGTCCACAACCTGTCGCGCGATCCGCACTTCATAATGTAAATGGGGGCCCGTGGATTGTCCGGTCGACCCCAGGGCGGCGATCACCTGTCCCCGTTTCACCTTGTCGCCTTTGGATACATAAGCACGCTGGAGGTGAGCATAGAGGGTGGAGAAACCGTAGCTATGCTCGATCTCGATGTGAATACCATAGCCTAACATGTCGTATTCCACCTTTCGCACCACACCGTTTCCCGTTGCGATCACGGGGGAACCGATTTGGTGGGCGATGTCTATGCCGGTGTGGGTATACCAACGACCGGTGAATGGGTGGATGGCCGGGCCAAACGGAAAGGTGACCCACCCAATTCCTCCCTGCAGGGGCCACAACGAGGGAATGTCTTGCAAAAGTTTACGCTGGGTCTGAAGCAAATTTCCGATTTGCCCCAGTGGATCGATGGTGCCCGCTAAGAGACCTCGCAGGTTACGCAATTCCCCCACTTCCCATTGTCCATTGACGCCCGAGGCCTGCATTTGTTGAAGGGACTCGAGATCGCCGGTCGAACGGACGGCAGAAACGGATCCGGGAGCTTGCAACCCCACAGTTTGCAAGGTTTGATTCACTGATTGCTCAAATAAATTCGTGATACGCCGAAGTTCTCCCACCTCGGTCTGGATGGCCTGGATACTTGCCTGGGCCAGGTCTCTCTCCTGAATGCTTGCGGCATGAACTTTTTGCACCTCGGTCCAATGAGCCGCCAGCACGACGAACGAAATCAACCCCATTACGACTGTAAGACTGAGAAAAGTCAGAGCGAAGACGTTGATCTTGACATGGTAGATCTTGCTGTGTGAGTGAGGAACGAGCATGATCGTGATGACCTGACGGCCACTTTCAAATGCCCTCTGAAACCAGGAAAGGACAAAAGCAATCGATCTCCCCAATATGTTGGAAAAATTTTTGGTAACTTTAGATTCAACTTTTTTGTAGTTCCATGCACTCACAAAAGACTCCCAAATTGTTATTTAACTTTAGAGGCATTATTTACTTCTGTCAAGACGGGCATTCTCTTCCACCGACGTCGGTTATTTCACGAATCCATTTCCCAGACGCTGACGTCATCAGGCAAACCGACTAGTCTTGACCTGGTCTAATACTCCATCTATATTAAAAGTGTTTTTTTATCTTTTCAGCACTGAGCTGGCAATATCGAAATGGGAGTAAGCCTTGAGATTTTTTGATACTCACGCACATATCAGCTTGATCCATAACGATCCTATCGAACAACTGATGGTTGCCCAGGAAGCCAAGAGGGAAAATGTCCAGGGCATATTATCCATCACCAATAATATTAGAGATTTTTACACTGTGTATGACAACCTGAAAACCGCTTCCAACATTTTCTTTGCAATTGGCGTCAGTCCGACCGAGACCGCCCACCCAGGTCGCGATTGGGAGGAGCTCCTTCAGAAGGGGGTGAACTATCCGAAGGTGGTCGCCATTGGTGAAACCGGCCTGGACTACGAAAAAAAATACGGTGACAAACAATCCCAGATTCAGCTTTTTATCCGTCAGCTCGAATTAGCGGAAATGTACAATAAGCCGGTGATCATTCACAATCGAAATGCCAGCGACGATATTCTGGCCATCCTCCAGGACAAGGTCCCCCAGCGTACCATCATCCTTCACTGTTTTTCCGAAAATTGGGATTTTGCCCTGCAGGCCCTCGAACTCCCCAATTTATACATCAGTTTCAGTGGTAACATCACCTATCGCAACACCAAGGGTATCCAAGAAACTGCGTTGGAAATGCCTTTGGACCGAATGTTGGTAGAATCGGAGAGTCCTTTCATCGTGCCCGCGGAGTTTCGGGGAAAACGGAACAAACCGAGTTACCTGCCCTCCATCGTTACCTACATTGCCCAGCTTCGTGGTTTGGAAACCGAAGAACTTGCCGAGGTTTTGTTCCAAAATAGTTTGCGGGCTTTTTCCTTGAACCTGTAGTCGGGACCTGGATTTTTTAATTTTTTTTCTTAAACTATCGAAGAAGAGCTATGTCGAACTTTTTAGAGATAATTGGGGGCTTTTTCGGAAATATTTTTGGAAACAGCCCCGATGCCCTGCGGAAGAAAGACCTGAGAAAAATCGAGGAGTTTCTCCTCATTCAACATCCGCCCATCTATCAACGGAACAACAAGAAAGTTTTACCCCCCCTTCCCCTGACCGTGGTACAATTTCAAAAGATTCTCGCCCCGCTGCAGGATTTGTTCCAGAGAACGGTAAATCATCCGGATCCCAAAATTTCAGAAATCTATCGCGAATATCTTCTGGAAAATCTTTTGGAGGGAGATGTCAGCGCCCGCAGAGCCAAGCTCTCTTATGAAAGCCTCAAACCTCAGTTCCTTGCCTCGGCTTCCCTGACAGAGGAAATTGCCCAGGTTAACCGTGAATTCACCAGCCTGGTGACGACTATCAAGAAATTGGCTAACCCCACCCTCTTTGCCCCGCTTGAACGCGTCTACAGTCTTGGAGAATGGTTCAAGCATCCGACATCCGATTTTTTTCAGGTGTTCCACCTAAGTCCCGACGGTTCGGGGACCCCCATCCCCGCCGAGGGGGACAAGGTTTTAATGAGCCTTCTGGACCTTTATTTTGTCTTCAAACCGCTAAACTTCGACGAGCCCCTGGAGACGGCGCTGGCCATATTGTTCGAGAGGTTGAGTCCTCAGAAAGCCACCGAAAACATGAACGCCGCGAAACGGATCCTCCAGAAGGTTAAAATTATCTCCCAGGGTATCATCCGACCCCAAATCCTCGAGGCTCTGATCAAAATCCTGCAAGATGATCCCTACTTCGATCCACCCTATGCCAGGGACGAAAAGGACTACCTGGATACTTATATCGCCTCCATTACAGAAAAATTCGAGCGAGACCGAGACCGAGCCGCTGCGGAAGTCACCGAATCCGGACTGGAAGAGGAGGTTGTCGCATTGTTCCAGGATCGCCCGCTCCTGGAGTGGACGAACTTCAATCTTGCAAAAAACCAAATCCTTTTGGAGAAGGGGCTCAATCAATTTTCTATGGTCAAACCGGCCTCCCTTTTCCGATCTTTTCTGACGTACCATCTCAACAGTTACCTCTTGAACGCCGTGGAAAAAATCATCACCGAGGGGGCCTTCCTCGATAAGGCGTGGGCCTCACAACTGAGCAACACCTACTCTCTCATCAAGGCCATCGATCAAAGGCTGTTGGAGGTCGACCTCGAATTGATTGGTGAGGGAAGGGCAACATTGACCCAATTGGAAAAACTCATCGGGCGTTCGAACACTCCCAACTTCGAGGCCCCGGCCAATCGCCTGATCGACATGATCAATAAAAAAGTGGAAAGCTTTCTCGTCGAGCAGTGCAAATACCTTTTTCAGCTCGCTGACTACATCAGAACAATCCTGGAAGACTTCAAACGACCCACTCCCGACTTTGTATCGAATATCAGGATATTCGGCGAAAAGAGAAACAGGGCAGTTTTGCAAGACCTTCTAAACGGTTATAAGGCCATCATCAAACTTCTCGGTATCTTGAAAAATTTTCTCGTCATGCCGTTTCTGAAATTTAACAACAAAGAGCCAACTTGACTCAGAGCTCACCTATCACTACCCTCGTTCCCATGAGCTCGCTTAAGAGTCTGGGGCATCATTGCGGAGTGTTGGGGCTATATTCGGCAGAACCTCGCCCTCTGTTGCCCATGGCTTTTTTCGGGCTTTATTCCCTCCAACACCGGGGACAGGAGGCCGCAGGAGTGGCCTACTTCCACGAGGGCATCCAGACCAAAAAAGCAACGGGCCTGGTGGTTCAAACCCTCAACCATTTGGCTGCCGACACAACACCCGTTCGTTCCGTGATCGGGCATACCCGATACTCCACCGCCGGCGGCTCGGCCCAGGTAAACGCTCAACCCATTCACATTCGTTGCAACCGGGGTGAAATCGCCATCGCTCACAACGGTAACATCAGCAACATCCATGATCTCAAGGAAAAGCTCTACAAACAAGGGGCGATTTTTCAAACCACCAGCGATACCGAGGTGATAGTCCACTTGCTCTCCAGAGCCACTCCCCCAGATTTTGAAGATGCCCTGATCGAGGTGCTTCACCAACTCCGCGGTGCTTTCTCCCTGGTGCTTCTCTATGAAGGAAGGCTTTACGCCGTGCGTGATCCCTATGGGTTCCGCCCGCTTTATTATGGAGAAAAAGACGGTACCCATCTCATTGCCTCGGAGACGTGCTCTTTCACCATGCTGTCCATTCCGACTGCGGGCGAGGTGACTCCCGGCGAAATTTTGGTGTTCTCTCCCCAGGGAAGACGCCGACTCCCATTTTCCGTCCCCAAACCGGCGCACTGTGTCTTCGAACTGATCTATTTTGCCAGACCGGACAGTGACGTTTTTCTCCGGAGCGTCTACCAGTTCCGAAAAAAAATTGGAAGGGCTTTGGCCGAGGCCGATCCCGTTCAGGGAGACCTGGTCATGCCGGTGCCCGACAGCGGCAACAGCGCGGCCCTGGGCTACGCTGAGGCTCGCGGTATACCCTTCGAGCTCGGTTTGACCAGAAACCATTTTTCTGGCCGCAGCTTCACCCTCCCCATCCAGCAACAACGCGAATTGATGGTCCGGATGAAGCTTCACCCGATCAAGGATGTGATCGAGGGAAAACGCGTCATCCTCGTGGACGATAGTTTGGTCAGGGGAACCACGAGCAAGATTCTCGTGAAGCTGTTGCGCGAGTCCGGGGCCAGGGAGATTCATCTGCGATTGAGTGCTCCTGAAATCAAATATCCCTGTTTCTACGGAATCGATATGCCCACCCGTAACGAGCTGATTTCCAACAGATTCGACCCTGACAGCCTCGCTGCCGAAATCGGTGCCGATTCCGTGCTCTTTCTTCCCTTGAACAAACTAAAAGAAGTGACAGAAGACTCAAAAGCTTTCTGTTTCGCTTGTTTCAGTGGAGATTACCCGGAAGAGCTCGATCAAACAAATCTCAAGGAAATTCTATGAAACCCAAAACCTACCAAGAAGCGGGTGTCAGCATCGAAAAGGGGGATAAATTCGCCCAATTCATCGCAAAACACTCATCACCCGCAGTGGACCCTTCGATCGGAGGTTTCGCCGGAGGGCTCAAACTGGACCCGGTTCTCTACCCCAACCCGGTGATCTTCAGCACCACGGATGGGGTCGGTACCAAGCTCCTGGTCGCTAAAAAACTGCAGCGCTTCGATACTATTGGAATCGACCTCGTAGCCATGTGCGTCAACGATCTGATCGTCAACGGAGCCAAACCTTTACAATTTCTGGATTATATCGCCATAGGTAAAATCGACGACGACCTTTTACAAAAGATCATCGGGGGAGTGATTCAAGGCTGCGAAATTGCCGATTGCCTCCTGGCGGGCGGTGAAACCGCCGAGATGCCCGATGTTTATGGACCCGATGATTTTGACCTGGCGGGGTTTGCCGTCGGCGTCGCCAGATCGGAACAGGTTCGTCCTCAAAAAGATGCCATCCGCGCCGGGGACCTGTTGCTGGGGTTGCCCAGTTCGGGTATCCACTCGAACGGTTTGAGCCTCGCGCGCAAAGTTCTCCCCTACGAATCGGGTCTCTGGCCCGTCCTGCTATCACCGACCCGGATCTACGTCCGAGACCTTCTTCCCTTGTTCGAGCTCGAGGCCTTCAAGGCAGCCGCCCACATCACCGGCGGGGGTCTGATCGGTAACCTGAGCAGGGTGATTCCCGAAGGGCTTGGCATCGAACTTTCCCACGATTGGCCGGTACCGGACATCTTTCGGGAAATCGAGAAGGCCGGTGTTGCCCCTGAAGAAATGGGAAGGGTCTTCAACATGGGTATCGGTATGGTTCTGGTGGTCGACAGACATCACCCGGAAACGGTGATTCATGAACTCGAACAAAACAAAACGGTTTTTTTTGAAATCGGGCGCCTGACGTGACACGCCTTGCGGTTTTGGCATCCGGTACAGGTTCCAATTTCGAAGCGATTTGCGAGGCCTTCGAAAAAACACCGTATTATCCCGTGCTGTTGATCTGTGATCGAAAAGATGCCCCCGTTCTGCACAAGGCCGAGCGTCGGGGAGTGGAGAGCCTCCATTTTCCCCTCCCGGCACAGGAACGTGAAGAAGCGGCGGGACGGCTTTCGCGGTTGTTGCGTGAACGGGAAATCGAGCTCATCGTGCTCGCCGGTTTCATGAAGGTTTTGCCCCCGGTCTTTGTCAAAGATTGGAAGGATAAAATCCTCAACATTCACCCCAGCATCCTTCCCCGTTACCCGGGAACCGAGGCCATCCGCCGCGCCTGGGATGCCGGCGAGGAATGGTTTGGAATCACCATTCACCTGGTTGATGAAGGTGTAGACACAGGGCCCATTCTTTTTCAAAATATGTTTCATCGATTGCCGGAGGACACCCTGGAATCCCTGGAAAATAAGGTTCATCGATTGGAGCATCTTTACTACCCTGAAATTATCTTAAAATTCGCCCAAGGTTGGAGGAGAACGAAATGAGAGTGGCAGTCGTCGGTACCGGTGCTCGAGAGCACGCCCTGGTCTGGGCCTTTTCCAAAAGTCACCGCATCAACGGTTTGGCCTGTTTTCCGGGCAACGCCGGAATCGCCAACCTGGCAGATTGTTTCGATTGTAACCTTGACGACATCGGTGACCTTGTTGCAAAAATCAAGGCTTATGACCCGGATCTGGTGTTTATCGGTCCGGAAACACCCCTGGATCAGGGACTCGCTGATGACCTTCGCTCCCTGGGAATCCCAACCATTGGACCCGGCAAGGACCAGGCAAGACTGGAATCTTCCAAGGTTTTCGGAAAAGAATTCATGAGGGACTTTGGGATACCCACGGCGCGATCTTTTCATGTCAAAACCTCCCAGGAACTCACGACCGCCCTGGCCGCCTTCAATCCGCCCTGGGTTTTGAAAAAAAGCGGACTTGCCGCGGGGAAGGGAGTTCTCGAGACGGGAGATTATCGAGAGGCACTTGCATACGGCCAGGCGGTCCTTCAAAACGACGAGCTTGTTGTCGAAGAATTTCTCCGCGGTTACGAAGCCAGTGTCTTCGTGGCCCTGGATGGCAAGAATCACCTCGTCTTTCCTCCCTGCGCCGATCACAAGAAGGCGGAAGAGGGCGATGGCGGTCTCAACACCGGCGGCATGGGAGCCATCTGCCCGGTCCCCCTCCTAAGAGACAAGGAGTGGCAGGAGGTCCTGGATTCGGTTGTCGATCCCGTTGTCCATGGGTTAAAGTCCAAAGGGCTGATGTACCAGGGAATAATTTTTATCGGATTGATGATCACCGACAAGGGCCCTCGAGTGTTGGAATTCAACGTCCGCCTGGGAGACCCCGAAACCCAAGCCCTTTTGCCCAGAATTCGCAACGATTTTGTCGATCTTTCTGAGGCCATCGTTACCGGACAGCTCGACAAGGTGGTTCTCGATATTGACCCGATGACCGCGATTAGTGTCGTCATCGCCAGCGAAGGCTATCCCGGATCCTACAAAAAGAACATTCCGGTACAGCACCTACCCTTGAACCGAAATGGAAAGTTCGTCCTCTTTCATGCCGCAACCAGAACCGGCGACAACGGCCAAATCCTGACCACCGGCGGCCGCTGCTTCAGCGCCGTCGGACTCGGCGAAACATTCGAGGACGCCCAGCGCCGAGCCAACAGGGGCGCTTCGGAGGTTCAGTTTGAAGGGGCCTGGTTCCGAAAGGATATCGGACGACGGCTCTTCAACCTGGCCCTTCAGCTTCCGGTTTGATAGCCGCAGCGTTTTTCTTCCAATTCCGGTAACGCTCGATCAGATGGCGAAAACGATCCAAAAGGGTTTTGCCAATACTGGGGTCCTCACCCAGGGCCTCGAGGGTGTAGGCAATTGCCTCCAGGGTGCTCAGCCCCTCCCGGCGCGGTTCTTTTCGAAGATTACCGTAGAGCGAAGGCCTCGGCGGTAAAATGACGGCCCGTCGTAACTTCAGCAACCACGGGTTTCTCCACCACAACGCCTTGGTTTGAGGCCAGGTTCCATCGAGTGCAACAACTCCATCGAATTGACCTGGGTCCCAATCGATTTCATTACCGGACTTGTCCAAGACTCGTAAGATCTTCGATTGATCCCTCTCATGCAGCTCGCGTAACCGATACTTGCTTCCCGGATAGAGAACCAGCCACCGGGAAGGCTGCACATCCTCCCCAAGTTCTTTTTTGAGATTGGGAAGAGACAGAGCGGTTTTGAGTCGAGAGTTTTTGAGCAAACAATTCACGATGACGGCACTGCCCAGTGGCTCTTCACATTCCTGAGGATGCTGAAGGATAAAGACAAAGCGGGAATTTTCGAGCGGGGTTACCGACTGGCAGACGCACAATTCATGGGGTTTACCGCATCGACAGGAATCCGACATTTACCGTCGATTATCCACGAAGTACCGGCCGCATACAAGTCGCCTCCCTAGTATCTCGAAGCCGGTTCGGCTATGCTCGAATCGTGATAGAATCATTTCGAGAACTCGGCCTCGACGAAAGCATCCTTCGTGCCGTTATCAAAAAAGGTTTTGAAGAACCTACGCCTGTTCAAAAGGCCGTCATTCCCCTCTTTCTTCGAGAAGAAAAAGACATCATCGCGCAGGCTCAAACGGGGACCGGAAAAACGGCCGCGTTTGGCCTTCCGCTCATTCACCTGCTCAAGGAATGCCGCGAACCGGTGAGCGCCCTGGTCTTGACTCCAACCCGGGAGCTGGCACTCCAGGTACACGAAGAGTTGGCCAGCTTTGCCGAAAACACCTCACTAAAAATCGGTCTGATTTACGGTGGACAAAGCTACACCGAACAGTTGCGTCGACTGAAACAGGGTGTACAGATCGTTGTAGGCACTCCGGGAAGACTTCTCGATCTCGTCGATAAAGGCAAGCTCGAGCTTTCCAACATTCGGTATCTCATTCTGGACGAAGCAGATGAAATGCTCAACCTCGGTTTCCTGGATGATGTCGAGAGGATCATCGGTCTGACCCCATCCCGAAGAAGAATCCTCCTGTTTTCAGCGACAATCCCCCAGGCAATTTTGGAAGTGTCGCGAAAATTCATGGCCGACCCCCACCTGGTAAAAATTGCCACTCCTTTGGACCAAAGCGGGACCACGTCCCAAATTTATTACGAGGTGGAAGAAAAAGACAAATTCGAGGCCCTTTGTCGGATTATCGATTCAGCCGAGGATTTCTACGCCATCGTTTTTTGTCGGACAAAGATCGAGGTGGACGAACTTGCCCAAAGGCTTGTCCAAAGAGGCTACGATGCGGACTGCCTCCACGGGGATCTGAGTCAATCGCAGAGGGAGCTCACCCTCAAAAAGTTTCGCGACCGCAGGATCACCACCCTTGTGGCGACCGATGTCGCTGCCCGAGGAATCGATATCCTCGATCTGACCCACGTGATCAACTTCCACCTCCCCCAGGACAGCGAGAGTTATATTCATCGCATTGGGCGAACCGGAAGAGCGGGTAAGAGCGGAACAGCCATCACCCTGATCACCCCTGCGGAATTCCGTCGGTTCCGGTATCTTCAGAAGGATTCCCGGCAGGAAATGGTGAAACATCGTTTGCCCGATGTTTCGACCATCCTCAAGATCAAGAAACAAAGAATTCAAAACGAGATCGCCGCCAAATTGAAAGACCCTATACCCGAGGCGATTCGTGAATGGTCCCTTGAACTGCAGGAGTCGTTTCCTGATGAAAATCTTTTGGCCGGGGTACTGGCGCTGGCCTTCGAAGACCAGCTCAACCCATCCATTTACCAGCCCATCGATGAAATTCGACATACCCCCCCGATCCTCCGAAACGGTGAACAGGAATCCGCTCGTTTGTATCTCTCGCTGGGCCGGGAACACGGGTACTCTCCGCGAAAAATCGTGGAACTGATCAAGGAAAGGGCCGGTACTCGGGATCACAAAATCTCCGACATCTGTGTCCTGGACAAGGGCACCTACCTCTCGGTCCCCTTGCGCGAGGCCGAGTTCATCTTGAGGAAAATGCAAGGTTTGGTGCGAAGAGAAAAATCAGGCCAGTCTAGACATCCCCAACGACCATGGAGGCCAAGGAAGCGATGATTTCCCTGGGCTTGGAGCCGTTTTGCGGTCCGACGATGCCCTGCCTCTCCATTTCCTCGATGAGACGGGCAGCCCGATTGTAACCGATGCTCATTCGCCTCTGGAGGTAGCTGGCGCTAGCCTTCTTGGTCGTAGTCACGATCTCGACCGCCTTCTTCCACAAGGGGTCGTCGAGTACGCTTTCATCGGCAAAGATCTCTTCATCTTCCTCGATGAAAACCTCATCCGAGATGTAGTCCGGCTTGCCTTGCTTCTTCACCTCAATGACGATGTTTTCGACTTCTTCCTCGGAGAGGTAGGCAGCTTGAATTCTCTTGGGGAAGGGCTCCCAGGCGCTCGAGAACAGCATGTCGCCCTTGCCCAAAAGGTTTTCCGCACCCGTTTGGTCCAGGATGATCCGGCTGTCGGTCTTGCTTGCCACCATGAAGGCGATGCGGCTGGGGAAGTTGGCCTTGATCAGCCCGGTAATCACATCGATGCTGGGTCTCTGGGTTGCGAGCACTAAATGGATCCCCACTGCCCTGCTCATCGCCGCCAGACGCGCGATGATGCCCTCGAGTTCCTTTCCGGATGTCGCCATCAGGTCGGCAAATTCGTCGATGATGAAAACGATGTAGGGCAATCGGGTGGTTGCGATGTTTTTTTTCTGAACTTTAGCGTTGTACCCCCGTATGTCACGGACGCCCAGACTGTCCAGAAGGCTGTACCGCCTCTCCATTTCGGCCAGGCACCATTGGGCCGCCATCAGGGCCTTTTTGGGATCGGTGATGACGGGGGTGAGCAAATGAGGAATATCGTTAAAGAATTTTAATTCCACGATCTTGGGGTCCACCAGCAAAAGCCGAACATCGTCGGGTGATTTGCTGAAAAGCAAACTGCAGATCAGGCTATTCACCATTACCGATTTCCCGCTGCCCGTGGCCCCGGCAATCAAAAGATGGGGTGTTTTGGCTAAATCGATGATTTGAAGGTCCCCCGCGATGTCCTTACCCAGGGCCAGCGGCAACTCATCCTTGCTTTCCTGAAAGGCCTGGCTTTGGACCAATTCATCGAAGCCCACGATTTGGCGTCTTGGATTGGGAACCTCGACACCGACAGCATTTTTACCCGGAATCGGGGCCACGATGCGTACCGATCCACAGGCGAGGACCAGGGCGATGTTGTCGGCCAGGGCCACGATGCGGGAAAGCTTCACGCCGGGGGCGGGTAAAATCTCGTAAAGGGTCACAACCGGACCTTTTTTGATACCTACCACCCGAGCCTCGATGCCAAATTCGCCGAGAGTTTCCTGGAGAACACGGCTATTGTGTTCGATGGTTTCATCGCGGACCAGGGAAGGAATACCGCTATGCTTTTTGAGCAAGGTCTCGGCGTCCAATCGATAATTCGTGTACGAGGGACGTGATTGGGAACAGGACACGGTTTTTGTATCACCCCTGGATGGGTCTTTTTGCTTTGGGGGTGGCTCGGAAATTTCCTGGTAGGGTTGGAAACTTCCCGGGACATCTTCGTCGTCCTCATTGAAGATTTCACCAAAAACAGCTTCCGCGGGATCGACCTGCTGCATGTAGTCTGTAACCGGTGATGGGGGAGAATCCGAACTTACCGGCTGTTTTTTGTTCCAGTAGAGCACCGTGACAGACTTCTGAGAAATTTCCGGTTCATTCAACAGCGAATCACTCTTCACCGCCGACCCTTCGATGTCCTTATCTCGGCTCTCTTCCACTTCCTCATCGTCGTCGAAAAAGGGATCGTGTCGGATGTTGTCTCGACCATAATCCTCGGTGTTCTCCGAAATCGTGTCAGTTTCGGGTTTTGTATCCTCGGTGGAAGGGACCACATCGGATTGGGCTGTCCCTTGCCCTTTGCTCAGAAAAAAGATTTTGTCGCGCGAGGTCAAAACAAGCCCTAACACCACGAAAATTTCCACCACAGTCAGAAAACCCAATAAAAAGAGGGAACCCTGCTTTCCAAAAACGGCGATCATCCAGGCGGTCGATGCAGACCGCTGGTCGTTCGCTAAAATCTTGAACAAAGGGGACAGAGTGAATACTGGTAACCAGATCGCCTGAAGTTGAAACAGATGAATCCATCCGGTACCATCGATCTCGTTGATGAGAGCCATCCCAACCAGGTAAACAGGCAAAAGAAATGCGGCCACTGAAAACAGCATGTCCAGAAAATATCCCGGCAACGACAAAAGAGCGAAGAGGGGTAAACGTCCCAACCCCAGGTAATAAATCAACAAACTGAGAAAAGCGGAGAACCCGGCAATCAAAAGGCCGCGGGTTAACAACTTTGTCTGTTTGAATTTTTGAAACACAGCGAACATTCTTGCCCTCCCCTGAACTTATCGGAAGGAAGCCTCACTTGCTGAAATTCGGGTAGACGCTACGCACAGCCTCGTCGATACTTCCCATTTGGTACAAAATGGAATAGATAATACGCGACCGCAAAATCTTTTTGACATAGTTGCGTGTTTCGAAAAAGGGAATGGATTCGGTCATCAACTCATCGGGAAGCTGATTCAGAAAAGGATTCCAGCTGGTAACCCGATGCGCGCCGGCGTTATAGGCCATCAAGGCCTTGGAGGGATGACCGAGAGTTCGAAGTCTCATGGCAAGGTAGTTTCCGCCGATGCTGAGGTTGGTAAAGGGATCGTAGATGTCCGGATCGATGAGTCCCATGCGTCGACTCTGTTCGCGGAACGTCGCCGGCATGAGCTGACTCAGACCCGTGGCTCCCACCGGGGAGTGGATTTTAGAATCAAACAGACTTTCCTCACGTACAAGCGAAAGAAAGAGAAGAGGATCGAGTCTTTCTCTAGCCGAGACTTCCTGAATCTGTTGCCAATAAGCCAGGGGGTAAAGGATTTTCCACTCGGAGAGGCCAATTCTGAAGCCATTGCGAGAGGAGAGACGGGTGACCAAACGAATACTTGGGAGATATTGCTCCTCCTTGACGAGATTCGAAAGAAGTTTCGAGGCGAAGTTCCAATCGATGTCGGTGCCGGAGGTGTTGAACTGTCGGTAGGCGTGGAAAGAAAGTCCCAAGTCGAGAAACCCTTGCAGAAAAGCATCGGATCTTTGGTTTGAATTAGGCCAGACTGACTCCTCCGGTATTTCAAACAGGGGTAGATCCAAAATATAACGCGCCATTAAAATGGGATACGAGGTGCCGACGGTTCGCGCAATTCTTTCCAGCATTTGCTGCGAGCTCATTCCCATGCTGCGCGTGTTCCATCGCATCAGGCCATGATGACTGAGCCTTACGAGAATCCACTCCAGGTTCAGCCGATCCGTGGCACTGAGTTTCCCTCCCAGACGGGAATAAATATCCAAAAGCTGAGGAAAGTCACGTCTTTTCAAGATTTCTGCGATTTGCCTTTGAAGGGTGGCCGAATACACATCGGGCCTTCTCCAGGGCGCACGGTTAAGAATATCCATTCCCTGCCGAAAGCCTAACTGGAAGGCACTCGATGCTGCCTGTTGGTAGAGGCTGTCCAGGTTCTCGGAATCACCTGCATGTTGAATGGCATTCAAAAAGGCATCCCTGGCGGAGCTATGAAGACCCGCGGTGCTTCGCAATCGGCCAAGGGCGGACCAGGCGATGACGCCGAGGTAACCGTTCAGCGAGGCAGCTCGGGGTGTCAAGGTCATGTTACCTTCACTACTCTTACCAGAGCGAGCGTAGATCCGCACCAGATCGTTCCATACCCCGGGGGTTCGATAGAGAGCGCTTTGATCGATCACCCTTCTAATTTCGTTATAGGCTTGAAGATTTCTGCCCGATGCAAGTTCGGCGCGGGCCTTCAAAAGGCTGAGTGTGGGAGCGTCCAAAACATTGAGTTGACCCATTCGACTCAGATAAAAATGGATTTTGACATGAATATCGTTCGCTTCGTTATCCCAGATGTGTCGCACAAGTCTCTGCACACTGGAAGCTTGACCAGGATCAAGAGACAAAACCCTGCTCAGTGTTTGAAATACAAGCTGATCGGCCCCCAACCCTTGTTGCGGAATATTGGCTGGCAATTCCTTTTTCGCGTCTTCAAATAGCCCAAGCTCGAACATGGCCCAAACACGATACCAGGCTGCGTGTTCATCTTGCGGCACAGTGTTCAATCTCAGTTCTGTCCACTCTTTGAGCTTGTCCCAGGATTTCCGATTTCTGAGAAACGTCACACCCGCCAGATATGATTGATCCCGCCAGGGATTGGCATCGTTCAAGAGGGAGTGTTCCCAAAAAAGGAGACAGGATTCCGAATTGTTTTCCTCGGAAGCGATCACACCCAGATAATACGAGAGTCCGCCACCAAACATTTTGGGTATGAAACCGGCCGCCTGGACCTGTGACACCACGTGGCGAGTTAGATGAGTGATTCCCTGATGGCGAAAATCACGGAGAGCGGTACTCAGACCGATCTCGCCATAGGTATGCGAGGGGTTCAACAATCCCAGAGAAAAAGACAGGATGATGCTGGACCAGTTTTGTAGCATCGTTATCTTTTCAAAAGTGATCGAAAGGTTTACCGGGCAGTGAGTCGGACCTTAAGGTCATCGTTAATTCTGTCTTGTTGTCGTTCACTGAGCCCAGGGGCGGACGGTAAACGGGTCTGACCATATTGAGTACGACCAGGATGATGAGCATCAGGGCAAGTGGAACGAATACGATCAAACCGAGGATCAGGGATAGATGGTCCGGCTTGTCCGCTTTCGCTTTTGGCGCCGCTGGGGCGACAGGTCGGGGTGCAGCTTTCTGCTTTTCTTTCTTGTTCTTTACGGGTTTTTCACGTGACGTCGCAGGCTGAGGGGCGGGCGTCGCAGGCTCACTTTCGGCGTGTTCGGAAATATGGTCATCGAAATGCACCGTCTCCGCTGCCTCGCCGAAGGGGGTATCGCCGACGTTTTCGCCAAAATCGCTCATCGAAAAATCGTCCGATGCTGAGCCGAAGTCATCATTTTCCAGAGACGATTCCTGCTGTTCATCGGAATGGGATGTGTCGAGCGATGTTTCGAACGAGTTCTCCTCAAGGGTAAAATTATCCGAGGTAGTCGATTCTCCAAAATCAGCCCCATCGAAATCGGAACCGAAATCATTAGTTTCCGCAGAGGCACTGTCCTCGAGAGTGCCGTCAAGATCGTCGAGAGAAAAGTCCTCAATTTCTTTTTTAGGGGAGGGTCGATCTAGTTGTTCCGCGGACTGATCATCCGAATTAAACTGTTCAAAGCTGCTCAATTCATCCCCGCCAGAATCCTCGCCGAAATCTAAATCGTTGAGACTCAGCTCCTCAGAATCCGAGTCGCTACCTTCGAGCGATGAGGCTGGAATTGGGGATTCCTCCTCTGTTTCCATCGAAATCCCATCGATTCCAGTATCGAGATCATCGAGGCTCAGGCTTTCGTCTTCATCCTGGTCGAGGGAGGTATCGAAGGTGTCCATGCCTGTATCGATGCCGAGCGTCTCATCTCCAAACTCGTCCTGGCCGACATCATGCGAACTAGCTACCGATTCCATGCTGAATTCATCGATCCCCTCCGCCACAAGGCTGTCATCGTTTAGAAGGTCGGCGTCACTGCGATCGTTGATGGCAGAACTCGATGATCCAGAGTTGGGATCTAATTGAATTTGCTCCGTTCGGTTGCCCCCCAAAATACCGGCTTTGACATCGATGTTCCCGGAAACTCCCGCCTCCAGGACAACCTCGATGTCATGAAACCGAGAGGAGAGATCAGAGATTTCCAGGGTCCCCAAAAGAATGGGATTATCCAGCTTCTGCCCTTTACCGCGAAAAAACTGTAAAAC
The DNA here is from genome assembly GCA_937960645.1 of uncultured Spirochaetia bacterium. Taxonomy (GTDB): domain Bacteria; phylum Spirochaetota; class Spirochaetia; order JABEVK01; family JABEVK01; genus DYOB01. The sequence goes on along the minus strand of CALGPJ010000007.1, from coordinate 90,561 downwards.
GGCACGAGATTGATCGTCTTTGGATGTGGTCAGAACCAGCCGCTTCTTGGACGCTTTGTTGGTCTCCATGATGGGGAAAAAAGAGCCGTCGCCAAGTTTTATGCCAATAAAGGTGCTATCCAAATAGGTATCCCTCTTCTAACCTTAAGATCAGCCAATAGATTTTGTCAATCCCAATTTTCTTGACAGGACCTATCCCTCTCAACATACTGAAAATAATGGAATATATCGTCATCGCCTTGGTCGTCCTGCTGACTGTTGCAACGACTGCCTTCCTCTATTATCGGTTATTTTCACCGAGGGAGGCAAAAAAAGAGAAAAAAAGTTCGTTGAAATCCAGGGACCAAATCATCCGAGAAGCCAATAAGCGCTTGGCTCTCAACCCCAAGGATCGCCAGGCCCTTGCCATGTTAGGGGATCTTTATTTTTCCGAAAATGATTTCGACAAGGCCGCCCGCACCTATCGTTTGTTGATCGGGCAACTGACTGGCGCCACCGATCTGGACGAATATACGATCACACTGCGGCATGGTCTGAGCTGCGCCAAAATCGGAGCTTATGACGAGGCTTTGAAATCTCTACTCTTCGTCAAAACTTTGAAAGATGAGAGTGTCGAGGCTAACTACTACCTTGGCTTCATCGAATTTGAAAAACGTAACTACGACAAGGCCCTCAACTACTTCAAGGCCGCTCTGAAACTCAATCCCGATCATCAGTTGAGCCTCAAATACATCGGGATTACCTTGAAAAAGCTCGGGCAAATCAAAGAATCCCTGCGATTCATCAAAACGGCGGTCGACCGTGACCCATCTCAAAAGGATTTGTTGTTCGAGCTGGGGGAATGTTATGCCGTTTTGGGCCATACCGACAACGCCGTCAAAATCTTTTCACATCTCAGACCGGATCCAGTGATAGGTCCCAAAGCCGCCCTCAACGCGGCGGTCATCAATATTCATACCAACAACCTGGAAGATGCCCTCTTGGACTTAAACATCGGTCTGAAGCACTCAAACATTCCTCACGATCTCCATCTCGAGCTCCTCTACAAAAGGGCAAATGTTCTCACAAGCCTCCAGGATCTCGAAAATGCCATGAAAGATCTCCGCGCCATCCGTTCCATGGAAAGCGCCTATAAGGATGTGAATGAACTCATCCAGCGCCTCGGGGAGTTCAGTTCCAACAGACACCTTCAAACTTATATCGTCGCTCCGACCAGTGAATTCGTGACCCTTTGCAAGTCCCTCGCATTGAGGTATTTCAAGGAAGCCTCGGTTAAAATTGTCGATGTCTCGGTACAAAAAAACGATTATGCCGATCTTCTCGCCGAGGTAAACACTCCCAAGTGGATGGACGTCTGCCTGTTTCGATTCATTCGTTCATCAACCCAGGTGGGAGATACGATCGTGCGGGATTTGGCCAACCAGATCAAAGAGCAAAAAGCCGGACGGGGGGTCTGTGCTTGTGCGGGAGAATTCACGATCGGTGCGCGTCAGTTCGTCGAAGCGAGGCAAATCGACCTCATCGACAAGCCAAGCTTATTGAAGTGGCTCGCAAAACTTTAGGACGCAGACCCACCGCTCCTTCTCGGGAGTGTCTAATCGGTACCAGTCAGTCTTCAGCCCTTCAAGATCCTTTTCATCGATGAGGTTCCTCTTGCCGGCGAAGTAGGCCAACCACCCCTTGGGCTTCAAGATGGATCTAGCCAGTTCAATTAATTGCCCGCCCAGAGGCATGAAGGCGCGACAAACGGCAGCATCGGCCAAAAAGGCCAGACGTTTCACATCGTCAGCAAAAATCCGGATGTTGTTTAACGCTAGCCGTGCTACAACCCCCTCCAGGAAAAGCGAACGCTTTGTTCTTCGCTCCACCAAAGTCAATCGCAGATTCGGAAAACGGTATTTGGCAACGATTCCCAGCACGATACCCGGAATCCCCACACCGCTTCCTAAGTCCAACAATTCCTCGACACCATCGAGGGGAAGGGTGTCCACGGCCTTCAGACTTTCTTCCAGGTGTGCGATGAGTTCCGCATGCGTGCCCTTGATGAGACCATACCGTTCCTGGTGCTTGAAGATTTCGTCCAGGTAGGTCTCCAGGAGATTGGCAGCGTCCCCTGGCAACCCCGCGGCCAGTACCCTGCTTTCCAACGGGTCAGGCACTTTGGTTGGATCTTCTTGCCACAGCGGTCAACAACAGGGCCAGATCGCTGGATCGCAGTCCGCTGATTCTGGATGCCTGTCCCACCGAGAGAGGTCGAATTTTCTCGAGTTTCTCGACTGCTTCCCGACTCAGGCCGGCCAGTCCGCGATAATCGAAGTCTAAGGGTATGCCCAGGTTTTCGAGGCGCCTGAACTTTTCGACATTCCTTTCCTGCTTATCGATGTAGCCTTCGTATTTGACATCGAGCTCGATCTGGCGCAGCCATTCGCTGGGCGTCTTTTCCAGCTCGTTCTCGACAAAAACGAGATCCCCCATCGATATTTCGGGATCACGGAGGGCCTCGATCAAACGCCTGCCAGCATGCCGAGAAAGGGTTGGATGAAACTGCACCTCCTCCGCTTTCAACCGCCGCGTCGCCAGTAAATGTTGCACTTCGTCCATGCGTCGTGTTTTTTCAAGAAAGCGTTCCCATACCTCATCGGAATGCAGCCCAATTTCGCGGCCCTTTTTGTACAGGCGAAGGTCGCAATTGTCGTGCCTCAAGTTGAGTCGATGTTCGGCACGGCTGGTGAACATTCGGTAGGGCTCTTCGGTTCCCAGGGTTACGAGGTCATCGATGAGGACCCCGATGTAAGCCTCGCTTCGGGATAACACAAAGGCAGGCAGGTTCTGGAGTTTCCTGGCAGCGTTGATCCCGGCAATCAAGCCCTGGCCGGCAGCTTCCTCATATCCGCTGGTTCCATTGGTTTGTCCGGCAGTAAACAGGTTTTGGATGCGTTTGGTTTCCAAAGAGGGATAAAGCTGGGTGGGATCGAGGTAGTCGTACTCGACTGCATAACCCGGGCGCATGATGACGGCCTTCTCTAACCCGGGGATGGTATGGATCATCGCTTCCTGTACGTCCTCGGGCATGCTCGTGCTGATACCGTTGAGGTACATTTCCTTGGTGCCCGCTCCCTCCGGTTCCACAAAAACCTGGTGGCGTTCCTTGTCGGCAAATTTCTTGACCTTGTCTTCGATGCTGGGACAGTAACGGGGGCCGAGACCCACGATTTTTCCCGAATACAGCGGCGAGCGGTGCATGTTATTTAAGAGGACCTGGTGGGTCGCCGCATTGGTCCAGGTGATGTAGCAGCTCAGCCTGTCCTTGTTGAGCGTTGCCCCGGAAAAGCTGAACGGGATGATGTCCTCATCACCGAACTGTTCTTCCATTTTGCTAAAATCGAGGGAGTCTCGATGGACGCGGGCCGGGGTACCGGTCTTCATTCGGCCCACCTTGAATCCCAGTTCTCTGAGCTGCCGGTCCAGGCCCCAGGCGCTTGGCTCCGCCAGACGTCCACCCTCGACGACTGTTTCTCCGATAAAAAGTTTCCCCGCCAGGAAGGTGCCCGTGGTCAGTACGACGACTTCGGCCCGAAATTCCTTACCCCGTTGAGTTCGAACCCCAAGAACCCGATCCGCACGCGTGTTGAGAAGGAGCTCGGTCACCGTATCCATGAAAAGGGTGAGGTTTTTTTGATTCTCCAGGGTTTGCTTGGCGCGAATCTCGTAGGCTTTTTTGTCGGCCTGGGCCCGGGGGGCCTGGACCGCCGGCCCGCGACTTCGATTCAAAATGCGAAATTGGATCATGGTTGCGTCGATAAGCTTTCCCATCTCTCCGCCGAGAGCATCGATCTCCCGAACCATGTTCCCTTTGGCGAGCCCTCCCACGGCGGGATTGCAGCTCATCCGCCCAATGGTATCGAGATTCTGAGTCACCAGCAGTGTCGAAAAGCCCAGCCGGGAAAGGACCAAGCCAGCCTCGATGCCGGCATGTCCAGCGCCAATAACGATTGCCTGAAAATCCATACGAAATGAGATTTACTACAAATCGGATTTTTAGTCGAGACGCCGCGCATCGTTTTGCTGGGATTCCTTGCTACGGTTGGGTGAAAGATTCCTCACTTCTTTCGGAATGACATGGAGGACCTTCGTTGCTTTCGGAATGACAGGGGGAGGCTCGTGTTCCTGGATCATCTTTCCTGAAAACTCTCCGAAAATATCATTATGAAGCGGTTTCTTCCGCTGTTGCTCTTGGTTACCCTCAACCTGGTCCATGGTCTGGAGCTGGGTCCGGACGATGTATTTCTCGAGGCCAGAGAGCAGGGGTTGTTTTTGTTCATTCGCCAGAAACCCGGCATTTCCTCGGTACTCCTGACGGAAAGCATGGAGCTTCCCGACAACAGCGTGGCTACCTATGCCCTTCGCGCGGTGGAACCCAATGACGTCAACGGTCCCGAGCGCCGCCTGCTCAACAACCAATTCCTGCCAGAGGGACATTTATCACTGATCGATTCCACTCCCGAGTTCGTAGAACGCTTCAACGGTCCCGGTTTCGTCATCCTGATGCCCCCGGAAATCCAGTACGGCTGGCCTGACAACCCCTCCGCTCGCTATGGTCGGCACAACCTGCGCGAGTTAATCCAGGAGGGACGACCTCCTTACTGGTTCAGCATTCGGACCTTTTCCAAACCCTACGCCGACTACACAGGCCCCTGGAAGGACAATCCCTTCGAGATCAAGGCCATGCACCAGGCACAGTACAGCCCCCCTCCCCAACAGCAGCCCGCACCTACTCCAGATGGAGCGGGCTACCATCCCAAACTTCGAAACTCTTTCGAGTCCCTATCCCCCAACGTCCGAGCCACTCAGGGTGGCCAACCCCTCATCGATAATATTCTGGACATCCTCAGGCGCTACAGGGGACCGGACATCGACCTCGTGGTGACCATTGACGCCACCGGCAGCATGCGCCCCCACATCCAGTTTCTTCGGGAACGGCTGATTCCCTCCATTCGAACCGAATTGGAACGGTTTACGAAATTTCGGATAGGCCTGGTACTCTATCGCGACTACATGGAGGAATTTCTGACGCGGGTCTACCCCTTCCGTAACGACTGGGACAGCTTTGCCCGAGACCTTCGAGCAATCACCGTCAGCGGAGGGGGCGATATTCCCGAAGCCGTGGTCGAGGGTTTGTATGTCTCGGCCAATAACTACGATTACCAGGCGGCAGATCGGCTAATCATTCTCATTGGCGATGCCCCCGCCCACGAGATTCCTCGGGGGCGCATCACCCGGGAGATGGTTCAAAAACTTGCCCAGGAAAAGTCCCTGGACATCCACGCCATCATGCTGCCGGCACGTTAGACGGCGGAACTCTTTCATAGTATATTGAAGAAAAATCTTCGAGGTGATCATGGATTTCGATCCCGAGGAGGGCTATGTCTTCCCTCAACCCGTCCACCCATCCAAGACTTCGCAGGAATTCAAAACCGAAATCGCCGGCTACACCCCTCAGCCGGGAACTGCCGCACTTTGGTATTTGGGAAACACCACCTTCATTCTCAAAACTTCCCGGGGTACCCTGCTGTGTTTGGATCCCTATCTCAGCGACTTTTGTGCCTCCAAACGCACGGGGGAGCGCACACCCAAGAGCCGTCTGCTCCCGATATTTTTGGAACCGGAAGACCTGGACGCCACGCTTTTACTTTTTACCCACAGTCACTGTGACCACACCGACCCCCTGACCCTCGAGCGGCTCACCCAACCCGGCGAACGACTTTTCGTGGCGCCCTTTCAAGCGGTGCCCATCCTGCGCGGTGCGGGTATCCCGGATTACGCCATTCAGCTCATCCATCCAGGGCAAACCCTGACCTACCACGATTTGACCCTCACCGCCACCTTTGCCGAGCCCACCGACGAGCAGGAGCTGAACCAGGTGGGCTATTGGGTGCGAGCCGAGGATGGGCCGAGTGTTTATTTTACCGGAGACACCGCACCCAGCGAAAAAGTCGGTGCCGGCCTGACCGGCAAGCCCGACGTGATGTGCGTCTGTATCAACGGCGGCTACCACAACCTGAGCCATTGGGAGGCCGCCGAACTTGCCGCAAAAATCAAGCCGACCACCGCGGTTCCGGACCATTTCGATATGATGCCCCACAACATTCAACCACCACATATATTTCGGAAAAGCCTTTGGGAAAACACCAAGGGGCAGGTTCAGTATTGCCGAATGGACTACGCCCAGACCTATATTTTTGGTCCGCAGCTTCCTTTGCGCCGAGCCTAGACGGCTCTAGCCTCGAGCCTGCCGGAGTTTATCTCAAAGCCGTGGATACGTACCTCGATCCAGGTGTTGCGTTCGCGTTTGACGCTCGTGGGAACGCTGACGTAGACATAACGTGAAATCCACCCGGATGCCGAGTTGGCGTCCGATTTTTCAACCAGGACGCGATCGACCCCTCCCACGAGACCTTGCTGGTAACTTCGGTAGAGTTCCGACGAGACGGAACGCAGCCGAGCCAGACGCTCATTCATGAGCAGACTGGGCAATCTTTCTTTGAGATTGTAGGCTACGGTCCCCCGTCTAGGACTAAAAGGGAAAATATGAATCCGGCCAGCTCCGGCTTCTTTCAACACACTGAGGCTCGATTCAAAATCCTCATTCGATTCACCGGGAAATCCTACGATGATATCGGTGGAAATGTGAAATGACGGGTCTATCGTCCTCAATTGCCAAACCATTCTCAGCCAATCCGCAACGGAATAGGGACGCCCCATCCTTTCGAGAACACTATCGCTTCCCGACTGCAGGCTTAAATGAAGATGCCGGGCCATCCTGGGATCGCGCATCAGCTCGTAAAACTGGATAGGAAAAATACCGGGTTCCAGCGAACTAAGGCGAAGGCGGTAATCACCCGGGATCCCCAAGAGTCGTTGTAGCAAACCACAAAAATCCACACCGCCGCTCCTATAGTGCGCGATGTTGATCCCCGTGAGCACGATTTCTCCAGCTCCCTGATCGAGCAATTGTTGAAAGGATGTCACCACATCGTCCACGGGACGTGAAACTGCCCTGCCCCTCGCGAGTGGAACAATGCAATAAGCGCACCCGACGTCGCAGCCATCCTGAATTTTGAGAAAGCCACGTGTCCGCTCGGCAAGTATGCGAGTTCGGTAATCGAAGGGATCCGCTTCCTTGACGTCGGGTGTTCTACCTTCGAGGTATTGGATAACCAAATCGGGAACCTTACTTTTTAAATTGTTTGGGACCAGGACAACTTTATGATTCCATGGCGACGGGCGCAGGCGATCCACCGCACAACCCAGCAAAAAAACGAATCTCGCTCTATGCGCAACGTACTGTTTGCTTAGTTTCAGGCTTTTGAGCTCGGCTTTTTCGGTGACCGTGCAGGTGTTGATCAGTAGTACCTCGGCATTTTTGGGATCTTGGGCGGCTATCATCCCCTGATCCAGTAGCCTGGCAGCTATACCGTCACTTTCGAATTGATTGAGTTTACAACCGAGAGTTTGAATAAAAAAGGTCGCTTTCAAAATCAGTCCTGGTCGGCGATGACGATTTGATTACCACCCTTCTCCTTGGCCATCTTGAGTGCCCAGTCTGCCTTTTCCAGGGCCTCGTTGAGATTGACGTTGTTGTCGTAGTTGAATTGAGCGATTCCGATGCTGCAACCCAGAGGTTTTTCCAATTTAATCGAGGACTGTTTGAGTTCCTGCAGAGCCTCCCAAACATAGCTCCGGTTTTCGACCTTTTTGAGAAGCCGCCGTGCCACCATCGGGGCGCTCTGGGCGTCGGTTTCGGAAAGGATGATGAGGAATTCATCGTTGTCCAGACGACCCGCAAAGTCGGATTCTCGAATGGCCTCCTTGATGCCCATCGCAAACCAGCGAAGGATGAGGTCCCCTGCCTCATGGCCGTAGTGATCCACGAAGGGACCGAAATGGTCGATGTCCACCTTGAGGATGGACAGCCGGCTGACCGGCCTTCCGAAATGCCGCTTGATCCGTTTTTCTTCGAAGGTGAGGCGGCGCTCCAACTCGAACTTGTTGTAGAGACCGGTCACAGGGTCGAGGGTGGCCGCCTTTTCCAGTTTCTCGTAAGCAAGTTTGAGTTTGAGACTGAGAATGAGTTGATTCAGGGCCAGTTTGAGGTCCCTCTCCGTGTTCTTGTCCAATCGGCGTACGGGGCCATAAAGAGCGTGGGCGGGTATATCGTCCTCCTTGGTCGAAACATGAATCCAGCCCGGAGGCGGCCCCTCGAAAAGCCAGCGCAGGTTCTCGGGTGTCGGAGGCTGGTTCCAGGGGCGGTATACACAGTCCCAGGCAGAGGGTATCTGCTCCTGGTCCTGGGCCAACCAGACCTTCAAACTATCCGCGGGATAGGTTTGAAAAAGAATCTTGTAAGCGACATCGACGACATCGTCACGGGACTTGGCATGCAGGATGCCATCGAAGTAGCTGTAGAAGAAGTGTGCTTCCTCCAGCTTCTTTTGAAGGCGGACGATGAGAGCGTCTTTCCTGCCCCTCTCCAGAATCCTGTCGAGATCCACCCGGGGAGGAGACGGGAGATTGTAAGGTTTGATTTTTTCACCTGCCAACAAGCTGGTGAAAATCTCCTGAAAAAAGGCGTTGTCGTTGCGGCCTTCGAGCGCTTTAAGACCCTCCTGCAAAAACTCTGGGTCGCCCAAAGCCTCGAAGGCTTCGACGCAACAGAGCAGCTTGACGTACCGAAAATTTACAATTTTTTTGTCCAATTCCTTCAGCTGAATCTCGAACCGCTGTCGTGCCTGGTCTTTACGGTTTTCGATCGACTCCCGGATGTTCAACAAAAGCTCGAAATGCTCGTAACGAAACTCTGTTTTGAGTTGAAGGTAGATGCGACGTGCCTGCCACTCGATTTCCAGGGCCCTGGGGTCCTGGCCATTCTTGAGATAGGCCAGGCCCAACACCGACAAAATATCGATGCGGTGATTGTAGGGGAGATTGTCGATTTTTAAGTTGTCCATGATGGTCAGGGCCGAATTCAGGAAATAAATAGCCGCTTCCCAATGATGCGCATAAAAATACAGGGTCCCCAGGTTGTAGAGGGTGGCTGCAATCTCGGAGTAGTTGTCCGTCTTTTGCAGGATGTCCAGCGATTCCTTCAAAACCTTATAAGATGATTGATAATCTCCCAAACTGTAGTAAAAATACCCCAGGCCGTTCAACGCCTGAGCATAGGGAAGGGACATGTTGAGCTGTTTGCGATACTTGAGACTGGTTTGATAGGCGTCGAGGGCCTCGGAGGAATGTTCCTGATTCTGATATAGTATCCCTAAGGTTTGGTATCCAATGGCAAGCCGGTATTGATTCCCAATTTCCCGGGCAAGAGCGATTCCCTCCTGCACCCTCTGTAATGCTTTTTCGGGACCAGTCTTCCAGTAGTATGTCAGGGCAAATATGCCGTTGGTCAAAAGAGCGGCCAGATGAACATTCCAACTGGATTGCCTTAACCCATTGATCAGGTTCTCGAGCTGTACGACCGAGTCGTCGTTCACACTTTGAATGAACCGCGTCAGGTTGTCCCGGCTGTAGAGCACATAAAACAAACTCAGAACCTTATCGCGATCGGAAAGTTTTTTCATGCTGATATCGTAGGCCTGCTGGGCCTGACGGTCGGCTTCGATGGTGTCACCTTTTTGAATGGCCTGAGCGGAGAGCCGTCGGAGGATGCTGACCAAAAGCTCCTGCAGATTGGCATCCCGGCATATCTTCTGGGTCAGCTGGTAGTGCATCACGGCATCCTCGTTGAGCCCCAGACACAAAAGACAATCCGCATAGGCTCGACGAAAGTAAACCTCCTCTTCGACAGAGTCGAAATTGATCTGTTCAATGAGTTGTTCCCCGTATATTTTGCCATCCGAAAAGGCCAGGAAACTCCTCGCTGCCCAAAATCCTTGTTTGGTGATTTTAGGAACCACCTCTTCAACATCCATTGAAGCGGAATAGGATTGATACACCGAGGCACGGTTTTTGAGGTCCTCATAGTGAGGAGCGATATCGTTCTCGAAGTATTCCAGGGACAGAAGGGCCCGGCTATCCCAGGTCAGAACGAGGCGGGCCTTGGGTCCCAGCTCCAAAATGGCGGGCAAAATCGACCATACCGAGGGAGGTGCCATATGGAGGGCATGTAGGACGATCCAGTTACCGGAATTGTTGCTGTCCCAGCTGCGAAAGAGTTCGATCAAGGTCTTACGGATACGGAAAACCTCATAATCGACCTCTTCGAGTAAAAATTCCTGGGTGTCGGAGAGCACCCCCCCGGCGGCAAAAGATTTCCAGAGCATGCGATGTGGGGCGTAAGCCTGAATGGAGGGAATCAGGGGACGAACGTACTGAAGAAAGGGGGCATAGGGGAAAGATTCTTCCTGACTATAATCGTAAAAATAAACATGACCGCTGCGGGCCATGGTCAAACTTATCTCCCGCAGTTCCTCGCGGACTTCTACCCCGACATCCAAAAAAATGGGATCATTTGAGTTGGCTTTTTCGAAGATTTTTTCGAACAACATGTGAACTTCATCCTAAATCAAAAAATTGAAAACGTCCAGTTTTCGACTCAGTTTCCGCCTAAAAATCGCAACCTTGCCATTTGCGAGGGGCTGTTGACCATGGTGCGAACATCGTAGCGGAGGGGATTGGTGATGATGGCGGCAAGCCGATAGATCTGATTCAGGGTTAACTCTCGATAGCTTTTCTTGTAATGGTAACGGGAGGCCGCTTCGAGGCCGTAGACCCCGGGACCAAACTCGATGACATTGAGATAGATCTCCAGGATCCTGTCCTTGCTCCAGAACATTTCGACAAATAAAGCCAGGACGACCTCGAGAGCCTTACGAACCCAGGTTCGATCCGGCCATAGAAAGAGGTTTTTGACGAGCTGCATCGTGATGGTGCTTCCCCCGGCAACGATACGGCCATGTTTTTGATTGATCGCGAACGCATCTCGAAGAGCTCCCAAACTCACCCCCCGGTGTTCAAAAAAACCTCTATCCTCGAGCTTGACGAAGGCCCGACGGGTTGCGGGTCCCATGGACTCGAGCGGAATGAATATGGTCGGCTTTGCCGGGATCCTGTTGAAAACTGTCCGGTAAACCATGAGCATGCTCACCGAGGGGGGAGAAACCCTATAATAAAGAGTCAATAAAACGAACAACGCAAATAACAGGACCATGGCCAGGCCAGCTAACCGAAGCAGGAAGACAAGTTGCCGAACCCAACCATGCAAAAACCGTCGTAACATCAGCGACCGTCATGTTGCACTTTCTCGCGAATCCATGCAAGGGTCCCCGCCTTATCTTTGATGTTGGGGGCCTGACTCAGATCGATGGGTTGCCCCGTCCTTAGCTCGGCATCACGAAGAAGATTCGGATAATTCGGTACGAGGTGGTTTAGTCCGAGCAGCTCTGCAAAAGTTTTCAGGGTTTCCAGGACCTCCCAGGCCATGTCGAGATGGGAGAAGAAATCCTGATCCCAGGAGTAATCGATGTACCAAAGGAGTTCGGCGGCACCGAGGAGATTTGCCGTTACCCTCACTCGATCCGGAAGGCGTTTTCGGTAGGGCAGGTACAAGATTCCTTCGCGATACCGTAATTCCTTCAAAAAGGGGCCGTCCGGATTGCCTCCGGCCTGTGCCAATAAGCGATTTGCCAGGGAAATCCGATACGTATCGAAATCCTGCCCCTCGCCCCCTCCCCAACCCGCTCGAATAGCCAGGGCTCGAAAAAGAAATGGGATTCGGGAATGACCCTTTTCCGATGGCCGGATGCCCAAACTGTTTTCCCAGGCTTTTAATGTGGACAGCAGGAGGGGCCGGGACCAGGTCGGCCAATGAAAAAAACATCGCAACGGAAGGATACGCACCTCACCTTTTCCGTCTTTTTTCCAAAGATCGTGGTAGGTCCACAAGGCCAGAAGACCCAGGCCATCCTCGATTTCCGCCCAGCGATCCTGCCTCCAGGTCCTGCCACCCTCGGGCGCCATCATGAGCGGCCAGGGCCCCTGGAGCAAAAGGCGTCGAATTCGATCGAGTCCCGCCTTGTCCGGCATCCCGCGGCGTATCGGGACCGCTCCCACCGCAGGAAGAAGCCAGTTGAGGTAGTCCCCGGCCCAGAAGGGAATTCGGTGATCGTAAACCAGGTGAGCGAAAGGCAGGATACGACTGCCGCTCTTTTGGAGATGCTTGCGAAATTCCCGTGCTAACAAGGCGGGCCATAAGGCGGGTTCGACCGTGCTGGGGTGTTGGAAAGCAAGGATCAACCGGTACTTCTTTCTCCAAAAACCCTCATACACCTCCTGGAGGGTCTGTAGTGAGTCGATTTCAAGATTCCTGACCCTGCCTACCTTTCGCTGATAGATGAAAAACAATCGCCCCAGCGTTCGAATGAGGAGGGTATTGTTCATGGGACGTACACCTCCATCTTCTGACCATTCTGGAAAAATGTTCTCAACTCGCCTTTGAGCTGCTCGAGGAGCATCCGCACCAGCTTCAAACCCGTACCATCGGGCTTCTCTTCAAATCCGGGACCCTCATCCTCGACTCGAAGAATTATGGGTGATTCGGACAGGATTTTCACGTGAATTTTCCCCTCGGGGTTCATCCTGATCGCGTATTTTGCGGCGTTCACCACGAGTTCATTCACGACCAGACCCAACGGAATGGCTCGGTCATAGGGAATAAAAATGCTGTTGGAGGCGGACTCGATACTCAGCCGATCGCCCAGCTGAAAGGCGTTGGCTAAATCGGAACAGAGGCTCCCGAGGTATTGAACCAGGTCGACCTCCGAAAAACGCTGCATATGATACAACTGATCATGGACCAGGGCCATGCTGTAGATACGGTCCTGGATCCTCTCGATGCTGCTGTCCATCGAGATCAGGCTGGAGATGATTTGCAGGTTGTTTTTGACACGGTGGTGGACCTCACGAAGCAGAACCTCCCGTTCTTTGAGCGCACGCTGAAGTTCGTCCTGGCGTTGTTTGAGCCGGTAAATGAGGGCCAGACGTTCAAAAATGGAAGGAATTCGTTGGACGAAGAGCCGGAGATAATTGATGGTATAGACGTCCCATTCCACCGGTGACATGGCCCCAATGGCAAAAGCCGCCCCATCGGATAGCTTGAAAGGGTAAATGAAGTAGTTGGTCTTCCAAATTGCCTTGCCCCCTTCAACCGCTTGAAGGATCAACTCATCCCGCAGGTCCTTTTCGACAAGAAAAAAACTTTCACCCCTGTGCCGTTCGAACCTGCCCGATCCCTCGAGGATAGTCCATTCCTCACCGCCTTTTAGGATAAAAACTTCAGGATTGGATTTAGGTGGCATGGGGGGTATCGCAGCACACGTGAAGTGGATTCCGGAGATGGTGTTGTGATACAAATCCTCTTCAGTTTCCGAGCTTTGAAGCCTGTTGTTAATTTGCAGCAGACGCGTCGACAAGGCTTCGGCCAACCTGAGATTCATCAAATCACGGTAATTCCTGAGATTGGTGATGATGAGAGCTTGAAACTTGAGCGCACTCAAATCGTTCTTGTATTGAATATCGTTGATGTCCTCTCGTTGCAAAACATCCAACTTTGGGAGGCTTTGATTCATGGCTGTATTGAGGATGATCCTGACTTCCTTGAATCCGAGGAGCTGGCGAATCTTGAGCGCCGTTTCCAATCCCTCGGTGGGTTCGTCCATCACCTGGTCCAGGATGACCACGGCGATGTCCGGGGTTCGACGCAGAATTGTCAGAGCTTCGGAACCCGACGAGGCCTCCAGGACATGGATGGAGCGATCGTGAAACTTCAAACCTTGAAGCCACAGGGATAACATCTCCCGCATGGAGCTTTCATCATCGACGATGAGTACGAGCCAGGGCTGGGAGCTTTCATTCTTCATAGACACTTCGGCAGGAACGCATGAAACTTTCCCCGCGGTCGAACTCGTTTTTGAACAGTTCGAAGCTTGCCGCCCCCGGAGACATCAATACCGTGTCCCCCTCGCGCAATTCATCTCTGAGATCCCTCAACGCCTTTTCGAAATCGCGATAGAGACCCTTGATTTTCCATCCCTTTCGCTCGAACACCTCGATCATCCGCGAGGTGGCACTGCCCTCCATCAGCAAAAGGGAGGCGGGCTCCCTGGCGAGCTTTTCCAAAGGCTCGAGGTTGAGGTTCTTGTCGGTACCTCCGGTAATCCAATGAACCCTTCCTTTTACCGAGGAATAGGAGACAGTGCTCGCTTCCGGTATCGTAGCCGCCGTGTCGTTGATGAACCGCACTCCCCGCCACTGATGACAGAGTTCCATTCGGTGGGGGATGCCCGAGAACTCGGCAGCGGAAAGACGGACAAGATCTGGTGGTACTCCTGCACAGGTGGCCATCGCCGCAGCAAACAAAAGGGCCCAGTCGTTTGCCAGACCGATGGCCCGACGATCCTCAGGCACCACGGCGACTTTTCGCCCCTTCCATTCCAGGTAACCCCTTTGATGGTGATAGTACGCAGATGCCGCCGCTCGGGGATGGGATAATCGGCCTTTCATCGAAAAAACACAGAGCTGGCCCCTGACTTTTTCCGCAAAAAAACTTCCCCAGGGATTGTCCAGATTGACGAAAGCCCAATCCTCCTTCTGTTGTCCCGCAAAGATCCGCACCTTGTCCTGGGCGTACTCGTCCATGGAGGTGTAGTAGTTCATGTGGTCGTGGTAAAGGTTCGTCACGGCCGCTCCCCGCGCCCGAAGCAACTGGGGAGGATCCAAATCCCCCAGCTGCCAGCTCGACAACTCCAACACCACAGGTGATGTCCCATCCAGGCGATCGATGAATTCCAGGGGAGAGCGCGTGATGTTCCCTCCCAACAGGGCCCCCGGAAAATGGCGCACCAACATCTGGTGAAGGGCGCTGACGGTCGAGCTCTTGCCTTTGGAACCGGTGACCGCATAGACCGGATTCGTACACTGCGCCAGAAAAATTTGTATATCGGTGCACACACAGCGGGAGCGCTTCAAAAATGGGGAATCCCGGCGCACACCAGGATTTTTGACCACGAGATCGGCACGATCGAAGTCGGTTTCCTCGTGACGGCCCAAGACGTAGCGAATGTCGAGGTCGGACAGTTTTTCCAAACTGGGCCGAAGTCTCTCCTCCGTTCCCAAATCGGTCACGGTTACCCTGGCCCCCCGTTCGGCGAAGTATCGGGTTACCGCCAGACCGCCCCCGTTGATCCCCAGCCCCATGACCAGGACATCGAGACCTTGCGGATGAATCAGCATATCGTCAAGGTTCATCGACAAGGAACTCCACCTGTCCGTTTTCGGCCAAACGCCGGCTTTTGATTCGGGTCTTTGGGATCGGGATTTTAGGGCCGATGTCCAATTTTCGTCGGTAGCTTTCGATCAGATCTCCCAGGATGGCCTTCTCCGCATTTTTCAAGCTCATTTGAATGTCTTTGAAGTCATTATCCGTCAATTCTAGAAGTTTTTGCAACAGCGCGGCAAGGGTGGATCGGCTTTCTTTCCGTAGAAAGGTCGTGTTGGCGCTCAAACTTCGAAAGCGGCACCTTACTGGGTGGAAAGGAAAAGATTTTTCGAACTCGGGGTCTACCAACCGGGTAAAGAAATCGGTGAGGCTGTCGTCCATCCAGATGCCCTGGAGGTAGTACCCCCTGCCTTTTTCTCCGAGCCATGTCGTTTCGAAAAGAGGTCGGACGCTGAAATGGTCGCTCGATGAGCGATGACTCAAAAGAGGCAGAAAATCGAAGGTGAAAAAAAGCCGCGAGGTCTGGTACTCGGGTGTGCGATCGTTATCCCCCCTTTTGATCAATTGGTGAAAGCCTCTACGATAGGTCAGGTCGAACCGGACTACCATGAGGAAGTCCCCAATCACTTCGAACAGGGCGGGCTGAAGAGCATTGGAAGGTTCGAACCCCCATCGCATCCCCACAAAACTTTCCGGCAAAAGTTCTCGGAGTCGGTCAAGCCAGATTTCGATCGAGGACAAATACTGCGGGGATGGGATGTCTTTTCGAATGTCGTGATGGATGGGTAACGAGGGAACGATGAGGGATTCAGAATACAGATAGCACACCACATCGTCCGTAAAAAGCGAGACGCCGATGGGCGTCGCTTTGGAGAGACCAGGGCGGAGAAAGGGATCCCGTTCCAGGCCGAAAGTGATCGTGAAATCAGCTTTGGGATTCAAAGAGGCCGAACCTCCCTTTTCAAAAATACCAAACGTGTACTCCCACCCTGCCGGTCCAAACGGATTCGATCGACCACGTTTTCCAATACCGGTTTCGCTTGTATTTTATCACGGTCCCAACGGGCGCGATGATAGGTCACCTCAAAGATTCCCGCCTCCAGCCTCTGGACCAACACCAAATCGATGCCGTAAACCGTCAGCCCCTCACCCAACAGCGGCTCTCCCTGTCGCCTCCAATCGGTCAGGCTGATCAGGCCCTCATCTCCCAGAGTGGCTTTCCGTGTTTCTCGGAAAACGTAGAGCTGCCCCACCTCCCAGGCGTCCTGGCGAGATTCCGGCGACTGGGACAGGAGTCGAAGGTCCGAGGCACGCAGGCCGTTGATGGCCTCGTAATAACCAAAGATAGCATCCTCGTCGGACATTGGCACCGAGTTCGATGTCGAACCCCGACCGATAACACAGAGCTCCGGCAGGATGAGCACCCCGGCAACCAGAGCGATGAGACCCAAAGCTTGAAAATTGCTTCGAATAAAACGCCGAACTTCCTGAATTTTGTTTTTCAAGGGTGCCAGTCGCCTCTGCCGATCGCGCGATTTTTGGTGAAGCTCGATCTCACGGGAATTCACATTCCTGAGGGGAGGACCCTCGGGGTTTTCCAAAAACAGCTTCCGCCACTGTCCCAGTTCCGGTTCTTTGCCGGGAACCTGGGAATCGATGACCAAAGCGGCAAAATCTTGCCGCAGCCCGAAGGTGCGCTCCTCCCAACCCAGTTCGATATCCTGAATAGGGCTCGTCGTGGTCCTTCCCAAAAACGCAATGACTCTGCTCCCCAGCCAGGCCGACCAGGGTCGGTGACTCCCCGGCGGCGTAGCGTAATCCATTGACTGCTCGGGGAGAACCTGATGCAACCTGTCCAGGAACAATCGGTTCAATCCCAAAGCCCTCTTCTCGAGGTCGCCAAAAATGAGAGTGGGTCGCACCTGATTGGGCAACTCTTTGTTGACCGCAAGCACGATGAGAATTTCCAGGATGTTGTTAAGGCCGCTCCAATCCCAAACCTCCAGAAATTCACTCCAGGGTCGAAATTCCCAAAAAGCCGAATCCAGGTTTTTATGCCAGACCAGGAACCCCTCCTCCTCGTTGTGGAAGTCCCAGGTCCAACGTTCCAGCTCCCCATTCCGAATCAACCAATTCGGTAAACGTGCCAGTCGCACCAGTTTTGCGGCCTCGGCCCCTCTGACTTTGAGGTGAAGCCGGAGACAGGGCGGGGCCCAGTGCAGTCCCGATTCAGGTGCCATCCCGAATCTCCAAAAGTTCGCGGACGCGGCGCGGATTGGTTTCGATACTCAGGTTTTTTTCCTGTGTCGGGATGACGGTGCCTTTCTTCCCCTCCCTGGCCCTGCGCAAATACTTCACCCGCGTCCAATAAAAATCCACCTTGCCCTTGTCGCGTGCCTTGCTGAAGTGGGCGGCAAGCTGGGCAGCATCCAGGAGCACGTCCAGGGGGACGGTTTTGTGGACGGGACAGCGAATAAAAACATATCCTCCGGGGTAGTCCCGGGTGTGGATCCAGTGATCGCGGCCTTTGGCGAAGGTTCGGAGCAGAAGATCGTTCTCTCGGGCGTTACGTCCGACGAGAACCGGATAGCCCCGGATGAGCAGCCGCAAACCGGGGACTTCGGTATCGCGGGACGCCTTCCATTTCTGGATGCGATTTGCGGCCTCGATGACCCAGTTTCCGGGTTCCGAGATCAGCCTGTTTTGTTCTTGCCTCAGCCGTTCGATTCGCCCCCGCAGGATGTCGATTTCCTCCCGGCTTCGCTCGACCCGCTCGCGCGCCTTGCGGGCTCGTTCGTAGAAACGACCGGCCTGGTCCGGCGGCGAGAGGCGCGGGTCGAGTTTGATGCTCACCTTGCCTCCCTCCCAGTCTTCTGCCTCGAACTCGGTCATCCCGGGCCGCAGAAGATGAAGGTTGGCCATCAGCAGGTCCCCCAGGTGGCGGTCCTGGCTCCCATCGTCCTCGAGCTGTCCTTCGAGGTTCTCCATTTTGACGATCAAGCTGTTGAGGGTTCCCTCCAGATAGGCGGCATAGCGCTTGCTCGCGGATTGGAGCCGGTCACGATATTCCTGCTCCCGATAAAAACGCTCGAGCCGTTGCGAGTAGGTTTCCCCTGGGGAGTCCAGAAACTCGCGCGCCGGGGGGGGCGGCCTATCGGTTTTTTCCGGCAAGACCAACGATTTGCCGGGGACCTCTCCCCTCTTGGGCCTGAGGAAGGCCGCATCGAGGATGGTGAGTGTAGGGGTGGTTAAAAACAGGTTCGAGGCGCCCGTCCACAGCCGCACATACAGCCGTGGCGTTTGCGCATCCTTGAAAAATTGGAAGGCCAGGACCCTCTCACCGAGGTAGTGTTCCAAAAAATCGAGCCGAGCCCCCAGGAGGCTCTTACGCAAGCTGGCCAAAAAACGATGAGCGGGACCTTTAGGGGCCGTTCCCCCCGGTAGGATCGCCACCCGGAGGAAGGGGGCCTGAAGACAAATCGACAGACAGAACGAACGGTGGAGGCTTTCGAAGTTCAGATAATAGCGATGATAGGAGGGGGAATGAATGGAGCTCAAAAAATGGGGTCCCTCGGGAAGATCCCGAAGAACCCGGTCGATTTCGGTACTGTTTAGCGACATCGGGTTTAGATGTGGATGGCCCACCCCTCGAGGCCGCGTGCCGCTTCCATCACGCTCTCGCTGATGGTCGGGTGAGCGTGAACCATGGTCGCGATGTCTTCGGGAAGAAGCTCGGCCTTTCGAGCCAAAAGAAGTTCGTGGATAATCTCGGTGGCGTAGGCCCCGACCGCGTGCCCACCGATGATCTCGTGGGACTTGGGATCCATCAACACCTTGACCAGGCCCTCCTGGCGCTCGATGGCATTGGCCTTACCGTTTCCCGTGTACGGGAAGGTGTAAGCCTTGTAAGCGACACCTTTCTCTTTCGCTTTTTCCTCCGAGTAGCCAAAACTGGCGATCTGGGGCTCGCAATAGGTGGCACCCGGAATCGAAAGGGGATCGAGGCGGGCCTCGTGGGCCTTGCCGGCCATGTGTTCCACCGCGATCTCCCCCTCCTTGCTGGCCACGTGGGCCAGGAGCGGCGAGGGAATGAGGTCACCGATGGCATAAATCGTTTTGACATCGGTCTGGTAGTAGTCTTTGACCACGACGAAGCCACGATCGGTTTTGACGCCGACCTTTTCAAGGCCCAGGTTTTCGGTGTTGGGAACCCGCCCAACCGCCACCAGGATTTTTTCAGCCTCGAGAATCTGTGTCTTGCCGTCGGGAGTTTGCACCGTGAGGCGCACCATCTGGGCGTCCTTTTTGAGCTCGGTGGCCCTGGTCCCCACCAGGAAGCTCACCCCGCGCTCCTTGAAAGCTTTTTCGACGACTGCGGCCGTGTCAGGATCTTCGAGCGGCAAGATCCGGGGAAGCATCTCGATCACGGTCACCTTGACCCCGAACACGCTCATCACGTAAGCGAACTCCATCCCGATCGCCCCGCTTCCCAAAATCAGTAAGCTCTTGGGAAGTTCGGTGAGCGAAAGGATGCCGGTGCTGCTGAGCACCTGTTTTTCGTCGAACTCAAATCCGGGCAATTCGCGGGGACGGCTCCCCGTGGCCAGTAGGAGGAACCGGGCTTTGTACTCCTTCCCGTCCACCGAAACCGACTGAGGACCACTCAGGACGGCGGTTCCCTGCAGGTAGTCCACCTTGTTCTTCTTGAGGAGAAACTGGACGCCTTTGCCGCTGCGATCGGCCGCCTGACGGGACTTTTTTTGAACCGCCGCATAATCGAGCCCCGTGACGTCCACCTTCACTCCCATGTGGGTCAAATCCTCGATGCGTTCGAAGGCCTCGGCCTGATGGATCAGGCTCTTAGAGGGTATACAGCCCCAGTTGCCGCACACTCCCCCGGGTTTGTCCTTTTCGATCACGGCGGTTTTTAACCCGAGCTGGGAAGCTCGAACCGCCGCCACATACCCCCCAGGACCCGCCCCGATCACGATCAAATCATAATTTTGCTCGGCCACCTTTCACTCCTCTTTCCATTTTTTACAGCAAGGCTCGGAACGGGTCTTCCATCACGGACTTCAGGTCCGTGAGGAAGGCCGCCGCCACCGCCCCGTCCATGACCCGGTGATCGGCACTGAGGGTCATCTTCATCTGCCTTTGGATCGCGATGTCCTCGTCCTCACCGACCACGGGAACCTTCATGACCGCCCCCAGGGCCAGGATTGCCGCCCCCGGCGGATTGATGATCGCCGTGAATTCTTCGATACCGAAGCTCCCCAGATTGGAGATGGTGAACGTGGCACCGGTGTATTCCTCGGGTTTGAGCTGGTTGCTGCGGGCACGATCGATCAGGTCTTTCAACTCGGCATCGATCTGTCGGATGCCCTTGCCGTGTGCGGCCCGCACGATGGGCGTGATCAGACCGTCGGGCTGGGCTACAGCCAGTCCGACGTCCACGCTGGAGTGGTTCTGAATGTAGTCCCCCATCCAGGAGGAATTGACGGCCTGATGCCGGGTGATGGCGTTGGCCACCAGTTTGATGATGAAGGCATTGAGGCTGAGCTTGTCCTTGAGTTCGGCGTTGAGCTTTTCCCGGGCACCCATCAGGGGATCCATGTTTACCGAAACGGTCAGGAAGATGTGCGGGGCTGTAAAAAGGCTCTCGCTTAGCCGAGTGGCGATCACGGAGCGTTTTCGAGATACCGGGACCCTGTCGTCGTTGAGCGGGCTGGGCAGGGGTACAGAGGGTGTGGCACCTCGAGACGCCGCCGCGGGTTGATAGTTCTCAATGTCTCGCTTGACTACCCTTCCACCCGGCCCACTTCCGGCAACCATTGCCAGATCGATCCCCTTCTCCTGGGCCAGGCGCCGAGCCAGAGGACTGGACTTGCCCCCGGTTTGGGGAGGGCTGGCTGTGGCAGCTGGAGCAGGCACGGTGGCTGCAACCTGGGTTTCTGCGGCCTTCGCCGGGGCCGAAGCTGGTGCGGAAGATTCACCCAGAAGGGTGGATATGTCCTCCCCGTCCTGCCCGAGGATGGCGATCAGGTCGCCCACCCTGGCAGCGGCTCCCTCACCGCGAACGATCTTGAGAATCTTGCCAGCCTGGGAGGATTCATACTCCATCGAGGCCTTGTCGGTTTCGACGTCGCAGAGGATGTCCCCCTCCTTGACCATATCGCCCTCTTTCTTCCGCCACTTCTGAATGGTCCCCTCCTCCATGGTCGGGGAAAGAGCGATCATAAAGACTTTTTCTGCCATATCTACCTCTCTCAGTCGATGTAAAGCGCGCGTTTGGCCGCGGCCACGATTTTTTCTACGCTGGGTTGGACCATGAGCTCCAGGGTGTGGTTGTAGGGCATGGGCACATCCATACCGGTCACCTCCTCCACGGGAGCGTCGAGGTCGTCGAAACAGTTGCGGCTGATCAGGCTGGTAACGTAGTTAGCCACCCCGGCATTGGGCCAGGCCTCGTCCACCACAACGACCCGGTTGGTCTTGCGAACCGAGGCATAGACAGTTTCCTCGTCCAGGGGGCGGAGGCTGCGAAGGTCCACCACCTCGGCGCTGATGCCCTGACGTGCCAGCTCCTCCGCGGCGGCCAGACACTGCAGCACCGGCTTGGAAAAGCTGACGATGGTGACGTCGGTACCCTGCCGTTTGACGTCTGCCGAACCGATCGGGATCAGGTACTCTTCCTCGGGGACCTCCCCTTTAAGGCCGTAGCTCATTTCGCTTTCCAGGAAAATGACGCAGTTATCGTCCCGAATGGCGGTCTTGAGAAGTCCCTTGGCGTCGTAGGGTGTCGAGGGAGCCAACACGATGAAACCCGGAACGTGAACGAAATAACTGGCGAAACTCTGGCTGTGCTGACTGGAAAGGTATTCTGCCGGTCCGTTCGGGCCGCGGACCACCATGGGTATCTTGAACTGGCCGCCGCTCATATACCGCATCTTGGCCGCATTGTTGATGAGCTGGTCGATGGCCAGAAGGCCGAATTGGATGGTCATCCACTCGACCACCGGCCTCAGTCCCCCCATGGCCGCGCCCACCGCGAGTCCGGTAAAACCCAGTTCGGTGATCGGTGTATCCAGGACCCGCTGGTCGCCGTATTTATCGAGCAAGCCCTTGGAGACCTTGTAAGCCCCGTCGTACTGGCCCACCTCCTCGCCCATCAATATGACCGTCGGGTCGCGTTGCATCTCCTCGTCGAGGGCCTGACGAAGCGCTTCTCGCATCGTGATGATAGCCATGGTCCTCCCCTTTACGCGTAGATATCCGTGGTGATCTCGGAAGGATCGGGCTCGGGCGAGTTTTCGGCAAACTCGACGCTCTGCGCCACGATCTCCTTGACCTCCTTGTCGATTTCCTGGAACTCTTCCTCGGTCAACATCTTTTCCTGAACCATTCGGTCCTTGAGGATGTTGATGGGATCCTGGGCCAGATAGGCCTCGGTCTCTTCCTTGGTACGGTATTTGGCAGGATCGCTCATACTATGGCCGCGATACCTGTAGGTTCGAACCTCGAAAAACTGAGGGAAGGAATCCCTCTTGATTGCCTCCAGGGCGGATTTGACTTCCTCGTATACCTCGATGACGTCCATGCCGTTGATTTGCTTGCTGGGGATGCCGTATGCCTGGCCCTTGATATACAGGTCTTTGACCGAGCTGGCGCGCTCGACGCTGGTGCCCATCCCGTACTGATTGTTTTCGCAGAGATAGAGCACGGGTAATTTCCAGAGAGCGGCCAAATTGAGGCTCTCGTGGAAGGCACCCTGGTGGATGGCCCCATCCCCAAAAAAGCACAGGGTGGCTCCCCCCGTCTTCAGATATTTTTGTGCAAAGGCGCTTCCCGTGGCCACGGGAATCTGACCGCCGACGATGCCATTTCCGCCCCACATCTTTTTGTCCGCGCTAAACAAATGCATCGAACCGCCCTTACCCTTGGAACAGCCGGTGACCTTGCCGTAGAGCTCGGCCATGACCTCGTTAGGGGTGATTCCCATGGTGAGGGCGTGACCGTGATCGCGGTAACCCGTGAGCAGAACATCGACCCCTTTCACCATGGCTGCCGCTGTCCCGGAGCTCACCGCCTCCTGACCATTGTAGAGGTGACAAAAGCCCCCGATCTTTCGAAGGCCGTACATCTGTCCTGCCTTTTCTTCGAAACGCCGTACCAGGAGCATCTCCCGAAGGATCGGAAGTAAAAAATCTTTTTTATATCCCTTGATCGATCTCATACCCTCCCCTCTCTTTGTGTGCAATCAACACGAACCTTTTCCCCAGATTTGGGATTGAAGTATTCCCCCGACTGGATGTCGGTTTCGAGAACGATGATATCCGAGGAATCGGGGTTCAGGCGCCAAAAGTTTTCCAGGCGCCGTCCCAATTCTTCGATGATTTCCGAGCTGAATCGCGGATTGTCCACCACGCTCATCAACCCTCGGATCGAATACAGCTCTCCGGTACGGTTGTTGGTAAAGAGCCAACTCACTTTGGCGTTGCTACCGACGTCAGCCACCTTGGGAAAGTGTTTGGAGGTGGCGCAATACAGCCAGTAGAGCCTGCCAGGAAGAAAGGACGGGTTCATGTACCGCATTGCCGGGTAGCCGCTGACGGATAGGGTGGCCAGGAGTCCCCTGCCGCTGTCATCGATAATTTGCATTACCTCGTTCAGGAACTGGACGGCGTTCATAAGACAATCTCCTCGCTGAAATAATCCTCATCGATTTTACCATGGATCACTTCAATTATTCGATGATTTTTGGTGACGACGTGAAACCGGGGGGTCTGTCCCAGGATCCATTCCCTGCCTCCCCGGGCTCGAAACAATTCCGCAAAATCGTCGAATTGGGGCAGCGGTGAGGGTCGGATACCGAGCTGATCGATCAGGGCCGCCGCCAAAGAACCCACGTCGAGACGGGAATTGATTTCGACTAAGTTCATCACGACTGCCGGACGTGAAGGAACACCGAGAGAATGGACAATCTGGATGCCTCCCATGAATTCTTCAAGTGTTTGAATGTGGGAGCTCACCAGGAGCGTCCCGTGATGCATGGCACGGTCCGAACGAAAGGCAAAAGCGTTTCCGCTGAACTTAGCCCCCTTATATAAATAATCCCCCTTGTTCGAGATGTCAAACGATAAGCCAAAACTCGCCAGGGTGAGACGGACCCATCCATCCACAACATCGCGATGGTAGACATGTTTCGGTCCCATCCAGCAAAAATTGATGTTACCGAGATCGTGCCAGACCGTGCCGCCGCCGCTGATCCTTCGCAAGAGGGGGATGCCCCGTTTTTGGAGCAGGGCAGGTTTGGTTTCTTTCCAGGGATTCTGGTGCCGTCCGATCACCACACAGGGGGAATTAATGTAGACGAGATAGATTTCTTGCCCTGGTTTTAGATTTTCGAAGAGGAGTTCTTCGAGGACCAGGTTGGTGAGAGGATCATGATCCGGCAAAAAATACAGGTATTTCGTCGTAGAAAAAGCGGCCACAGAACCTTGATTACCCCAAGGTTAGAACATTTTCAAGATAGCCCCTCGACGAAGGCAGCCGGTTTTGTTATTCTTAGTTGTGGCTCCGAGCCAAAATCTTTCATCCGAGGTTCCACCGTGTTCATGAAACAGCCCATCATGCGGCGGGTGGTCTACAGTCTCATCCCTCTGTTTCTCTATTCGATTGTGTTGTATGGATGGAGACCGATCCTGCTCGCCCTGGTCGTTTTTCCAACGGCAATCTTTTTGGAGTATGCCCTGGAAAAAATCAAGAAAAGCCCTAAGGTCCAGGTGAGTGAGGCGGTACTGGTAACCGCCTCTCTTTACACCCTGAGCCTGCCGCCCGGGGTCCCCCTCTACGTGGCAATTTTGGGCATCGCTTTCGGGGTGGTGTTTGCCAAAGAAGTGTTCGGTGGTTTTGGACGTAATGTCTACAATCCTGCCATCGCCGCCCGGATGTTCGCCTACCTGGCGTTTCCCGCCTTCCTGGGAACGCTCTGGTTCGTCCCGTTCAATCCTGTCAACTATCACCCCGCTACGTTGATCATGGATTTCGTGCCCCCTTCGGTGTTCCGTGAGTGGACCGGCGGCGTGGATGCGGTGACGACGGCGACCATGATGGACGGCCTGCGTGCCTACGCCGAAACCGGCAAGGCTCAGGAATCCTTTCTCGCTTCGCAGTCCCTGGCCCTGGCTCCTCCCGTGGGGATCGAAAAAATGCAAGGGGCTCACCTGCCCGAAAGCTGGCTGGGCATGTTCCTGGGCCTGGAGCCTGGAAGCCTCGGAGAGACGAGTGTTCTCTTGATCCTCCTGGCCGGAATCTACCTTGTCTTTACCCCCGTCAAGAAGAAGAACAAGGATGGCACGACATCCCTCGCCATCCAGCCCACCGCTAACTGGATTCTGATTGTCAGCACCCTGATCAGCAGCTTCCTGATGCTAACCTTTCTGTACTATTTGCCTGACTGGATTCCTGGTTTGAACCTTCCCCGTCGGCTACATCCCGTCCTGGGGATGCTCAGCGGATCCATCGTCTACGTGGCGGTATTCATGACCACCGACCCAATCACGGCCCCCAAAAAGGCTCCGGCCCAGTGGGTGTATGGTTTTCTGATCGGTGCCGTGAGCATTCTGATCCGTGTGTTTTCGGGCTTCCCGGAGGGGGTGAGTTTTGCCATCCTGGTCGGCAACACCTTTAGCTCCCTTTTCGACGAGACCGTGGGTCAATGGGGACAGACTCAGAAGCCTGCTGCTGCTCCCAGGGCCCCTGCGGAGGTGAAGGCATGAACAAAAACAGCGTGATCTACACCATCATCTTTGGTTTTCTGACGGCCTTCATCTTCGTGGTTCCCCTCAGCCTCGCGTACAACGTCACCAAACCCGTCGTCGCCTTCAACAGCGAAATCGCCAAAAAGCGGGCTGTTTTGGCCAGTTTTGGGCTCACATCTGCCGGAAAGCCGATGTCGAACCAGGAAATTGCGGACTTGTACAACAAGGTCGATGAAAAAACGTTGGATGGGACCAACGTCTACATCTTCCGAAGCGGTGAGGACACGTTCTATGCAGGGCGTTTTACCGTAGCGGGACTTTGGGGCCCGATCACGGCAGTCGTGAGCTTCCCCGCCGACCTCAGCCGGGTCAAGAGCATGGCGGTCATCAGCCACTCGGAGACTCCCGGTCTGGGCGCCCGAATCACCGAGGAATGGTTCATCGATCAGTTGCGTGAAGAAAGCTTTGTTAACGGCATGATCGGAGTCAACGCCCTTCCCAAGGACCGAACCAACAAAGAGGACGGCATGATCGATGCCATTACCGGAGCGACCCGTACCAGCGATGCGATCGCCCAGCTGTTCAAAATCTCCCGAACCCGCATGGAGGAATTGATAAGGAGGATTCCGTGAGCTCGACGAGTTTTTTAGGTAATCTCAAGGATAACCTCTGGACGAACAATCCAATTTTCATCCAGATCCTGGGGATTTGTTCCACCCTGGCCGTCACGAACAACCTCATCAACACCAGCATCATGACGGTGGCTCTGGTGTTCGTGACCGCATTCAGTAACGTCACCATATCTTTGATCCGCGAGCTGGTGCCGCGAAAACTGCGCATGATCACGCAAACGGTGATCATTTCCTTTTACGTGATCATCGTCGATATTCTTTTGCGAGCGTATTTCCCTGAAATCCATAAAAACCTGGCTGCGTATGTGGGACTGATCATCACCAACTGTATCGTGATGGGCAGAATGGAGGCCTTTGCCCAGGCCAATCCCCCCTTGATCAGCTTCTGGGACGGATTTACGAGCGGATTAGGGTACATGGCTGTGCTCCTGGTCATCGCGGTCATCCGGGAATTGTTGGGGTTCGGCACCTTGTTTGGTGTCACAGTTTTTCCGATTTACAACCCCGTCGATGGCAGCGGGTGGTTTACCCCCTGGGGAATCATGGTTACCCCGGCCAGCGCCTTCTTCCTGCTGGCAGGTATCATCTGGGCAGCCAAGGCCCTGATGAACCGCCCCGTTGCGGCCAAGGCTCCGGCTCCGGCTCCCCAGGCTGCAACAGTCGGAGGTAAGGCATGAACGACCTCAACCTCTTCGGACTCTTCTTTGCCTCCGTGTTTACGTCCAACATCCTGCTGGCCAACTTTCTGGGCATGTGCTCCTTCATCGCGATCAGCAAAGACATCAAGAGCGCCAACGGTCTGGGCATGGCGGTGACCTTTGTCCTGTTCATAACCACCGCCGTCAACTGGGGCATCCTCGAACTGCTGAAAATGCTGGACCTCACGTATTTGAGCTTTATCGTGTTCATCATCGTGATTGCGGCCGTGGTTCAGATGCTGGAAATGATCATCGACCGCGTGAGCCCCGCCCTGTACATGAGCCTGGGCATCTACCTGCCCCTCATCACGGTGAACTGTGCCATCATGGGTGCGGCCTTGTTCATGCAGATCCGCGATTACAACCTCCCCCAGACCCTGGCCTTCGGCCTCGGGAGTGGATTAGGGTGGTGGATCGCCATCGTCGCCCTCGCGGCGATTCGGGGTAAAATCGAGAAAGCTCCCATCCCCCAGGGGCTTCAGGGACCGGGAATCACCCTGATCACCATCGGTTTCATGGCGATGGCCTTTACCGGCTTCAGCGGAATGATCGCCGTTCAATAGGAGGCTGATTTGGACACCACCCTACTTCTACCCAGCGTTCAGAACGCCGCCGTGATTGGGGGCATCACTGCCGCCTTCGGTTTTTTGGTTTACCTGGTCGACTCCCTCGTGAACAATTATGGTATACAACCCATCACGATCAACAACAAAAAACAGCTCCAGGTCAAAGGGGGTTCCCCCCTTCTCTTCACCCTGGCCGAACAGGGCATCTTTGTTCCTTCCGCCTGCGGTGGCCGCGGTTCCTGCGGCGCCTGCAAATGTAAAGTGGTCACCGACGTCGGCCCCCACCTGCCCACCGAAATTCCCTACCTCACCGATGGGGAAATCAAACAAAACATCCGGCTCTCCTGCCAGGTCAAGGTGAAGGGTCCGATATCCATCGAAATCCCCGAAGAACTCTTCAACGTCAAACGGTTCAAAACCACGGTGGAATCTATCAAGAGTGTGACCTATGACATCAAAGAAGTTCGCTTCCGTTTGGAAAAGGGGCAGACCATCGATTTCAAGGCCGGCCAGTACGCCCAAATCGTCATTCCCCCCTACGGCAAGATCAAGGAATCGACCCAGCGCGCCTACTCGATGAGCTCCAAACCCTCGGACAAGGAGCATATCGAGCTTTTGATCCGTCTGGTTCCTAACGGAATCGCCACTACCTACGTTCATAACTACCTCCATCAGGGCCAGCACGTCGAGCTGGTCGGTCCCTTTGGAGACTTCCACGTTCGGGACACCAATGCCACCATGCTTTGCATTGCCGGTGGATCGGGTATGGCCCCTTTCAAGAGCATCCTCCACGACATTGCCGAAAAAGGAAACAACAAGAGACCTATCTGGTACTTTTTCGGAGCGCGGGCAGTGCGAGATTTGTACTATCGTGACGAAATGCGCGAACTGGAAAAGGTCATCCCCAACTTCCACTACATCGAAGCCCTCAGCGATCCCCTGCCCGAAGACAAGTGGGAGGGTGAGCTCGGCCTGATCACGGACGTGCTGGACCGCTACATTAAAAATGTGATCCCAGCCGAGGAAAAAAAGGAGATGGAGGGCTACCTCTGCGGCAGCCCCGGTATGATCAACGCCTGTATCCGGGTGATGAACAACAACGGCGTCACCAACGACAAAATCTACTACGACAGTTTCGCTTAAGGAAGGATTATCCAGGCCGCCCAAAGGGGCGGCCTTTTTTACGGTATCCGGATAACGAGACCCAACCGACCGCTGATATCCTCGTCGAGAAAAATGTTACCCATGACCCAACCCTTGGTCTTCGCCTCCAGGGTAAGGTAGGGCTCCCAGATACCCTGGCGATAAGCGATTTTTACACCCAGGAGACCCCCGAAGCTGTGCTCGTTCGTGGTGAAGGACTGATTGTAGGGTTGGGTCCACAGCATAAGACGCCCATTCAACCAGAGTGTCCTGGAGACGATGGGGTAATCGAGTACGCTGGCCTCCAGACCGAAGAAGAGCGTCGTGTAATTGCTGTAGAAGTGAGGGCTGATGAGCAGATTGAGTCCCCGA
The DNA here is from genome assembly GCA_937960645.1 of uncultured Spirochaetia bacterium. Taxonomy (GTDB): domain Bacteria; phylum Spirochaetota; class Spirochaetia; order JABEVK01; family JABEVK01; genus DYOB01. Next base: position 61,110 of record CALGPJ010000007.1, on the reverse strand, counting down.
TTCCGATAGTAGATGTCCAGGCTGAGATCGTCACCAAAGGAGGTCAACAGGTGCCGAAAGGCAAAATTGAACTGGTGGGTGCCGTCGACAGTCAGGTGATCGATCCCCACCATGAAGGGAGAAACGAAGTTGATCAGGTGCTTGAAAGAAGTACTCACAAGATAAAACTTTTCGTGTTCGGTCAGCTGGGATGCCTTGATGTAACGGTTGATCCCGACACCCGAGGGGTGAGTCCCCCGTGCCTCGTAGGGCAGCTCGGGAGCGAACAGTTCCCGAACCCAGGCGGTAAAATCCGGTCCGGTGAAGTCGCGCTGTTTGATTTCTTTTTCCTCGTCGTTCCATTTGTCGATGTCCTTGTCAAAGGCCGAGGGGTCTGCACAGGAGAAAATGTAGTTGAAATTGTTGAACAAGCTCAGCCAATAATACGGCAAATTGGGAAGTTTCTGATCGTAGAAAAACGAATAGGACTGAAGGGTTTGGATCTGATGGACCTGTGACTCGGCACCGGAAGAATTGAGCCGTACGAACTCGGGCGAGTATTGATTGGCGAGGGTCTTGAGGGCCTCGTCGCTGACATGGCTCACTCTAACAACCGACGAGAAGAATCTGAAGTAGTACACCTCGTTGAAACTGTCAAAGCTGCGGCGGGCAAGGACTGCCTTGTGATACTCCTCATGAAGCCAAACCAGTCCAAAGGGAAGACCGGACTGCAAGAAAAAAAATCCTGTGGAGAGGGCATTTTCCAGGAGGAAGTCGATGAAGCCCTCGTCGATTTTGACCAGTTTCCCGATACCAAAGTGTACTGAAGTGATCAAGTTGTTCGACATGGCCAGAGACTGGGGCATACTCGGGTGAACGAAGCTCGTCAGGAAGTTTCCCGAGGCTTCGGCAGCCTTGAGTTGGTAAGTAAGATCTGTCAGCGGAAAATCCAGGAGGAGACTTAACCGCGGATTTCTTTCCTGAGCCGAAACCGGGCCCAGGGCCAGAAGCAGAACAACAAAAATGCTACCACAGCGGAGCCAATTTTTCCGCTTGAACGCATCTTTCATGCACAACCCCCCTTTGAGGTGGTGGAATTCCACATTAGAGGTAATGGTGATATTTTGTTAAATCTTTGTGAAGACTGAGTTAGAAAATGGTTAGAAAATGATGCGTATCAGTATTGAATCAACACCAGCTCCAGGGTATCGAGCACGACCTCATTGACGCTCCCGTCCATGTTGGAGTCTTCCGCACTCAAGCTCAGACCGATCCTGTTCCGCCCCGGCCGAAGCTTCAGATAAGTGATGACACTCCACACACGGTCGGTCCAATTGCCCGTCTGTGGGAAAATCGCCTTACCGGCCGCCGTTCCATTGAGCGTGACCGTCCGCAGGGCACATTTGTTGTCGGTGCTGATCGGACCGCTCCCGTTCCCATAGCGGAAGCGCAGTAACCATAGGCCGGCGCGTGGAATGTCGACATTCCACTCGGACTTTTCACCGACTGTTCCCTCCAAATGAAGATAATCCCGATCGAGACCCAATTCCTCGAGGGCAGTCTGACGGGCGCCTTCCGGATAGGTTCCCCCTATCGCAGGTATTTCGATCCGTGTTTGCGGGGGATAGACCAGTGCACTGTTGCTGTAGAGCGAGGGATAGCCCTCCAGGGGCTCGGCGCGAACGGTAAAGCTCAGGGCCCTACGGGTTTCCGTCAGGGCTTGCTGCCAAACCAGCCCTTCAAGGCTGGCAATTTTTCTTCCCATTTCGTAGACAGCAAACGGAGCCTGATGACCATTGTCATCCCAGACAAGCCTGACTTGATTACCCTCCGTCTGAGCCTTGAGCAGGGTCGGCCGCAGACCATAGGCATCCACAGAACCCAGGGTGATTCCGCCCGCACTCTTACGACCTTCCAACACGATCCTGACGTCGAGCCTTTGACCCGGTTGCGGGTAGGGTAAGGTTCGATCGAGGTCCCAGTTCGAACCGTTGACGGTCAGGCTGCGGACCACATCGCCGTTACCCTCGACAGTCAAATCCAAAGAGGCTCCCCGAATCATCAGGCCGCGCAAACGGAGAGGGCCCTGGACCCAGTACGGAACCGTGGGTTTGAAGTGCAGCCCCTCCGCCGTGAGTCGCAATCCCAAAAGCCCGCGATAAATCTGGGCCAGCCAGCCAGCCACACTCCACAGCTGGCGGTCGGAATTGACCTGGGTGCCCACATGATGGCCGTTGGCAAAGACCATGTTTTCTTTGTGTGTCAGAAATAAAGCGGCGGCACGCAGGTTGCTCTTCAACCCAAATTCGAACGCTTCGAGGTTGCCGACCTCCGCCCCGGCAAGCGAGTAATAGGCCGTAACGAAGGGCCAGATGGCGCGGTTGTGGTAGGGCGGGATGTTGGGAAGCTGGGGGTAAACGATGGGCGGGCCGAAGGGCACCACGGGCAGCGTCTTGATGACCCGCTCGGCATTCTGTCTGGAAAAGGCCCCCAACAGCACACCGAGACTGTTGGCGAGGGTATCGCTGAGGTTCGATTTCAGGCCCGCGTGCAAAAAGCCGTATTCGTAAGCGCTGTAGTATCCCGCCTCTGCCATGGAAAAACGAGTCTGAATGGATCGCTGCAAATCCTCCGCCCAGGTCTTCCATCGTTCGGCCTCGGTACGGGGCAATCCCAATATCCCCGCCATAAGATTAAGTGTTCCCAAGGTGTGCCAGTGCAGAATGTTGGTTCCCAGGGCCTTGGATTCGGCGATGTCGACGGGACTCATCCAGCGGGGATAGGTCTGCTCCCGCCAATCCATGAAGCTGGTTTCACCGCGATACAGACCGCTCGGCTCGTCCCATGCGAAGGACCGATCCCGTTGGGCCGTGTTCTTGAGAATAGTGTAAGAGCGCTCTAGCCAGTTTCGATCGCCGGTGGTTAAATAGAGTTCCCATGCCGCCAGAGACCACACGGTACGGTCCGTACTGACAGGCCAGGAGCCGCCGGTCCCCGTGTCCTGAATCACCTCGGGAAGTCCATTCGTTTTGAGCAGTAGGCTCTTTCTGCTGACCTCGGGGAGAATCCAGGCCAGGGCCAAATGGATGGAATAGCTGATGTCTCGGGTCCAGACACCCGGCCACTTCGCCCCCGCGCTGAAGCCCCCCGCATTAGGGCCAGACTCCAAGACGTTCAGTAAGGCTTCCTCGAGGGCCAGCCGGGTCAGAGCCTCGAGAAGGGGATGGTTCGGAGCCTCGAAGACCGGAAGATCGCCGAGATCTCGGCTCCTGCGCCAAACTCGTTCCTGGCCGGAGTAATTCGAGTGAATTTCATCGGGTCCGACCACCCAGGCACGCTTGTCGCCCTGAACGACCAGCGCGTTTTCGATAGCGAAAGGTTCATTCACGGGGTACTCCCTGGGAGTGGAGACTGGCCCAACCTCGGGTTGTTGGGAGGCACACGACCAAATCAATCCGAATACTACCAAAGCTCGGCAATCTTTCATTATCTCATGGTCTGGGATGAATGTCGTGTTGTCAAGATCCGCTGGATCAATTTGGCCTTACTGCGTCGATCGTTTCCGGTCTTTCGGTCGATAAGGAAGTACTCAAGGGTTGGGTACTCCCCAGAAAAACGAAGAGAATCAACATAATGGAAGCGATGACGATAATGGATCTCACAAGTTCACCCCTTAATACAAGACACGCATTGGATCGATATCTTTGTTTCTGAGCATTACTGTAAAGTGCAAATGGTTACCCGTGCTATAACCGGTGTTGCCCATGCGAGCGATCACTTGCCCCTGATTGACAACCTGTCCCCGGCGAACCGAATAATTTTGCAGGTGGCCATACAGGGTTTGATAGCCCCCCTCATGACTGATCACCACATAATTGCCGAAGGCCGAGTGGTAACCCACGTCCACCACCCTCCCCTCCTTGGCCGCCCAAACCGGTGTCCCTTCGACATTGGCGATATCGATCCCGTTGTGAAAGGTTCTGACCCCACTGAAAGGATCCCGGCGCCAACCAAATCTCGAGGTAAGCCGCCCCCGGGCCGGGAAAATGAAAAGCTCGCCCATGGCGGAACGCAGTTCGTTTCGGCTGAGGCTGGCACCCGGCAAAAACAGCACCTGACCAGGGCTGAGAACGGGGCTTTCCAGATTGTTGGCATCCAAAATGGCATTGTAATCGACTCTGGTCTCCTGAGCGATCGATGTCAGGGTATCGCCGCGTTTGACGACATAGCGAATTCCATCGTACGAAGGCAACTCGAGTTCCAGCCCTGCGGGCATCCGGCGTGCGTTGGTGATCTGGTTCCAACTGATGATAGTTCCGACACGGAGGTTGAACCTGTTGGCCACCGCTGAAAGAGAATCGCCCGAGGCAAAACGGTAGGTTTGAAATTTTACCGGCAGAAAAATTTCCTTGGGGTTGACACCGGTCGAAGGCTGCGAGGCGATTCGCTGGTAGGGTCGGTCGATGTTGGCCAGTTCAGTTCGGGGAACAGCGACCTCGGGCAACCGAAGACCTACCAGGGCCCAGGGTCCGGGACTTTGGAAAAAGAAGAACAGGCCGAGCAGCAAGGCGATCCCCGCGGCAACCGGCAAGGAAAAAAGATAGGGCAGGTAGACAGCCGGCTCGCGATGAATATGATGTCGAAGGGATCTTTCCCATTCATGAACTGTAGTTTTTGCTGGAAACAACTTCGATAACACATTTGTTTTCTTTTTCGAACGAGGAATTATATGCTGTGCTTGTTCCGAAACGATCATTCCGCCCCCCGGTTTAAGTGTCGACCAAAAAAACACGAAGGTTTAAAACGAATTCAAACAATATCCCTGCTCCTGTTTTTTCTCGGTCTGGCCTTCGCGACCTTTTTCGAGGTCCGTTTAGTCCGAGGGACGTCGATGCTCCCCCTTTACCGTGAAGGCAGCGTTTTGCTCATCAACCGATGGGCCTACGGCCCACGACTTCCCATTATAGAACATTATTGGTTTTTCTGGAATACCCCGACACCAAACGAGGTTGTCGCGTTTTACCAGCCCGGTCATCTGCGGGAATCGGTGAAGATGGTGGCCGCCGGCCCCGGGGACGCTTTGACCATCGAAGAAGGGGCGCTGGTGGTGGCAAACCTGAGGGTTCCGCTGGCACCCTACCAACAAGCAGGAATAGAAAGGTTGCGGACGGTTCCGTCGAAAAAAGTGTTCGTTATCGGACACAATTTTGAATCGAGCACGGACAGCCGGGACTATGGTCCCGTACCCCTTGTCTTCATCACGGGGCGGGTGGTATTCTCCCTGCCATGAAGCGATACCGTATCCTGGTCCTTGCCGGTCTCCTTGCGGGATTGGCCCTGTACGTTCTCGCTTCTTACCTTCCCATCATGTTGGGAGGATGGGATAACAAGACAGCCTTGAATCTTCCCATCATGGAACGCGGCAACATTTACGATCGCTACGGCAAACTCCTTGCGGGAACGGTCAGCCTTAACTCGGTGACAGCCTGGATGCCCCACGTGCAAAACCCGGAAGAAACCGCCGAGCTTTTGGCCTCCGTCCTGGGACTGCAAGCCCAGGAACTCAAAGAACGATTTGCACAAAACGAGGGATTCCTCTTCATTAAAAGGAAAATCCAGCCGAGCGAGTCAAAATCGGTGGTGGACCTTATCCGTCAGGGGAAACTTTCCGGCATCCAGGTCCAGGACGAGTACGGACGCGTTTACCCGAATGGATCTTTAGGGGCCCACTGGTTGGGCTTTGTGGGAACAGACAACATGGGACTGGCCGGTATCGAATTCAGTTACAACAACGTGCTGATGCCCCCACCCCAGACTACCCCTGGTCACCTCAGGGGATCTAATGTCTACCTCACCATGGACAGCTCTCTTCAGTATCTGGTGGAACAAGTTGCGCGAAAAAACCTCGAGGATTGGAAGGCCCAAAGGGTCTTCGCCCTGGTCGTTCACGCACCCAGCGGGGAGGTGCTCGCGATGGCCCAGGAACCGGCGTTCTTTCCCGACCGCTTTGCCGAGTACAACGCCGATGTTCGTAAAAACCACCTGGCGGAATCGGCCTATGAGCCCGGTTCGGTGTTCAAAATATTTTCGTTGGGGGTCCTCCTCGAATCTCGCGCCATCACCCCGCGGACGACATTTGTCTGCACGGGAGTCTACACCAAGGAAATGCCCAGTGGGGAAACCATTCAGATAAAATGCAACGGGGTTCATGGGGTGGTCGATCCCATGGCCATCCTTCAAGTTAGCTGCAATTCGGGAATAGCCCAGGCCAGCGATCTACTGGACGCACCGACGTTCAATGCGGGGCTGCGGGCCTTCGGGTTCGGTTCTCCGGTCAAAGCCCCCTTCAGCGGAGAGACCCCAGGGCTTTTTGCTCCTCCGGAACGCTGGTCCTCGCGAACCAAACCCACCATCGCCTTCGGCCAGGAGATCGGAGTCAGCGCCCTTCAAATGGTGGAAGCGGCCACCGTCCTGGGGAATTCGGGAAAGAGGCTGCGGCTGAACTTCGTACGCCAGGTCGAAGGTGCCGATGGCGAAATCCTTTTCGAATCCGAACCTGTCGAGGTCCAACGGGTGTTGAGCTCCTCGACAAATCGCGAGCTCCTCGAAATGCTTCGGGCGAGTGTCAACATGGGCTCCGGGTTTCGAGCTCGGGTTCAGGGTGTGGAAATCGGCGGAAAAACGGGGACGGCCCAAATCCTGGACCCCAAGACCAACCGTTACTCAGAAACCGACTTTATTGCTTCCATCATGACCTTCCTGCCGGCTCTCAACCCCGAATACATCATCTACGTCGGCGTGGTCAGTCCGAAGGGATCGAGTATCTTCGGGGAAAGGGTGGCCGCCCCTGCTGCCCGAGAAATTGCCGAGCGGATCATTACGCTCTACGGTATTACCCGGCAGGGCGACAGGGTGATCGAACACGATGGGAATGTCTCGATTCAGAAGCCGAGTTTGCCCCTCTTTTCGGACACCTTGCCGGATTTCCGCGGCTTTGCCAAGAGGACCCTCCTTCCCCTATTGAGCCATCCGAGCTTGCGGGTGATTTTTCGAGGCGAGGGACACGTTGTTCGACAAAGCCTCCCTCCCGGAACCCGTCTGGACAGCCCCAAAGAGCTCACTCTGGAGTTCGAATGAATTTGCCCGAAGAGTGGACGTGGAAAAAAGGTCCGGGCGGACTCGGCGCTCTGTGGAAGGGAAAAACCCTCACCAGTTCCTACTCCCCCCGTCAGGATGCGTTGCGAAAGGCCCAACACCTTCCCGAGGCCGCCCTCTATGTGGTTTTGGGTTGGGGAACCGGACACCTGGCCCGATCTCTGGCCGAAATCCACGACGATTCTCTGGTCCTGGCCATGGAACCTCATCCGGGCCGCGCCTTTGCGGCACGTGAACACCCAGAATGGACAGAGGCCGTCGAGCGGGTGTTTTTTCTACAGGAGACTGAGGTCCCTTATGGCCTGCTGTCGGGCTTTCCCCACCATTCGATCCACCTCCTGTTTCATCCCGCCCTGGAAGAAGAACCTGACCTCACCGCCCTGAAAAACGCTATCTCGATCTATTTGGATAGGCAGGCGGTGAATTTTCGTACCTTGAAACGCTTTGCCGGGCTGTGGGGACGCAACCTGCGATACAATTTGGAATGCGACAGGCTCGAATCGGCCAATGCGTGGAAAGGATCGATGAATGGTTCCTCCCTGATGATTGCGGCTGCCGGTCCCAGCCTCGATGCGGCGCTCCAGCAGCTGAAGGGCATTGAGCCCTCGAGCTACACCCTCCTCGCCGTGGACAGCGCCCTTCCGGCCCTCCGTGCACGCGCACTGGTGCCGGATGCGGTCGTCAGTATGGACGCCCAATATTGGAACTCCCGGCACGTCGACAGCCTCGACGGGGAGACCCTGGTGGTCGAATTGGTGAGCCACCCCTCGGTGATCCGGCGGCACCGAGGCCGTGTCGTGGTGACCGGGTCGTCCATACCGCCGGTGGCCGACCTCGAAGCTCAGCGTTTCCCCCACCTCCCCAGCGGCGGCAGCGTAGCCACGGCAGCCGCCTCTTTTGCCGCTCTTTTAGGTGTCTCGCACACACTGTGGTTGGGATTGGATCTCAGCTGGGTTGGGGGGCGTACCCATGCCAGCCCCGCCCTGGCCGAAACGTTGATTCAAGCCTCCGCCCACCGACTGGAGCCCCCGGAAACCAAAAACCTGGGGGCCAGCCTCTCCCAGCCTCGGGTCCCGATCACGACGTTGGAGGGAAAAACGATTTTGGTCGATCAACGTCACCATCTCTATGCACTGTGGCTGGATGAGGCCCAGGCGAATCGGCTGATACCCAACGGCCACCGATTGTTCGCTCAAACAACCATTCCGAGGTTTTTGCCCGAAGACAGTGCCGCTGCTTTTTTACAAAAGCATCCTTCCCGAAAAATCTGCCCTCCAAAAATTGAACCGTGGCAGGCTCCCCTCCAGGAGTACGCCGATATTCGTCGAGCCTGGTATGCCTGGCGGCAGGATCCCTCCACGGCGTATCCACAAAAGCTGAGTCAAACCTGGAACGAATGGCTGGGGCCGACGTACACCAGCCTGCAGCGCTTCCGATTTCGCAGCCTGGAAAAGGAGTGGGCGGAGCGCTGTGCGATCATCGACGACTTTTTCTCAGATAACACAAGGAGGTAACATGGAGTCCATTCATACCGACCGGGCGCCCCCGGCCATCGGTCCCTACTCCCAGGCCATCAAATCGGGCAATCTGGTTTGGTTCAGCGGCCAGATCCCCCTGGACCCCGCCTCGGGACAGATCGTCGAGGGTGGAATCCGGGAACAGACGGCCAGGGTACTCGAAAACATCCGCGGCCTGTTGACTGCCCTGGGAGTCAGCCCCCAACAGGTGGTCAAAACCACCTGCTTCCTGACCGACCTGGCCCTTTTTGGGGAGTTCAACCAGGTTTATGCGGACTTCTTCGGCGGCCATAAACCCGCTCGGAGTACGGTTCAGGTGGCCGCCCTTCCTCGGGGTGCCCTGGTGGAAATCGAGGCTGTGGTCAGTTTAGACTGATTCGGCGACGACCGGATTGATGAGGCTTCCGATTCCCTCGATACGAATCTCCACCCTATCGCCCACCTTCAGCTCGCCGATGCCCCCCGGGGTACCGGTGATCACCACATCCCCCGGCTGGAGGCTCAAGTTCTGGCTGATGTAGGACACCAGCTCGGTCACGGGAAAGATCATCTGGGAGGTACGAGCCCGCTGACGTACCTCACCATTCAGAAACGATTCGATTTGCAGATCGGGATCGGGTCCCAAAACCTCGAAGGGAACCAGGATCGGTCCGATGGGGCCGAAGGTATCGAAGCTCTTGCCCCGAAACCAGCCGGATGGATCCGACTTTTGAATGTTTCGCTGGCTCACATCGTTGAAGCAGGTGTAGAAGGCAATCACCTCCGGTGCCTGGTTCCGGGTGATGTTTTTGGCCGATCGTCCGATCACGACAGCCAGCTCGGCCTCGAAATCGGTTCTGGGGTTTTCGAAGCCCTCGAGACGGGGCCGATCGGGCAGGACGATGGGATCTCCCGGACCCACGATCACGTTGGGGGTCTTGCAAAATAGAACGGGCCGATCGGGAAGTCCCAAGCTCTGGGCATTGTAGCTGGGGCTCTCCTGGACGTGGTCACGGTAGTTGAGACCCACCGCAATGATCTTACTGGGGTTGATTCTGTAGGACCCGCCGCCCAGGATGGGGAGAGTCAGGGGTAAGATACTCATGATTCGAAGGCCCTCCTCCAGGCTTCTTCGAGCAGCCGCTCGAGATCGATCAACGGCGGCAGAACTCTCAATGCCTCGAACAGGCATAGAGGCCGTTCGGTGTCGGTGGGAGTATGGGTGAGTTGGCAAACCAGCTCCCAGTCCAACAGCAAGGGAATGGAGCCGTGTTGAAAGATCGCCCTCCGACCCCGGCGCTGGGCGTTTCCGCCGATTTTGCGACCGCCGATGGTGAGATCCCACGGCTCCTTGCCGGCATAGCAGGCCGTCGTGCGGCTTCCCAGTGGCTCGTCCCGTTCCAGGCGGGATGCCGGCAGGGCCGCCAATCCCAGACTTTGATAAAAACCCGTGAGGACGTGGGTACTCCACCGGAGTACTGCGTCCACCGAGACGTCCGGGAAAAACGAACGGGGGGCGGCCCAGCTGTAGGTGAGTTCGTTCTCGTGGAGGATGGCCCCCCCGCCGGTAAGGCGCCGGACCGTGTCCAGTCCGAGACGCTGGACCAGATCCCAGTTCACACCGGATTCATCCTGAAGGGCCCCGAGGCTGAGGCAGCGTGGTTCCCATGTGTAAAGCCGGAGAAGGATCACCTCCTCCCCCCCTTCCACGCGTTCAAAGTGAAGGCGATCCTTCTCCATGTTGACGTGTCCCGGGAGAGAGGGATCCTGGAGAATCTCGAGCTTCACGAGGAAGATTTTCCCTGAAGGTAGGCCTCTTCTTCCATCAGCTGGGACTCGTCGACGTCGGAGATTTCCAGCTCGAGCAGCCAGCCCTCCCCGTAAGGATCCCTGGTGATCAGGCCCGGATCCGCCAGAATTTTGGGATTGCACCCGCGAATGGTTCCGTCCAGTGGAGCGTAAACGTCGAAGGCGGCCTTGGAGGCTTCCAAACTCATCAGGGGCTCCCCCCGGCGGACGGCCTTACCTGAGCAGACCTCGCCCACGTACGTCACCTCACCGAGTTCCCGGGCGTTCTGGGCGCTGAGTCCGACCTTACGGACCTGGCCCGAGGCTTCGACCCACTCACCGTTGAGAGTGAACCGGATGTTTTTCTTGTCCATGTCGATGCTCCACAAAATCGAGATAATCGGAGGCCTTATAGGAACTTCTGACGAAGGGGCCCGAGGCAACGAACGAAAATCCTGCCTCGTAAGCGATCTTTTTCAGTTCGCGAAACTCCTCGGGGGTGTAATAACGCTCCACCGGAAGGTGCCGGGACGAGGGCTGGAGGTACTGTCCAAAGGTCACGATGTCGGTGCCCACGGCACGAAGGTCAGACAGTGTCTCCCGAATCTCGTCAAGGGTCTCCCCCAACCCAACCATCAGGGAGGTTTTGGTTCGAAGACCGTGGCGGCTCTTGTAGTACTCCAGACACCGGAGGGTCTTTTCGTAGCCGGCACGAATGTCGCGCACCGGGTAGGTCAACCTTCGGACTGTTTCCATGTTTTGAGCGACCACGTAGGGCCGTGCCTGGGCGAGGATGTCCATCCTCCAATCCACCGCGTCAAAATCGGGTACCAGGGCCTCCACATGGACCTCGGGATGATCGCAATGGATGCGTTCGATGACCCTGGCAAAATGTCCGGCTCCATGATCTTCGAGGTCGTCACGATCCACGCTCGTGATCACCACATACCGCAGGTTCATGAGCCCCACCAATTCGCTGGCATGGAGGATTTCCCTGGCTTCCACAAAACCCGCAGGATTTCCGGTCTTGACGTTGCAAAAACGGCAGCCCCGGGTGCAAACATCGCCGAGGATCATGATGGTTGCGGTCCGAGCGGACCAGCATTCCCGGATGTTGGGACAGGATGCTTCCTCACAGACGGTATGAAGACCCCGCCTCTTGAGTTGCGATCGAAGATCGTTCCATTCCTCGTTTTTGACCTGTGAAATCTTGAGCCATTCGGGTTTTGGTTTGCCGGGGTTTAGGGTTTCATTCATGTTCCAAGCACCTTCCTTAAATTACGCTTTACTCGCGTAGTCGTCAAAGCACCGATACCTCAAAGCCTGACCGAAGACCTGCCATGCCGGACATCATCCAGGCTCACCTTGGTAAAAAATTCCACCAGATATTCGGTGGCCCCCTTCCAGATGAGGTGGCTTTCGCAGCCGTTTTCGGGGACACAAACCAGCTCGCTGAATTTACACGACTGACAATCGGTCAGGTCGATGGTCTCGCCCACGGCATCGAAGATGTCCTTGATCGAGATTTCCTGAGCAGGTCGGGCCAGGGTGTAGCCGCCCCCAGGGCCACGAATGCTTTGAACCAACTTCGCTTTTTTGAGCTTGACCAGAAGCTGCTCCAGGAATTCGAAGCTCAGGGAAGTTTCGTCCGCGATCTGTTTGACTGTTGCGATCGCTCCCTCTGGCTGCCGAGCCAGATATAACAACGCCTTGAGGGCGTAGCGCCCCTTGGTGGTGATTCTCATGAGGCTTGCCGCCTCTCAAATCTTTTTGATGGTAGCAATCACCCGTTCGAGTACCTTTTCCCGGTCGAGGGGCTTCACGATGTAGTTCTTGGCCCCCTTGAGTAGAGAATCCTTGACCAGGTCCTGTTTACCCAGGGCCGAGATCATGATCACGCGGGCCTTGGGGTCGATTTGGAGGATTTTCTCAAGGGCCACCAGTCCGTCGAGTTTCGGCATGGTGACATCCATGGTCACCAAATCGAGCTTGTCTTTGTGTTGTTCGAATTTTCGCACCCCTTCCTCGCCGTCCATGGCGACATCGACGACTTCGAACCCCTCGGATTGAAGGATTTGGGTGAGCTGCTTGGTCACGAACACCGAGTCATCGACGATGAGAACCCGATACGGCTGGCCGTCCGGTCCAATTCCCTCAGGTTGCCTTTTATTGATCCCCGGAAAGTCTCCCACTGCTTTCATCAAGATTAAAGTTAACAAATAATTGTTGACATTTCAAGCTTGACAAGACTCGGTATTGCCGGCCATCGTCAGGATTCCTAATATAACTCTGGAGGTTCTCTTGGACTACGTACAATCGCTCCGTTTCAAAGGGAAGAATTATCGTTTTTATGATTTATGCCAGCTGGACAAGAACCAGGTGCAACGGCTGCCCTATTCATTACGAATTCTGCTGGAAAACGTCCTGCGTCATCAGGGCAAGGGTGCCACCCCAGCCATGATCGATGCAATTTTGTCGCACACCGACCGCACAAAATCCCCACCCTATGAAATTCCGTTTTTTCCTGCCCGGGTGTTGATGCAGGATTTTACCGGCGTTCCCGCGATTGTGGACCTGGCTGCCATGCGGGATGCGGTACAGGAAAGGGGCGGAAATCCCGAGGCCGTCAATCCCAGCATCCCTGTCGACCTGGTGGTGGACCACTCGGTTCAGATCGATTTCTTTGGCCAAACCGATGCCCTTCTTAAAAACGTCGAAAAGGAATACGAAAGGAACAAGGAGCGTTATGCCCTGCTCAAATGGGCGCAGAAAGCGTTCAAGAATTTTCGGGTGGTTCCGCCCAACAGCGGAATCTGCCATCAGGTAAACCTCGAATACCTGGGAAGCATCGCAACGAGGGTTCAGGATACCGATCTCATCGTCCCCGATACCCTCGTCGGCACCGACAGCCACACCACCATGATCAACGGCCTGGGGATCCTGGGCTGGGGGGTCGGGGGCATCGAAGCTGAAGCTGCCATGCTGGGCGAGCCTCTCTGGATGCCCATCCCTGATGTGGTCGGCTTTCGGCTCGAGGGGCGCTTGCCGGCAGGAACCACGGCGACCGACCTCGTCCTGACCGTTACCGAGATGCTGCGCTCTTTTGGCGTGGTGGATAAATTCGTCGAGTTTTTCGGTCCGGGGCTGCCCAGCCTCAGCCTGCCCGACCGGGCCACCCTGGCAAACATGAGTCCCGAATACGGGGCCACCATGGGCTACTTTCCCGTGGATCAGGTGACCCTGGAGTACCTGCGTTTTACGGGCAGGGACGAGGCCGCGGACCTGGCCGAGCTCTACTGCCGTGCCAACCTGCTCTTCGTCGAGGGGCCAGAACCAAAATATCACCGTGTGATCGAACTGGATCTGAGTAAGGTTCGCCCCACCCTTGCGGGACCCGCGAAGCCTCACGAAAAAATCGGCCTTGCGGATACCCGGCTTGCCTACAAAAAATTCATGACCGAAGAGCGCCGGACGGTCCGTGTCGATCTCGACGGCGAGAAAGTCGATCTCAAAGAGGGGGCCGTGGTGATTGCGAGCATCACCAGCTGTACCAATACATCGAACCCCAAGGTGATGCTGGCAAGCGGGCTTTTGGCAAAAAGGGCCTGGGAGGCCGGCCTGCGGATTCCTTCCTGGGTCAAAACGAGTCTGGCACCCGGTTCCAGGGCGGTCGAGGATTACCTGAAAAAGTCAGGTCTCCTGGATTACCTGGAAAAGTACCGTTTCCACATCGCGGCCTACGGTTGTGTCACCTGCATTGGGAATTCGGGACCCTTGCACCCGGCCCTGGAAAAGGCGCAAACGGAGCAAAACCTGACCCTCTGCGCCGTGCTCAGCGGTAACCGCAACTTTACCGGAAGGGTACACCCGAATGTCAAAGCCAGCTTCCTGGCAAGCCCGCCGCTGGTTGTAGCCTATGCCCTCGCCGGTACCATGGACATCGACCTCGAGACTGAACCCCTGGGCGAGGTCAACGGCAAAAAGGTGTACCTGAAGGACATCTGGCCTTCAGAGGAAGAAGTAGAAGAACTGATCAAGCACTACGTCACCCGAGAAACTTATTTGGAAAAGTACCGATCGATCTTTGAAGGGGACGTACACTGGAAAAACCTCCCCTCTCCCTCGGGCAAGACCTACCGTTGGGATGAGAAATCGACCTACATCCGTAAGCCGCCTTATTTCGATGGGCTGGACATGACCCCTCCCGACCTGCCTTCAAAAATCGAAGCGCGATGTCTGGCGCTGTTGGGAGACACAATCAGCACCGACCACATCAGCCCTGCGGGCAATATCCGGGCCAATTACCCGGCCGGCCAGTATCTTCAGTCTCTCGGGGTGGAGCCCAAGGACTTCAACAGTTACGGGACTCGACGGGGTAACCACGAGGTGATGATTCGAGGGACCTTCGCCAATACTCGTCTTCAGAACAAACTGGTCAACAAAGAAGGAAGCTTCACCCTCAAGTATCCCGAGAACAAGGAATACTTTATCTATGAAGCCTGTCGAGAGTATCAAAACGAAGGGGTAGACTTGATTGTCATCGCCGGCAAATTCTACGGAAGCGGCAGTTCCCGAGACTGGGCCGCAAAGGGAACCTCGCTCCTGGGAATCAAGGCAGTCCTGGCGGAGAGTTTCGAGCGCATCCACCGATCGAACCTCATCGGCATGGGCGTCCTTCCCCTTCAATTCCTGGATAACCAGAATGCCGAATCACTCGGTTTAACCGGAAGTGAAATCTACTCCATCCAGGGTTTGAACAAACTCAGCCCCAACGCCGTGGTGGACATCGAGGCAAAAGACGCATCCGGAACCAGGAAAACTTTCAAGGCGCTCTGCAGGATCCAAACCGAGGCGGAACTGCTGACCTACCGCAACGGCGGGATCTTGCCTCACGTCTTACGGACCCTCTTGAGCACACCCGCGCGGGGGTAGAGGACCTCGCTGCCATCGGGGGCCTGGAACACCCAACCTTCTTCGATGATACGCAGAAGGTTGGCCTCCACTTCCACCTTGCCCCTGCCACCGGGTAAATCCACCGCAAACGTCGGCAGGACGAGCCGGGAAGCACGCTCTTTGAGCCTGCGCCAAATGTCCAGGGCATCCTCCAAATCCAGCCTCCAGCCGGAGGTACCGGCGGCAAGGTCGGTGTAAAAAAGGTAATACGGTTTGACCCCCCGACCGGCCAAAAGCCCGAAGAGTTCGAGCAAAATTTCCGGATCGTCGTTGATGTCGGCCAGGAGCACCGACTGCGAGACCTGACCCACACCGGCACGAAACAGGTCGCGAACCACGGAACGAAACCCCTCGTGAATTTCGTCGGGGTGATTGACATGATGCAACCACCAAATCCCCCCCAATCTTTCGAGGGCCGAGAGAAGTTCTGAATCGAGACGCTGGGGATGGAGGCTGGCCAGGCGGGTGGAGAGCCGAACCAACCTTTTCCTGTCGCGGATGATTTGTAAAAGCGGGATGAGCTGGGCGTTGGGAAGGGTCAACGCATCGCCCCCGCTGAGGATGACCTCGTGCACCTCGGGGTGTTGATCGAGATAACTCCCGAGCCTTTGCCGGTCCTCTTCCTCAAAACGTGCCAACCCCCGACCGGTCCAATGCTTTCGAAAACAAAAACGACAGTAGCGGAAACATCGATCGGTAGTGAGAACGAGGAGACGGTCGGGGTAGCGGTGAACGAAGCGAAACTCGGGGCTATGAACCAGGTCCCCGATGGGATCTTCGAGCTCCCCGGGTTGGACGACCAGATCCCCCGCTCTGGGAAGGAACTGGCGTTCCAGACCCGATAGATTACGCAACAGCGTAACGTCGGTGGAGAGTCCAGAGGTTGGAGGCGAGGACCAGCATCAAAAGTGTTCCCAGCCACCAGTTGGGTGTCATGTTGGTCAGGACGATGACACCATTTGCCAACCCAAGACCGAACACCACCTGGGAGACCACAATGCGGATGACCCAAAGCACGAAGGCCCAAAAGGTGGCCATGGAGAGAATTTTTAGTGTGAGGAACTGGAACAAGCCCAAAAGAAGGATTACCCCAATAGATAACTCCACCACGCCGACCAGCAGTTCGACGATTTGCATCCTTCCCCCATGCGTCAGACTGAAAAAGCCTTCCTCTGCCTGGGGCAGTATTCCTAAAATGCCCAGAAAGACGAAGAACAACCCGACCATGAGCTGCAAAAGAAAAAACTGCGTGGGGGCTTTGGAATGGGCCATAATCACTCCTTATTTCCTGGTTTTGATCGAGGCGGGATTCGAACCCACGACCTTTTGCTCCGGAGGCAAACGCTCTATCCAGGCTGAGCTACTCGACCTTGAAAAAGATTATAACCCGTTTTGAGTGCCGCGGCAACTCCACTTTTTTTTCCTCGATTTTCTCCCCAGATGTATCATTCCAGGACGAATTCGAGCTGGGTGATCCCCCCCGTGCCCATGAAAGTGTTTTTGAAGGGCGAATGAAAGCGGTCAAACCCCTCCCAAAAGGAAAAACCTCCCTCACCGATAGGAAGGAGGACACCCTCTCGCAGGATTCGATACACCCGGCCCGCATCTAAATCGAAGCCGCTTCGGCGAATTCTACCCAGCGCCGCTTCCAGATAGTACTCCCCGTGGTTCGTTTTGAGCCGAAGGTTGATCGGGGCAGTCAAGCGGACCTCCCCGGTCTTTACCTCCAGGACTGAGTTGTTGAAATGAACAAGAGCCCCCTCGGTAGTGAGAACTCCCTCGGGTAGCTCCTGAGCAAAGATCATGGAGGCCATGACGAGTAGCCATATCTTCATAGATCGAACCTCATTTGGAGATTTATCTGTCCGATCAGTGGACCGAAATCGCCAGGATAGGCCCTGTCCTGGTTGAGGTAGGCCCCGCCCAGGCCGAGGATCAGCCCGAGCTCTGCCCAGACGTTCCACACTGCCTGGACGTAGAACTCGGCCCCCAAAAACCGGGAAGCATCGCCCCCGACGTAGACCTGGGGATCCGAAACGGGCCCGTCGGTGATTCGTGCCGCCACCCCCATCTGCGCCTCCAGGGTGAAATCGTGCAGGAAATCGACACGGTAGCGTCCTCCCAGGTTCCCACCCAGGATGTTTCCCCAGTCGTAGCGTAAAACGTAAAGCGGGATCGAGCCACCCCAGGAACGAAACTGAAAACTCAGGGGTGTAGCCTGCTGCCACATTGCCCCTTCCTGGTACGATAACCGATTGGAGCCGTCCCCGCTGGCTCCGAAGACCTTAGTGAACAGGAGGAGTCCGGACACGGGTGTCACGTATTGCACCCCCAGGTCCACGGCCACACCCAGACCGCCGACAGGAGAATACTGGCCGATGTCGTTGAAAAAGTGCAGGGAAGAAATCGACTGAAAAGCCACGTGTCCCTCGAGGATCACCCCCCCAGTGGGTTGGAAAATCCCGCCCAAGTCGACCATCCAGGCTGAATAAAGTCCCCCTTCGTAGTTGAGATAGTCGGTATCCCCCGCTTTTTTCAAGCGCTGGGGAGTCACGCGGTCACGAAAATCGCTCATCAGACCGAAGGATAGAGCCGCTTGAAGGCTCGCTGAGGGCCGATAGCGTACGGAAACATGACTGAGTGCACGCGGCGGTCCCCAGGAGTTCTGAGAGTTGAGGTAGTCCGTCAAATCGGAGGGGGTGATCACGAAGGGTGTCTGCTCCCGGTTCAAAAACCCGGCATAACCGAGTTGAAGCGTCAGCTGAACATCACCGAATTCCAGACCTGCCTGAAAGCCATCCAGAAGGGTCTCCCCAGCAAAGGCCACGCTTTGACGAAATCGTCCCAACTTGAGCTGGAGGTACCGATACCAGGTGAATGGCTCGGCAAAACGAATGTTCCAGAAAAGGTCGTCGATAATCAGGACTCCAAAGGGAGAGGTATCGCTGAATTCATAGCGCACTCCGCCATTGGCGCGAAATTGGGGCCCTGTCTCATCGGAAACCGAAAATCCCACGCGATGTTCGGCACCGATCATGCCACTGATGGAATAGGGCGGTCCCCAAGAAAAGATAGCGCTGTTATGAAATTCGATAGAAACGCCGGGAAATTTCCTGACCCCCTGCCAGCGCCGGTAAGGGTCTCGGCTGGCGAGGTAGATATCGCGGAATTGTTCCTGGGTCAGGGGCGATTGGGGAGACAGGTTTGCAGGAATCCACCCCTCCTCGCGCGCCTCCTGCCAAAGCCCCAGGGAGAAATTCCAGACAGAAAAAAGGCGGTGCCGGTTGGGCAGCTTTTGCCAAAGAAGCTCCACCGCTTTGATCACCGTCAATGGCGGCTCGTCGGCACCGGTTTCTTCCGAATTGGGCATCGCCGCCTCGGCGCCTTCCGGTACCGAGCTTCCATCCCACTCCGCCATGAGACGGACGGCCTGTGAACGGTTGAGGTATTGGGCCCCTGAGCGCTCGATGGCGAAACAAATTAGAAAAGTGTTCAAAACAACCCAGTGTATTCGACCCACATCTTAATTTATCGTCGAACACATCGATCTTTCAACATTCGTTTTCTTATGTTAAGTTAGGAGCTAGGGAGGGATCGATGCTGCTCAACATCGTGTATGCCATTTTCTTTTGGATTTATGTTCTTTTTTCCTACACAGTCTTCATTCCCGAGCGCATCTTTGCCCTGTTGCGTCAGGAAGGATTGCGCCAGCGATGGATGCACCTTGTCGGACAGATTTATTCCCTGATCCTGCTGACGGTGGGTTGGAGTCGAATCTTCGTCCACCATCGGGAAAGGTTCCCCAGGCGGGGGCTTCCGGTATGTATCGTTTCCAATCACCAGGCCTACGCCGACATCCTCGTCTTTCTTGGGAGCCTGCCGACGGCCGCTGGCTACATCGCCAAGGACAGCCTCAAAAAAGTCCCGGTGATCAGCACCTGGATGCGGGCCCTGAAGTGCTTTTTCCTGAAACGGGACGACATGCGCAGCGGGATCGAGGCCATCCGTTACGGGGTAAAAATGATTCAAAGCGGCTACCCCATGATCATCTTCCCGGAAGGTACTCGCAGCCGCGGACCTGACATGAGGCCCTTTCACCGGGGAAGTCTCAAGATGGCAGTAGAAAGCAGGGCCCTGCTGGTCCCCGTTTCGATCGAAGGTACCTATAAACTGTTGGAGGGACGCAACACCGTCCGGAGAGCCGATGTCCACGTTCTTTTCCACGAACCGATCGATTGCTCCAAGCTCAGCCGTGAGGAGGAGAAGCTTCTGGCCGAGCGGGTTTATGAAATCATCCGCAACGGTCAACAGTCCTTGCTGAAGGGTGAAATCCATGGCTAAGACCGCAGCCGTCTACGACGAAAGCAAGATCCAGACCCTCAGCTCCCTGGAGCACATCCGCCTGCGCAGCGGGATGTACATCGGCAGACTGGGAGACGGTTCCAACCACGACGACGGGATCTACGTCCTGTTCAAAGAGGTGGTGGACAACGCCATCGACGAATACATCATGGGATACGGAAAAAAAATCGTGATCGAATTGCAGGACAACCGCGTCAGGGTCCGTGATTACGGCCGGGGCATCCCTTTGGGCAAGGTGATCGACTGCGTGAGCATCATCAATACCGGCGCCAAGTACAACGACGATGTGTTTCAATTCTCGGTGGGGCTGAACGGGGTGGGAACCAAGGCGGTCAATGCCCTCTCCGAACGTTTCCTGGTCCGAAGCTGCCGGCAAAAGAAGTTTTTTGAGGCCGAGTTCGAAAAAGGCATCCTGGTGAGCCAAAGGGAAGGTAGTCTCAACGAACCGGACGGCACCCTCGTCGAGTTTCGACCCGATCCCGAAATCTTTGCAAATTACTCCTACAACCCCGAGTTTCTGCAAAAACGGTTGTGGACCTATGCCTGTTTAAATCCTGGACTGCAGCTCTACCTCAACGGGGAAAAGTTCGAGGCCGCCAACGGCCTGCTGGACTTTTTGAATTCCGAAATCGGAGACAAGGTGTTTTACCCCGTCCTGCACTACCGCTCGGACAAGCTCGAGTTCGCCCTGACCCATTGCGACACCTACGGGGAAACTTACTGGAGTTTCGTGAACGGTCAGTATACCTCCGACGGAGGAACCCACCTTTCGGCATTTCGCGAGGGAGTTCTCAAGGGCATCAACTCGTACTTCAACGCCGACTTCAACGGGCAAGATGTCCGCGAGGGCCTTGCCGGAGCGGTGAGCATCAAGCTCAAGAATCCGGTCTTCGAAAGTCAGACCAAGAACAAGCTGGGCAACACCGACATCCGCTCGCCCGTGGTCAACGAGGTGAAGCAGGCCATCGAGCACCTTTTGCACCAGCACCAGGAAAGCGCCCGAACCATCAAGGAACGCATCGTATACAACGAAAAGCTTCGGAAGGAGCTGGCCGAAGTCAAAAAGGAGGCCCGGCAAATCGCCAAGCGCGCGGCGATCAAGATCCCCAGTCTCAAGGACTGCAAGTACCACCTCGGCGACGGACCCCACGGAGAAAAGACCATGATCTTTTTGACCGAGGGCCAAAGCGCCAGCGGTTCGATGGTGAGCAGCCGCGACCCGCTCTATCAGGCGATCTTCAGCCTCCGCGGCAAACCGCAAAACATGTTTGACCACAAAAAAGGGGATATTTACAAAAACGAGGAACTGTGCTACCTGATGATGGCCCTGGGAATCGAAAACGATATCGAAAACCTGCGCTACAACAAAATCATCCTGGCCACCGATGCAGACTTCGACGGCTTTCACATCCGAAACCTTTTGTTGACCTTCTTTCTGGAATACTTTGAAGAATTGGTCATCAAGGGAAAGGTCTTCATCCTGGAGACCCCCCTGTTTCGGGTCCGCAACAAAAAAGAGACGGTGTATTGTTATTCCGAAAAGGAGAGGGACGCGACCCTGAAGCGGCTGGCCTCTCCCGAAGTGACCCGGTTCAAAGGCCTCGGTGAAATTTCCCCCAAGGAATTCGCCCAGTTCATTGAACCTCAGAGCATGAAACTGATGGAAGTGACGCTAAAAAATATCAAGGATGTCCGCTCCATGCTACGATTTTACATGGGAGACAACACGCCCGAACGTCGGGAATACATCATGGAGAACCTTATCTAATGGCCTACGTCGATAAGATCTTTGACCGCAACTATCTGGAGTACGCGAGCTACGTCATCAAGGATCGCGCCATCCCCGACATTCGGGACGGCCTAAAACCGGTTCAACGACGAATCCTCCATTCGCTCTTCGAAATGGACGACGGCAAGTTCCACAAGGTGGCCAACGTGGTCGGACACTGCATGAAGTACCATCCCCACGGCGACGCCAGTATCTACGAGGCCCTGGTCCAACTGGCCCAGAAGGAACTGTTGATCGACACCCAGGGAAACTTCGGCAACGTGTTCACCGGAGATCAGGCGAGCGCGGCCCGCTACATCGAGTGCCGCATCACCCCCTTCGCCCGCGAAATCCTCTACAACAAAAACATCACCGAGTACACCGAAAGTTACGACGGCCGAAACCTGGAACCCGTGGTCTTTCCGGCCAAGGTTCCCCTGGTGCTGATCCTCGGTGTCGAGGGCATCGCGGTGGGAATGAGTACCTCCATCCTCCCGCACAATTTCCGCGAGGTGGTTCAGGCGATTCAGGCGGTCCTGAGGGGAGAAAAACCCGTCCTTTACCCTGACTTCGTTCAGGGAGGACTTCTAGACGTGAGCGAGTATCGGGATGGGTTGGGTAAGGTGCGCATCCGTGCCAAACTCGACACCTCCGATCCCAAACGTATCCTGGTTCGCGAGCTGCCCTACCGCATCACCACCGAAAAACTCATTACCTCGTTGGAAACCGCCGCCAACAAGGGCCAAATTAAAATCGCCGAGATCAACGATTATACTTCGGAAAACGTGGAAATCGAAATCAAACTGCCCAAGGGGATTTACGCCAGAGATGTGGTGGACTCCCTCTACGCCTTCACCGACTGTGAGGTCTCCTACTCGGTCAACCTTCTGGTGATCCGTGATCAAAAGCCTGAAGTGATGACCGTGTCCGATGTTTTGGCCTACCATGCCAGCCATCTGGTGAGGATCCTCAAGCAGGAACTGGAATACGAGGAACGGGAACTCAAGGACCAGCTGCACGCCCGGACGCTCGAACAGATCTTTATCGAGGAACGGATTTACAAGGCCATCGAGGAGATGAAGAGCAGCGAGGAAGTCACCAACGCGGTCATTCAAGGTTTCGAGCCTTTCAAGTCCCAGATTCGCCGGACCATCAGCCCCGATGACGTGGAGCGGCTTTTGAAGATCCCTATTCGGCGCATCTCGCTATACGACATGAACAAGCTGCGCAAGGAGATTCAGGACATCAAGGGCCGACTCAAGGAAATCAAAGAACACCTCGGCAATTTGACCGGCTACGCCATTGGTTGGCTGGAGGGTGTGCTGGCCAAAACGGCAAACCGGTTCGAAAGGCGCACCGAGATTACCGGCTTCGAAAAGGTCACCCTGAAACGGGTGGCATTGCGCGACAAAAAGCTGCGCTATGACCCCAACACCGGTCACCTGGGTCTGGCGTTGACGAGCGGTACCGTCGTAGCCGAGGTGTCCGAATGGGATAAGGTCCTCATCATCGATAAAAATGCGGTCATGACCGTCATCAAGGTTCCCCAACGGCTTTTCGTGGGAAAGGACCTGCTCTACCTGGGCCTGGCCGACAAGGAGTCCCTGGCGGCCACGGTCTTCAGTCTGATCTATCAAAAGGACACGGAAAAGCAGGCCTATCTCAAACGTTTCGTGATCGAAGGATGGATCCTGGAAAAGAAATATTCCCTCGTCCCGGAAAAATGCACCGCTTTGGCCCTCACAACCCGCCAGGACCTCTACGTCAAGTTGGATTTCAAACAGCGCAGTCTCATTGCCAGCAAAAAAGAGCTGCTTCCCCTCAGTGACTTTCTCATCAAGAACCCCGGCGCCCTGGGGAAGAGACTTTCGGACAAGGAGATCGCCGGCGCCCGCTTTGTGACGGACAAGGGGACCGCACCCAGGGAGGATACGGTTTGAGCATCCAGGAGATTGTCGCCTATGTTTACGGGGCCTTGATGGAACTTCGAGGAAGGGGACAGAAGCCTTCCTGGGTTCTCCTGAATGCCGAACGGTATCGCGAGTTGCAATGTTGGCACCGTCAGCTGGGGGAGCTTCCCGCCCATGATTACATCGATCCCGACCATCTCTTCGACATCCCCATCGCCCTGGACAACTCGGTGGAATTCGCCGTCCTGGACGCATCGGGCCAGATGGTGCAACATATCCCCCGCCAGAGAGAACAGGAAAACCATGGAAAAAACCTCTGATATTCGAATCGTCGGTGTCCGAAAGTTGATGACACCTAACCTGCTTAAAAACGAGCTGCCGATCACCGAGGACTGTGCTCGCACGGTGAGCGATTCGCGGCAAATCATCCAGGACATCCTGGACCTCAGGGACAACAGGCTTTTGGTCATCGTGGGCCCCTGTTCCATCCACGATCCGGACTCGGCCTGGGAATACGCCCAGAGACTCGTGGAACTTCAGCGCGAGGTGGCCCAAACCCTGTATCTGGTAATGCGGGTGTACTTCGAAAAACCGCGGACCTCACTGGGGTGGCGGGGACTGATCCTGGATCCCGACCTGGACGACTCGTACGATATCGAGAAGGGCCTGAAGTTGGCGCGCCGTCTCCTGTTGAAGATCACATCGCTGGGTTTGCCGGCCGCCACCGAGGTGCTCGATCCCATCGTTCCACAATACATTGCCGACCTGGTGAGCTGGGCCGCAGTCGGGGCCCGAACCACCGAAAGCCAGACGCACCGTGAAATGGCCAGCGGCCTGAGCATGCCGGTGGGCTTCAAAAACGGCACCGACGGCAGCCTCGAAAACGCCCTCCATGCCATCCTGAGTGCCGCCCAGCCGCGGAGTTTCATCGGCATCGACCAGGATGGCGAAACGGCGATTCTCACCACCACCGGCAACCCCTGGGGCCACCTCATCCTGCGAGGCGGCAAAGAGGGCCCCAACTATTCGGCCGAGCACATCCGCCAGGCCGTCGAGGAACTTTTAAGCCGGAGGCTGCGCCCCTTCGTCATGGTGGATTGCTCTCACGGCAATTCCGGGAAGGATTTCCGACGTCAGCCCCAGGTCCTGGAGAGTGTCATTGCTTCAAAGCTCGCCGGTCTGAATGTCGGTGGCATCATGCTGGAAAGCCACCTCCAGGAGGGGCGTCAGGAACCTGGCCCCCTGCCCCAGCTGCGCTACGGGGTGTCCATCACCGACGCCTGCCTGGGCTGGGAGGACACGCGGGAGGTTCTTTTGCGAACTGCCGATCGGCTCAGAAGGGGCTGATCCAGTCCCTGCCCTCGGCATGAATCCGAGCCTCCACCTCTTCGGGACTGAGGGGCTCCCAGTACCCTCCCACCTGTTTCAACCCATACGGACCCTGAAGCAGGTCGGTCAACCCCTCGTTGAGCTGGCGGGCAAGGTCGGCGAAACCCGCGAGCTCCTCGGTCTGGAACAGGGGGTCATCCAATTTGAGGGCGCTGGTCAGGAAGGTGTCCACGATCATCTTGGCCGCAAGAAAACGCCGCTTTTTTTGTACGGCGAGGATGAGGGGCCTCTCCAAAAGACCGATCACCTCCCAGGTAACCTGTTCGACCTGGGCGTAACGGCCCACATCCTTGTCCTGGACAGAGAGTCGAAGGGGCAATCTCGCCAAAATTTCGGGAAGGCGTTGCAGAAGGGCGGGTAAGTGGAAGACTCCCGTGGCACAGTTAAAAAGGATGGGCCGATCGGTAAACCGATTCAGTTCGGAGGGATCGACGGCCACGCCCAGGTCGCCGCATTGTAACCGGCCCGAATCGTCCCGGAACAGGATACCGCCCTTGACGTCCAGCTCGGTCTTGAAACTGAAATCGAAGCCCGCCTCGGCCCCCTTCCGGGCCACCGTCCCCAGACCTCGGGCCGAGGGAAGGGCCCCGAGGTTGTCCACATTGGTCAGGTAAACCCACTCCCTCCCTTGCTCGGCCAACCTCCGGTAGAGGGGAGCGAGGACCTGAAAGTTCTGGCCGTGGCCTCCCGGCAAAAGCAGGGGCCGAGGCGGCTCGCCGTGGAAGAATACCGCGTACCGCCCCTGGGAATCGGCCGGTGTGAAGGCGCTGATCAGCTCCTGACGGGCGGTGTACAGAGCGGGCAGGTGCTCGGGAGAATCAACCAGGTCCCTCAGCCAGGGGCTTTGCGGCAATCCCTGCCACGCGTCCATCACCTCCTGATGGGTGGCCGGGGAGGTCATCTGCAGGAGGGGTAAGGGTTCTCCACCCAGGGCCCTTCCGGCCAGAATCGCCCACCGAACCTTCAGCTCCAGAAAGCTCGCTCCCGGAGTGCCGTCCGGCTGATAAAAGGCTGGGGCCAGGGCCTTGGGGCGGCCGGCGAGAACTTCCCCCCATTTTTCTATCTCTTCCCTGTAGACCTCGGCCAGCAGGGGGTGGATACCCAGGTTCTTTTTTCGGTCGATGTAGCTGGTAGCGCTGCCGCCGTTGAGGATGCCCAGCACGGTCCGAGGCAGGGACTCCCAGCCTTTTCGGGAGGCGGCCGGGTCATCCTGGGTAACATCGACAATCGTGTGGCCGTCGATCTGGGGAATCTCGGTAACCCGGGGCCATTCACTGCGAAAGGAACCGCTGTTGAGTCTCTCAAGAATTTCACGAGATGCCTCAGCGTCGCCTCCCAGGGCCCGGATCGATTCCCAGGGATTTGCCGTCATTCGGCGGCCCCAAGGCAATATCCGGCGTAGGCGGCCCCCCGAAGCGAAATGCCGTAATCGAGGGTGATGAACACGGGGATGCGGGCGAGGGTCCGGTAAATGTTGGGATTGCAGTGCTGCTCGTAGGTGCTCATGAAAAGCCGATCCTCGAGGAAAAACTCCCGGTTCTTGGCCGCGATACCTCCGGCCAGATACAGTCCCCCGGTCGGCAACAGAAGGGTCGAGACGCTGGCGGCAAAGCGGGCGTACATGCGCACAAAGGTTCGCATCATGTCCCGGAACACTGTGTGACCTCGGGCAAGCTCGCTGATCTTTGAGGGCTTCTGAATGTCGGGCAGGCGAAACACCTCCTGGGCGGCCGGATCGGCCTTATCGAGACGACCCGATTCCGTATAAAAGTAGAACAGGTTTTTGATGCCGTTGCCCGAGATGAACATTTCGTATTCGGGTACCATTCCGATGGTGTCCTGCACATAGGCCTTGAAGTCTTTGGTTTCAGGATCGAAGTCGGCAAAGTCCATGTGCCCGCCTTCGCTGGGAAAGGCGCGCCACCGGTTCCCGTCGGGAACGATGAAACCAACCCCCAATCCCGTCCCCGCCCCGATGGCGGCTTTGAGCCCGGAGCCCGCCCCGGCGATCTGTCCGTCCGTGCGCTCTAGCCGGATGACATCATGAGAATCAGCGGCATCCAGGAGAGGAAGGCCGAAACACACGGCCGTAAAATCGTTGATGACGTAGGCCTTGAGGCCGAGCTGCTGCTCGATTTCGTTTCCGTCGATGCTCCAGTCCTGGTTGGTCATGCGGCACACGTTGTCCACGATGGGGCCGGCACCGCTGATGCACACGCCCTTGATGACAAAGTGACCAAGGTGTCGGCGAAATCCCTCGAGGGCCTCGCGGAGGGTTACACCGAAGGACTCCACCGCGTGGCTTTCCTCGATGGCCTCGGCAACCAGGGTGATGTGGGCGCTGTTTGCCGCGGGGACGACCGTGGCGAGACCCAGATTACAGTTCGTCCCCCCGACGTCTCCGACCAGCCAAAGGCCGGCGACATGGAGAGATTGAGCGTCGTAAATCTTGAATTGCATGACTTCATTCTATATGCAAGTTTGGCTTGCCGCAACGTGATCGAGACCTTAACTTGTTTTTGTGGCGGACACAAAATGGTACCTCGATTTTGATGGGGTGCTCTGCGATTCGATTCCCGAGATTTGGGCGGTGAGCAACACGGCCATTCACGGCCACTACGTGCCCTGGAACGATACGGACACCGATCTCCAAAAACGCTTCCTGCGGCTAAGAGCCTTTGTCCGTCGGGGCGCAGAATACCTGTCGATCATCAGACTCATGCAAAATCATGCCGACACCGAAATCGTCGATTTTTCAGACTGGGAGAACTACCTTCAAAGGCTCGGTCCTGAGGCCATCGAGAGGGATCATGAGACGCTTTATGCCATCCGCCGCCAATGGTTGGAGGATGATCCCAGTGGTTGGCTCTCTCTCAACCCTCCCTATCCCGGCATCCCCCAAACCCTGAGCCGAATCCAGGATTCACCCAGAGTCATCGTTTTGAGCACCAAAAAACCCGACTACATCCAGGCCATCCTCCAAAGCTGGGGGGTGGCATGGCCCAGGGACAGAATCTGGGAGGCAAAGGGGCACAAAGCCCAGTTTCTGGAATCGTTGCGGGAACCTTATGTTCTGGTAGACGATCAGATCGAGCAGCTCAGCGACGCCACGAAGTATGGCCGCTGTGTTCTGGCCCTCTGGGGGCCAATCACTCCCTCGGCCATCGAAAGGGCCGAGCATCGATGGGGTTTGGAGGAATTTCAAGCCCGTCTGATCAACGATTTGGCAACGGCTTGTCCCCCAGGAGGATATTCATCTCCTCGTGAGTGATCAGTTCTTCAGAGACAACCGGGTCACCTTCGGCACTCAAAATCTCCAGGACCTCATCGATTCTTTCCTGGTTTTTCTTTCCCAGCCCCTCGAACAATTCGATTTTTTGATCGAATTGGGGGCCATCCCTGGCCGCGCGTTTGAACTCATGAAGGAGCGATTTGAAAAGCTGGCGTGTCAGCACCATCTGGTGAAGGTATTCTTTCCGTTGAATGAGGTGCTGCTCCTCCACCAGGGAGGATTGGATCCTCTCCAATACCGAGTCGATGAAGTCCAGCTCGTCCAAAAACCTTTCCTGAAACAGTTCGGGGTCCAAGCCCAGGGAGAGCCCCTCCCGAAGCCTGCGACAGGTCAGACCCAAAAAGTACAGCGATTCTTCATACCCTCTCATGCTCTTCATATTGACATTAAAACACCTTCATGATAGTTTTTCAACGCCTCTTTATCCGCATCGTCGAATGCGGATCTTACGTCCAAAAGGAGGAAAACATGAGGACCTACGAAGTGGCGAGCGTATTCCGCCACGGGGCAGACATCTACCAAAAGGGCCTGGAGTCCGTTCGGGGCCAAATCCAAAAGGCGGGCGGCACCATTCGGAAAGAGGAGGACCTGGGCGAAAGACCCCTGGCCTACCCCATTCAAAAAGAGACCATTGCCCGTTACATGATCTTCCACACCGACCTCGATCCCGCCAGGGTTTCCGATCTTGAAAACGAACTCAAGCTGGAAACCTCCTTGTTGCGGTTCCTGGTCATTTTATCTGAAGAGGACTGAAAACCATGGCAGATATCAACCAGGTCATCCTGGTGGGGCGTCTCACCCGGGATGGAGATCTCAGGGTTTTGAACAACGGTACGCACGTGTGCAAACTCAGCATTGCCGTGAACCGCAAAGTCAAAAAGCAGGATCAGTGGATCGATGAGGCAAGCTTTTTCGACGCCAGCCTCTGGGGAAAACAGGCCGAGGTACTCAGCAAATACCTGACCAAGGGACGTCAGGTGGCCATTCAAGGTGAGCTTCGTCAGGACCGCTGGGAATCGAATGGCGAAAAACGAAGCAAGGTCGAAATCCACGCCAATTACGTCCAGCTGTTGGGCGGCAACGATAGAAACACCGTCCCGGCAGCGCCGAGTTCCTCTTATCACGACGAGGCCCCAAGCATTCCGCAGGGGCCGGATTTCGAAGAAGACGTGCCTTTTTAATGAGACCAAAGGAGATTCAAAATGTCCAATGAAGATATGAAAGATTTCGTCGAGGAATACAGCGTACCGGACAAGGGCCGCGGCTCCTACGATAAAAAAGACGCGCGAAAAGGGGGCAACAAGCCTTACTTTCGCAAAAAAATATGTAAATTTACGGTTCTCAAATGGCCCTGCGATTATAAACGAACCGACATCCTCCAGAAGTTTATCACGGAAAGGGGCAAGATCCTCCCCCGCAGAATTACGGGAACCAGCGCCAAATATCAACGAAAACTTTCCCGCATGATCAAAATTGCGCGCTACCTCGCCCTCCTTCCCTACGTCAAACAGTAATGCCCCTAGCCCTGAAATGGCTCTTGCTTGCCGCCGCCGGCGGACTGATCACCGCCTTTCAGGGTCTCAACTTTTTAAGCCTTGGCCTGCCTCTATGGTCCCGTTACCGCCTGGGTCTGCGGGAGGGCCTCGTTTCTCTGATCGGGGTGGCGTTGGGGCTCGGGGTCGGTTATGTGGTCTTCTATAACGAGTTTTCCAATTTCGGCCTGGCCATCAACATTCCCATCTTGCTCGGACTGTCCACCTTTCTCCTTCCCTGGACCTTCCCCTTCCCCGAACGAACGATCTCCCGGGTCCTCGTCGCTACATGCACCACCAGCCTTTTGTTGTATCCGGTGGGCCTCTGGATGTTTCAGCAGGATTTTCTGCAAAAATGGTTTCAAATGATTCTGGAAAATGGCGGCCTCATGGGGCTGGGGCTGGAAGCGGAGGCCAACGACGAACTTCTGAGAATCAGTTTGACC
The DNA here is from genome assembly GCA_937960645.1 of uncultured Spirochaetia bacterium. GTDB lineage: Bacteria > Spirochaetota > Spirochaetia > JABEVK01 > JABEVK01 > DYOB01. The sequence goes on along the minus strand of CALGPJ010000007.1, from coordinate 31,040 downwards.
AATTCCATTCAGATTTTGCAATCCTATTACGTCCCCATGATATTGATTCTCTTCCTCCTCGTCGCGGTTCTTGCCAAGAGGCTTGCCCTCCCGCCCTACCACTGGCCGTTGCTGGTGAGATTCACTCCCCCCAAAATCGCGATCTACGGGTACATCCTGGGACTTTTTGCTCTCTCCTGGTCTTATATCCGAGCGGCCCGGGAAGAGATGCAGCTCTGGGAGACCGCCCTCAACAATCTCGGAACGTCTTTTGTCCTGCTGTACTTCATGGCAGGTTTAGGCATCCTCTACCACTTTGCCCATCTTAGGGCGGGGCGTTTTGGGGCAGGAATTCTCAACGTCCTACTTTCCCTGCTCGTGATCTTGACCTTGAATGCCGGCCTGTGGCAATATATCCAGCCGGGCCTGGTTCTTCTTTCGATTTTTGGAGCCTCCGAGACCTGGATTCACTATCGAGAAATGCTGAATAGGAACAAAAAGGAGTCAACATGAAAATTATTCTGAACAAGGACATTCCGTCCCTCGGTGAAGAAGGCGACATCAAAATCGTCAAAGATGGCTATGCAAGGAATTATCTCATCCCGCAAAAATTCGCCTTCCCCTACAACGATCACTACAAAAACATATTCGAACAAAAAAAGACGAAAATCGAAGCTCGCAAAAAGCAAAAACGGGAACAGGCCATGTCGCTCAAAGACCGGTTGAACGGGCGGGAATTCGAGTTCCGCCTTCCCGCCGGCGATAACGGCAAGCTCTTCGGTGCCCTGACCACGGCCATGATCGCCGAAAAACTTGCCGCGGAGGGAATGGAAATCGAAAAGCGTCACATCCACATTCCCGGGCATACCATCAAGGCCGTCGGCAACTACGAGCTGAGGGTCCACCTTCTCGAAAACCATTCCGCCACCATCAAAGTCATCGTTCAACCGCAAGCCTGAGCGGTATGCGGGACAGGGTACCGCCCCACGACCAGGACGCCGAGAAGGCCGTCCTGGGTTCGATGATCCTCGACCCCAGGGCGATCGATTCGGTGACCTTGATCCTGAAACCCGGAGATTTTTATTTTCCCACCCACCAGACGCTGTATCAGGCGATTGTCCAGTTGAGGGACCAGGGCATTCCCGTCGATGTCATCAGCGTGGCCAAGGAGCTTCAGGCCAAAAAAACCCTGGATCAGATCGGTGGAGCCGCCTATCTGTCGGAATTGACCAACTCGGTGCCCACCTCGGCCAACGCCGCAGTTTACGCAAAAATCGTCCGCGACAACTCCATTTTACGTTCCCTCATCAATCTGAGCAACGACATCATTGCCCAGTGTTATTCTCGGACCGATGAAAGCAAGATCATCCTGGAAAACGCTGAAAGAAGGATTCTGGAGCTCGCAGTCAATCGTCAGGCTCACCAGGTGATGCAGGCCAAAGAGATGTCCATCAAGCTGACCTCCGAGATCCAGCGCCTCACCGAACAGTACACGAGCCACAACAAGACCGTTCTCACCGGTATCCCCACGGGGTATTCGGTCCTCGACCGAGCGATCAATGGCCTCAACAAAAGCGAGTTCATCATCATCGCCGCACGCACCAGTCTGGGAAAAACAACCCTGGCGATCAACATCGCCGCCCACATCGCACTCCACCAGAAAAGACCCGTCGGTTATTTCTCCCTGGAGATGCCCTGGATGAAGCTGGGTTTCCGAATCATTTCCAGCGAGTCGCGGATCGATCTTTACCGCCTGCAACGCGGAGAGCTTCGTCCCTCCGATCAATCCTCCATCGCCTACGCTGTCAGCCAGCTCTACGATGCCCCTTTGTACATCGACGATACGCCCCACATTTCCCTGCTCGACCTCAGGGCACAGGCACGTCGGATGGTCAACCAGTACAAGGTCGAAGCGATTTTCATCGATTACATCAGCATCATCAGCGTTGAAAACAAAAATCTTCCACGCCACGAACAAGTTGCGGAAATCTCGAGGTCTTTGATGAGTCTCAGCCGGGAGCTCGACGTTCCCATCGTGGCCCTTAGCCAGGTGACCCGCGATTCCGAAGGCAAGCGGCCAGGACTGCATAACCTGCGTGAATCAGGCTCGTTGGAACAGGATGCGGACATCATCATCTTCCTGCACCGGGAACGGGAATACCAGAGGGAAGAAAAGGACGCCGGCGGGCCCATCCCCACCGAGCTCATCGTGGCCAAAAACCGACAGGGGGATACCACCGTGATACCGATGATGTTTATCGGCAACCAAACCCGATTCGAGCTTGCGGAGATAGAGAGATGAGCCTCAAAGACGAACTGGACTTGACGCCCCTGAAGAATGCAGCGGTGAACTGGGTCGTCGACATTCTGGAAACCGAACTCGAAGCCTGGCCGCAAATCCGGGCCGACGATGATGCGATCCTGGATGTCATGGCCTATGCCCTCAATCAGATCAAGCCTCGCTATTATGTCACCTTGCTGGGGAATCTCTATGCCCAGGCCCCGACTGATGAACAGATCGAAGAGGTTCGCACGGCAGTTCGAATTTCCCTGGAGAAAATCAGCAAGGACCTCTGAGCTACTCCCACTCGATGGTCGCCGGAGGCTTGCTGCTGACGTCGTAAACCACCCTGCCGATTTCGGGAATACTGTTGACCAGAAGGGTCGAAATCTCCAACAGGTCCGCGATGGGAAAGGGATAGACGTCGGCACTCATCCCGTCCTGCGAGGTAACCGCTCGCAGGGCCAAAACGTACTTGTACTGCCGGGAATCGCCCGTGACCCCGACGCTCTGAACGGGCAAAAGGACCGCAAAAGCCTGCCAGATCTGTGCGTACAGACGGCGCCGACGCAGCTCTCCGATGAAAAGGGCATCGGCCCGTCGGAGAATGTCGAGCTTTTGCTCGGTGACTTCACCCAGGATACGCACCGCAAGTCCCGGCCCCGGAAAGGGATGGCGATCCACCAGATCGTCCGGCAGCCCCAGGTTCCGGCCCATTTGCCGGACTTCATCTTTGTACAACAGTGCCAGGGGTTCGACGATGAGTCCTTTCTCTCGCTTCTCCAAAACCAGGGGGCTGGAAACATTGTGGTGAGTCTTGATGGTATGCGCCTTCTTTCCGACACCCCGACCGCTCTCGATGAGGTCGGTGTACAGGGTACCCTGGACCAAAAGCTCGGACCCATCCAACCCTAGCCGCCTCGTCTCTTCCTCCTGAACACGAATAAAAGTGTCTCCGATCCGGCGCCTCTTTTCTTCGGGATCGGAAACCCCCTGAATGGCCTGGAGAAACCGGCGGCGGGCGTCCACCACGGTGATGTTTCTGGCGCCCAATCGTTTCAACTGCCTGGCCACCTCCTCGGTTTCCCCCAGGCGCATGAATCCGGTGTCAATGTACATGAGGTACACACGGTCGGGGGGCAGAGTTTTCAGTAAGAGCGCCGCCGCGACACTGGAATCCACTCCGCCGCTGATGAGAATCAGCACCCGGCGGTCCCCCACCTTTTCCAATACCCTATCCTGTTCCAGTCGCTGAAATGTTTCGACATTCCATTCCCGGGGCATCCCGCAGATTTCGGCAAAGTTCCACAACAGGCGATTTCCATGCTCGCTGTGGCTCACTTCGGGATGGAATTGAAAACCATACCAGGGACGGTCTTCCCTTGCCAGGATTGCGGGGTGCTCGAGGCTCCTCCCCACCACCCGCCAGCCGGGGGCGACCTGAACGATGCTGTCGCCGTGGCTCATCCAGCTCATCCAATTCTTCGGCAAACCGTTCAGCAGTTTCTGTACGTGGGCGAGATCGTACTCTTGTAGCTGTACCTCCATCCGGCCGTACTCGCGAAAACTCGAAGCTTCGACCCGACCTCCCTGGAGATAGTTCAAAACCTGAATTCCATAGCAGATACCCAGGACAGGGACTCCCATCTCCAGGGCACTGGCATGGGGACGTGGAGCGCCTTCCTCGTAAACCGAATACGGCGATCCCGAAAGGATCAATCCCCGAACATCCCGAGAAATCGATCCATCGAAAAGGGTGTCGTGCGGCAGGATTTCGGCGTAATATCCCCCCTCCCGGAGCCTTCGTCCGATCAATTGGGTGGTTTGCCCGCCAAAATCCAGAATGACGATCTTCTCCATGCTACTGGCTGGTCCAGGGCTCTTGCTGGAAAAAGGTTTGGTCTCGGCCAGGTCCCACACTCACGATATGGATGGGGGTACCCGTGTACTCCTCGATGAAGCTCATGTAATCCCTGGCCCGGTTCGGGATGTCCTCGAATCGCCGACATTCGGTGAGAGAGCTTTTCCACCCCGGAAAGCTCTTGAGAACGGGACGAGCCTTTTCAAGATCGTCGGCCGAAGAGGGAAAAACCTCGGTACGCTCGGAATCGATTTCATAGGCGACGCAGACTTTGACCTCGTCGAAGCCGTCATAGATGTCGGGGTGGGTCAGGACCAGGGCATCGATGGAATTGGTAACACACGCATATCTCAGCGCCACCAGGTCCAGGTACCCGCAGCGGCGCGGTCGACCGGTGGTTACCCCATATTCCCGGCCAAGTTCCCGGATGACCTCCCCCAGGTTACCGTCCCGTTCCGGAGTAAACTCCGAAGGAAAGGGGCCATTACCGACCCGAGTGCTGTAGGCTTTGAACACTCCGTAAATCTTGTCGAGCTCCTTGGGACCGACCCCGCTTCCTAAACTCGCTCCGGCTGCAGCACTGGACCCACTGCTCACGAAGGGATACGTCCCCAAATCTAAATCGAGCAACACTCCCTGAGCCCCCTCGAACAACTTCCTCTTGCTTTTGTTACCTGCCATGAAGGTGGGCAGGTCGATGGTCAGCTCTTTGAGCCGTGCACGGTAGGGTTCCAAAAAGGCTCTGTCCTCGGCGGAAAGGGTTTCATAGATGGAGCCATACAGGTCGGCTAGACGGAGCCCATCTCGTTGGGCCTTCATGGCGTAACTCACCCCAATGCCCCTGCCGGTGGTTCCCAGGGGACGAGCGCGTCGGGCCTCCATCGCCTTGTCCAGGGCCTTGTAGCTGGGCAAAACCAGGTGGGCACGGTCCGATATCCACAGTCTTCCTTGCCAGGAAATTCCCTGTTTTTCCAGGGCGTCGAGTTCATCGAACAAGGCCTGGGGATCGATCACCATCCCCGTTCCCAGAATCGAAATTTTGTCGGGATGGACGATGCCCGAAGGGATCAGATGAAGTTTGTAGGTCTTCCCATCCGCTTGTATCGTATGGCCGGCATTGGCACCGCCAGAGAAACGAATCACGATTTGGGCACCCTCGGCCAGGTAATCGACGATCTTGCCCTTGCCCTCGTCTCCCCATTGTGCGCCAATCACCACGATGTTCATGTTATTCCCCCAGGATTCTTTGCTTAGTTTCTGCTATAGTTCGGACTTTCCTGCGTGATGGTCACGTCGTGTGCGTGGCTCTCCCTCAGGCCGGCCGATGTTATTCGAACAAACTTTTTGTACTGCCGCAATTCCTCGATGTTCCGGCAGCCTGTGTATCCCATCCCCTTCTTGAGCCCCATCACGAGTTGATGAAGAAAGTCCTTCAATTCTCCCTTGTAGGGGACCCTCCCTTCGATTCCCTCGGGAACGATGGGCATACCGGATTGCATATTGTACCGGTCGCCGCCACCTGCCTGAACAGCTGCGAGCGAGCCCATGCCGCGGTACTCTTTGAAATAGCGCCCCTCGAAGATGATTTCCCTTCCCGGAGCCTCTTTGAGTCCGGCAAAAAGATTTCCGATCATCACCGAAGAAGCTCCGGCCCCGATGGCCTTGGTGATGTCACCGGAAAACTTGATACCTCCATCGGCGATGATCGGGATACCGTGCTTATCGGCCTCATCGGCGCACTCCAGCACGGCACTGAATTGCGGCATACCGATACCGGCAACCACTCGGGTAGTGCAAATGCTCCCGGGCCCCACCCCGACCTTCACGGCGTCAGCCCCCGCTTCGATCAATCGCCGGGTTCCATCCCGGGTGGCGACATTGCCCGCAACCACAGGTAGGGACCACTTCCCCTTGATTGCCTCCAGGGCTCGGATCACGTTCCGGCTATCCCCATGGGCCGTGTCGATGACCACGAAATCTACCTTGGAATCCAGCAGGACCGGAATACGTCTCTCGTAATCTTGAGGCGATACGGCCGCCCCCACCAGTAGCCGACCGTGAGCATCCGTCGCCGCCAAGGGGTACTGCTGGTGTTTTTCCAGGTCCTTCACGGTGATCAGACCTGTCAGGTTGCCCTCGGAATCCACCACGGGCAATTTTTCAATTTTGTGCAAATCGAACTTTTTTTGCGCCTCGGCCACGGTTACCGGCGGATTCTCCACGATGGGATCCCGCGTCATGACCTGTTCCACAAGCTTGTTGTGATCGTTACAGAACCTGAGGTCACGACCGGTGATGATTCCCACCAGCTTGTTTCCATTCACGACCGGAAAACCGCTGACCCGATGCTCGTTCATCAGGGTTTGAACCTCCGCTACGGTCTGCCCCAGGTGGACCACGATGGGTCTTTCGATGACCCAATTGAGGTAGCGTTTGACGTTGGCCACCTGCTGGGCTTGGACCTCGGGCCGAAGATTGCGGTGAATCACACCGACTCCCCCCTGGAGGGCCAGAGCGATCGCCAGCTTGTCCTCGGTCACCGTGTCCATGGCCGCGGATATGATGGGAACGTTGAGGGTCAAGGTCCGCGTCAATCGGGTCTTGACATCGGCCTCCGCCGGCAAAAAATCGGCGTAGGAAGGGACGAGGAGTACGTCATCGTAGCTTAAAGTTTCTGGTATGTTCAATTTTACCTCCTATGAAGGTTTTTATGGACGATGCTCATCGGTCCCGATGCCGGCTCTTCCAGTCCGTGGCTATTTGGCGCGCCAACTTAGGGGCAAGGCCGATGTAGCCCTCGGGTGATGCAAAAAAATCCTCGGGGGATGTATTGCCAACCCTGGCCAAACCGCGGACCAGACGCTCCCAGGCCTCTTTCCGAAGTTTCAAAACATCCAGGAGACGACGACCGGTCTGCTCTTTCTCCAGGGTGATCTGGCGGACGGTTTCATGGGCCTGCTCGTCCCCCTCCAGGGCCAGGAGAATGTAGACGGCCTCGGCCAAAACCGAATCTCCGCTGTTTCTCAGGTTTTGTTGCATCCGCTCGCGATCGACATGAAGCCCTTTGAGCACCTTTTTCATTCGATTCACCGCGAACACGAATCCGCTGACGAACTCGGCGCTAAACCGTGAACTGGCACTGTTGGAAAGGTCGCGTTGGTGTTCGCTGATTTGATCCCAAAACAGGGTCATCACCCGCGGGCTAAAGGTCTTCCAAAGGCTTTTGACATGTTCGCAATTCCAGGGATTTCGTTTCTGAGGCATGGTGCTGGATCCCACCTGCTCCTGGGAAAAATGTTCTCGGACCTCGGCGATTTCGCTTCGCTGAAGATGTCGAAGGTCATCGGCCAGGTTGGCCAGGATACCGAAGGCCACGTTCACCTCCAAAAGAAGACGAAGGAGGTATTCGGGTTCCACCATCTGGGTCGAATGGTCGCTCCGATTCAATCCGAGAAGGCCAAGGTACTCGGCCTCGAGCGCCAGTGGATCCTGGTGGAGAACGCTTTGCGCATTGTAGGCCCCGACGGCCCCGGCCCACTTTCCCCTGAGGTCCTCCGACCGAAGACGAACCTCGTTCAAACATTTACCAAAACGACTCACGTATTCGGCCATGGCATAACCGAACGTTAGGGGTACGGCCCACTGGCCATGGGTGCGACCGCACTGCACGGTATCGGCATGGGTTTCGGCCAGGCGAATCATTTCCTGGTGAAGTTCCTGCATCTCGGAAAGAACGACACGTTGAAAAAGTTCCTTGTACCGTAGGGACTGCGCGGTATCCAGGATGTCGACGCTCGTGGCCCCCAAATGGACATAGGCTTTCAAGGGATCGGGCACGTACCTCTTGAACACATTAACCAGGGCCCGAATATTGTGCTGCGTCCTTTCTTCTTCCTCATAGACTTCTTCGATCCTCACCTTGTTCACGGCCGCGTCGATCTGAGGCTCCAGAATCTGACGCCGGTCGGGGAGAAAGTTCCGGAGGTGGACTTTGAGTAAGGCTGCCTCACATCGGATGCAGTACCTCAAAACGGCTTCTTCAGACAGGTAGGAGGATAAAGACTCGAAGAGCTCTGGAGCGGACCGAGAGTAGCGATGGTCGATGGGTGAAATATTTTGAAAAATCGGCCTACTTTCCATGGCCTATACTAGACACTTCGGATTTTTTTGTCAAACATCGAAGAAGTCGGAAAACATGTCGAGAGAACAAGAGATCTGGCAAGAGGGCCTCAAATCAGGAAGAAAGCGAGATTACCGGAATGCCTTGAAGTGCTTTCTGGAATGCGAGTCCCTGGGGAGGTCGGACGCATGGATCATGATTGGGCGGTGTTACCTTGCCATGAACAGGACCGGAGAGGCGATTCTGGCCCTGCTCACCCACATCGCGCGATTCCCCGAGGACGGACTGGCCTACTTTCATCTGGGCAGGGCCTACCTCAGTGCCCGAAAATTTTCGATGGCGGTGATTCAGTTTCTGCAGGCAAGGGAGCTTGGACTCCAACACCGACAATTCGAGGCCTTTCTAGGCTGGTCATTGCTAAAAACCCGCAAAACGGACCAGGCCCGTCAGGTCCTGGAAATCGCGGTGATGAAGAACCCCCACCATTCCGGAATCTACCAGCTCTACCTGAACAGTATTTTGGTCTGGGCCATCGACGCGTTTCGCAAGGAAAAATATCAGCCGGCAAAAGATGCGTTGATCTTCCTGATGAACAACGGCCACCGGGAATTTCTGGTCCGTCTCTATCTTGCCGCCAGTTTCCGAGAGCTGGGCGAGCTTACCTCGTCCTACGCGCTCTATCGAGAGCTGCACAGGGAAGAGCCTCACGATCTGTCTTTTTCATTGAATCTCTGGGAACTTGCCCATCGACTGGGCTTGTTCGAGGAGGCCCAGCACTGGGAAGGAGTCATCCACAAACTGGCGCCCGAGCGCGCATTACCAAGCCTGGACGATGTCTTTCCCCTCGTGGCCCGGACCCAATTCGAAACGGGGCGCTACCGCCAGGCAATCTTCTACGCCCTGAAGGCACTCAAAAATCGAAGACACCCGCGTTTACACTTTTTGGTAGGGCTATCCTACTACCATTTGGGCAACATCAACAAGGCCATCAACCACCTCCGGCAGGGACTCAAACTCGCTCCTGATGAGGAAGTTAGCCTGACTCTGCTCAAGTACCTTTGTGAGTCTCGACGTTGGGAGGAAGCACGTCATGAATTGCGAGTCTTTCAAGATAGGTACCCCGAATCCCCGAAATACCACTATTTCAAAGTGCTTGTGGATGCCAAACTTTCCCGGGAAGGGGTCGATCACGTTCAGAACCTCAAAAAAGCCCTGAAAGTTTACCCATCGGACCCCTTGCTTTTTTCCGTCCTTGGCGAGGTGTACATCAAGCAAGACAATCGCCACGACGCCCAGCTTTGGCTATCGAAGGCTCTGGAGCTCGATCCCGAAGACGATCAAACCCTCGAGCTCTATTTGAAGATCGATGATCCGCCGCCCTCTCGGGACATCCTGGAATACTGCCACCAGAAACGGCGTCGCCATCATGCCGATCTGAACCGAATCTATGCCCATCTCCTTCTCAAAACTGGTGAAGCCGAAAAAGCCCGCCACCTCATCCTCGAGAATCTCAAGATCGACAGCGATCACGATCTGGACTGGACCACCCTGGCCGAAGCTGAAAGGATCCTCGAGAACTACTCGGCCTCCTACGCCATCTGGGTCCGTCAGCTGCGCAAGTCACCGGAAAATCGCAGGGCAATTTTACATCTCTTTTACCTGCTCTATAAAATGAACCAGACAGAGCGAGCCGAGAGGTTCAAGTTTCAGGTCATCCAGCGGTTGAACGATCATGGCCTGCACTATTCGTTCGCCAAGGCTTACGAAAAACTTGGCCTCTTCGACTTGGCCGCCGCCGAATACCGGGAGCACCTGGCTATCTTCCCCCATCACACCAAAAGCAAAGAAGATTTGGCGGCCCTCCTGAAAAAGCACCAAAAAACCTGAATGAATCCGAGATTGTTCCGTTGTCATCGCGGTCCTTCCCAAGACTTTGAAAGTCATGTATGATAGAAACGAAAGGGGGATGAAATGTCGATTAAAGCTCTCGATTTGTTTCAAGCCTATCAGACTAATCAACTACCGAAAGAAAGCGGCTACATCGTCACCAGCCTGTTTTCTGAAAACAGCAGTTACTCTCGTTACGAGGTGATCAGTTACGGCGGGGTCAAGGAAATCTACCTGGCCGAAGATGGATTGACCTTTCAGAGCGACGGCAAGAAGCTCTACGTCCTCGTGGAGCCGCCTACCTACCCCAACAAGCACCTGGACCCCATTCATCGTTCCAACAGCGAGAGCATCCCGCATCGTTACAACGAACTGATAAAGTTCGTATGCAAGAACGACGCCAAACTCTACGTCAGTCAAGAACCCGTCATGACTTACACGAGTTTCACGGTACTCAAGCCCACAGGAAATAATTTCGCCATCGTGTTTTTCGACCTCTCGGATGTCTTTCAATCGATTCATTCCTTCTTCGAAAAAACCTTGAACCGGGAAGCCGGGGTTCCCCAAGGCGACGCCAAAAAAGCGGCCCAAGTCATCACCGACAAGCTCCCGTTGTTGCGATTCACTTTTTAAGAGCTTACAGGGCCTGAAAACAAAAAAAGGCTGCCGTAAGGGCAGCCTTTATCTTTTACAAGAACTCTTAAACGATACCTTTCTTGATGTTCAACTGTGCGATCGCGAGCATTGCATTGGGAATCTGATACGGGGAACACGAAACGTAGTCCAGTCCGACATCCATCAGAAACTCGATGTTTTCGGGGACCGCCCCCTGTTCACCACACAGACCGGTGATCAGATCAGGACGTGTCAGTTTGCCGCGCTTCACCCCCATGGCGATCATTTCCTTGACAGCCTCGTCGAGGAACTTGAAGGGATTTCCTGTAAAAAGATCGTATTGGGTATAATCGGGCATGAACGAGTTGAAGTCGTCCCGGGATAGGCCCAGGGTAGTTTGGGTCAAATCGTTTGTTCCAAAGCTGAAAAACTCGGCGTATTTCGCAAGTCTTCCCGCAGTCACGGCGGCGGCAGGAATTTCGACCATCGTTCCCACTTTGAAGTGGATTGGCTTTTGTTCCTTGTTGCGTTGGTGGACCTCTTCGGCAACCTCCAATAGCCCCTTATATACCAGGCCTTCAATCTTCTTACCGTATATCAAGAGTTTGAGCTCATGATCGTTCATGATTACCGGTAACATGATCTCCGGATGAACTTCGACCTTGGCTTTTTGCAATTCATAAGCCGCCTCGAGGATGGCCGTTACTTGCATCTCGTAGATTTCCGGATAGGTCACCGCAATACGGGAGCCGCGATGACCGAGCATCGGATTGAACTCATGCAATTCGTCGGTCCGGCTTAAAATGGCGTCGATGGTGAGTTTGGTACCGCCAGGTTTTTGCTTGAGATACTGGAGATACTCCTCTGCCTCGGCCTTGTTGTGAGGAAGGAACTCGTGAAAGGGGGCATCCAGGAGGCGGATGGTGACTTCTTTTCCGGCCATGGCCTTAAAGATTCCGGTGAAGTCCTTTTTCTGCATCACCTGAAGTTTTTTCAAGACCTTGACTCGTTCCTCTTTGTTCTCGGCAAAAATCATCTCTCGGAAGACATTGATCCGCGACGCATCGAAGAACATGTGTTCGGTTCTACACAGCCCAATGCCCTCGGCACCAAACTTGAGAGCCAATTCGGCTGACGAGGGAGAATCGGCGTTGGCACGAACGTTGAAGTGGCGCAGGTGTTTCTTGACGATAGTAAGAAAATCCAACAGGCCGCTGGTCTCGGGCTTGTTTTCCATCAATTCCGCTTTGCCAATGTAGATCGAGGGCTCGCCATAGTGGGGTACATTCAAGGTAATATAGTCCCCTTCCTTGATCGTGTACTGTCCGATTTTTGCGACCTTTTTATCCGTCAGGATCTTGATGGAGGGATTGACCAGGGACACCTTTCCGTACTGTCGTGCAACCACGCTCGCATGCGCGGAATACCCCCCTTCACAGGAAAGGACACCGGAGGAAGCCTCGACCCCTTTGACATCGTTCGCGTACGTTGCCGGCATCACCAGGATCATCCGGGTGTCTTCGTTATTTTTTTGAGCATTTTTGACCGCTGAAATCAGATCATCCGCGGTGAAATAAACCCGGCCGATGGCCGCCCCGGGCGCTCCGGAAATACCCCCGCGAAACACAGGGAGGTTTTTCACCGATTCGGGTTTGATCACGGGATGCAGCAACTCGTCCAGTTGGTCCGTCTTGATGGATGTCACCACAAACTTTTCGTCGATGAGTCCCTTCTTCAAGAGATCCAGATAAAGAGCGATATCCGCGCGTGTGCTTTTGTCCGTGACATGGCGCTGTTCCACCAAATACATCTGACCGTTTTCGACTGTAAAGCGAATTTCCCGAATTTCTTTGAGCTTACCCTCGAGTTTTTGTGAAGCACTGGTCAGTACGGTGTAGAATTGTTTGTCGAGTTTCTCGATTTCCAGCCCCTCTTCCTCGGAATGGAAAACGCCCTTGTGGAAACTCCCTTGGATTTTTGCTTCTCCGGTGATCACATTTCGAGTGAAACATCGGCCGGAGAGAGAATTATTTCCGAAATTGCCGTAGACCATCGGCTGAATGATGATAGCCGTGTCGTTGGGCCCGGAATCCTCCGCTTTTTCCTCGAAGATCAAAAGGTCTTTGATCCTTTTCAGAAGATACATCAATTGGGACTTGGGATGGGTAAAAAAGTCCTTACCAAGAAGACTCTCGGTTTTTTGAGCAAAATCCTCGATGACTTTGACGACATCCGCCACCGTCTTGACAGCGGGCACCGTTTTGGTCAGAGCCTTGACTTGTTCGACTTTTGCCTGCCGGTCCGCCTGGGGTTTGACTTCGAAGATCTTATTTTCCAGCGCAACAATCCCTTTGACAAGGAAGAAAAGCTCACCGACCGCAAAGGCTGGGCTGGTATTTTTAGCAAAGCCCTCGATGGTACTGGTCGTGAGTCCAACATTGTGAATGGAAGGATACGAGCTGATCTGCAGGGGGGGACTGATCACGAGCTTGAGCAGTAAGGGGGTATTGGGGTCTGCCCACGTCTTGCCCATTTTGGTCGATACCGTCTTGAGCATCTTTACGAGCTGCGAATCGAAAAGATCGTCGCGGAAAGTGGTGGCCAATTCCTGGTTGATGATCATTCCTGGAGGAATCGGGAGCCCCAATTGGGCCAACTCGAGAAGCTGGGTTCCTCTGACACCGACAGAATCAAAAACATCTTTCGATATAGATGTTACCTTGTTACCTTCAAAGTAGATGACCTCAGGTTTCACATTTCCCCCTTAAAACAAGCCTAGATCTTTTCCGGGCAAACCGCGCAGGAATTGTTCAAAACGCGGACTAGCGCCCTCCGTGAGATACTTTCTAAGTTTGGACACATCCTTGATTTGCTCATCCGGTCCGGCTATGGCCACCAGAATCGCCGTGCCGTGCTTGACCTTGCCCCACTTGAACAGGCTGTTCAGGTCATGAATCACCTCGCCATCATAGTAGACGAAGACCTGATAGGACGGATATTTGTTGGCATAGCTGTGAATAATTCGTTTCCAGGCCTCCACGTTCCCGTTGTGAAAAAGCTCGTTGGAAACTACCACCCCGAACGGCCCAACCTTGTTCATGCGACCACCGGCCGCCGCTGGTGAGCTCGCTACTGCCGGCTGCGTCGTTGGCTGAGGTGTGGCAGGCTTACCACTGAGTTTTGTGGCATCGAGTTCAATTTGCCCACCCTGAGCAGTCTTTTTTACCGGCGCTTTGGGGCTGGCGACCTTTGCTTTGGAACTGGAGGCAGGTCTCTGGGGCTTTGAGGGTTTCTCGGCAACTTCTTTCACCGCCTTGTATTTGAATCCGCCTTTTGAGAAGGCTGGCAGGGGCTTCAGCTTTTTGCCCTTGATGACCTCAGACAGTTTAGCGATCATCTGGGTGAGAAGTTCCACGTTACCCTTCTGTTGATTTTTTTCCCTGGTGGCGACACCGAAACCCGCGTACAGGGTGATCAGCTCGAACTTCTTCAATTCGGCGATTTTTGTGACAGCATCTTTGTTTTTGGGGTTGATGAGTTGAAGACCTACCTCGGGATGGTGATACGCGATGACCAGGTCCGCAGCAACCCAGCCGCCAACCGCATCCGCTAAATGTCCAATGGGAAAGGTCTCCGACAAATTTTCTGACTGATAAACATAACCAAATTTATCGACAAGGAGCGCACTGACGATCGGTGCAATTTGATTTGACTCCAGGGTGCCAGCGTTCAACCGCGAATTCACGATGTCGGCAAGGTTGAAGCCCTCACCAAGATCCGCAATGATTTCGTTTACTGCCTTGAAGTGACCCAGGGACCTGTTGAATCCCCTTCGATCGCTGAATACCTCGAATTCATCCATGACACTCATAGAACCTCCAGGGAAAAAAAAGGCTCCTCTGTTCGAGGAGCCCAAGAGAAATTAGATTTCAGACAAGGAACCGCCACCCCGGCGACTACCCTTCCCACTTGCGTTCTTCACCGAACCTGAACCCTTGTCCGAAGCCTTTTTGGGACTCGGTTTTTTACTGGGAACTGGTTCGGGAACGCTGGGCTCCACTCCCTCGTTGATGCTGCTGAGGTAATCACTGGCCGTAGAGCTGGGTTCCTCTGTCGAGGCTGCAAAACTCTGCGCGATATCTTCACGAACAGTGGAGCGTCGGCGGCTGAAGCTGGCGAAGGCGGCATCCTGGAAGCCCTTTGAAACGCCGTGCAGGAATTCGTTGAGCACGTTCGCCATGCCGTCCAGGGTAGCCTTCTTTCGTTTGATCGAGGTGATATCGACATCCAAAAGCAGCCCCGGCTGAACGTGGTAGGGGTTGATCATGTATTCGAACTTCAGGAATTCTTTTTCGAGGAAATTCAGCCGGTCTTCCATCACACGGCGCTCGATCGGATAACGATAGCCGTACATGGTCTGAAGCTTTTCTTTCATGAGTATGATTCGGCGCTTGATCTTGTTTTTTTCGGGCAAATAAGTTCTGTTGAACTTTTCGACCGGGGTATCCTCGGCATCGACAAAGGTGATCTCGTCCCACTGCCGTTTGATTTCCTCGTACTCTTTGGTTTCCTCGGGAGTCTCGCCGTTTTCGAGGTTGGTTCTCTGGACTTTTTGCTGGTAGATCTTGACCAAATCGTCGAAGTCGCTGATGCGTTTGAAGAATTTACTGTCTCGATAAACCTGCTCCAGGACGTCCCAAAGCTGCTTGACCTGAATCTCAAAGGCCTTTGCCTGAATCGAGTACGCCTTGCGCTCGGCGATGAGCTGGGCGTTGTCGTAGTAGCGGAGACGGATCATGTAACGCTCATCAGGGAGGTGACTGGAATCGGTGTCCTCGTACTCCCGGATGATCAGCTCACGAGCATTTTTGAGGTTTTCGATGTACTGATAACCCATTTTCGAGGTATCCAAAATCGAGGTAATGCTGTTGACTGCAGTGTTGAAGCCCCGGTTTCGGATGTTTTCAATGTCCACGATCCTTTTCAGGTTTTCCCGAATATTCAGCTGATCGAACTCGGTAGGATCGATTTCGGCGCGCAAACCGGCGATTTTATCGATGAGTTTCTTGCTCACGATTTTGTAGCGGTTGGAGTTGGGACTGTCCCGATCGTCATCGGTGAACTTTTCCACCCTCTTGAACTTTTCGAACATAATTTCACCGGGGGAAAGCTCATCCTTGCCTTGATCGAGCAAATCGTCTTTTAACTTGTCGATTTCCTTGTCGATTTCATCCATGATGTGCTTGGCCAGAATCTCTTTGATCAGGAACTCGACGGTAACCTGGTAGTGGAAGATCGGAGAGATCAGCTCGGAATCGAGGATATTGATCGAGAGTTTGACGTCGGAAACGGTCTTGGGCTTGTAAATGTTGTCCTTGAAGGAACACTTGACGATCGAGTAGGCCATTTCACCGCGGATAAAGGCACCGACGTCTGTTTTCTGACGCAACAGTGCGTTCGTGAGGTTTTCGAGATCGTTGACACCGCGCTGAATGTGCCCCTGCAAGTGACCATACATGTTGATGATCGATTTTTCAATTTCACCGGTATTAAACTTGTCCGCACCACCCACCTGGTCAAGGAGCTCGGCAACCTGCTTGGGCGTGTAACGCGCCAGTGTTTTGGCTTCCTCCTTGTCGATGAAGTTTCGGACTTTTTTGACCATTTCATCCTCGGCGGTGGTCAAATACCGGTTAAACATGTTTTGATAGTTTTGGTTGAAGTAGTTGTACAGCTTTTCCTTGATACCACCCATCACGTCCAATCGCTCGAGTACTTCACGGGGTAGCCGACTGGTGAGATGGTTCATTACTTTGTCGACTTCCTCGGAGAGTAGTCGGTCGACCTCTTCCTGCTGATTTCGTAGCTCCTGGGCCAAGGAGTTCCTTGAACCCACAGCGCTCGGTTTTTCCGGGTGGAATATATTTGGACTCTTAGGTAAATCAATTGCTCCCATTTCTGACTCCTTTGCTCTTTATGCTGGAATTATCACAAGTATAGGCATAAATGTAAAGAGTTTTTGGCTTAAAAGCCTCGAAAAACAAAAAAAAAGGAAAAAAAGGTGATTGAGAGAGGCAAAATAGTGGATAATATGTATTATTGAACTATGGGCCCCGACAACGAGGAACTCCTTTTCCAACACTTCAACGAATTTTTGGACCATTGGGATAGCTTTATCCTAACCAGTCATCGGGAACCCGATGCCGATGCTACAGGGTCTGAATATGGTTTGTACCACGCCCTGAGGCAATTGAACAAATCGGTGGTCATCCTGAACAGCGATCAACCGGAATCAAAATTCACTTATTTTCAAACTGAAGAGGTTTTTCACACCATCGCGGATACCTGGCGCCTGCCCCAGGATGATTTTGCCGTCATCGTCCTCGATACCGGCGATATCGACCACATCGGTATTGCCGCCGAAATACTCTTTCCCAGGGCTAAAGGGGTGTTTTTCATCGATCACCACAATATCGGTAAGGCTAAAGATCTGTATCCCTCTCTGGTCGCCCCCGATCGTGCGGCGACCTCGGAGCTCATTTACGAATTTTACGTGAACCGCGGCCTGGAAATCACCACAGATGTCGCTTTTGCTCTTTTCACCGGTCTGGTATTCGACACCGGCTCCTTCGTCTACCCCAAAACCAGTACGAAAACCTTCGCGATTGCTCAAAAACTGATGGAACTGGGAGTCAAACCCAAAGAAGTCCACAGTCAGCTTTATGAACAGCTGACTCCGGAGAGACTGAAACTCCTCGCCGAGGTCCAAGCGGGAATGGAGCTGATATTGGACGACAAAATCGCGGTGCAGACGGTTACCCAGGACATTCTTCATCGAACCGGCGCCACCATGTCAGATTCCGATAACATGATCAATTACCCCCTCAAATGCAAATCGGTACTGGTCTCGATTTTTTTCAAGGAGTTGGACAAGGATTCCATCAAGGTATCCCTTCGCTCCAAGGGTAACTACGATGTAGGAGCCTTTGCTCAGATGTGGAATGGCGGTGGCCATTCCAACGCTGCCGGTTTTCAGTCCAACGAGGGGCTTGATCAATTAAAACCAAAAGTGCTAAGTAAGCTCTGTGAATTTGTACAAAAAACCCCCTGATTTATTCGCCATCATTTTTTTTCTAGTCCCATTGTTGTGGGGGTGTTCCGAATCTGCCGACCAACGAAGGCCGGTTCCCCTGGTCTCGAGCGGACAGGTGCCTCAAAACCAGGATCGCCCCATGGTAAACCTCGAACAAGACCTCGAGATCCTCGTGATCCAAAGCCTCGACCTCGACAATACGCCGGATTTGGAACAAATCATTGTGACCTACGACAAAGCTCAGCCTCAGACTCCGATGGAACTCCTCGTCGTGGAGAGCGACCCGGAACGCGATATCAAGTTCATCCGATGGCGAACGCGGCTAGGAGCCGTCGTCAAAAACAGCCTTTTTGTGCAAGCCCTCGATATCACCGGTAATGGACTGAAAGAAATCGTCGTCTCGGGTTTCGACGCAACGGGAAGACAGGTTCTGGCAATTTACACGCGAAGCACCAGCCAGGGACCAGCGGTCACGTATGCCCCGATTTTCTCAAAAGCCGTCAACGGGATCATCGAGATTCAAAAATCCCCTTATCTCGACGAGATCAACAATACCAGAGATCGATTTTCCTATCCGATCGTTACGGAAGAAATTGAATCCGAATTGGGAAAGGATGTGATCAACATCATTCGCTCGACCTGGTTTTATCGTGTCGAGGAGAACGCATTCGTCCTGGAAAAATTGGATAAAATTTCCCGGCGAACGGAAACAAACACTGGCAATACCGATTATTCCAACCTTCCCTTCGAACAAATGATCGCCAAACTCGAGGGTCTATGGTTCAAGGAAGACCAACGGAGTATTTCCCTCGATTTTCGGCCATTGGAAAAAGTATTCGTGATCGGTCAGGATCAGACTGCTGAAATTTTTTCCTGGTTGAGTACCCAGCGCCCACGGTCCAACGTCATCAACATCCTCGGCACCAACATTCTCACGTTGACGAAACGGATACCGCTGCAAACGCAGCTCAACATCCTGCTTTTGCGTGACGATCTGTTCGTCATCCTTTCGAGCTTTCCGGACGACATTTTTCAAGGTGCGTACAAAAAGTATGTCATCTCCTCGGAAGGATCGGGCCGGCAGATTCAAAGTTTGGAACTGAACGGAGAGTTTGTGGGGGATGACGATCTCAGGATCACCTTCACGAATCCTTTCATTCGATGGGAGTCGGGATCGAAAAGACAGGAGGGGGGATATTCCCTGTTAAAACTCGACGATTGGGTCCTTCAGGTGCGGCTTTACGAGGGCCAACCCGCCCAGTCACAAACCTATATTTACCGTTTAAGCGTGTCCGAAGTCGCGGACAACATCAACAAAAAAATCATTCTGACCCTTGAACCCGCCCGACTCAGCTTCAAAGGGCTGGAGTTGACGGGATCCAGGAAGATCATTCTTCAAAAACTCATTCCTCGGGACTCTTGATGACGTTCTGGGACTGAGAAGGTTTTTGGTTTTCCTTTTTTGAGGGGTTCCGGGTTGGACCGACGAAAAAGGGCAGGGCCGAAATGAATCCTAAGACAAAGAACACCATGGCCAGAAAAAACACCGGAACGCGCTGCAGAGTGACAAAGATTAAGCTCAAATCGGCATGATTGTCGAGATTGAAACCCACAAAAAACAACGCGAGCATCAATAAGATCAGGCTAAAAAAGAATTTTATCAACTTAGCGATTCCTGCGGGTATATCGATAAAGGCCGTACCCACCCACCACGATCATAATTGCGCCGACGAGGTAAATAAAAACATCGATAAATATTCCGATCAAGAATATGTTTTTGAGGATCAGAACGACGCCCAGGAAAAACAATAAAAATGCCAGCAACCTGTTGATGGACTTCACCATCATCAGGATGGAACCGAGCAGGAGCAGAATACCCAAAACCAGGTTGACCCATCCCAGGGCGGACAACAAGAGATTCGCCAGAATTGCCGCCACCCCGATAAGGACACTCAATCCCCCCTGGTTCAACAAGGTCGGGCTTTTTTCGTCCTTAGGACTCACTTCACTCATGGGCACCTCCCCAATGATTTACTATACCACGTTTTCTCAGTGTCGAAAACTTCTTTGGCCGGTGAATACCATGGCCGCCCCAAATTCGTTACACGCTTCGATCGATTCGAAGTCACGGATGGAGCCCCCAGGTTGGACAACGGCCGAGACACCTTCCTTCAAGCCAATGTCGATGCCGTCTCGGAAGGGGAAAAAACCGTCCGAGACCATGACACTATCGCGCAAACCTCCCCGGATGGCCTGAACATCCTCCTCGACTTGCCCGCGTTGTTCCTGGGTCAAGTCGTTCCAGGAAGAAGAAAACCGATACCAGGCGAGTCGTTCCCTGGTCTTCCGATAGGCCTTGTCCCGGGCAATCTCCGCCACTCCAACTCGATCCTGTTCCCCCGTGCCGATTCCCACAGTGACCTGGTCCTTAACATAAAGCACCGAGTTACTTGTCACGCCGCTCTCGACCAGCCACCCGAACACGATATCCTTCCACTCCCTGTCGGTGGGCTGCCGTTGGCAACGCCACAATTTTCCCTGGTACTCGCATTCGGCGGGAAAGAAACGATCCGGCGAGCGGCCTTCCGGCAGGTAACTCCATTGCACGATCAGCCCCCCATCGATGAGGCTCTTCCACTCAAGAACCCGCCGGGTCGCATTCCGGGCCAAATCGACGATACCGGGGATACGAAGGACCCGGATATTGGGCTTTTTTTTCAGGAGCCCCAAAACCCCCGGCTCGTAATCGGGAGCGAGCACCACCTCGACATAGCTCGAAATCAGGGACTCGGCGGCGGGGAGGGTGAGCGGTTTGTTGAGGCCGACACAACCCCCAAAGGCGGCAATCCTGTCGGCGTCATAGGCTCGGCGATACGCCTCCTCGATGTCCTTACCCAGGGCCACGCCGCAGGGATTGTTGTGCTTGACGATGACACAGGCCGGCTCTTCGAACCATCGCAAGATTCCCAGGGCAGCATCGGCATCGGTGATGTTGATCTTGCTTGGGTGCTTCCCGGATTGGAGCAACTCGGGCTGACTGGCGAGGATCCACTGCCCCACGGTGAGCGTGTCGTCCCCAAAACGCAGGGAACCCGAGACCGGCTGGTAGAGGGCGGCCTGCTGATCGGGGTTCTCCCCGTAGCGTAATCCCGCCCGGCCCTCTTCGAGATCCCACGTGGTTTTGCGGTAGACCAGAGTTTGAACCTGCTCCCCGGTGCCGAACCGGATTTCGAGATCTTCGGGGAAATTGTCAACTTGAATTTGGCGGTACATCGCCTTGAGGTCCTTAGCCAATCAGGTCCTCCCCAAAGCGATAAACCCCCAGGGAGGTTTCCGTGGTCTTTTCCAGATACTCCGAAATCGCACGATCGTAGGCGGCAATTCGGGCAAAGGCGGCACGCGCCGCCTGGAACCGCTGCGCCAGAGTGCTGCAGCCGGCATTCTGCCCCAGGGTCTCGATTGCCTCCGCGTACTGCCGGGGGTCGGTGAGCGTCAGGACCCGGTGGTAGTTCTTGGCTGCGGCACGGATCATGGTGGGGCCACCGATGTCGATGTGGGCGCGTGCCAACTCGATGTCCGAGGCGTTTTCCTGAATTACCCGCTCGAAAGGGTAAAGGTTGACCACCACCAGATCGATGAACGGCACACCGTATGCTTTCAAGGAGGTCAGGTGTTCCGCATTATAGGGCTCGGTCAGGAGCCCCAGATAAATCTTGTAATCCAGAGTCTTGACCAGACCCCCCTGGATCTCCGGGTTGCCCGTCAGTGATTCCACCGTTCGGATTCGTTCCCGATGCTCAGGCAGGAGCTCGATCAGTTCCTTCAGGGTTCCACCCGTCGAGAAAACAATGACGTCAGGATTGAGATGGACAAGTCCGCGTGCTAATACGTCCAGAGCAGTTTTATCAGTAACGCTAATCAGTGCATGGTTGATTTTGACTTTGCCGGGAACCTGGTAAACGTTGTTGAGCGCCATGTTATCTCTTGAGTTTTTCCAAAAGCTTCCTGGTGTCGCGATAATTGGGTTCGATCTCGAGCACCTTTTCCCAGGCCGCCTGGGCCTCGGCAAAGTTTTTATCGTTGAAATAAGCTAAACCCAGATAATAATAGGCTTTGTAATTGTCGGGTTCGATTTGAGTGACCGCCCCGAGATATTTGATGGCACTGCGAAAATCTCCCAGGTGACTGGCAGCCTGTCCGGCGAGATAGAGCCCCTCGGCATGCTTGGGCGCCCATTCCAGCAGGGCAAGGCTCTCGGAGTAAGCAAGACGGAAGTTTTTTTCGATCATCGCTTTTTTGACCTGCTTTAGTGACTGCTGGACATCGAAGTTGCTGGCACCTTCGGGCAAAATATCGAAGATCACGAAGGTGCGGTCATCGTTGGGCTTGTTGGTTCCATAGAAAGCATCGACCGTGGCAATGAGCTTTTCGGCGGTTTCCCGGCTGGAAAGCCCATGGCTCGAGGCCATGAACTCTTCCAATCTCTCCGGACCGAAGAACTCGCCACTGTCGGCCCGAGCCTCGGTGATGCCGTCGGTGTAGATGATGACCTTGCTGCCTTTTTTGATGGGATATTCCAAACTCTGATATTCGGCATCCGGAAAGATACCCAAAATCGTGCCGTCCGATCCCTCACCTCCAAAACGGTAGGTCTTAGGTTCGCCCTGGACGCTGCATATCGCCGAATCATGACCGGCGGAGGCAACCGTGATCTTGAGATTCTCGAGGTCGACCACCGCATAAAAGGCCGTAAGATAGAACCCCGTGTCCATGATGATGGCAGCGATATCCCGGTTCACGTGTTGAAGGACCTTGTCGGGCTCCTTGTACCTCTTGGTATAGTATTCGAAATAGGCCTTGACCATGGTCGTGATCAAGGAGCTGGGGACTCCATGGCCGGAGACATCCGCGATCAGGATGCCGATGCTCTTGTTGTCATCGTCCAAAAGAAAGTAATCGAAGTAGTCTCCTCCCAGCTCTTCGGAGGGCAGAGAGGTACCGTACATGTCGAAACCAGGAATCTTGGGAAAGGTTTTGGGAATGATGGCACGCTGAACGCCGGTAGCGATTTGGAGTTCGCGTTTCATCTTGATCTGGTATTCTTCCAACTGGGCCTTTTGCTCCTGAATGGTGCGCATGGCCTCGTCGAGCTTCAACGTGATGTCGACAAAATTATCGAAGCTGCTTTCAATGACTTTCTCGTACGCCTTCTTGTCGGTGACATCCTGGATCATCAAACACGCAAAGGTTTTGCCGTTGTCCTCCCAGGGAAAACCGCCAAAGTGGTAGCTGCGCTTTTCGCCATCCGCACGAAGGAGCATAACATCGAGATCGTCGAAAAATTCGGTCAGCGTCGATTTGGCCTTGTCTTTGATCCGATTGATGTAGTCCGGACTCTTGACGAAGTTCTGGAAGAACCCTTCCAACAGGAGGTCTTCTCTGTTGTACCCCGTGATTGCAATACAACTATCACTGACAAAAACGACACGCTGCTGGTCATCGAAAACGATGTGGCCCAGCGGACTTTTTGACAAAAGGTTCGCGAGTTGCTGTGTGCTGAAAGTTTCCACCAAAACCGCCTATCACGATTATACACAGAAAAATCACCCTGTCGAGTGGCTTTTCAAGGCCGCCGTCAGCGTGTTTTTCATCAGCATGGCGATGGTCATTGGACCGACGCCTCCCGGAACAGGGGTCAAATAGGACACCTTGCCCAAAAGTTCGGCATGAACCGTGTCGCCGACCAATCGAAAACCCCTGGGTTTGGTAGGATCATCGATCCTGTTGACCCCGACATCGATCACGACCGCCCCCTCCTTGACCATATCTCCGCGAATCAGCTGGGGCCTGCCAACCGCCGCTACCAAAATGTCGGCTTGTCGGGTTATCGTGCCAAGGTCGGGTGTCCGACTGTGACAAACGCTCAGGGTACAGTGACGGTCCAAGAGAAGTAAGGCCAGGGGCTTGCCCACGGTCAGAGAGCGCCCCACCACGACGGCATGTTTCCCTTGGAGAGGTATTTGATAATAGTCGAGCATTTCCATCACCCCGGCGGGTGTGCAGGGTACAAATCCGGGCTGGCCCGTCATGAGCAGGCCGGCGGAATAGGGTAAAAATCCATCCACGTCCTTGGCCGCATCGATGGCGAATAGGACCTTGCGCGAGTCGATATGTTCCGGCAGAGGGAGTTGCACCAGGATACCGTGCACGGAAGCATCCGCGTTCAGTTCTTGTATTTTGCTGATGAGCTCTTCGGTGGTCACGTGGGGCGCAAGGCGAAGGTCCACCGAGCGCATCCCGAGCTCTTCACAAGTTCGCTCTTTGGCGGTGACGTAAGAGACGCTGGCAGGATTGTCACCCACCAGGATGACGGCGAGACAGGGCACGATCCCATGTCGCTTCAGATCCATCACCTCGCTTCTGATTGCCTGATACAGTTTTTCGGCAACCGGCTTGCCTTCCATGCGAACAGTATCCAACGTAACCTCCATCGGCTTCAGCTTTTTTAACAAAGGTAATCAATAAATCGATGTGTTGAAAGACACCTTGATTTTTTAAGTCAAAAGGGGAATGATAAGGTCTATGAAAAAACCAACGCTGGCGGTCCTATTCCTGATAAACTTTGCCCGTCTTTTTGCCCAATCAGAAATCGAGGCCGTTCCGATCTTTGCCTTCGACCAGCGCAACCTGGGAGACAAGGCTTTGGGACTGAGCCTGGGCACGGATATTCCTCTATTTTATCAGACCCTTTCAGGTAGCACTGCTCCGGCCAACCTGAGCCTAGGCGGATTTCTGGCCCTGGACCTGGATTTTTATCTCAACAATAATTGGCTCTTGGGAGGAAGACTGCGCGGCAGTTTCAACGCCACTCCCAACGGAAACATCGTTTTTTTGGTTCCCATTCTTTTCAAGGGAACCTATGAAATCAAGTTTTGGCCCTTCAGCGTACCGTTGTGGATGGGAGCGGGGATCAGTTTTATCTCCTTCAAACAGGCCTTCGAGGTCAATCCCGCCCTTCAGCTCGGCTCAGGGTTTTATTACCACGTGTCGTCTCAGTGGGGATTCGGTCTCAACTTGAACTACCTTTGGATCGCTCAGCTGTACTCAGGGAACGAGTCGCCGGGGATTTCTTCGGACCAGAGCCGGCTGGCGAACTTTCTGGATATCGGCCTGAGCGCTGTTTTCCATTTTTAAGGAGATTCCCATGAATCAACGAATTTTTCCTTCGATCCTATCGGTTCTTGTGATTTTGATCCCAACCTTTCAGGGCTGCACCTACGGGGATGCCGGCATCTTTTATACCATCGAAAAGGAGGTTTTCATTCCCGATGCCAGTGACAGCCTGAAAAACGACATCAGCGTGAACGGCCTGGCCCGCCTGGGTACGAACACTTACGTCGGCACCCGCAGCCTCTTTCGAAAGGCCGATGGGGACAGCGAATGGCAAATCCTGCGGCCCGCCGAATGGGGGAGCGGCTATTCTCACGTGCTTTCCATTGCGGCCGATTCCTCCCGCCTCTACGTGGTGGTCTCCAATGGAGAAGCCACCCAAACCAAGCTCATGAACTTCAATGGATCGGTGTGGGCACAATCTTCCGGGTCAGTGAGCGGCAAACCGGTACGGTTGACACCCGTTTTCAACGCGACCGGCGCCCTGGTTGCCCTGTATCTCAGCGTGCATAAATCGGACAACACCTACGCTGTTCACGACATCAATCTCACCAGCGGGGCGATCAACCCTGCCATCTCTTTGGATGAACCGATCGCCCTCCCCGTCCAGGCCGCGGCCTACGATGGATCCAATTTCTACCTCACCGCCGGGGATGCTCGCCTGTTCAAGGGAACGCTGACGAACCTTACCAAACTTTCTTACAGCTTCGGCGCTGATCTGGGGGGTGTTTCCACCTTATCCGCCTTCCCGGTAAGCGGTGCCGTCTTCGTCACCCTGAGCAACGGCCGCGTGGCCTGGTCCACCGATGCCGGTATGAGCTGGAGTCAGTCTGGCCCCCATTCCAAACAAAGCGGCGAGAACCCCGTCCGACTCGGTCATATTTTTGTGTTAAACGGGGTGGTCGTGGCCGGGAGCACTCAGGCCGGCAAGCAGGGCGGCGGGCTGTATGAGCTCGTCAGTGACGGAAGCGGGGGGGCCAGGGTCCAGAACCTCACCGCGGCCACCACGGATATCAACAACTACAATTCCACCGCCCTTTCGAGCGCCACGGTCACCGGCTATTTGAGCGTATCCGGCAAAACCTATGTTGGAACCCTCGGGAAGGGCCTTTTCCGCCAGGAGAGCTCGAACAAGAGCTGGACCTGGGAGTGATCTAGCGCCCCAGGTCAGGGATTTCCCGCAACAGGGACTGCAACTCCTGGGGCTGCGAATGGGTGATGTAATACGTTTCGATTTCCTGGGGTGTCAAGCCCACCAACTCGTGGCTGAGGTAGTGAATCCAGACATCGTCTTCGGGCTTTTCGATGTCCCAGCGGCGGCAGCAAAAATCCGGCTCGATGGGGAGCATGTCCTTCCAACGGTAAACCTTGAAGTCGTGAACGGCCACCTTGATGTCCTCGCGGGGTATCCCCCGTGCCAGGATGATGTTCACCAGGTGGTTGATGGTGTGGCCGCTGTCGAAGATGTCGTCGACGAAGAGGACCCTGTCTCCGGTGCGCAAATACTGAGGGTCGTAGGTCCACCCATCCACCCTGACCTGCTGTCGACTTTGCACGTCGGTGTAGCTGTGAGCCACGACCGCGGCATAAAAGAGCCGCTTCCTGGCCGGCGTGAAAAACCTGAGGTATTCACTGAGGACATTTCCCAGGTAGGCCCCGCCTCGAAGACTGACGTAGACGATGTCGGGCAAAAAGCCCGAATCGAGGATTTTTCGGGCAAGGAGCAGGGCGTTGTTACGCACCTGCTCGAAACCGATAAAGTCCTTACGGACGCTCATGGCCGCAGACCGATCACGATGTCGGTATTGTTCCTATTGACGGTCAGGTTCAATTCGTTGGTAGCGGCTGCCACGGCAGCATAAAACTCCCGCGCATTGGTGACCGTTCGATTGTTGACAGCCTTGATCAGGTCTCCATCCCGCAACCCGGCGATTTGCGCCGGCGTCCTCTGGACCACGTTCACGATGACGACACCGCGGGCATTCGCCAAATCGGGTTGAGCGCTCTTGATCGATTCGGTGATGGGCATGACGACGAAACCCGGCCAAAGTTTATTGTTCATCGAGTCGATCTGCTCTTCTTTTGCCCTTTCCTCGATCAGGGCCGTGACCTTCATTTTGCGCCCATCCCGGATGAGCTCGAATTCGGTTCGGCTGCCCGGCTTTAAATCGCCCACGATCTGAATCAACTCCGAGGAATTGCGGAAGGTCTTGTTGTCGATTCTGACGATGTAATCACCCGGCTTCAGTCCGGCCTTGTCAGCGGGGCTCTGTCGGAAGAGGTTATACACCATGGCGCCCCGCTCGTTTTGAACCCCCAGGTCCCGGGCGAGATCGGGTTCAGGATCACCGATGCTGACCCCCAGCCAACCGTATTTTACCTGTCCGCTGGAGGTAATTTCGTTGATCACGCGTTTGGCATTGTTGATGGGTATGGCGAACCCGAGACCGACACTTCCCCCCGTCGGTGTCGCGATCCAGGTGTTGATGCCGATCACCTCGCCTTGCAAATTCACAAGTGCCCCCCCGCTGTTCCCTCGGTTGATGGCGGCATCCGTTTGAATGAAGTCGTTGATGTTCTGCCCTGGCCCTCCCCGTCTTCCCAGCGCGCTGATGATGCCCTGAGTGACGGAAAAGCCCAAGCCCAACGGACTTCCCAGGGCCAGCACGAGATCGCCCACCTCGAGCTGGGTAGAATCACCGAGGCGTGCCAGCTTGATGGATGTATCATCGGACTGAAATTTGATGATTGCCAGATCCCGCCGTTGATCGTTTCCGACCAGGCTGGCCGTGAATTCGCGCTGATCGAAGAGGAGGACCTTGATCTCTCGGGCCCCCTCGACGACGTGGTTGTTGGTGAGTACGAAAATTTCGTTGCCCACCCTTTGGACCAGTACCCCCGATCCCAGGCCGCGGCTTTCAAACTGACGCGGCTGCTGACGCCTCGGTTGCGTGTCTGGATTCGGTGAAAAAAAGAAATCCCAGGGAAAGTCCTCCCCGAAGGGATTGATCGGCTGGGCCGGGGCGGTGATCGCCCGGGTCTGAATTTCGACCACACTCGGCAGGACATCCCGGGCTATGGCCCGAAAACTGTTTTGCATTTCGTAAATGCTCGGTGCCACCGAACTTTGACGGGTCTCGGCCAAAACCTCGGCACCGGGCCCCAATCCCCCGGTACAAGCCAGGATGAAAAAAGAAAGTCCTGTTCCCAAAAGAATGGAAAAGAACACCGCCGCCAGGTAGGTTTTATTGATTTTCATCGAACGACTCCTTTGCATACTAGACAACGAACCTCCTGTTTATTTACACAGCTCAAGAAACCAACTCGGTGAGGACCCAATACCCTTCCTCTACCACGGCCACCGTGTGCTCGAAGTGCGCGCTCTTTTTTCCGTCCCGGGTGACCACCGTCCAACCATCGTCAAGAACCGTCACTTCGGCTGTTCCCATGTTTACCATAGGCTCGATGGCGATGACAAGTCCTACGGGTAATCGCGGATTGGGGCCGAGACGAACGTAGTTGGGCACCTCGGGGGGTTCATGCACCGAAAAACCGACCCCGTGACCGCAAAAATCGTGAACGATGCCATAACCGTTGGGTTCGATCACCCGACTGATCGCCGACGAGATGTCCTTGATCCTGCCCCCGGGCTTCACGGCCCTGATTCCTGCCCACAGGCTTTCCTGGGTAACCCGGAGCAGTTTTTCTTCTTCCGGGGTAATATTTCCGATTGGGAAGGTCATCGCCATGTCGCTGATGTATCCGTTCAAATCGATACCGCAATCGACACTGAGAAGGTCGCCTTTTTTGAGCTTGCGTGACCGGGGAATCCCATGAATCACCTCGTGGTTCAGAGACGTGCACAGGGTGGCCGGATAGTCCCGATAGCCCTTGAATGCCGGTTTGGCCTTGTGCCTCAAAATGTACTCCTGAGCCCAGTGATCGAGATCGAGAAGGTTCGCTCCCTCCCCGATTTCCTGCTGGATGTCGCGGAACATCGCCGCCAAGAGCTGACAGGATTCATGGATCTTCCGCAACTGATCCTTAGTTTTGATTTTCATCGCTGATTTCCTTCAATAAAGCTGTATCGAGGTAGGCTTGCGCTGCCAGGAAATTGGGATCGAGTCGGCGTGCCTGAACCAGGGCCTCTCGAGATTCGCGCTCCTTCCCGGAATAGTACAACCAGACCGATCGATCCAGGAAGATCTGTGCCAAAAATCGTCTCAATGCCGGGGTGTTGGGATAATGCAATGACAGGGCCTCGGCCTTGAAATTATGAGCGAGGGCTCGATCGTACCCCCTCTGGTTGTTCTGTGCGCGCACCAAATTGGCTGCCAAACGAGAGGCATTGTACTCCCAATACAGATTACGATCCAGCATCGAGGCTGTATTCCATAGGTCGTAAGCCTCACTGGCCCTGCCGGAAAGCTGGGCCAGGGCGAGGGCCTTTTCCTTGTTCAAGAACCAGGAATTGGGCCAGGTCCGGGACCATTTATCGGCCGTCTCCAGGGTAAGAAAAAATTTGCCCTCACGATTGAGTTGCCACAACAACATCTCCACCAGGGCTTGCAGATAGGGTGCCTCCTGTTCTTCGCGGGACAGGTACCTTGACAGTTCCGTATTCAACAGCGTCGGCGTCAGCAAGTCCGGAAACGATGCGTAATAAAAAAACATAGCCGAAACAGAGGGCTCCGATTGCGAACTCAAATACTCCAGAAACTTTTTCTGCAGGTTTCTTTTACCAGCCTCGCCGGTGGTCAAAACGATTTGAAGATAAAATTGCAAATCTTTGGGCAGATCGCCCCGTTCCGACAAGCCGCGAATCGCCCCCAGGTCAGCCTGAAACAAGGCAATGAAAGCGAGATTGTGCAATATTTGGGCACGTTTTTCGTCATCCGCTTCCACGACTCGAAGTTCCTCGTCAAGAACTCGGTCAGCAAACGACAACTGTCCCAACCGATAGGCTGCCTCCGCCAACGCCAGGGAGGCCGTAGAATCGCTCTGAAGTGATGAACGACTTCGACGCAAAAAGGTCAGGGCCGTCTCCCAACGCCCCAAACGAAACGAAGCCAATCCGACCAATTTGTCGATGGTGGCAGCCTCCCAATTCCGAAACACGGCATGCTGCCGTTTCCCCAATTCCAGACTGGTCAGGTAGCGTAAAAAAAGCTCCGAATTGTTTTCACCGAGCGCGAGCAACAGGGCTCTGGCATTGAACGACGGCTCATCAGGAAAGGCATCGGCGAGCTGGCTCCAGAATCCCAGATCTTTCGAGGTCAGAAGCTCTCGGGGGTCGAAGAGTCCCGATTGTTTGCTATTCTGAAAATAGAGCCAGCTGTGGTAATCGAGAAGGAGTCGGCGGTATATCGGGTTTGCGGCCTCCAATTCCGATTGTTTTGGGAGGGGCTCGTTGAAATCCCTGGCTCGAATTCGGGCGTACATGCTGAAGGTTTTTAAAATGGGATTTCCCGGTAACTCTGCCAAAGCCTTACGCGCCAAAAGCAGAAGGGGCTCCCACCTCTGGGTTGCACGTCCCAGTCTTCGGGCGAGGTTAAGCCACCTCACCCAAACGGTTTCATTGAATCGAGTGTTTTCCTGAAAACTTGCCAGGAGTCTGAGCTGATTTTCCAGCTCATCCCAGCGTCCGGCGCGATGATAGCCCTCAGCCAATCGATAGGCCGCATCGGGATCGAAGGGAAGCGGCTTGAGGGTCGGCCACCACAGCACAAAACCCACGAGTGCCAACAAAAGAAGGGCAAGAAAGGCCAGAAGGGCAGAAACGGGCGATCTAGGAGACTTTTTTTCGTTGGTAGATCGCATTGAGGACACCGTTGATAAATTTGTAGCTGGCGTCGCTACTGAATTCCTTTGCCAAATCGATCGCCTCGTTGATGATGACTTTGGGAGGGGTTCCGGCATCGGAAAAACACAGCTCGAAAACAGCCATCCTCAGGATACTCAGATCGACTCGGGAAATGCGGTCAAGCTGCCAGTGTTGGCTGTGTGCCTGAATGAGGTCGTCGATATCGCTCTT
>CALGPJ010000006.1 GCA_937960645.1 uncultured Spirochaetia bacterium | reverse complement strand
CTGCCTGCAGGAAAGCGGTACACGAGGCCGCCGTCGGAGTCGTACACTTCATAATAATTGGCATTCCGGACAAGTATTTGAGTGGCATTGTTGATGGTGGACTCGATGCGGCCCTTAAAGGAGTATTCTTTCAGTTTAATCATTTTCATAGTGGGGGTATCATATTTATACAAGTAGTTGTCGAAAAGCTGATCCTTTTCCAGCGATAATACGAAGTACAAATCACTGCTTGATTTTCCCAGGAAAAACACAGTATTCCGACCTATTTTATAATTTTTTGAAAGAATGTCTTGAGGTGATTCAAACGATGAGTCCAATTGTGAAAATGAAGGAGCGTCTACCTGGGGATTGGAGGTGTAAATACCCCGAAATTTTAAATCGGATCCGTTTTCCACAGAGACAAAAGAATTATGGAATTTTCCCGTTGGGTAACTACACTGAACCGCTCCTGCTGCCAAGAAAGAATTGGGATCATACATACTTAAAGAATCTGCATTACTTTGATTGCTTAGATCTCCATGCCTGATCTTGGTACTCATAAAAAAATAACTTATTTCGTATAAGAAGTATACCCTGTTTGTTTGTGTCGTGGTGTTGGGTAACATCGAGGGCTGAAAATAAGCCCCATCTTGTGCCATCAAATCGTAGGCGAATTTAGGACCTGTGAGGTTCTGACTATCGAGAAAATATAGTTCGAACTGATTGGGTTTCCTATGCACCACGACACCTTTGGCAGGATGAGGATCGTTCTCGGGCAAAAAGATCAGTTCACTTTCCGAATTGTTCTGGGATAAAGCAAACGAATCGGGAATGTTTCCAGTGTATACAAAAGAAATCAGCGGGGATCCCAGTTTAGATTTCGTTATTAAGGTCAGGGATAACTCCGGATCCACGAGGGGAAGGGCGCATCCGCTTAACACCATCAAGGCAAAGAGCATGCCAAAACGTTTCAAAAAGACCACGAAATACCTCCATGAAAAACGGGAGTCTGCATCAGCACGGGGCCAAGGTTTAGGATGAGTAAACGTTTTTCTCTATTCATAAAAGATGCCTCCGTAGGGGCAGGAAAGATGAAATCATTCCCAAGACGGAAGGATAGGCTCAAATTGGAAGAATGGGTGTACTCCCAACCGCCACCCAAACCGACATGAAAAAAACCAAGGGGATCCAGGGCCCAGGGGTCAGTGAGCAGCCTCAGGCCAAGATGGGCGCTGATAAAACTTCGAAGGGGCGAGTCTGAATCATCCAGGTAAAAACCGAGGCCCATATAGGGAACAATCATCGGGAAACTGGCGATCACCCCTTTTTTCTGGACGTATTCTTTGTCAATACTGAGGAAAATGCCGAACACATACTGTTCGAACCCAAAACTCGCCCACCAACGATCGTAAAAAAAATGGTATCGGAATTCTGGCTGTAAGAAGGCGAAGTATTTTGTCGATACAGTCAAAGAGACCATTCTGTTGGGGTCCTGGCGGATTTCCAGGGTCTCACCATTTTTCAGGGTGGACCAGGTGATGGTTTGTGTTCGGTATTCAGGATGGATGGCCCGGAAACGATAGACGCCCGGTGTTCGCAGAGCGACAGCAATCTCGCCGCTTTCGTCTACAGTGAGAAGTTCGCTGGTTAAATTGACCAGGCTGGTTCCTGGATGAGCTTTGATGATCACGGCGGATCCCCGCAGGCTGGGAATCTTGTCTTTCATGTCTTGTTTGATAGGGACCCAAAAAGCCTCTATCAAGGATCTCTCATTAGGAATGGGCGAGGACCAACTCCCCTCGGCAACGATGATGTTATAGACAACTTCGATGATCTTGTAGCGCACCGTCACCGTGGACCCCGAAGTGCGGGCTTCCATCCAGACGATACCATCGATCTGGTTTTGTCGTCCCCAGTCCAAGGGGTCGGCGACACCCTCCGGAACACGGAACAGGGCAAAGCCCAGATCTCCGATGGCTCCAACCCAGTAGGAATACCATGATGGATCTCCCTGCCAATCCAATCCGATGCGCATCTGGTCCTGGTAAGGGCTGCTGAGATTCAAAAGTGTCAAGAGCCAAATCATGCTACCACCAACTTCTCAACAAATATAGCTTTCTGTTAACCCGGTCGTATCCTAACCATTCGGTTCCCTTTTCCGAAAATCCCAGAGGTTCCAGGTCGTCGATCTCAAAAGGTAGGATCGCCGTATCCTCGAAGGGATAAAAGGTCACTGTTTTCGCGGCTTGATCGAAGTGAACAACACCGGCCTCGGTGAGCCAGGTATATCGCCTGTCGGGATTGTCAAATCGCGCTGGAAAGCCTTTTCGCAAAACCTTGATAAAGGTATGGTTAAGAGAGAGGTTAGGATAATCGAAACCGAAAAGGGCCACTGAACCGACATTCGTCACTTTGTTGATCACCAGGAGAGCGATGCGATCGGGAGATCCATAGCGAATAACTTGTAAAAAACGGAGAGAATCGCTGGCACTGCCAGAATAGGGTAATCCCAGGGAATCATAACTAAATGTAGTTGACTTAAAATTTAAAGGACTTAGAGAATTATCAAAAGATTGAATATTTAAGATGTAAAAAACAGAATTGTCGTAAAATATGAAGTTAAATATTCTCATGGAGGGAAGGTCATAGTAGACATTCCGGATACCAGGAGGGCCATGTGAGATTTCAACTGAATCCAAAGTCGATTCGTTGACGAGGTAATTTTCTGAGTCTATTCGAAATCCTTGATTACCGCTCTTCCATCCCTGGGAATAGGTGCCGAGGTAAGCGGTAATGTATCCGGACGTTGATGGAATAATTCGCAAGGGGTCGGTGAGGCTGGTACGGTTCAGAGTGAGAAGGCTTTTGGTCGTCCCCTGGCTGAGGAGGATGGTGACCCTGTCCACGTTTAAGTGAGGCGAAAGGATGTTGGCACTCAGGGGGGTTGCCCCTCTTGCCTGTTTTGCATCCAGGAGCTTGTCCAGGTCCGCGACAGCCACAACGTGGGGCAAATACGACGGAAGAGGAGGGAGGAAGAGCATGCAGGAAAGCGCAAAAAACGGAATGATTGCCCACATATAGCGTTTCACCATTTGAATCCTACTCCTATGGAAAAAATAAAGTTTCCCCACTGAGGGGTGAGAAGGGTCGATCCGGGTAAAATAAAGGGGAAACGCGCCTCGAGGAACATCAAAAACCAGGGCTGGTTCCACTCCAGCCAGATCCACATCGGTTCCAGCGTAAAAGTATGAATCTGGAGTAGTTCTGCATCAAGAGGAAGAAGGGCGAGATACCAGGACCAGGCCGTGCCCGCCATAAAGCGAAACCAGTGATCCTCGGGAAAAAATAGGTAGGATCCGGTATTCAAACGGATTTCCTGATTGTAAAAAGGCGTGGCGTTGGTCTTGAAGTTGGATTGTATCCAGAGACTGAAATCGGCGCCGATCATAAACTTGTCGGGCAGCAAAAAGTAGCGGTATCCCTGGCGATAGCCCAGCCGACCCCCGACCAGGCTGAAAAGTAACTGATGATGGGAAACCTTATAAAGAGGGTCAATACGCACAGGGCTGGGTTCCTCCGTCAATGGGATGCCGATAGACCTGGGCCAGTATCCCTCTTTTTCCGCTGAAACCCAAAGAGTTTTACCCAGTTCAAAAGGATAATAGCTGGCCTGGTATTTCCCTTCCTGAATGCTGCCCCAAAAAAAACGGCCCGATCCCTCCCCCAACCATAACTGTACTCCATCTTCAGGACCTTCGAATGTCAGCGCGTAGTCAATGGAGCCAACCATCACATAACGGCTTTGGGAGTTAAGGATGGTTTTAATGGCTTGCTCTGCACTGTCCTGCAATGGTTCCTGGGCCAGAAGACCCGGAAATACCAGTGCCCGCCTGGCGAAGACCACGGATTTGTCCAAATTGTCCCGTACCTCGATTCCGAAATCCACACGATTGTTAGCTGTGCGCGCATCGACCTGGACAAGAAAATCGGCGTCCTCAACCGGTGCGGATGTCAATCCGTTCGCGTCCAGGAGCCCGATCAAATACGTACGCAGATAATTGAGGATCTCTCGATCACCGGATGTGGCTTGTTCCTCGAGGCGCACACCCAGATAAACCCTCGAGCGGGCCAACTTGCCCTGGGCATTCGAGCGGAGGCCCGGAATCGTCAGCAAAATGATGAAAACAGCGAGGAAACACCTCATTTTTCGGTCTTCACCTCGACACCATTCCAGTCCTCCGCAGGCGGGTGGGCCAGGTAGTGCTGGCAGCGCCCAATCATCTCGGCGGTGTGGTAGTCCTGTTCCCCCAAAACTTCCCGTACCCTGGTGAACAAATGCAGGGCCTCCTCGAACCGGCGCTGGTAATAGAGCTCCATTGCTTGGTTGTGGGCCTTCCACGCCTTGAGCGTCATTTCCGAAAGATTTCTACCCGCTGTGTAAATGCGTACCCCTTTTTTCTTACCCTTGACCGCAATACAATCCAAAAGTCGCGTGGGAATGGAGGGACCGACTTTTTCCTGCAGAAATTCCGAGAAAATGATCTGTTCGTGGTAGGGCTTGGTTTGGCCCTCCAGTCGGGATGCCAGGTTCACCATATCTCCTATTACAGTATAGTCCATCTTTCGCTCACTACCAATGTTGCCCACGGTCACCAGACCATAATTGATGCCGATGCCGATTTTGAATTCTGGGGCGCCGCGCTCTCGTTGCCCCTGGTTGAAAATCTCCAGGGCCTCGACCATATCTAGGGCGGCCTCCAGGGATTGCTGAGCGTCGTTGTCGTGTTTCACGGGGGCCCCGAAGAAGGCCATGATGGCGTCCCCGATGTACTTGTCGATTACGCCGCCACGGGTGTAGATGAGCTCCACCATGGTGTCGAAATAGCGGTTGAGGGATTGTACCAACTCATCGGGCTTCATGGCCTCGGAAATGGAGGTAAAGCTGCGAATATCCGAAAACAGCACCGACAGCTCGCGGTTTTCGCCCACCAGCATGGATTCGGGGTTCTGAATGAAGCGATCGATCACCTCTTGTGGGACGAACTTTTGAAATACCTGCCGAAGTTTGCGTTCGCGCCTTTGGGAGAGGACCGCATCCAAAGCGTAGGTTTTGATGCGGGAGTAGGCACGGTTGAGTTCCTTGGTCATGAGGTTAAAGGTGTGGCTCATGTGGCCTACCTCGTCGTTGAAGGTCACGGGGGCCTGGATGTCGAGGTCGCCTGTCTCGATCACTTTTTGCATGACCCTGGAAACTTGGACGATGGGACGGGTCACTTTACCGACGAAGAACAAGATGAGCGAAGAGCCCAGAAGGATGGCTGCGGCAAAGATAATCAGGGTGGCGAGGGTAATGTTCTCCACATCCGCAAAAAAGGCGGCACGCTCCTCGGTGACGAAGACCCTCCAGTTGAAAGGTGCGAAGTCGAAGGCCACCGCCATGCGTTCCTTACCGCCAACGTTCAGGGAAAAAAGACCGGGCATTTGCTCTTGCTCTACAAGGTTTTGAAGGGTTGTGGGATCTGCAGGAGCCGGTTCCCACGAAGGCAAGGTCTGGAACTCCAGGGAACCGGTGGGTCCCAGGGCAAACACGCTTTCCGTTGTTTTGCGGGTCACTGTTTGGGCAAAACTGGCCACTCCTGCCTGAGCGGCCTTCACCAGGTCCAACCGGTCCACGAGGTTGTTTTCCAGCAACAAGTTCCATTGGCTCTCTGCGTACTTCCGAATTTCAAAGGCCTTGAAATCCAAAAAATCGGAGGCAATGCGTGTGACAGCCCGGGTTGCGAGGGTGTAAGCCGTCGCACCCACCAGGACCAGACTTCCAGCCAGGACGGGTAAAATGATGAACAAAAGCTTCGGGCGTATTTTCATGATTGTAGTTTAATTCAAAACCGTTTTTTTTTCTTGTTAAAAAGGGTTATTGATGATGAATTTCATTGAAATAGTTCAGAAAAATATCATATACTGAAGTATGAGTAATTCAGCGCAGGTATCACCGAGCGAT
Source organism: uncultured Spirochaetia bacterium (assembly GCA_937960645.1). Classification (GTDB taxonomy): domain Bacteria; phylum Spirochaetota; class Spirochaetia; order JABEVK01; family JABEVK01; genus DYOB01. The sequence goes on along the minus strand of CALGPJ010000006.1, from coordinate 247,263 downwards.
GGAATCCTGGATGAGATCAAAAACCAGGTTTCTCCCGAAGAACAAACGGAAATCCTCGATAAAATCAATCAGGCAGTTCAGGAAAGCAAAATCTCTTACAGTTCGGAGAGTTGGAACGCAACGAAGGCATCATCGGGCTTGAGCCTGACGCTCAGCCTCAATGCCCTTGTCATTGCAGTCATCGTTGGTGGGTTGTGGTCCGTCCTCACCTTTTTTCAGCCTTCGCGGACGGCCCTGGTGGAGGACTCGCAACAACTTCAGACGGCCGAGGCGCGTCTTTTGGAAGAAATCAAGAAAGAGTCCGATCTGGCGCTTGGTGAAAAGGATCGTGAAATTGCGGAGATTCAAGCTCGACTGGCCAACATCGACCAGGAAAAACGAACCCTTGTCAGCGAAACCGAAGCAAGGATCCTTGCCAAGGAACGAGAACTGGAACAGCGTCTACAAGTGGAAATTCAACGAGAACGCGAGCGGCTTCTTGCACAGGGTTTGGGTCAAGACGAGATCGAGCGCCGTATACGGGAATTGACCGAACGTCGACGCCGTGAAATCGATGCCGAACTGCAAGCCTTCAAGGTCCAAACAGAAAACGAAAGACGGCGCCTGGAGCGGGCCTTGAACGAAGCTCAGGAAAATTATCGATCGACCTTGAACGCGGCCGCTGCGGAACGGCAAAAGATTTTGGAGGAAACGCAGCGCCGGGAACAGGAAATCCAGTCCCGAACCCAGGTTATTTCCACCGAGCTTCAGGAAGCTCAATCCCAGATCGCTGCCTTACGTGCCCGCTCCGAACAACTGGCCGCCCTCGACAATCAAGTGGCGGGTCTGATTGCTCGGGCTCGCGACCAGTTTACTAAGGGCGAATGGCGGGAACTCAAGGATACTAGCGAAGCGATCAATCAGGTGATACGTTTGCCCGCCTATGAACAGGACGCCCAGGCTCTGAACCGCCGACAGGGCCACAGCCTGCTGGCTCAGACGTTGAGCAACATCGCCGATACGCGCCTGGCACAGCAGGAAGCGGCGAAATCTCAGGATGGCAGCTCAGGATCTGTCGCTCAGGCCATGGCTCTCCAGCAATCCTGGGTGGAGGCGGAATCCCTCTTGCGTGCGGCCGAAAACGATTGGCGTCAGGGGAACTACGATGCGGCCCTCGACAAGTCTCTCCGCGCTCAAAACATCATCCGGCTCAATCCAGGCGGTGAAAGTTTTTACCGGCGGTGGATCGAACTGGGAACAAACCGAGCGTTTGAAGAAAAAACCAAGGCTGACACCCAGCAGGCGCAGGTTGTTTTTCAGCAAGCGAACGCTCTAAGGAACTCCGATCCTCAGCGCGCCAAAAACCTTCTCATTGACCTTTTGATTAATTACCCGATGGCCGAACAGCGCCGCGACGCCTTGCAGCTGTTCCAACAGATTGGCCAATCATCCGAAAATACTTTGAATGCACGAATCCGAGAACTGGAACAGCAAGTAGCGCAGGGGGCCAGTTCCCCGTCGACTTCCGGCGAGTTGGAGCGATCGAAAAACGAAATGCTCCAGTTGCAGGAGCAGAACAAAAAACTACAGCTGCAAATTACCGATCTGGAAAGGCAGCTGTCCAGCGCCCAACAGCAGGCGCGGGAACGTCCGCAGGCAGCCGCAACACCGCAAACGCCAACAAACACCGCAACAGCGGAGGAAACGGCAAGTTTGCGGCAAAAGATCACCCAGCTGGAGGCCGATCTCAACAGGACGCGCTCGGAAAGGGATCAAACCCGGCAGGAGCTTCAAAAGCTTCAGCAGGATCAGCCTCTTGCTTTGCGAATGAGAGGTTTGATCGACAGTTACAGTTCCTTCAGCCAGTCCTATGATGCCCTCGGTGCCAACAAGGATCTCGAGCGCCAGCAATTGCTCAATACATTCCTGGTACAGCTCTCCCAAAACGACAATTTTCCCCAGTTGAAAAACCGGATCGACGCCTCCCTTGCAGCAGCCAGGAATGCCGGTCAAAAAGAGAGCTTTTTCTATGCTTCCGATATTTTGGAAGGAACTCGGGTTTTGACCACGGAAAATGCTCGGCAATCCTATTTTAACAGTTTAAGAACTCGCTACCGCAATGATCCAGGAATGCTCGATTTTTTAGACACTCTTCAGAAATATGTTCAGGAAACGAGGAATCCTTGATGACATTTTGACTGGGTCAGTCGGTCAATACACCGGTCTAAAATATAGGATGATGGGATTTCTGGGCAGAGTTTCGATGAATTGGCCCTCCCCTTGAAGCTCCATGTTGGGGATGGGAATGAGCACCAGGCCCTTGACGACTTCCTGCTCTTTGTCCAGGCCAACCGCAAAGGGGAGGGGGGCGGCATCTCCCTCATCCAGGTAGAGAAAGAGCCCCATCGGAAATCCGGAGTTGGGTACCAGAGGCAGGGTTTGGGGCGGCAGAGGAGCGTAAAAATCGAAGGCCATTTGTCCGCGCCATTCGTACGAAGCCACATCGAGGACCTGATAGCCACCATGGGTGACAGCGCCTAACCATTTCAAGTAGGGTTTCAACCGGGAGGTGTCAGGTTCGACACCGGTTCCCTCGGTTTGTTCATTGAAATTGTCGCCAACAGAGAGTGACAGTCTTTCCATCTCTGACTCGAGCTCTATTTTGAGGTAGGGAATGAGGCGATCCATGCCTCCCCATTCGTATTGGGCCTGGTCAGAAATGACGAGACTGCCGTAAGCCTCGCTTTGCCACCGAGTCGACACCGATACCAGAGTTCTCAGGTATTCTTCACGTTTGGCTCTTTCCGCGGAGATGGCAGCGACGAGTCTATCCTGGGCCTCGCCCTGGAAGCTGATAAAGTCGAAAGTTTCTTCCTGGGTCGATCGTGTGATAAACAAGCGCAGCTGTTTGGGAGACAGCCATTTCAAGCGTGCTTGAACAGGACCCTGAATCAGAAATTCTCTCTGGCTGTCGGCGATTTCGGAGATGGCTGAAAACTTGATACTTTCCTGTATGATATCCCTTGCAGGGGAAAGGGTGCTGAAATTCAGGATGCCTTCCTCAGGAGAGATTTTCAATCCCATGTCCTGGGAGAGCAAATGGATACTGATCCTTCCCGATTGGATCATCTCCTCGAAATCGGCCGGCCTCCAGGGTGATTTTTCCAGCAGTCCTGCGAGTGTCAACACTTCATCGGACTGCGCCAAATTTCCGAGCATGTAGCGGGGAATATAGCCTCGAAAACCGTTTCGGCTGACAACCTCGACCCATCGCACGGAAGACCGACCGTCGTTGGGAACCTCCCCGAGTAATCGAACCTCCATGTTCTTACCCAGATGACTGACCATTGGGGATGAAGACTCGGGTTTGGACCAGAGTCGGGCCCCCTGGGACAGGGTTTTGTAGCGTTGGGTAGGTCGAGATGCGAGCTCTTCGGCTGCAGCGCGTGATTTGGCCCTTTCCACCCTCCAGGCTTCCACCCAGAGTTTCTGGCCCCCCGAGGACTCCAATTCGAGAAAAAATATGCCATCGACGGACTTCTCGCCTGTGACGACGTAGACTTCCGTTTCCGACCAATCGTTGGGTGAAAAAATCAGTACAGCGTAATCGGGTTGTTGTCCGCAAGATATGATAATCGATGTGATGAAAAACAGTTGGATATATTTGATCAATTCAGTTCCTCTTAGTCGATGATGATAACGATCCGCCCCTCGGTCAAGATATTCAGTCCGTTTTCGGATGAGAGTAAGCGTTCAACGTCTTCATCGAGAAGGATCAAGTCATTGCGCAACACACCATAGATGGAGTGAAGGGTAATTCGAAAGGGGCGGTTCCCGATTCGCTGTCGAAAAGGGGCCTCGGCTAGATTGTTGGAGAAGAGAACCGGTGGCTGGCGTTGCAGAAGGTTCGGTTCCAGGGTTTCCCTGGAAAAGATGACTTCCGTTCTTTGACTGAGGATTCGAGGAAACAGGCTGGGTCGCAGGCGGGCCAGGGTGTTTTCTCCGTGAACAGGGTACTGTCCTGCCGCGTAGATCACCAGTCCTGTAATGTCATCGGCACCCCTGAGGTCGAAGCTGCCACGAACGCTCAGGGGTCGATCGTGGCGGACAAAGGGGGTGATCAGGTGGGTCAAGGGAAGACTGTAGCGGGAAAGCAAGCGGGTGAACTCGGTGTTGGAACGGCTAAAGTCCAGGACGAGTTTTTCACTGAGACTCAAGAGGTAGGAGTACAGGGCCGGCGATTCTATGGCGTAATCACGGATGGTTCCTCGATAGTCGACGACGATGTTCGAAACGGCCGCAAGTGTAATTTCGGAAAGGTTTTGTTTGACGAGATTCTCGGTCTGAAGCCTGCGTACAGGTAGGATCTGGCCGCTGACCAGGGGGGCTTGAACGTCGATCACCAGCAAGTTCTCCGGCCAGAAAATCTCGAAATTCGTTTCGAAACTCTGTCCAAAAGCTGAAACGCTCAAAAGTAAAATGAATGCCTTACTGCAAACGTGAGAGCTCTTCATCGAGGCCTTTTGAGCACCTGTCCTGCCCGCAGCGAATGGGAGGAACCGAGGTTGTTGGCCTGTTTAATTGCCTCCACACTCGTGTTCCACTGACGCGATAAAGACCAGAGGGTGTCTCCCTGTTGGACTACGTAGTCTCCGGGTTCGTGGTTGCGTACAGATCTGGCAATCGGAGCCGCCGGAGCGGGCGGGGGTGTCAACCTTCCACCATGAACGATCGGAATGATGAGGGTCTGGTTCAAGCGAAGCCGATTGGGGGCCACATTGTTATTGTACCGTTGAATCATGGTCGTGGGTACACCGAAATGTGACGACAAGGCGCTGAGGGTATCACCCCGACGCACACGATGGATGTAAAAGCGCAGGCGGGAGAGCTCAGGATTGGCCAGGGCCGACTTGATGGTTTCTTCCCATTCGAGGGGAACTTTGAGGTCATGCCCACCATCTGGGGTAATTCCGTAGAGGAGCTCCCGATTGAAGGACCTCAAGCGCTGGTAATCGACACCGGCAACTCGGGCAAGCTGGCTCAGGTCCGCTTGAAAGGGAATATGAACGATGGCGTACTGCGACTCCGATTCCCAGCTGAGCGGCAGGTCCATACGGCCGGCCTGGCTGGCGACACGCACGACAGCCAGGAATTTCGGAACGTAGTGAATTGTTTCGCGTGGCAAAAGCCGGCGTTCCGCCATTTCCCAAAAGCTGATGGGGCCATGTGTGTTCAGGATACGCTGGATCCGCGCGACACCGCAGTTGTAGGCTGCCAGGGTCAGGTGCCAATCCTTGAAGATTTGGTACTCATCCAAAAGTTTTTTGATCGCTCCCCGGGTACTCTTGAGAAAATCCCGCCGCTCGTCGAGCCACATCGTAATGTTCATATCGTAGGGAACGGCGCTGCGGGGCATGAATTGCCAAATACCGGCGGCGCCCACCCGGCTGGTCGCGTTGCTGGTGAAAGCCGATTCGATGATGGGAAGAAAAAAAAGTTCACGAGGGGCGCCAAGCTCATCGAGGATTTGAAAAATCAAATCTTTGTAACTTCGGGCTCGTTCCAGGGAAATTCGAATATAGTTCAGCTGGGTTGTTCGATACAATCTTTCATAGTGATTGACGAGGGGATGGTCGATGTCGGGAATTGATTGGAACCAATTGGTAAAGTAGTTCGGTTCGATGGCAAGGGTTGCGGAGCCCTCGAAGGCAAGGATTTGACTTTCCGGCGGTTGCAGGTTTGCAACAATATCCATGTCCGAAGTGGCAAACTGCGCGAAGAGCGGTGTTCCCAGAAAAACCATCGTAACCAAAAGCCTCATCATTTGCCTCCTAAAAGAACGCCTGCCCATTCCCAATGATCGTGAATTTCCGGGTTGGGCGGATAGAAAACCTTGCGAAAATAAAAGTGGACAGTGCCCCATTCTGCAAACCAGTTCGTGGTTTTCACGTAGGCTTCGTTCGAGTTCGATAACTCGCTGAGCCCATTTTCCCATTTAACAATGTTCTCCCCATTATAATTTCGGGAAAATTCGATCAATCCTCGAAGGAAAGTATCCTGTTCGGGCGTCGGATGATGATTCTCGTTTTGAGCCCAATAGCGGATGACGAAATCGGAACTGGCCTGGAGTTTGGCGAGGTTTTCGATATTTCCTCTTTCCTGTGCCTCCTTGACCATTTGAATCAGCCGATCGAGGTCCTTTTGAACCCTGTTGCCGGGACTGTTTTGGTAGGCGATCAAAGACCGAATTTTGTTGTAGCTGTCCTGATCCAGGATTTCGGTGGCATTTGGAAAACTCAGCGTATAGCGGTAAGAATCGATGGCCTGATCCCAAAGACCGATTTCCTGATAAGTTTTGCCCAGGAAAAAGCTTCGTAAAAGGGTTTGTTCCGTATTGCCCTGGTAGGCCAACAGCCGTTTCATGAAGGGTAATCGTTCCAGCGGGTCGTCGATGGTTTCCACCAGGTGCTGCAGAACTATGTTTTGAAGCGGTTGTCCCTGATAGACGATCTCCGCTCGTTGCGTTGCGAGCTTTTGAAAAAGGTGAGAAGACAGCGATATTTGACCTGTTTCTTTGTAGCTCAGCGCCAGCAGGTAATCAAGGAAATCGATGTAGGGGGCACATGCGGCTCGGATCCGGGGTTCCCGCAACAAACCTACCAGATCCTGATGACGATCCTTTGCGGCGAGATAGGCGCCGATTCTTTGAACTCGGATGAAATCAGCCTCCGAAAAGGCATCACTCCCGATTCGATAGTAAAACTCTTTTTCGGTTTCGGGCAAATCCCCGATCCAGCCCTCGGTTAGAGAACACCCACAAAGAAGCAGGATCAGGAACACGTACATGATTTTACAATAAGCGATGCTTCAAAGTTGTCAATGCGGGAGCGTTCATGTTGCGGTCATTCGGCACATTCGGTATATTCTTGATCATGGCAAATACGATTTCGATGGTCGATGGCAGACTCACCGTTCCCGACGATCCTGTAATTCCCTTCATCGAAGGGGACGGAACCGGGCCCGATATCTGGAGGAGTGCCGTTCGTGTATTCGATGCAGCGGTCCAAAAGGCTTACCAGTCAAAACGAAAGGTCTATTGGAAGGAGGTCCTGGCGGGGGAGAAGGCTTTTCAACTCACGGGCAGCTGGCTTCCCGATGAAACTCTGGAAATTTTTAAGTCGCATCTGGTGGGGATCAAGGGACCCTTGACGACTCCGGTTGGCGGTGGTATCCGAAGTCTCAACGTGGCCCTGCGGCAAATGCTGGATCTCTATGTCTGCCTGCGGCCGGTTAAGTGGTATCGCGGCGTGCCCTCACCTGTCAAAAAGCCGCAGCTCGTCGATATGGTGATTTTTAGGGAAAATACCGAGGACATCTACGCCGGGATCGAATATGTGGGCGGAAGCGAACAGTCGGAAAGCCTACTTCGTTTTTTGGAAGGGCATTTTCCCAACGAATTCAAAAAGATCCGATTCGGTCAAAAAGACCAGGTAAAAACCTGGGAGGATCTTCGCCGACGGGTCGGGCTGCCTCCCCGCTCGGAGGACGTGGTGGTCGGGCTCGGGATCAAACCGGTAAGCCGACAGGGCACCGAGCGATTGGTTTATAGCGCCATCGATTACGCCATTCGGAATAAACGAAAGAGCGTTACCCTCGTTCACAAAGGCAACATCATGAAGTTTACCGAGGGGGCGTTTCGGGATTGGGGGTATAGTTTGGCCCGTGAGGTGTTTGGAGCGGTAGAAATCGACAATGGCCCCTGGTGCCGTATACCCGAAGGGAAGCCCGGTGCGGGCTTGATCATCAAGGATGCCATCGCCGACATCACCCTACAACAAGTCCTGACCCGTCCCGAGGACTTCGATGTGATTGCCACTTTGAACCTCAACGGGGACTATCTGAGCGACGCCCTTGCCGCTCAGGTGGGGGGAATCGGCATCGCTCCGGGAGCGAATATCAACTACCTGACCGGCCATGCCATTTTCGAAGCCACCCACGGTACCGCACCCAAGTATGCCAATCTGGACAAGGTCAATCCCAGTTCGGTCATCCTTTCCGGGGTGATGATGTTCGAGTACCTGGGGTGGAACGAGGCGGCCCAACTCATTGAAACAGGACTGCAGGGGGCGATCGAAGCCGGGACGGTCACCTACGATTTCGCACGTCTCATGGATGGTGCGACCGAGGTTTCCTGTTCGCGCTTCGGAGACGCCATCATTGCGCACATGGGGGGCTGATGAAGCACAGCGGCACGCGGCTCATGTTTGTTTTGGGAATTGTCTTCATTTTGGCAGGATTTGTCCTCCTTCTCTGGAATCTCGGAGGGGTGGAACTTTTGTTCGATCTGGGGGGTGTCATTCCCCTTGTCCTGGGTTTGGTACTCATCGTACGGTTTTACCGAAACCGTGCCAGGGCCAAGGCTCGATTTTTGTTTCTTGGTTACATGCTGGTTTTTGTCTCCGCGTTGATACTGCTCGCCAACAATTTCTGGCCCGACGAAAATGGCCCCTGGATCGATCGGTTGTGGCCCCTCTTTGTCGGGTTTACCGGATTGAGTTTTATTCCCGTTGCCTTTAATTACCATCATGGCAAACGGATCAATTTGCTCATCCCATCCTGGGTTCTTCTGGTTTTGTCGTTTTTGGCCCTGGTCTTCAGTTTGGAGTGGGTCAACATCGGTCTTGCCGCCTTTGTGGGGCGCTGGTGGCCCGTCTTTTTGCTGATTCTCGGGGGAAGTTTGGTATTGGCCTACTGGTTACATCGTTATTCCAACAAGGGGGACCAGTGAAGACGGGTAACTTATGGCTTTCGGTCCTCCTGGTTTTCCTGCCTGTCGCCTGTGTGACCGCCCAGGATTTTCCCTCCGGTACCTCCGCAAGCCCATCGACGGCGAACGTCGATCTCAGCAATTTCCTGGGTATGTTGCCCTCGGAAACCTACGATCTTTTAGGAGCACCCCAGGAAGTTCTGGCCAGCAAGACGGGAGACGACATCATTCAAGTGGTGCACTTTTATTCGGAATTCGTCTACCTTTTCTGGTACAAAAACCGGGTGTGGCAGATTCGCGTGGACCAACGGTTTCAGGGAAGGTTCATGGGATTGAGTATGGGAATGAGCCGTGAGCAGGTCGAATCCTTGATCGGGCCACCGCGTTATCGGGACGAGAATTGGTTTACCTACGAGCTCCCCGTTCTGGGTTTTCCCCGGCGATTGCGGCTGAAGTTCACCAATAACCGATTGAACGATCTCTACTATTACCGGAGCGATCTCTAGTGCCACTGAACATCTGCCTTGTTCTTGCCGAAGAAAGCCTGGCCCGTGACCTCGAGGTGTACGAGCAGCACAGGGACTGGGTCGATATGGTCGAACTCCGGGCCGATAAGCTGCGCCCCGAGGAGCGCACAAAACTTCGAACCTGGCCACTCCTGGGTAAAATTCCCAACATCCTCACGCTTCGGCGCACTACGGATGGCGGTGATTATCGCGGCGATGACGAAGACCGCCTGGCCTTTTATCAGATGCACTGCGATGAGGGCTGGGATTGGTGGGACATCGAAGAAGGCCACCCCTTGCCGGAAAACCTGGAAAGCGAGTATCGCTCCCGGGGCGGTAAAATCCTTCGAAGTTTCCATGATTTTCAGGGGCTGCCGCCGGATGCCGCTGAGCGAGCGCGAGCCATGTTTCGGGGCTCGGACGCAGTAAAAATTGCCGTCGCTCTGAAAGACTCTTCGACGCTGGGGAACGTGTTCGAACTGGCCGAGGAGCTAAATAATCTGCCAAGGGTCATCATCGGGATGGGAGCGTATGGCCTGGCCACAAGGGTCCTCGGCTCGGCCCTGGGATCTCTCTGGACGTATGCAACCTCGCATCCAGGCCCCAACGACCTGGGGCAAATCGATCCCAAAACGTTGAAGGAAGTGTACCGTGTTCATCAATGGACATCCGACGATGCCGTTTATGGCGTGGTGGGAAATCCCATTCATCATTCCAAAAGTCCGATTTTTCACAATGCCGGATTTCGCGCTTTGGGTATACGTTCGGTTTATCTGCCCTTTCTGGCAAACAATTTGGAAGATGTGCTGCGGATTCGGGAATATGTGAATCTGCGGGGGGTGAGTGTCACGATACCCTTTAAGGAACAGGCCGCCCATCTCGCTGCGGTTACGGAGGAATCTGTACGCGCTTGTAAAGCGGCCAACACCCTGGTGTTGACCGCCGGAGGCTGGGCGGCGCACAACACGGACACCTTGGGTTTCTTGCGGCCCCTGCTCAAAAAATGGGGATGCTCGGACCTGAAAGGAAAAAAAATTACGGTGATCGGCAGTGGCGGGGCCGCTCGCGGTGTCGTCTGGGCTTTGAAGCAAGCCGGTGCCCAGGTGCTGATTCTCGGACGTACTTTCGCAAGGGCAGAGGCGCTCGCCAGGGACCTCGATGCACTAGCGGCTCCGTTGGCACCGGAATCGCTGGATTTAGTGGAAAAGCATCAGGATGCCGTCATTCAGACGACCAGCGCGGGGATGGCGGACCAGATCGATGTCGATCCGTTTTCCTTTTATCCGTGGTCGGGAAAAGAGATCGCCTACGATATCATCTACAATCCCCCAATCACAAAATTTTTGGAGCATGCACAATCTCGGGGCTGTCAAATCATTCGGGGGGTGGAGATGTTTGTCGAGCAAGCCTCGGAACAGTTCGAGCTCTTTACCGGGCTTGAATATCCCCAAAATTTAATGCACGATCCCAAGTTGTTCACCTGAAAAAAAGTCGAGTGCTCGGTACGAGCCGAGCACTTTTTTGTCAAAAGAAATTAGATGTTAAGGATTCTGTAGAGTACCAGGTTATAGACGATCACCCAAATACCCACGATAATACCGAGGATGCCCAGCATTCCTTGCATACCGACCAGTTTAGCTCTGGCTTCCTCGGCCTTAGCCTTGACATCAGCAGTGGCATTGCTCAAGGCGAATTGCTGAATGAGACCGAACCCGAGAATAAAACCTAAAAGCAGGTTAAAAACGTTACCCGCCAGATTGGTGACCCACCATAGTGGCCATGTCGCCAGCCAGGACAGAGTTAAGACCGAATTGATGATGCCCCAAATGCCCCAAAGAGCCGCCCCAAACCCGAGGTATCCCTGATAGGGAGTAAGGTTATCGATGAGTGTTTTAGCATTGGGTGCCTTTGCGACGATCAATGAGGGAATTGCAAGAATCCCCAACACTGCCAACACGATACCGTCAATTAGACCCATAGTGAGTCCCTCCTTTTGTTGAACTTATCCTAAGTTTAGAGGCTTTAAAGTGCATATACAATATCTTTTTTGAAAATATCAAGTATTTTTTTTAAAAATAATCGATTTTGCGGCATTCCAGGCCAGCGTGGCGCATTTTACCCGGACAGGCAGTTGGGCAACGCCCCCCAGGGACTGGATGTCCCCGTATTTCTCCAGTGCAGAGCTGGGTAGTTCCCCGCGCATCACCTGGAGAAACTCTTCGATGATGGTTTGAGCTTCCGGAATGGACTTGTTTTCCAAAAGGCCACACATCATGTCGGCGCTGGCCATGGAGATGGAGCATCCCGCCCCCTCGAATCGGCAGCTTTCGATGGTGTTTCCCTGAAGCGTTATTTGAAGTTTCACCTGGTCACCGCAGCTGGGATTTTCAAACACCGGCGCGTCAGGATGGAGAATGGCGCGATAGGCTGGGTGCTTAAAATGGTCTCGGATAATTTCCTGAAAAAGCTCGTTGAACTGATCGCTCATAGGTCATCGAGGGCCCGACCAAGGGTTTCCAAAAACTGGTCAACCTCTTCCAGGGTGTTGTAAAAATAATAACTGGCGCGAACGGTGCTGACAACCCCGAAGCGTTTGGCCAGGGGGTGGGCGCAGTGGTGGCCGGCCCTGACCGCCACTCCGAAGCGGTCCAGGTAGGCGGCAACGTCGTGGGCATGGAGCGAGCCGGCACTGAAGGCGGCCAGTCCGCCGCGGCCGCTTTTCGGACCCAGCACCCGAACAGAGGGCAGAGCTTTCAGACCCTCGAGGGTTTTTTGAACCAAAAGCTCGTCATGGGCATGAATGTTTTCAAGACCGATCGATCGCAGGTAATCCACGGCTACCCCCAGCCCGACCGCTCCCTCTACATTGGGGGTCCCCGCCTCGAACTTGTACGGCAGGACGTTGGGTTCGAAGCCGTCCAACCGTACGGTACGGATCATTTCGCCCCCGCCCTGGTATGGCGGCATCCGATCCAAAAGGTCTTCCTTGCCATAGAGAACCCCTATCCCCATGGGACCGCACATCTTGTGGCCGGAAAAGGCTAAAAAGTCCACATCGAGGTCCTGGACGTCCGTGGGTAGGTGGGGGACCCCCTGAGCCCCGTCAACCAGCACGTTCACCCCCTTGTCGTGGGCGATTTGGGTGATTTTCTTGATGGGATTGATCGTTCCCAAAACGTTGCTCATCCAGGTCAGCGCCAGGAGGCGCGTCTTCGGACCCAAAAGATCGTTCAGCTTTCCGATGTCGAGTTGTCCGTCGTCTTCGACGTGCCAGATCCTGATAACCAGATTCTGGCGTTCGGCTGCCAGGAACCAGGGGACCATGTTGGAGTGATGCTCCATTTCGGTCAGCACGATCTCGTCCCCTGGCTGGAAAAGACGGGTCAGACTGGAAGCGACCAGATTGATGCTCTCGGTAGTTCCGCGTGTAAAAATGATTTCGTGGCTGTGTCTCGCCATGATGAACGACCGCACCTTGTTGCGCGCGTCCTCGTAGAGGGCTGTAGCCCGTTCGCCCAGGGTGTGTATGCCTCGGTGGACGTTGGAATTGCTCTCCCGGTAGTAATGGGTGATCGCCTCGATCACGGACAGGGGTTTTTGAGTAGTGGCGGCGTTGTCCAGGTAAACGAGCTTTCGATCACGACTGGGGCCCAGGCGCTGATCAAGGATGGGAAAATCCTGGCGGAACTTGTGGGGGTCAAGCATCGGATCGGAGCAAGGTCTCGACCTGACCCTCGATGGGGAGACGCAGGGAAGCAGGCAAGGAATCGATGATCTCCTGGAACAGTCCCAGGGAAATCAAAACTTTTGCCTCACGGTCGCTCAGCCCTCGGGTCTGAAGGTAGTGGACCTGTTCCGGATCGACCATACCCGTGGTACTGCCATGGGTGCACCGCAGGTCGTTGTGGTCGATTTTGAGCTGGGGGAGGCTGTCGGCTCGGGCGCCATCGTTGAGGACGAGGTTTTTATTGGAGAGGTAGGCGTCTGTTTTGTGCCCTTCCTTGTCGACTTCGATCAGACCCTGGAACACACTTCGACCCCTGTCCCTGACGGCCCCCTTGAACAGGGCGTTCGACAGACTTTCCGGTGCCTGATGATGTTGCACCAGGCGCATGTCCTTGTGTTGCTTGCCGTGGCAGAGGTAGATACCCTTGGCCTGAAACTCGGCGTGGTCTCCTTTGATGGAATCGACAAACTTGGTTTTGGTCGTGTCGGCACCCAGGTTAATCAGGGTAAAGTGGAAGCTGGAACCTCGAGCTTGCTCGGCGTAACTGTGGTCGATCCAGTAGCTCTCCTCGGAAAGGGCCTGAATCAGGGTGAGTTTGAACACCGATCCTTCACCGACAGAAATATTCAACACGGAGTTAAGGAATACCCCAACCCGGGAATCGAGCTTGATGACCATTTCCGCAATCGACCCGGGATGCGCCTGGATTTGGAGTCGGGGCGAGCGGCGCTGATGGAGCTTTTCCAATTGGTTCCAATGAAAAAGAATGGGCTTTTCCAGGACGGCCCCCTGGGAGATATCGAGGGCGAGGGTCTCTTCGCTATCACCGAGCTGTTCCCAGAAAAATCTGTCCTCAACCCTGTCCAGGAGTTTTTCCCATCGAGGCCGATCGGATTCCTCCAGCCAGCGTAAGCGAACCTTTTCCGTGAGAGAGGCGAAGGACAGGCCGTCGATGTCGTTGATTTTTGCAATCGCCGAATAGTCCCCGTCGGGGGTTCCTCCGGCGATGAATGGGGTGGGCTGCGCCGGCTGGAAGTGATCCCAGGGCAGACGGCTCATCAGGGTTCGCCGCCATTCCTCGTCCTTTTTGGTTGGCCATCCCTGGTGTTGAATTTTTTGGAGGGAATTTTCGCGCAGCTCTTGGGTCCAGGCGGGACGTGTTTGTGTTACGGGACTCACCCTACCGACCCCTCCATTTCCAACTCAATCAGGCGGTTGAGCTCAATGGCGTATTCCATCGGGAGCTGTTTCACCAGCGGATCGATGAAACCGTTGACGATCATCATGCTGGCCTCCTCCTCGTCGATACCGCGACTCATGAGGTAGAGTAGCTGATCTTCGCTGATCTTGCTGACCTTTGCTTCGTGCTCGATGCTCACGTTCTCGGAGGCGATTTCCATGTAGGGGTAGGTGTTGCTCACGCTCTCTTCATCGATGATGAGAGCATCGCATTCCACCTTGCTTTTGATGCCGCTCAAACCCGGTGCCACCTTGACCATCCCACGGTAACTGCTCGTACCGCCTCCCTTGCTGATGGATTTGGAAGTGATGACGCTGGTCGTGTTGGGGGCGTTGTGGATCATCTTGCCTCCGGTGTCCTGCTCCTGGCCCTTGCCGGCAAAGGCAATGCTCAATACCTCGCCGTGGGCTCTTTCACCAAGCAGAAAGACCGAGGGGTACTTCATGGTCCTCTTGCTTCCCAAATTGCCGTCCACCCATTCCACGGTGGCCCCAGCGTGGGCGTGGGCTCGTTTGGTCACGAGGTTATAAATGTTGGTGGCCCAGTTTTGAATGGTCGAGTAGCGGACCCGTGCTCCGGGTAGGGCGATGATCTCCACCACGGCAGAGTGAAGGGATTCCGATGAGTAGGTCGGGGCGGTACAGCCTTCAATGTAGTGAACGAAGCTGCCCTCGTCGGCAACGATCAGGGTCCGTTCGAACTGTCCAAAGTTCTTGGAATTGATCCGGAAATACGCCTGGACGGGGATGTCGACATGGACGCCAGGCGGCACGTAAACGAAGCTGCCGCCGCTCCATACCGCTGAGTTGAGAGCCGCAAACTTGTTGTCGTTATACGGAATGACCGTTCCGAAGTATTTTTTGATGATTTCCGGATGTTCACGGACCCCTGTTTCCGGGTCGGTGAAGACCACCCCCATTTTTTTCAGGTCCTCACGGATGTTGTGGTAGACCATCTCGGAATCGTACTGGGCGCCGACACCGGCAAGAAACTTTCGTTCGGCCTCGGGGATACCGATCCGGTCGAAGGTTTTTTTGATGTCATCCGGGACATCATCCCAGCTACGTTCCACCGATTCCGTGGGCTTGATGTAATAGTAGATATCGTCGAAGTTGATGCCGCTCAGATCGGCCCCCCAGTTGGGCATCGGCAGCCGTCGAAAGGCTTCCAGGCTCTTGAGCCGGAAATCGAGCATCCAATCGGGCTCCTCCTTGCTCGCACTGATCTGGCGGACGACATCCTCGTTGAGTCCCTTTTGGGTCTTGACAACCGCCCTTTCCGGAAAGTGAAAACCGTATTTATAATCCCCAATGTCAAATTCCGGGGTATTCGCTTCAGCCGACATCTGCAACCTCCTCGATGCCATAACGGGCCTTGACCCAATCGTAGCCCTTCTCTTCCAGGGTCTGCACCAGATCCTCCCTGCCTGAGGTCACGATCTTTCCCTTGTACATGATGTGGACCACGTCAGGACGGACATAGTTGAGAATTCGTTGATAATGGGTGATGATGAGACCGCCAAAATCCGGACCGCGCATGCGATTGATTCCCTTGCTCACCAACCTCAGGGCATCGATATCCAGTCCGGAATCGGTTTCGTCGAACACGGCGATCTGGGGCTGCAGGGTGAGGAGTTGAAGAATTTCCATTCTCTTTTTTTCACCCCCACTGAAACCCTCGTTGAGGTAGCGATTGATGAAGTTTTGATCCATTTCCAGAAAGTCGATGTCGGACCGCAGCTGCTTGATGTATTGAGAAACATTCAGTTTTTCGCCTTTGGCTTCGAGCTTGACCTCGAGGGCGCGTTTTAGAAACTTGCCGACGGTGACACCGGGGATTTCAACCGGGTATTGAAAGGCCAAAAACAGACCCAACCTTGCCCTCTCGTGCACCTCGAGTTCAAGAAGATTCACATCATTCCAGAAAACACCCCCCTCTGTTACGGTGTACCGAGGATGCCCCATCAGGATGTGGGCCAGGGTACTTTTGCCCGATCCATTAGGACCCATCAAGGCGGCGATTTCTCCGGTCTTAATTTCCAGGTCGATACCTCGGAGGATGGGCTTGCCTTCGATTTCGGCCTTAAGGTTTTCGATGCGCAATACGGTCATAGTCATTCCTTTTTCTAAATGGGGATGCCGAGCATGAGCTTCATTTCTTCGCTCATCATGTCCTTATCCCAGGGCGGATTCCATACGATCTGCGCCCTGACATCTTCGATACCGGTGGCGTTGGTAATGGCTGCCTTGATGTCTTCCAAAATCAAGTCACCCACCGGACACGCGGGAGAGGTTAGAGTAAAATCTACCTCGACCCACTCGCCCTTGTCCTCGGCACGATAAACGAGGCCGAGATCGACAATCGGAAACCCCAGATCTGGGTCAACGACATCCCGGAGGAAGTCGATCAACTGATCCTGCGTGTACACGGGACCTCCTATACCCGACAAATATAGTCAGATAATATCCCGCGATCAAGGGCTTCCTGCCAGTTATTTTTCAAATCCTCCAGGTCTTCCAAATCGAGGGGCATGTTGGCCCAGAGGGTGCTGAGGTGGAGCTTCTGGTGGGTGCTTTCGGGTTGAGCGCGTCCCCATAGTTGTTTCAGGATGCTCGTCGGGTGACGATGCCTGTGTGTTTGGGTTTCAAAAATATTGTGAAAATCGATGGAAACAGGGTCCCTCCGCCGATTGCCGGCGCAAACATCGCAGCCCTTGCAGGGCACCTCCCAGGGGCCCAGCTCTTTCAGCAGGCTGGCTCGACGACAGGACGTGTCGTCGAAGGCCAACTGTTTGTCCCTCTCGCTGCGAAAACGCGAATCGGGTCCAACCAGGAGGATGGACCGCGATTGTTGACCATCCCGACCGGCCCGGCCGCTCTCCTGAAGGTAGGCGACCACCGATTCGCTGGGATCCCAGTGTACCACTGTTCGGACATTGGACTTGTCCACGCCCATGCCATAGGCGCAGGTGGTCACCAGGACCCCGTCGTGGGATTCGAAAAACCAGCTTTCGGTTCGATGTTTTTCCTGTTTTTCCAGTCCGGCGTGGTAGAGGCGAATACGAGAAGGATCGAGGGTACGGGCGGCCAGGCGAGCGACCTGGACCGTTCCCATCCTGCTGGACACGAACACGATCAAGGGGCGCTGCGATTCGAGTAGGGCTTGGTGGAGCAAGACAGATCGCGAAAGACCCCGCCACACCTCGTAATGGATGTTTGGTCGGTCTGGAACACGGGCGATGCGTTCGTAGTCCTGTTCTCGGAACAAATGAACAGAAAGGTCCTCCTCGATTTTGGCATCCGCCGTTGCCGTCAGGGCGGTGAGCCTTTCGGGATTTAAGTCGAGGGCCCTCCGGGCGCAATTCCAGTACGCCTCGCGAAAGGTTCGGCCCCACTGACTGATACAATGGGCCTCGTCAAATACCAGGTGGCCGATTCGAAGTTTCTCCAACTGCCGAAACACCTGGGGCTGCAGGAGCATTTCGGGGTTGGTAATCAAAATGGGAGGCCGGGGAGCCGACAGTTTTTCCCAAACCTGGTTCCTCTGTTCCCGTGTTTGGCCGCCCCGCAACACCACACTGTCCAAACCGGCTTGGCTGAAGCGTCGTTTTTGGTCGTCCATCAGGGCCAGGAGGGGATAGACGATGACGGTCAAACCCTCGAGGAAAAAAGCCGGCAGGGTGAAGATCAGACTTTTTCCCGCTCCCGTCGGAAAGAGCACCAGACGATGGTGCGGCCGGTTGACGATATCGAGAATGGTTCGTTCCTGGTAGTCGTAGAGATGGGGAACGCCGAGTTTCTCGCGAGCTGTTTTTTGGAGAATTGTTGAGGTGAGGTCCATACCCTTATAAAGGGTTTGAGTCCCGTCTTTGTCCGGTTTTCATCATAAGAAAGAGATCAGAAGGTTCGAGAACGCCAGATCGACCACAAAAGCCATAGCCCCATGAGGATGGCCCCGCCAAACAGGGGGGCGGCCAGAATCGGAATGCCGAAAAGAGTCGGTTGGGAGGGAGTTTGAATCAGGACGGTGCCGGCCAGGATGAGACCCGTGATGATCAGCGAAGCCGAAAGGCGGTTGCTGATCTTCCCCAGTTCTACCATGGTTTTGGAGAGGTTGCGCTCGTTGAGGCTGAATTGAACCCGACCACTCTTGAAGGTCTTGAGCACGCCCCTCAGGTCGGCGGGAAGGTTTTTGAGGAGCTTATAACTCTCATACAAACTCCCCAGCCCCTGAAAAATCGAGTCTCGGGTATTTTGGGCGTTAAAGACCAGGGAAAAGAGGTTTTTCCCGAGCCAGTCGACAATCTGAAAATTCGGGTCGAACCGGAGAGCAAGGCTATCCAAATTGATCAGGGTCTTCAAAAGAGCGTAAAACTGGGTCGGAATACCCAGGTGGTGATGATGAAAGAGGTCGATGACTGCCGTCAAGAAATGAATCAGGTTCAAATCCTTCAGAGGGATTTCCAAAAACGATTCGACCGTCCTGCCCAGCTCCTGTTCAAACTGAGCGCTCGGATACTCGTCGACCGGGGAGCAGAGTTCCCAGATCGTTTGCACGATGAGCAAGCGATCTCCGGTGGCCAAACCGACGGCAAATTCGGTCAGGAGGTCCCGCTGCTTTTTGTAGAGTATTCCGGTCTGACCTGCATCGAGAAGATAGATGGTTTTATCCGGGGTGATGAGGATGTTTCCGGGGTGAGGGTCGGCGTGAAAGAAGCCGTGGATGAAGATCTGCCGCAGATAACTTTGGGAGAGTTTTTGGAGAAAAGATTCGGGATTCATGCCCAAAAGCTCGATTTCCTGAGGACTCGAGGGGTGCGTTCCGTTGACCCAGTCCATCACCAGTACCCTGGAGGTGGAAAGCGCAGGATGGGGCGAAGGCACCCGCACGTCTGCGGTTGCATTCAAAATGGAGCTGAGGCGGGCCAGGGAGCGCATCTCGGTTTGAAAGTCCAGTTCCGCAAGGATGGTTTGCTCGAACTCTTTGATGAGTTGCTTTGGATCGATGACCTCGCTGCGAATGAAAAATCGAAAAAAGTCGGCGATTCGATACATGAGGACGATGTCTTGTTTGATGGTTTTTTCTGCGTCCGGGCGCTGGACCTTGACGGCCACGTCTCTGCCATCGTGGAGCCTTGCCCGGTGAACCTGGCTGATGCTGGCGGCAGCGGAGGGATTCGGATCCCAGTAAGTGAGAACCTTTTGCCAGTCCCGATTCCATTCCTTCTCGACAAGGGACAGGGCCAGATCCGGGGAGAAAGGTTGGACGCGGTACTGCAGGAGTTGCAATTCATGAATCATTCCTGCCGGAAGCAAATCGACACGATTGCCGAGGATTTGTCCAAATTTGATGAAGGTGGGCCCGAGCTCTTCGAGGACGAGTCTCACCCGACGATAAAGCCGGGTACCATGGGCATCATCTGCCGTAATCCGTTTTTTGCCGAAAGCGTACCTGAAGCCATGTTTGAGCAGGATTTTCGAAATCTGAGTCAGCCTCGATATCGGTAGGGCCTTGGGCATGAACCACTCTAACCCGTTGTCATTTCCTTGACAACGGTATAACTTTGTTCTCAATGAAGACCTTCCGCGTGGAGCCGGGATCCCCATATCAATTTGGTGCCAGAATGGACCATCAGGGCTGTAATTTTGCCCTCTACTCCCGTCACGCACACTCGGTGGAACTGGTATTTTTCGAAAAACCCCAGGATGATTCCCCCAGTGCCCGATTCGTGTTATCGCCGGAGCTCAATCGCACCGGGGATGTTTGGCATATTTATATCTACGATGTGAAACCTGGCCAGCTCTATGGCTACTACGTCGGCGGACCCTACGATCCTCTTGGGGAAGGCCACCGGTTCAATGCCAACAAGCTCCTGATGGACCCCTATGCCACAGCCATCGTTGGGGAATACGATTGGACCCATCCGTCCAGCTTCGCCCATATGCCGGACCATCCCAACGGTGACGCCAGTTTTAACAACCTCGACAATACCGCCTACGTGGCCAAGAGCGCCGTTACCGATCCCAGGGACTTCGATTGGGAAGGGGATAAGTGTCTGAACATTCCCATGCAGGACAGCATCATCTATGAGATGCACGTCCGAGCGTTCACCAAAGATCCCGGGTCCAAGGTCCGTTTTCCCGGCACCTACCTGGGTCTCGTCGAAAAAATCCCCTACCTCAAATCGTTGGGTATCACCACGGTGGAACTGCTGCCCATCCACGACTTCAATCCCTGGGAAAACATTAAAACGGATCCTGTCACCGGAGAACGGCTGGTCAATTTTTGGGGCTACTCCACGCTCAATTTTTTTGCCCCAGCGCGATGGTATGCCTCAGATCAGGATGGGCGCACGGCCGTGAGGGAGTTTCGCGAAATGGTCAAGGCCCTTCACAAGGCGGGCATCGAGGTCATCCTCGATGTCGTTTACAATCATACCGGCGAGGGAAACGAATACGGTCCCATTCACTCCTTTCGAGGACTGGACAACAACATCTACTACATGCTGGAAAATGGGCGACACTACAAAAATTACAGCGGTTGTGGCAACACCCTCAATTGCAACCATCCCGTGGTGAGGACCCTGATCCTGGACAGCCTGCGCTACTGGGTGGTGGACATGCACGTCGATGGCTTTCGATTTGATTTAGCCGCCATTCTGGGACGGGATGCCAACGGTCACTGGATGCCCAACCATTCCGTCCTGAACGACATTGCCAAAGACCCCATCCTCTCGACGACCAAGATCATCGCCGAGGGCTGGGATGCTGCGGGGCTCTACCAAGTGGGCGGCTTCCCTAAACGCTGGGCTGAGTGGAACGCCGCATTCCGGGATGATGTGCGCGCCTGGGTCAAGTCGGATAACGGCAAGGTTACCGAAATATCCAAGAGGTTGACGGGCAGTGCCGATCTGTTTCATTATTCGTACCGGCGTCCGTATCAGAGCATCAATTTCGTCACTGCCCACGATGGTTTTACACTGCACGACCTGGTGAGCTACAACCATAAGCACAACATCCGCAATGCCGAGGACGAACGGGATGGGTCCGATCACAACCTGAGTTGGAATTGCGGCGTTGAAGGGGAATCGCACGACCCCGATGTTCTGGAACTTCGAAAAAAGCAAATGAAAAACTTCATGACCATCCTGCTTTTCAGCGCGGGGACCCCCATGCTTCTCTCCGGTGACGAGATGGCCTTCAGCAAGAAAGGCAACAACAATACCTATTGCCACGATAACGAGCTCAACTGGAGAAACTGGGAACTTCTCGAAAAAAATCGGGAACATCACGAGTTCGTGCGCTACCTGATTCATCTCCGAAAACGGCATCCCACCCTGCGGCGCTCCACCTTTTTTTACGGCAGGGACAACACCGGTAACCAGATTCAGGACATTACTTGGTATGGCGTTGACGGTGAGCCCGATTGGACCTGGGATAGCCACTGTCTTGCGTGTATGCTCGACGGAAGCCGGTTTGAAACCGGGGCCGAAAAGGATGACGACCTGTTCTACCTGGCGATGAACACCTATTGGGAACCCAAGGCCTTCGTCCTTCCCAACCCCCAAAAAGGACGCCCCTGGCACCTCTGTGTCGACACCGCCAAGTCTCCGGGGTTTTGGAACCCTGGGGAGGAGCCCCTGGTTCAGAGTTCTTATTTCCTGGAGCCTAGGAGTGTGATCGTGCTTCGGATGCCACTTCGTTCTCTTTTTCCAACTCCCGCGCGGTGATCACGAGCATCTGAAGTCGGTTTTCCACGTTGGCAAAACTGGTATCGGGATCGAAATCCAGGGGCAGTAATTGAACGTGGGGAAGAAGCTTTTTGATCGTCTTGATCATCCCCCGTCCGGAAATATGATTGGGCAGGCAGCCGAAAGGGCTGAGGATGACGAAGCTGTTGACTCCCTTCTCGGCCATTTCGATGATTTCGGCCGGCATGAGCCAACCCTCACCGACCAAAAGCGACTCCGGCATGATTCCTCGAATGTGGTTCATGACCTTCACCAGATCGTGTTTTCCCTCGTAGTAGCGGAATCCCGTCATGATCTTGTGAACCGAGTTCCCGATGGCCTGGAGGATACTGTCGTTGAGGCCGCCGATGGCCAGGGCCATAAAATTGTTGGGTAAAAGTTTCTGGCGCGCCTGCCACTGTTGAACCAGGAACGAGCGTCGAAAAAAGTCGGTCATGCTGGGGAGGACCACTTCCATCCCGTGGCTTTCCAAATACCGCTCGACGTCACCGTTGGCTGTCGGGTGAAAGTTGATCAAAATTTCTCCCAGAAT
Organism: uncultured Spirochaetia bacterium; assembly: GCA_937960645.1. GTDB lineage: Bacteria > Spirochaetota > Spirochaetia > JABEVK01 > JABEVK01 > DYOB01. Next base: position 224,762 of record CALGPJ010000006.1, on the reverse strand, counting down.
ACCGACCCGGGGTTTTCTCCGTTGCCGATCCACTTCGATGGCGTTGAAGGCTTCGACGGCTCGATGCATGGCCGCCTTTGCCTGTTTGATGCCCTTGCCGATGCCCTGAGAGATCTCTGCTACCGCCCGATGAAAAACTTCATCGGTCTGCCCCGGCGTTTTCTCGTATGGACGGACCGAATGCAGCATGGCCTCGAGGGAATCGATGAGGGCCAGGCCCCAGGCCATGCGAACCTGGAACCAAATGCTCATCCGAAAACCGGGATGAATGTTTTTGACATCGTTACCCGTGGTGATGATGGGAACCTGGGGGTAACCAGCTTCGTCCAGGGCCTTGCGCGCCAGGGCAACGTAGTGGCCAGCCCGACAATCCTCGCAATTTTTCGAGAGGCCCAGGGCGGTGGTATCGGGGTCGACCGTGCCGCTTTCCAGCATCTTTAAGGCTTCCCCGATATTAACCTGGGCAGGGAAACAAATATCGTTGTGCACGTAACGCTTGCCCAGTTCGATCGCCCGTGCATCGGCCAGGGGCATGTGGAGAACCTTGTATCCCTCGCGTTCGATCACCGATCGGGTGACGGCGCTGAAGGCATAGGAAAGGTTGGGGATGAGGATGGTTCGATGCTTTTTGTCTTCCCGGGTAAACTTCACGGCGTAATCGGTCAGACGTGTCGGCGTAGGGTCTCGTCGGGGAAACTTCTCCCGACGGGAGCGTACCGTCTCCACGAAGCTCTTGACACGGATGCCGATGGGGCCTCGGTTTTCTCCCTCGTCCAGCTTGAGAATCAAAGGCTCCTTCCTGGCCTTCTCTCGAAGAATCCGAGTGATTTCATCGCTGATGATGGCGTCGTGTCCGCAGCCAAAACTCACCACCTGGACCAATTCGAGGTCAGGGCTCTCGGAACACACCAGGGCCGCCGCCAGCATTCGGGAATGAAAGGGATTGAAAGATTCCATTCTGCTTTCGCGGATGTCCACCTCTTGAAGGTTTTCGAGAGAATCGAGGGTGAGAACGGGAATGCCCAGGGCTGTGAAATGGCTGGAAACGTCGTGGGAGATGAGGGGATCGGAGTGGTAAGGCCTTCCGGCCAGGATGACTCCGAATCCGCTTTTGTTTCGAATATATTCTCGAGCTACCTGGCCCTGTTTCTTGAGTTGGTTTTTGAACTGCGTGTTCACGTGTTCCGCCTCGTGATAGGCGCGGACGCCGAGGTCGTAAGCGATACCGAAGGTTTCATTTAAGAAACGCACGATCTGCTTTTGCTTTTGCCTGGTGTCGAACCAGATGAAGGTGGGGGAAAGGAGCTTGATGCCATGCCGCTCTTCAGGTTCGTCCTGTCGGGCGATGACGGTGGGGTAGCCCTGGACCAGGGGACAGAGGTGGCCGCCCTGGGCGTATTTGTTTTCTTTGGGCATCATGATCAAGGTCGGCATGAAGATCATGTCGACATTTTTCTCGATGAGGTCCTGAACATGACCATGGGTGATCTTGGCGGGAAAACAGGCAGTGTCTGAAGGGACGCTCTTCAAACCTTTTTCAAACAGGGGATAGGAGCTGGTCCGGGAAAGCTGCACGCCAAAGCCCAAAGAAGCGAAGAGCGCCTTCCAAAAGGGGAGGGAGTGCCAAAATTCCAGCACCTGGGGCAGGCCAATCGTGAGTCCGCGTTCCGGTAACAAAACCCGATGATCCCAGTCTTTGACGAGCAATTCCTGGTGGGTTTTTACGAGGTCGGGGACCTCGCGCAATCGCCGGTTGGCCTCGAGCAACCGGGAACGTACCTGCGGGTCCTGAAGGTCCCCGAGGATTTCGCCTTTTTCGCAACGATGTCCCGTAACGAAATGAGTTCCGTCGTTGAAGGTGACGATGGTGCGATTGCAGTGGTTTTGACAGAACTGGCAAATCTGGCCTGGGGTAGTCCGATAACTGAAGTTTTCCATCTCTTCCAAGCCGATAAAGCTGGTCTCGTAGCCGGGGTCTTCCTGCCGTCGTTTTTTCACATAATCTCGGGTCAGAAGGGCAATTCCCCAGGCTCCCATCTCGCCCGGTAGCGGGGGGCGAATCACTTCATGGCCAAGGTACTGCTCGAAGGCTCGAAGTACCGCATCGTTTTTGAAGGTGCCCCCCTGGACCACGATTTTCGAACCGAGCTGTTCCAGGTTGGAAATCCTCAGCACCTTGGTAAATACATTTTCGATGACGGAGCGGCACAACCCGGCCATGATGTCGGCATTCGTCTTGCCGGCCTTCTGCTCGGTGATGATGCTCGAATTCATGAACACGGTGCAGCGCGATCCCAGTCGGCTGGGGTTTTGTGATTGAAAGGCCAGGGGGGCCACCTGCTGGACGGGGATCTTGAGGGATTTGGCGTAGGTTTCGATGAAACTTCCACAACCGGCGCTACAGGCCTCGTTGAGGGTGATCCCGCTTACCACACCCTCGCGGAGAAAAATCGCCTTCATGTCCTGACCGCCGATATCGAGGATGAATTGGACGTCGGGAACCAGTTGCCGGGCCGCCTCGGCATGGGCCACGGTCTCCACGGTGTGAAAATCGGCTTTGAGGGCCCTTGCAAAAAGATTTTCGGCGTAGCCCGTGGTACCGGCTCCCAGAATTTCCAGATCGACCCCTTTTTCTTTCCACCGCTTTTGGAAGTCCAGGAGAGCCCTTCGCAATACCTCCAGGGGTTCGCCCTGGTTGTTGGCATAAAAGGTATCGGCTACGGTTCCATCGTCGGTCATGAGGACGAGCTTGGTGGTGGTCGAGCCCCCGTCCACACCCAGCCAGGCTTGGAGGACCGATCCCGGCTTCAGCACTAAGGGCTGCCAATTTGGGGTATGGCGGCGAAGGAAGGTCTGCAGTTCCTCCTGGGAATGGAAAAAGACCTGGGAGCGGGGGTTATCGGTTTTTTGCTCGTCAACGGATTGCGCCAACAAACCCGCCAGCCCGATGTATTCGTTTTTTTGGTCGGGGTAGAGGACTTGAGTCGACAGGGCAGCCCCCAGGGCCACGATGAGTTCGGGCCTTTCGGGTATCAATATCTGGTCTTCTCTCAGATTGAGCCTCTCCTGAAACACATGGATCAGTACCGGGTTGAAGGTGAGCGGCCCTCCCTCAAAAATCACCGGCGCCAGGATGTCCACACCCTGTGCAAGCCCTCCAATGGTCTGTTTCGCAACGGCATGGAAACACGACAGGGCAATGTCTTCCAGAGCGACTCCTTGATTCAGAAGAGGCTGGATATCGGTTTTGGCAAAGACCCCGCATCTGCCCGAAATTTCGTAAACCTGTTTTCCCTGGGCGGCAAGCTCGTTGAATCGTTCCGAGGGGATGCCGATCAATTCCGCGATTTGGTCGATGAAGGCACCTGTGCCTCCTGCGCAGGAACCGTTCATTCGCATGTCGCTGGTGACGGGTTTGCCGCTCTTCTCGTCCAGCCGGAAAAATATCACCTTCGCATCCTGGCCCCCAAGCTCGATGGCTGTGCGCACCGACGGAAACAATTTTTTGATGGCGATGGTGTTCGCGACGACCTCCTGGGTAAAAAAGGCCCGGGTCTTTCGGGCATAAGGTTCACCGGCGCTGCCACAGAATGCGGTACGGAACCGGGTGCCGGGAAAGGACTGCTCCACATCTTCCAAAATGTTCGTCAGGATGGATCGGGGGTCGGCATTGTGCCGGCGATAATCGGCATATTCCACTTTTTCGTTGACGGGATTGTAGACAACGACCTTGACGGTTGTCGAACCGATGTCGATGCCCAACAGCTTTTCTTCCATATTTGAATCATTACATAACTGAAAAGGCTTTGCAACCATTTTGGTATGGAGGATCGTTACGAGTCTCGAGTATCCCACGTAAAAACCACGGTTTGATTTTTTGGGCGACAAACCGTAAACTTTTCATGATGGCTTCAAGACAGGAAGAACTGGAGTTCGTCGACTGGTTTTCTCCAAGGGAGGCCGATGAACAAATCTCCTTGTCTCCGGATGAAGAAATCGATCCGGAAACTTGGAAAGAGGTCCAGGAGTTTCGATCCGAAGAAGGCGCCGATCCTCCGCCCCCCAAGGGTTCGGCGCTCAGTCCCAGGATGCTCAAGATGAGAGAGCTTGGGCGTCAAAGCAAAATTCCTCGCAAAATTTGGCTCAGACTCCTGGCCGCAGCAGAACTCGATGATCTACGCGGTCAGGACAATAAAATCGGCATGTCCCTACTTTACGAAGATTTTTGCAAAAATGGCAACAAGCTCTGGATCGATCCCCTCGAGGAATTGAAAGTGATCATGGATAACCTCGAGAAGTTTCAAGGCGAGATACGGCACCTCCGAAGTTTCATTTTTTTATTGGTGCAACTCGCGCGCTCCAAAATTTCCCCAGGGGCCTTCTTACGGTACGTCCTCCTTCCCAGGATGAACTTCGATTACGATTACCGGAGCTGGAGGGAAAAAAACTTTTGGGCACTGGAAAAAATCGCTTTGGGCCTCATCGATCTTCGCCAGAAACCTCCTTTTAACGGGACTTTTTTGGGAAAGAACAGGGTTTTGATCGAAAACGTCCTCGCCAAATATGTCGGTAAACCTTTGGCCAGGTTTCGGATCAGTGAACTCGAGGCGGACGACAAGCTTCAGCGGTATTTCGCGGCCTGGTCACGTCTCAAGTTCGAATCTCCCTTCTTTCTCGAGTTTTGCAGGGTCAATATTTTTCCCTTTCTTTACAGGCTTTCCGGCAAGGTCGATTTGATCCAATGGGTCTATGTCATGAACCTCGTGGTGGAATTGGAGAAAGCCATCGAGCAGTACTTGCCGCAAATCACGGGAGCCCTCCACAAAGCGGTGTTGAGTTTTAGCCTTTACACATCGTTCGAAGAAAACATGATGGCGCGCCAGGAAAAGGGGCAGCGTCCCTACGACATGATTCGAGAGCTCAAAGCTTTTATTCAGAGTTCCATTGCGCTGTTGGCAACCAACAATGGCGCCTACCTCATCTCCTGGCTGGCTTCTGTTTTACACAATGCCAAGGATCCGGATCTCGCCGAGGGGATGGCGAGGCTTTTGGCGTTGATTCGGGACGATGGCGGTATTAACAAAATCAAAAAGCATCTTCTACACTTTCAAAAGCTCGCCGTCTCTCAACGAGAGAAGTTTCTCGAGGATGTCTATACAAATAACGGCGTCCATCCGGACGTCGAGGTGCTGGAAAACCCGCTGGGAAGTCCGGAGAGCCTTTGGCCGTTGCCGCTGACCCCGGACGAGGAAAAGGCAGCAGCAGAAGCAAAATATCGCTCGATTTGGGACCGCCAAATTCCGGCGCGCAGGCCACTGAGCTTCCCCGTGCTGAATCTTGCACGACAAAAAATCCGGCTCGATTACTGGCAGAGGCTCTATCTCATTCTCCAGGATGGGCCGCAACCTCCCGCCAATCTTCTGCCGCTGATCCAAAAGTTTCTGGATGTGGGGAAAAAGTCTCCCCAACCGCACCACCAAAATCACCTCAGGATCGCCGGGTACCTGGCCAAGAATATCCCTTTCCTGAACAAAAACGAGACAGATTTGGCCGGCCTGGTCTGCTCCGTTCTGTTCGCAAGATTCGACGAGAGTTCCTGGAGCCTCCTTGCCGGCTGTCTGCTGCTTAACCTGCTCGAAGACGACCAAAACCGGGCTTACCGGAAGATCGTCATCGAGGACACCTCTCTGGAACGCCCCAGTTTGCAACACTATCGGGACATGGTCGTCTTCTTTCATGAGCTGATTTTGGGATTACAAAACGGATGGGCCAGGATTTTTCGGCATGTTCGACCGGCAGTCCGGGAAATGATACAAAAGTTCTTTCCCGGGGATCGTTCGCTGGACCAGGTTTTGGTAAAGAGCTTGAGTAAACTTCTCAAACTCGATGAAATCAACCTGGATCGAGCCAAGATCTGGGATAGCCTATGCGCCTCCGAGGTGCAGGGCAGCCAAGTTTTGGAACTCATCCACTATCAACTCGGCGATCAGTCCTGGAAGACCGTCGTCAAAGTGAAAAACGGGTTGGTTCTTCTGCGATCTCTGTGGAAATTTGACTCCGGTGTGTGGACCCTAAAAACTTTGGAAGGCAGCGGCAGCCTTCTGTTGAACTGGGGGCAAAACGATTATTTGCGACTGTGGGCTCGACTACGCTCCCTTTGGGAGAATTGGGCAAGTACTCAGGGCCTGAGAGTCTGCCTCGATTCCGGTAAATGGGAGTGGAAGTTGCTTGGTGAACTTCCCCTGGCCATCGCTCGCCTGGAACAGCGCCTAAACCTGGATACCTCGATGTTAAGGGCCGGCGATGCCGAAAAGCTGATCGAAACACTCAAATAAAAAAACCGGCCGTGAGGCCGGTTTATATGGCGGGATACGAGGATCAGTACTGATCCCGCGACCGATACGAACGCTGCCTGGGAGCGCTCTCCCCCTTCGGCAGGGCGAGATTCACCTTCAAGCGCCGGCCTTCGAAGTCCTTGTCGTTGAGGGCCTCGATAGCAGCCTGGGCGGCGCCACTGTCGGCCATTTCCACGAAACCAAACCCCTTGCTCCGGCCGGTTTCCCGATCATGGATCACGGTAACGGAGTTGACTTCTCCAAAATTTGAGAAAAGATTCCTCAAACCCTCTTCACTTGTTCGGTAACTCATGTTACCGACGTAAACTTTGTTGGACATTCCCAACCTCACTCCCGGGATTTCCCGGTATTGTTCAACCGCCTTTCGGTGGTTTTTTTTCACACTCCGAACGCAAAGGGTTCAAGGCAGAAAACCAAACCTAAAGTGCCGGTCACTTTAATCCTAACAGGACAGGAGTATTATTTCACGGCAACCGTACCTTGTCAAGCCATGAAAAATCCCGGATCACGTTGTTAAAAAAAAGATTGTTTGCTAAGATAAACAGTAAAACCATGAGAAATACCTGAAAATGAACGAACCGGAAGATAAAGAAATCAGGGACCCCAAACTCGCATTGTTGGATTTTTTGTCCAACATGGACATGGCCGAGGAACACCCCGAGTCCTTTTATCATCAACTCCTGGAAACAGTCATCACCCTCATCCCCCGCGCGGAGTATGGTACCGTCAGCCTGATCTCGAACGACGAATGGAAATTCGTGGCCGCGGTGGGACACAGGCTGGATCTCCTGTTGAATCTCGATCTCAAGGCGGAATGGGATCTTTCCGGACACGATATTATCGAGCTGAATTCGATTGAAGAACGCCACCAGGATCAATTTCCCCCGGATATCCAGAAAATATTCGAGAAGGCGACCAAGAAAACTTCTGCCTCCCTTCTCGGTGCTTATTATCTTCCCGATGGCGACAAAGTCGTCCTTTCGGTCGACATCCCGAAGAGGCGCAAACCTTTTTTTCCCGAGGAATCCAAAAAAGTGTTTCAAGCCCTTTTGAATTTGGCCGGTAAACAGCTGCGTCTCATCAGTGACGAAAAAAAACTCAGGCTGGCCTATCAGGAGCTTCAGGAACGCACCAACGGCATCGAACTCAGCTATCAGGAAATCTCTCGACTCAGTGATAAGTTGCGCAACCTGCTCAACCTTGCATGGGACTTAGGGCAGGGTGTCGTAGCAGAGACCAACAATTTCTTCGACAAGCTCCTCGATGCCGCCAGAAACGGTGTCGATCAGGCCCGCTGTGGATCAATCAGTATGATTGAAAAAGGGCGGTGGCATTTCATGAGCGCTTATGGCCACGATGCCAAGTTTTTGCGCTCTCTGAATTTGAGCTCGAAATGGATACCCAATTACCATCAAACGGTCAGCATCCGGAATGTTCTCGCCGATTTTCAAAAGTCGATGCCCGCTGAGTTTTTTCTGCAAGTACAGAAAGCCTGGAATGGGTCGCCGCAGAGTCTTGTGGGGTGGTCCGAGGTAGAAAAAGACGTCTATCTTTTGGTGACTCTGGAACTCGATCTCGGCTTGAACGAAAAGCTCCCCCATTCCAGCCTTCTCATCTTCGAATCCTTTGTGCGGCTTGCCCACAGTTTCCTTCGCCAACGGGTTCATACGGAAACGATCAAACAAGCCTATTTGAGGTTCTCCGAAAAGCTGGCTCTCCTGGCGGAAGCGCACGATGCCGACACTGCCATCCACAACAAACGGGTCTCCCTGCTCTCCGGATACCTCGCTCGGGAGTTCGGATTGGATAAGAAACTTGCCGAGGATATCGAAACCTTTGCCATCCTTCACGACATCGGAAAGATCTTTCTCGATTCGAATCTGCTCAAACAGAACGATACCCTCGATCCCCAGGAATACGAAATTGTCAAGACGCATACCCTACTGGCCGGTAAGTTGCTGGATGATCCCTTTTTTGCCACGGCCCAGAAAATTGCCCTCTATCACCATGAGCGCTGGGATGGGTCGGGTTACCCCTACGGCCTAAAAGGCAACGAAATTCCTATCGAGGCCCAGATCGTCAGCCTGGCCGATGTTTACGATGCCCTGCGTTCGAAGAGATCGTACAAGGATGCCTACCCTCCGGACAAGGTTATCAAGATCCTGCGCGAGGGAGACGGTCGCATTCATGCCGGCATGTTCAATCCCGAGCATCTGGTTATGCTGGAGGCGCGCATCGATGAAATCGAACGACTAATTTATTGGGATGTCCCCTGAATCTCCGGTAGCACCAATTCCCATCCTGGCAACAGATAATCGGGATTGGGAAGCAGAGATTGGTTCAAGCGGTAAATATCCGGCCACCGAGCAGCAGAACCCAGTTGGTCCTGGGCTATCTTCCAAAGCACGTCGCCGACTTTTACCGAGTAAGATCTTTTTGAGACAGTCACGACAGGATCTTTCGGTACATCGGACTCGGGCGGAACACGAAGGGGCGGATTTGAGGGCGCTTCCTGCGGTTGTTCGACGGTGTTTTCCAGTTTAGGGCGATTCGCAATCACATAGATCAAGAAAATGACCAATCCTGCCAGTGCCAATCCCAGCACCAGGGGACGCCATGGAAAACGGAACTTTCGGGGTTTTTGCGAGTCGGATTGTTCCAGCTCCTTTCTCCATCGTGTAAGAAATCGGGCGGCCCTTTTGGTCATCGGGTAGTTGAGTTCCAAATACGCCAAGGTTGCCGCAATCGCGGGGAGGTTTGATTCAGGGCCTTCCTGGTAGGATTTTCTCAAAAACCGTCGGTGGATTTTTGCATCCTCTGAAAGAATCAATTTGCCGTTCCATTCATTCAGGAGAGGGCCGCTGAGCTGTTTGTTGTCGAACCAAATTTCACCATCAGAATTCCTTTGTAAAAAATTGGATGGATCGACCGGGAAGGATTTCTTCAGCCACTGTTCCGCCTCGACACTGGTGGGAAGAAGATTTCTCAAAAAAACGATTTGGGAGGGATCGGTATCGGGATAATTTTGCAAAATTTCCTGCCAGAAGGAAAGATCGGCCTGGGAGAGTTGTTTCTCCTTCCAACGTTGGAGAGCAAAATGGATGAAACGAGAATTCATGGTAGAATTATAGTGGAACTTCAATCAGGATGTAAGTATTGAGTAACGAATCACGGCGATTTTTTGTTTTTTTTCTCTTAACAGTGGGCTCGTCGGTCAAGGCCCAGGATTTCACTTTTTCCTGGAACCTGGGCACTTCTTTGAACTGGGGTAGGGCCGAAGAAATTGTTTACAAACAGTCCAATCAACCCGAGAAGTTAAGCCTGCTCATCTGGAACCTGCCTGTCATACAAACGATCCGAATGAATTTGCGGGCGGATTTGCCTCTGGGATTCATCCTTCGCGTCGAATCGGTTCTGGGCTTTCCCTATGGCTCGACCACCATGACCGACTGGGACTGGATCACTAGTTCCGACAAGGAGGATCCGGATATTTTCTCCGACAGTACCAGCTTCCTTGTCGGATGGTTTCGGTCCAGTACCGATATTGGATGGGGACGGGATTTCAACCCCCAGCTGAAAACCGATGTTTTTCTGAGTTATCTTTACCTCCTCAGTTCCTGGGAAGGATGGAATTCGGTGCAAGGGCAGAAAAACATTCCCGGTACGACCACCTATTATGGACATACCATCGATTTTCGTCAGGTTTGGCACGGTCTGGCTCTGGGAGGGGAGCTGATGTACCGGGTCAATACCGATCTCCGTGCCTCCGCTTTGTTTCGTTTTTATCCCTGGGTCCTCTACTACTCCCGCGACATCCATATCTTAACGGGTAAGACTTACTACGATACAGCAACCTTTGGCCAGGGGCTGGAACTCGGTTTGAAACTCGGGTGGGAGATTTCCCAGGGTGTTCTGGTGCGCATGGGCTACGAAGCCCTGTGGCTTTGGAGCGGCTGGGGCGATTCCCTCATGTCCAATAATGGCTCTACTTCTAGCAGTACAGCCTTCAGTCTGGCCCAGGGGGTTATCGGCGGCACCTATCATTCCATGGGGCTTTTCCTGGATTTTGGGTTTGTGTTAAAGTAGGGGCAATGCGCCTACCTCCGGAAGTACTGCTCAGCTTCATCCTTTTCGTCAGTTGTCAGAACGAGGAGTCGACCAGATTTATCGATCTGGTACCAACTCCTTTACGATCTCTCAAGGAAACCTACGGGGTGGTTATCGTACCGATTCTATCGGTGTTGTCGGCTCCCTCGGAGGAGGCGAGCGTGATTACCGTGCTCTATCGAGGCACCATCATCGATATTGAATCCGTGTCACCCAAACGAGAGGTCTTCCGAGGCTCTGTGGGCAGATGGTACCGGGTACATTATCAGGGGCAACGGGGTTGGGTCTTCAGCACCTCGGTCGATGTTTTCGAAGATCTCTACCTGGCTCGCCAAAGGGTTCAAGCACTGAGGACAACTGGTGTTTCCCCTAATTGAGTGGCTGCTGCCCGTGGCAGTGGGGGCCTTGATCGGTTATGTCACCAATGCGATTGCCATCAAAATGCTATTCCGCCCCCTCGAGGAAAAACGCATCGGTCCCTTTCGCATTCCCTTCACTCCGGGCGTGATTCCCAGGCAGCGTCATCAATTGGCCAAAAGCCTGGGCAGGGTGGTCAGCCGGGAGTTGTTGAATCCCGAGGTGATCCTGAGTCATCTAAAAAGTTTGGAAATCAACCAAAGGCTTTCTTTCGAGATCGAAAAGGGACTACGGGATTTTTTCGCTCTGAACCTGAATCAGATCTCTCATCGGTATCGGGATTTCTTCAGTCCCACTTTCGAATTGATGGCAGGTGCCTTCGATAGGGGTGTCGATTGGCTCAGGGAGACGCCCCTCGCCAAAGTCTTGTCCCTCTTCCCGGAACAATCAAGGCAGGAAATTTCGGAAAGTGACACCCAGATTCCTCAAGTTTTGGAGGACCCCCATCCCTTTGTGGAATCGCTGGTAGGCCTTTTGTTTCCTCTCTTCAAGCAGGAAATGGAGTCCTGGGTACGAAGCCCGCCGGTATTGAGCCAATTGACCACAACCGGTCAGCGACTCCTCGATCAGGCCATCGAGGAAATGAACCCGCTTCAAAGGGTCCTCGTGCGTACCCTGGGCTATGATCAACAGCTTTCGGAAAGCATGCCGGGGCTTTCTCGAATCGTGGTTGACCGCTTTGTCGCGTACTTTAATCTCCCGGAAGAACAAAAAGATTTTTCGCGCCGAGTTGCCCTTGTTCTGTCGCGCTTTTTTCTCCAGGAAACACGGAAGGGCTTTCTGCGCGCAAGCATCCGAAGCTGGATCGAAGATCATCGTGATCGAAGTATCCTCGAAGCAGTAGCGCTTTTTTTGAACATTCCCGAAAACGAATTACTCGAAAGAATCCAGAATTGGAAGAAGGGGCTGGTAGATCAAATTGTCGAACTCCTCGAAAAAATCATCGATAAAGAATGGGCACAAAAGCCCCTGGGGTCCTTGCTGTCAATTCAAGAAGATTTTTTCAAATCGTTCGCCGATAGGGTGAGCAGCAGCTTGATGGATCGGGGGGCCGAGGCCTTGCCCGAAATTCTCGCGAGCCTGGATCTTCCCGCGATGCTCGAGAAAAGAGTCAACGACATGGATCTGGAAACGGTAGAATCCATGCTCCTTCAAATCATGCAAAAACAATTCAAGTGGATCAACATTTTTGGAGCCATCCTCGGAGCAGCCCTGGGTTTGTTGCAAGGGTTGTGGCGCGTTCTCTTGCCCTGGCTTCAGTAATTCAATAGCGAAAACCTGACTGGCCGATGAATTCCCGTAAAATCGAGTAGGGGGGAACATAGTGGCTGGGTATCGGGACGAAGTTTTCCAGGAATTCCAAAAGCCGGCACGAGTGGGTCGATTGGGGGTCATCGGGCGGTACCTGCTTCAGAAGGGGTACCACATAATTTTTCAGGACCGAAAGTTCGTAATCCAGGGCACTGTTGAAAACGGCATCGGCGGTGTTTTGAAACGGGAAGATGTTTTTGTCCTCGCCTCGGCGAACACTCGCCCACATTCGGAGGGTGTGCAGGGCGGAATAACCGCGGAATTGGTAGTCGCGAACCATCCGCCTCAGCAGCCGGTTATCGGTGGTAGAGATACGAAAATGGTGATCGAGGCTGAGTTGCGTCAGGGCACTGATATAGATCCGGAACTTGTTCTTTGCGGGAACCAGGGGAGTAAGCTCGTCGTTGAGTCCATGAATCCCTTCCATCATCAAGATTTCGTTTTTTTCGAGTCGTAAAGGTCGTCGTTGTTCTTTGCGGCGCCCCAATTTGAAATCGAAGATGGGGATCGGGACCTCCTGGCCCTCGAGGAGTTTGACAAGGTGATCGTTCAGCAGATCGATATCGAGGGCCCGTAAGCTTTCAAAGTCGGGTTTTCCTTCCTCATCCAGGGGGGTTTCCTCTCGGGAGACGAAGTAGTCGTCGAGGCCGATGATCCTGGGTTTCAAACCGACAGTTCGGAGGTGGATGGCGAGTTTTTTGGTGAAGGTGGTCTTACCGGCGCTCGAGGGTCCCGAGACGAGCACGAGCCGAACCTCGGGGTTTTGGACGATTTTATCTGCCAGCTCGCCCAGCTTCTTTTCATGTAAGGTTTCACTGACTTGAATGATCTCCTGGATTTCGGGTGTCTCGGCAATTTGATTTAATCGTGCGACACTGCTGATGCCGATGATGTCCGCCCATCCTCGGTACTCTTTGAAAATTTGATTCAGGATGGGTTGGCGGCTAAGCTCCCCGAATTGGAGGGGCCACGCCTTTTCCGGAAATCTCAGGAGCAATCCGTCCTCATCGGGCAAGATTTCAAACAGCGAAAAAACGCCGGTGCGGTGCGCAAGTGGAAACTGGGCCAGTTCGCAAAAGTCCTCACATTCGTAAATCGGAACCTGGCGCTCGTTTTTTTGACGAATCAGCAAGACCTGTTCCAGACTGTTGAGCGACTCCAGTCGTTTTTTGGCTTCGGCAAACGAAAGGATTTTGTAATGAATGGGGAGGTCCTCGCGAACCATTGTTGCGATTCGCTCCTGGAGACTTTTGGGATCGATCGTGTCGTCGGGGTTTTGAAACCGAAAAAGATAGGCGCCGCCCAGGGAATGGCTGATCCGCAGCAAGAGCCCGGGGCGGAGTTCTCGCAGGGCCTTACTCAGGAGAAAGCATAGGGTTCGGCGGTAGATTTTGTGGCCGATGCTGGAATTCAAACGAACAAGTCGCAATTCCGCGTCGGAGAACAGGGGTTCTCGCAGACTTTTGAGTTGGAAATCGGACATGACACCGATCACATCACCGGGAAGTTCCCCGATGATTTTTTCAAAGATTTCGAGTGCTGTCGATCCGAACTTTGCGGTGAACGATTTTCCCTCGCAGGTAAAATTAAGTTCCTGCATCGGAGTCGGCCCTGGATTTGATTTGCTGAAGCCAATACCCCGGACCTAAATAGCGCCGCTGGGGCCTGATCTGGTCCAGCAGGTCTTCTATCGATTCGATTCGGGGGTAGTGATATTGGAGGAGTAATCGATCGATGCATTGGGGATCAAAAGTGTCCATAGATTCTCCTATGATGCAAAAAGATCGAGTTGAGCGGAATGCTTTTTCCAGGATCTATCCCGCTTGTTTTCTCGTTTAGCCGATGGTTCTGAAAATGTTATCCCCAGCTGCCCCAGGTGAGTGCTCAAAACCGTCCATTCCCGTTCAAAGTCATCGTCGATACCGGCATCTTGTTGATACAACACGGTTTGCCGATACATTTCCCTTAGCAGGGTGCGCTCTTCGAATGTGATCGGCTCTTGTTTATCCAAAAGCGATCGGGCGTAGAACAGCACGGCAGTTTCGATGGACTCGCGGTACAAGGCCAGGGCCACCGATTGCTCGGCGCAGTAAAGTCCCAGAGTCTTCATCAGGGAACGAATAACGGCCCTCAGATCGAGATCGCCGGAGTGTGTGAGACGGATTACCCAGGTACCAAAGACGATTTTGTCGAAATCCTGTTGTTTCTGCCATAGCCGTGTGGATTCCTCGAGGATTTCCAGGAAAATGTCCTGAGTTTCCACAGTGGCCGAGGCTTCCAACTGTTCCAGGGTGTCGCGGAAAACCGGTGGAAGGCTCCAAACTTCCTTGAAAAATCGCTTGTGGGGAGAATAGATTTCCTTGATAAAATCGGATGCAAGCCGGTGCAGAGCGTCACAATCTTGCGGTATTTGTCCGAGGAGCTGACGACAGGTTGTGTCATCGCCGCTGTAAAAGGCTTTCAGTCCCAGGACGAGGAGTTTCCACGGGTAGAATACAGACCGATGGTCGATCGTCTCGAGATCACCGAGGGCCTGGGGGTTTTCCATGCCATTGGTCACACTTTCGAAGGCGTCGAGGATGATGTAGCCCTGAATTTTAAGGGGATGTTCCTCGGGGAGAAGGGCAGAATTGGTCACATGGAGGGGATTGATCAGACGTTTCCGCATTTCCTCGAAACCCCTGGACCCTGGTTTCAGAACATCGTCACGGTAGCGCTTCAGAAGAAAGTCGATGTCGCTCATGCGATGTATTATAATCCTAATGTCTAAATTTCGATAAGCCCCTGGGATTGAAGCTTGAACGTTTCCTCCCTCGAGAGTGCTTTGACAAGTTCCCAATCCGGGGAATGCGCCAATTGAACCAGCCGATGTTCTTTCAGAGGTTTTTTGTCAGGGCTTGTGAGAACCTTGATCTGAGGTTTTTTGGGTGCCTCGGGGATAAGGCTGTGAACCTGGGCGTAGCACCCGTTTTTCACTTCGATCACGGTACCCAGGGGGATCAGACCGATCACGGCGATCATTTGCCTGACGACCTGATCATGGTAGGTTTTGCCCATTTCCTTGACCAATTCCAACATGGCACTGTATCCATCCATGGCTGGACGGAACGATCGGGATGACACCAGGGCATCGTAGACACTGACGGCCGCAATGATTTTAGCGGTGGAAGGAATGTTTTCAGCCTTGAGCCCCTGCGGATAGCCCATACCATTTTCTTTTTCGTGGTGCCCCAGGACCCCCATGAAGGTGTTGGCGGGGAAGCCCT
This sequence comes from uncultured Spirochaetia bacterium, assembly GCA_937960645.1. GTDB lineage: Bacteria > Spirochaetota > Spirochaetia > JABEVK01 > JABEVK01 > DYOB01. Next base: position 209,305 of record CALGPJ010000006.1, on the reverse strand, counting down.
TTTCTTTGAGGATTTTATACGCAAGGACGGGGTGGGCTTTCAATGTTTTGACTTCTTCCGGGGTGAGGCTTCGTTCGAGGGTTTGAATCTTTACATAGGATTGGTGCAGCATGCCGATCTCGTGAAGGAGACCGGCCATGCCGATTTCGATAATTCGATGCGGAGGGATTTTCATGTTTTCGGCGATGGCCATGCTCAGGATGGCGGTGTTGACCGAGTGACAGGTCAGGTAGGGGAAACCATTACGGTCCAGAACGGTAATTTGCAGCAAAAAACGGTAATAGTCCTTGAGAGCGGTATAAATCGCCTTGGCCTGATTGGCGATGTCGTCGACGCTGAGGGCATTTTTTTTTGTAAAATCGTCAAAACTTTGTTGGAGTTTCTCCAGGAATTCCACGTAGAGTTCCTGAGTTTTTTTCTTGTCCTTGATGTCTTTGGTCGAATCCTCGAGGAAAACATCGGTGACGTCGCCTTCGCTCAGGTTCTGAGGCAGACTGGATATATCCGGCTTCACACTTTCATCGATGAGGATGGTTTTGAAGTTCCACTCCTTGAGACGTTTCAGCAAGTTTTCATGAACGGGAATGTCGGGACTACACAGGATGTAGTCCTCATCCAAATAGAGTACACCGTCAGGATGAAGCAGGGGCCGAACCGTATCGACACTAATAGACTTCATAGTCACTTACCTCTATTATAATTCAGATTTCGCCTATTTCAATTATTGGAGAGATTTCGGTGGGGCATAAGCAGATTGTTCTCATTTTCAACGTGATTTTGCTGGTTTTCTTTCTTTTCGTGTTTCTGCTTCCCGTGGGTGTGCTGGGCTGGGATTGGACCCTTGGATACTGGTCCCGGCAATGGTATTGGCTGGTCATTCTAACCTTCCTGATCGGTCTCAGCTGGCTTCTTTTTTACTTCAAGTTTCGTTTCCACGATTATATCGCCCGAGAGGATTGGAAGGGACTTCTGGGGCATCTCGAAAAACGCCAGAAAACCGGCAAGCGTCTCAACTCCACCGAAGTGCGCTTGTGGGTGATCGCCGGATTTCTGAGTCGCGAGGTCCAAAAAGTGATCGAGTTGGATCAATTGCTTCGCCTAAAACAGCCGAGCCTCTGGCTTCGAGAGGGATTGCTTTTTACCTTGCCCCTCTGGTTGCGGCATGAAGATGACGAGCTGGAAAAACGCTTAAAGTACCTTCTCCAGGAACGCAGAAAGGTTCGCCACTGGCGCTGGGCCCAGTGGTGTCTGGCTTTGCGAATCAGTCTTGGGGAAAGAACCTCCGAGGCTAAGGCTCTTTTGGAGCCACTTCTCGAAAAACGTACACTCGTGGGTTTGCTCAGCGCCTTTTTGCTTTCACGGCAGGGGCATGCCTCGAGCCGAATCGACGAAATTCGACGGCGTTGGGCAAAAGTGGGTACCGAAAGACTCGCTTCCCAATGGAAAAAAAACAAGGAAGAGATCGTGTTTACCTTGTTTCTGGACGGGGTCTTCGAAAATTGTTTACAATGGCTGCAACAAAGCAACGCCACTGGGGGAGAGTCATTTGATGGTCGATAAATCACAAAAATTGGAAGATGTCCTGTACGACATCAGAGGCCCGGTATTGAAAGAAGCCAACCTGCTCGAGGAAGAGGGTTATCGAATCCTGAAACTCAACATTGGAAACCCGGCTGCGTTTGGTTTCACGGCCCCTGACGAGGTCATCCACGACATGATCGTGAATTTGCCCAATGCCCAGGGGTACAGTGAGTCCAAGGGGCTTTTCGTAGCACGTAAAGCCGTGATGCAGTACTGCCAACAAAAAGGATTTCAGGGCGTGGATACGGATGATATCTACCTGGGCAATGGCGTCAGCGAGCTCATCGTGATGGCCATGCAGGGCCTGTTGAACGACGGCGATGAGGTTCTCGTGCCGGCGCCGGATTACCCGCTTTGGACTGCCGCCGTGAAGTTGGCGGGCGGGCGGCCTGTTCATTACCTCTGTGACGAAGGTGGGGACTGGAATCCGGATCTCGAGGATATTCGCTCTAAAATGACGTCACGGACCCGCGCTCTGGTCGTGATCAACCCCAACAATCCCACCGGGGCGGTTTACGATAAAGACATCCTCCTGGGAATTGCAGAAATCGCCCGCCAACATCACCTGGTTCTTTTTGCAGATGAAATCTATGACAAAATTCTCTACAACGGTGCAGTACATCACAGCCTGGGCGCCCTGGCCCCGGATGTTTTTGTCGTCACTCTCAATGGACTCTCGAAAAATTACAGGGCCGCGGGGTTGCGAGCGGGCTGGTTGGTGCTTTCCGGCGATCAGAAAAAGGCCACGGGATACCGGGAGGGATTGGACCTCCTGGCGAGTATGCGGCTTTGCGCCAACGTCCCGGCACAGTACGCCATTCAAACCAGCCTTGGGGGGTATCAGAGCATTAATGATCTGATAAGGCCCGGTGGCCGCCTGCACGACCAAATGGAATACGCCTGGCATCGAATCAATTCCATCGCCGGCCTTTCGGCGGTCAAACCCAAGGGGGCCCTTTACCTTTTCCCGAAATTCGACACACGGAAATTCGCCTATGACAGCGATCTGGAGCTCATCCGGGACATTCTCCGATCCAAAAAAATCCTCCTCGTTCAGGGTACAGGATTCAATTGGCCGCATCCCGATCATTTCCGTATCGTTTTCTTGCCCAACCTCATTGATCTCAAAGAAGCCATGGACGGGTTGGAAAACTTTTTCGAACGCCGTGCCACGGCTGTTGCGGGAACTCCAAAATCGTGAAAATTCTGTTTGACAAACTGACGGGGCAAGGCTAAAGTTATTGTTGAGTGAACCAAATTATAAAGGAGAATCGCCATGAATAAATGGGTTCTATTGATGGGGCTCGGACTCGTTTTCTCGAGCTATGCCCAGCAGGCTACGCAGCAAAACATTCCGTTCGTCGATTTGGAGCAGGCAAAGTCCCGTGTTGCGGCTTTGCAACAAGAGGTAGACACCCTGGAAAAAGAAAACGATGATTTGGCCAAGAAAAATGCCGACCTCCGAGCGGACATCGTCAAGAATCAGCAGCAACTCAGTGAAATCGCGCCCATCATCGAAAATGTCAAGGCCAAAGGAGCAGAGCTTTTCTCGATCATCCCGACCATCCGCGACCAAAATCTCCGCCGTCAGGCTCAGGAAAGCCTGGATCGTAACCGCGAGCTGGAACGCCGTCTCGAGGCGCGCCGTCAGGACCTCAATCGTGCCAACCAGCAGAACCAAAACCAGATCAATCAAAACGACCGCCAAATCAGCGTGAATAACGCCAAAATCCAGCGGAACAAGGATGAGATCGTCATTCTCAACGCAGCGATCTCCAAGACCGAGAACCAGCAGCGACGTCTCAACTCCTACATCGAGGATGTCGAAAAGTTCCTCAACACTTCCGAGAGGGTGCTTCCTGCGGATCAGCAAAGGAACTAAGAGTAGAGTCCTCTAGACTAATCGTCAAAGCCGAGGGTGGGCAGGTGACTTGCCTTGACCCTCGGCTGTGATGACACTATAATCCCGCTCATGTCAGTCAGAGTCCGTTACGCCCCTTCCCCGACGGGTTTACAACATGTCGGCGGATTGCGGACAGCCCTGTTCAACTACCTTTTTGCCAGAGCCAACCACGGTGTTTTTTATCTCCGGATCGAAGACACAGACCGCTCCCGCTACAATCCCGATTCAGAAAAGGATCTGTACCAAAGCCTCCGCTGGGCTGGTATCAGTTGGGACGAGGGGCCTGATATCGGTGGTCCATACGGGCCCTATGTGCAATCCCAAAGGCTGGACCTGTATCGACGGTACACGCAGCGTCTTCTCGAGGCAGGAAAAGCTTACCGCTGTTTTTGTTCTCCCCAGAGATTAGAGGAGCTGCGCAAGCAACAGGAAGCAGCAGGACAACCCACCGGTTACGACCGCCGTTGTCGCTCCCTCTCGGCAGACGAGTCGAACGCGCGTGCAGCGAACGGAGAGCCCTTCGTGATCCGCGCAGCCCTTCCCCTGGAGGGCTCCATCATGATCCACGACCTGCTTCTGGGTTCGATGGAATTTGCTTTTAAGGACCTACCGGTCGATCCCGTCCTTTTCAAGAGCGATGGTTTTCCGACCTATCATCTGGCCCACGTGGTGGATGACCATCTCATGCAAACCACCCATGTCATCAGATCCCAGGAATGGTTATCAAGCCTCGGATTGCATGCCTGGCTTTTCGAAGCCCTGGATCTCAAGCCGCCCCATTATTTACATCTACCCCTGGTGTTGGGGCCCGACGGCCAGAAACTTTCGAAACGCCACGGGGCCACCTCCGTTCGGCAGTTTGTCGAGCAGGGCTTTTTACCGCAGGCCCTGGTCAACGGATTGGCCCTCCTCGGTTGGTCGTACGACGATTCGCGGGAATATTTTTCCCTGAATGAATTGGAGGCGATTTTTACCCTGGAAAAACTGAACAAGAGTCCCGCTGTTCTGGATTACAAAAAACTCGAACACTTCAACACTCTGCATATCAAGAATCTGGCGGACGATGTCCTTCTCGAGGAGTTTTGCCAATATATGAAAGAGCATCAGAACCTGGATCGTTGCGATACCGTCAAAGCCCAGGTTCGCTACCTTTTGCCCCATCTTCGGGAGAGGGTGGTTTACCTCAATCAGGTGGTCGATTGGATCGCTCCTCTCTGGGAAAGGCCGGAGGAATGGCCGGAAATCGTCACAAAAAAATCCAACCCTGAAAAAACCGCCCAGCTTTTACGGATGTCCCTGGAATTGATGCAGGATCTTGAGCAGGTGGAGGAGGAAGTTCTCGAACGACGCTTTCGGGAATGGTGCGATAGTAACGATGTCAAACTCGGAGATGTACTGATGCCTCTGAGGATCGCTATCATTGGAAAAAAAGTCAGTCTGCCACTGTTCCCCTTTGCCAAGGTCCTGGGCAAGGAAGAGGTTCTGAGACGCGTGGGCTGTGCTATCGACTTTTTAACGGACAAGGAGCGCACATGAGTGACGTCACCATGGAAAAAATTGTCAGCTTGAGCAAAAGGCGAGGTTTTGTTTACCAAAGTTCAGAAATCTACGGTGGCCTTTCCGGATCATGGGACTACGGTCCCCTGGGCATCGAGCTGAAAAAAAACATACAAAACTTTTGGTGGCGAGAAATGACCCAACTCCACGATAACATCGTGGGTTTGGATGCTGCCATTCTTATGCATCCAAAAACCTGGCACGCTTCGGGCCATGTCGAAAATTTCACCGATCCGATGGTGGACTGCAAAAACTGCAAATCGCGATTTCGAGCCGATCAGATCGACCTTACGGCGCCCTGTCCCGTCTGCGGGGCCAAAAACAGTTTTACGGAGCCCCGAAAGTTCAACCTCATGTTCACCACCCACCTCGGTCCGGTTCAGGACGATTCCAGCCTCCTCTATCTTCGACCCGAGACGGCCCAGGGGATCTTCGTAAATTTCAAAAATGTGGTGAACTCGACTCGGGTCAAGATACCCTTTGGTATCGCTCAGGTCGGCAAGGCGTTTCGAAACGAGATCACCACCAAGAATTTCATTTTTCGGACAGTCGAGTTCGAGCAAATGGAGATGCAATTTTTTGTCAAGCCCTCTGAGGCGGGTAAGTGGTTCGAGTTCTGGAAAGAAGAACGGATCAAGTATTACCAAAAGCTCGGAATCCATCCTGAACACCTCCGGTTTCATCAGCATGGTCCCGATGAACTGGCGCACTACGCCATCGATGCCTTCGACATTCAGTTCCTCTTCCCGATGGGCTGGCAGGAACTCGAGGGAATCCATAGCCGTTCGGACTACGACCTCAGACGTCATGCCGAGTTCTCGGGCGAAAAAATGGAGTACCTCGATCAGGAGACCAACGAGCGTTACATCCCCTTCGTGATCGAAACCAGTGCCGGCCTCACCCGCAGTGTCCTCATGGCCTTGTGCGATGCCTACGAGGAGCAAAACCTGGGGGAGGGAGACGTCAGGACTGTGCTTCACTTGCATCCTCACCTTTCTCCGGTCAAGGTGGCGGTGATGGCGGTGGTCAAGAAGGATGGGTTGGCCGAGATTGCCCAGGAATTGGAAAAAGGTTTGCGGGAGGAAATGACCACCCAACTCGAAATGACGGGAAACATCGGGAAAAATTACCGCCGCCAGGATGAGATCGGCACCCCTTACTGCCTCACCGTGGACTATCAAACGAAAGAAGACCGTACCGTGACCATTCGTTTTCGGGACAGTATGCGGCAGGAAAGAATTCCTATGGCCGAGGCCGCACAGCGTATTCGGGCCTTCATGAAGGATTACACCCGGGGGCAATGATGTCACTGTTTCAGACCCTCGAAGAACGGGGGTTCGTAAAGCAAGTCACAGATCGGGATGCCTTGATTCCCCTTTTGGATGAGGGCCAGATTACGGTCTACTGTGGAGTCGATCCCACGGCCAGAAGCCTGCATGTCGGGCATCTTTTTCCCTACCTCCTGCTCCGGCGGCTACAGCGACGGGGCCACAGGGTCATCGTCATCGTGGGCGGCGGTACGGCCCGGATCGGGGATCCTTCCGGAAAGACCGAGACCCGCAAGATGCTGGACATCGAGGAAATCGATCGTAACGCGGCTTCCTTGGCCAAACAGCTGGGAAGGTTTCTTGTTTTGGACGGAGAAAGCGGGATCATCGTTAACAACGCCGAGTGGTTGGCTCCTCTCAAGTACCTGGATTTTCTTCGAGACATCGGCCGGCATTTTTCGGTGAACCGGATGCTTTCCTTCGAAACCTACAAACTCAGATTGGAGACCGGGCTTACCTTTTTGGAATTCAACTATCAGCTCCTTCAAAGTTATGACTACCTTCAGCTCTACGACCGCTACCGATGCCGGCTCCAGGTGGGCGGCGATGATCAATGGGGTAACATCGTGGCGGGGATCGACCTGATCCGTCGATTGCGGCAGGAGGAAACCTACGGCTTGACGGTTCCACTGATTACCCGTAGCGACGGCAAAAAGATGGGGAAGACCGAAAAAGGCAGCCTCTTTCTCGATCCGGAACTCACACCGCCCTACGAGTTTTTCCAATACTGGCGAAACGTACCCGATGATGACGTCGCATCGTTGATGAAGATCTACACCGAGATGGAACTTCAGGAGATCCGGGGGCTCACCGACCACCGCGACGAGCGCATCAATCTCGCCAAGGAGAGGTTGGCCTGGGAAATCACCCGATTGGTTCATGGTCAGGACGAGGCAGACCGCTGCCGGGAGGCCGCCCGGGCCGCTTTTGGCGGAGAGGGCGACCTCAGTGGCCTGCCCTCCTGCCGCATCGGCCCGGAGGAATGGGAGAAGGGGGTGGGGGTGATCGATCTTTTGGTCAGGACTGAACTTGCCCCCAGCAAAACAGAAGCTCGGCGGCTCATTCAGCAGGGCGGGGTGAGCCTCAACCATCTCAAAATCGATTCGATCGAGTTTTTGGTCAATCGGGCCCTAAATCTTCAGGAGCCGATCCTTCTCAAAGCCGGCAAAAAACGCCGTGTCCGCCTGATTGTGGATTGAATGAGGCCACTCAAAACCCTGATTCTGGTCCTCCTTCTTGCCTGTTCTGCGCAGGAGAAAGTATCCGAATCGTCGGCCTCAGAGGGCTTCAGTTCCTCCTCCCAAGCCGTGATTTATCCGTTTGTGCATCCGATGGATGGGCCCGGTTCGTTGTCCAGCCTCCGCGACCTCTCCAACGACTTTTGGTCGGATCGGGGAATACCGGTCGGCGGGGCCCGGCTGGTCATGGGCTGGGTGGTATGGATCCAAAACCTTTCCGAATATCGCGAGCTGCGTGCCTGGGATGGAGAGCGAGAAATCACCCTCCTGGATGATAAAGATTGGCCGTTGCCGATGCTGCGTCTCGGCTTTTTATCAGGACCAGGCGACAACAAAAGGTTGAATCTTTATAGTTGTGCGGCCTTCGGCGGGGGATGTGAAGTCGGTGCAGCCTACAGTCTGGACTTCGAGGCTCAACGAGCGCTGGCACTCTCCCTGCCGTTAACGGAGACAGACCGCAATCGAGATTTCCCCTTTGGGATCACCACCACCTTTAGCGATGAAAAATGGTTTGCCTTCCTCGACGGACTTTTCTGGGCCCGGGTGCCGGCCAAGGGACGCCGCCCTCTCGTGATTACCTGCGATGGACTGGGGTTTCAGGAAAGGTTCGATGCCCTATTTGCCGGAGATCCGGACTCCTTTCCGATTGGCGATCATCTCGTGATGGCAGATCGCCGTATCGTCTACCTGAACGCCGTTCCCATCCGTCATCCTCGTACGGGTGAGCTTCACGAATCGCTCTGGCATCTGCTCGTTCAGGATGCCGCCCGGGGGCAAATACTCAAAGATTTACTGGGAAGCTGGCAGGAGGCGCTTTCCGGCTTGAAAGAATGGGGCATTTCCGAGGAAGGGGCAGCTCGATTCCGACACGCCGAGCTTTCCACCGAGTGGGTCCCAGTCATGGGCATTTTCGAAGATGAAAGTCTGGTGGAAATTGTCAGTCGGAATGCATCTTCATCCCGAATCAAACTGCCAACGGGAACCATCGAGGTCCCAAACTCCCGGGTGCGTCCAGTTATTCCGTTTCGACCCAACCCAGTTCAGGCTGGTAATTGAGAACCGCCCACTCGGAACGATTACCCAGGGGCATCTGACGTGTGATAATCCGAGAACCGTTGTGAATCGTGACACGGGCCTGTGAGTAGGCAAATAATAGCTCGTCGGAAACTTTGTCTGGGTTGACCACCAGACGGTAGGTTTTCGAGCTTTCCGGGGTGAAGACCAATTTTTTGAATGCCCAGTCGGGGTTGGGTGAAGAGGCCCGGATCGTCGTCTCGTCGCTCTGCAGCTCCATGTTGAGATCTTCGGGATAAAGGTCCCAGGTCAGCACGATGACCTGAGTGCTGTCGTTACCTGCCGCCGATAGGGTGGTGTCGATTCTGTGGGGAAACGGATTGGTTTTTAAGTCCACAAAAGCGTCTCGGGGGACCAGGCGGTTGCCCTCGAAGGTCAGTTGATATTGATCCTCGTTGAGAAACAGCAGGAATAGTCCCCGGCGATTCGTCACATCGCGGATGAGACTTTGTTGGTTGGATTGTGCCCGAACAAGAACCTGGGGAAGGGGAGTAGCTGTGTCGGCGGAAAAAACCTGCCCCCAGACCATCAGCCGTCGCGGTAAAATTTGGTTGACGATGACGGGTTCGAGCTCCTGTCCCAACAGGTCGATTGCATGCCACACACCCCCATTGTTGGGCTTGGGGGTGATTTCGATTTTCACGTTGTTTCGTTGGAGGGTGAGTTTGACATACTCCAACCATCGGTAGGCGGACCAATCGGCAAAGTCATCGTCGACCGAGGGATTGACGACAAATACCTGGTAACGGCCATCTTCTCGGGTTAGAGACACCTCGTAAAATCCCAGGGTAGGTGTCGATCCCATTGTGGTGGGTATCCTTTTGACGTTTCCTTCGGGCGAGGTTTGATAAATGTACAGGTTCAATAACGGCAAAGACAGTAGATCCCACTCCAGTCGAAGTATCTGTGCATGGGAGTTCAACGATAGTAGGAAAAATCCGACAACGAACGCTTTCACCCTAAAGATACTATACCACCCATTCGTGATGGCGGCTAGCATACCACCTAAACGGCCTCTTTTTGGGGTGTTTCTTTGCTGGTTTCGGCCTTTGATTGAGTTTTTGCCTCTTTGCGGCGATCGGTGTTGAAAAAGCCACTTCCTTTGAAGATCACACCCGTGCCGCCGCTGATCAGCCGTCTTACCTCCAGGGAACAGGTGGGACAGGAGGTAAGGGGCGGGTCGCTCATGTTTTGAAAAACGTCGAACACCCCGCACTGTTCACAATAGTATTCATATGTCGGCATCGTGCACCTCCGTTGAAAATTAGCAAAAAACGTTGGGAAAATCAAGTTATCCGATGTCTCCGTCCAGGACCTTCAGTGTCCTGATCGGGCTTTTCCCGACAACGAGTTTTTTGTTGCCGCAATAGACTTCACCGCCTATCGCTTTGAGAGGAATTGCGAAAAACTGGTCAACGGTCAATTCGGGAAAGGACGCAGGCTGGGGACTCTCCTGCTGACCATCCAGGAAGACGCTCGTTCCCGGTTCGGCATCGGGGCTCAAGACCTCGAGTCGATCATCCTTACTAGCGGCCAGGAGCATACCCTGACTCACGACCCCCCGAAGTTTGGCGGGTTTCAGGTTTGCGACGACCACGATGTTTTTGCCGAGGAGCTCTTCCGGGGTGTAGTGATGGACCAGTCCACTGACGATGATTCGATTTCCCAGTGGTCCCAGGTCGATTTCTTCGATGTAGAGTTTGTCGGCACTCGGGTGTCGTTCAACCCGGGTGATTCGCGCTGTAACCAGCTGGACCTTGTTCGAAAATTCGGATTCGAGGCTTGGCTGCTCTTCGGAAGTTTTTCGTTCGCTTTGTTTGCCGGAATAGCGAAGACGCAACTCTTCGATCCTGTCCTTTTCCAGCTTTTGAAAAAGAATATCGACTTTGGTCGCAAAGGGGGGACTCTCCTGCAACCATGACCAGGAAGGATGGGTGGTGTAACCAAAAAACCCCAGGATTTGGGTACAACTTTGCGGCATCACCGGAAAGAGCAGGATGGCCAGGTCCCTCACCTGACGACACAATTCGCTCACAAGTGTATGAGTTTTAGCTCGATCGGTTTTGATGAGCTTCCACGGCTCCGATTCTTGAAACCTTTTGTTGCCGATGGCGCTCCACTCCAGGCAGGTTTTGAGAGCGTCCCGCAGGTCGGCTCTCTCGTAATGATTCTTGATTTTCTCGATATATTCCCGGGAAGTTTTTCCCCAGGCAGGATCGGGGGAATCGAACGAGTAATCCTGAAAGTTTTTCAACAGGAAGAGCAGGACGCGGTTGACGAGGTTGCCAAAGTTGCCGATCAGCTCGCTGTTTACTTTTTCGGCGAAGTCATTCCAGGTAAAGAGGGTATCGCTGGTTTCCGGTCTGTTATAAAAAAGGTAAAAACGCCACACATCGGCGGGAATACCGGTTTCCTGGACGTCGTTACCGAAGACGCCCACCCCCTGACTTTTTGAAAACTTTCCGCTTTCGTAATTGAGATACTCGGTGGCACTCATATGGAAGAGCTTGGTCCAGCGGACGCCGCTCCCCCTTTCGCTGCCCAGAAGGGTGGACGGAAAAACCACGGTGTGGAAGGGAATGTTGTCCTTCCCGATGAACTGAAAAAGTTCCACCTCATCGGGGTTTTGCCACCAGGTCTTCCAATCTGGTCTGAGGTCTGCAGTCATACTGATGTATCCGATCGGTGCATCGAACCAGACGTAAAACACCTTTTTCTCGTAACCGACTTTCGGAACAGGGATACCCCACCGCAAATCACGGGTAATAGCCCGGGGCTTGAGTCCATCTCGCATCCAGGCTTCCGTCATTTTGATGGCGTTGGTGCTCCAAAATCCCTGGACGCTGGTTTTCTCGACCCACTCCTGGAGGAGGGGCTTGATCGAGGGCAGGTCGATGTAAAGGTGTCGCGTTGGTCTAACGGTGAGCTCTCCGGGACAGATCGGGGAGTAGGGGGCAATCAGGTCCGTGGGGTCCAGGAGCTTCCCGCAGTTTTCGCACTGATCCCCCCTGGCCTCCTTGTATCCACAGTAGGGACAGGTCCCTCGAACAAAACGGTCGGCCAGGAACATGTCCTTGTCGGGACAGTAGATTTGGTTGGATTCCTCTTCCAACAGATAGCCAGCCTTTTCGTTATCCAGAAAAAGGGACTGGGTGATTTCGGTGTGGATGGGGCGGCTGGTCCTGCCAAAATTGTCGAAGGCGATGCCGAACCAGTCGTAGATTTCCTTGTGAATTTTGTAGTAGCGGTCGCATAGCTCCTGGGGACTGATGCCTTCCTCCATGGCGCGAGTTTCCGTGGCGGTACCGTACTCGTCGGTCCCGCAAATGTAGAGGGTTTCATAACCATAGATGCGGCACCATCGGGCGAACACATCGGCGGAGAGGACCTGGATGAGGTTGCCGAGGTGTGGAACATTGTTGACATAGGGCAAGGCGGAGGTGACGAGGCGCTTTTTCATAGTAAATCAGTGTAGAAAAGCGTTACGGCTTGGTCAAGGATCGAGGGCTTCGAGATCGTCGAGGAGTTTACGCATGAGCGCATTATCGGGTTCGATGTCGAGAACCGCTTTCAGATAGTATCGGGCATCATCCGCGTTGTTCCAACGTAGATGGAGAATGGCGAGGTTGGAAAGGATCTTGACATTCATGGGTTCCCACTCCAAAGTCCGAGTCCAAACCTGTTCCGCCTCATCGAGTCGCTCCAAACCGTAGAGGCACAGGGCCTTCTCGTTCAGAATGTCCACGTGGTCGGGCTTGAGTTCGAGCGCGTGGTCGAATGCCGGCAGTGCAAGATCGAATTGCTCCAGCCTCCTGTGCGCCCAGCCTTTCATGAACCAAATTTCCCATGACCCTTTTTCCAGTTCGAGTAGCTCCTCCAAAACCCCGAGACTGGACTCCTCGTCTCCCATCATGATTTTGTCATAGGCGGTATGAAAAAGTTCCGTTATCTTCTTTCTTTCCAGCTCCTGCTGCACCAGTGTGGCAAGCCACTCCTCGTTGGGAAAAATTTCCAGATATTTTTGTAAAAATTCCAGGGCCTTTGTTTTGTCACCCAACTTGAAATAGAATAATCCCAGGTATTTCAGCACTTCGGGCGGGGAGGGATCGGCTTTAAGGAGACCGGAATACAAATCCAGGGCTATCTTTTTCTCGCTTTGGGCCTCGTCCCATCGTTCGTTGCGAGCATGTTCCAGAGACTTTTCCTCATGAATCCTGGCTTCCAGCAGGGTGACATAGTGATAGTCTGGTGCAATATTTTTTAGAAAGTTTAAAGTAAGTTCCGCATTTTTTAAATCTTGTGTATCAAGGAAATCGCTGGTCTTTTGCAAAAAGAAATCGAGGACATCGGAAGACATTTTTTCTAGAATTTTTATCCACTCACGATGAAAAGGATGGTCGCGTTGTGTCGTTGTGGCGACAACAAGACCCATGATGATATGCTCCTTCGTAATGTTCGGGAACAAGTCTTCGAAGTTTTGAGCCGAGGCGATCGGCATCAGAAAGTCCTCCGGTAAATCCCAATCGGCAAACTGACTCATCTTCAGTTTATCCCATCGGATGAAGTAGAGCTGCATGTGTTTAACCTTTGTGGGTATTGAGATACGTGTTCAGCTTGGTTTTAAAAACCATCGGAACTTCGGCCGGATTGAACTGGACACCGGCGATGGCTATGTCTTTGCGGCCTTCGAGTTCCGTCGCACGTACCACAACTCCGCCTATGTCGACGTTATCGCCGTTGTCGATTCTGATCAGTCGAAGTATCGCTGACTTGGATTGCATGAACTTGGCCAATCCGGGGATGAGCAACTGCGCCCCACCAAAACTCAGATCTCTGATGATGCACTTTCTGGGGACCTTGTCCAGATAAACAACGCAGGTGGCGGAAACAAAACCGATTTTTTTGATGACATCCTCTCTGATTGCAATACGTTCATCGGCTCTTTTTTTAGAATTGATGTTGACCTCGAGAAACTGACCGATGATCGCGATGAAGTCCTCCGGTGGCCTTTGCGTAAAGTCTAACTGTAGAAAATACAAATCCTGCCGCTGATTGCTGTAACGATTGAAACCCCTAACTTTGATATTGATAAAAAACGTCAGGGAATCGACTTTTTCCGGAACCTTGAACCCCAGACGAAGCATACCGCTGGTGCTCTCCTGCTTGATTTTTTCAAACTGCTCCGGTTTGAGGCTAATGATTACCTTGGCACTCTCAAAACTGGAAGAATACAGGATGCATGGCCATTGGATTCCGGCGACTTTGAGCAATACGTCGTCCTGGTTCAGTCCTACGGCCCTACTCACCTCCTTGCTGTAGGTAACCTCGATCTTGGAGAACATGTCGTAGTATTTTTGAATCGTCTGGGAAGTTAAGAAGCTCATTCTGAGCTAAAGACTAAAGCACTTCATCGATGCGGTCAATAAGGAGTTTTGTCCATTTCTCGATATCCTGGTCAGATTTGGGGCGCACCATTTGAACTTCTTCCGCCAATTTCAGACCGGCAATCAAGGCAATTTCGAGGGCACTGCTGAGGCCGAAGTTCATTCGGGTCTCGTCGATTTTTTGTTGAAGATAGCGGATGGCATCGAGTAGTTTTTGCGGGTCCTCGTCTGTCTGGAGTTTGAAGCTCACTCCCAAAACATGAAAAGGTACCTCGCTCATGTCAAAAGATGTCCAGGCCCGGGTCCTTATGCGAATCAGGGGGGGAATGGCTGTCCTGATTTTCTTCGCTTGCGATAAGGCTGGGTGCCGCCCCCCTGTCCTGAGTCTTTTCGGAAATCGGTGAAGATTCCCAAGATGCGGCCGAGGGTTCGGTATCGAGTTTGTCCAATTCGTGGATGGCCTGGAGTAACCCATCTTCGATGGCTTTCTGGTTACTTTTCAAACTGTAAAGAACCTCTTCCAGCTCCGCAATTCGGGACTCGTATTCTCCCAGTTTTTTCCTGAGAATGATGTTTTCCTGACGCAATTGCTGGATCAGGTTCACGGCTGACTTGATTTTCTGGTCCAGCAATTGAATGTTTTCGCTTGCCATCAAGCAATCACTCCCAGGGACTTTTTGGCAAGATTGACCACTTCCGAAAACGCTTGGCTGTCCTCGATGGCCATGTTGGAGAGGGAAAGCCGATCCAGGCTGACGTTGGCCAGCTTCAAACCATGGATGAACTTGCTGTAGCTGAGGTCAAAGGGTCTGAGGGCCGCGGAAAGTCGGGTAATCCACAGACGTCGGAAGTCGCGTTTCTTCTGTCGGCGGTCTCGGTAGGCATATTGCAAGGACTTTCGGACTGCATCTTTGGCTGTTCGAAAGACGTTCTTCCTTCGGCTTTTGAAGCCTTTGGCCATTTTAAGGATTTTGCGGCGTCGGTCAGAACGCCTCGTTCCATCTACTGCGCGCGGCATTGTTCGCTCCTTATCGGTTTCAATTCAAGTAGGGTAATAAAATCTTGATCCGCTTGGTTTCCACAGGACTCAGGATTCCCGGTTTTCCCAGTTTTCGCTTACGATTCCCGCTTTTTTTGGTCAGGATGTGCCGGAGTCCCTTTTTCTTATATTTAACCTTCCCATTCCCCGTCAGGGAATAACGTTTGGCGGCGGCGCGCCGGGTCTTCATTTTAGGCATAGAGCCACTCCTTGAAACAAAAGTTTATGTCTTTTTCTTTAAAGAAAGAATCATGAACAAGGACCTGCCTTCCATTTTTGGGGGTGAATCGATGTTGCAGACCTCACCGAGGTGCTCCAGGAGCTTGTCCATCACCATTTTTCCAAGATAGTCGACGTGGGCCAACTCCCTTCCCCGAAATCGGATAGCGACCTTAACCTTGTTACCCTCCTGTAAAAAATCGATGATCTGCTTCACTTTCACCTCGAGATCGTGCTTGTCGATCTTGGGCTGCATTCGCACTTCTTTGATCTTGGTGACCTTTTGCTTTTTTTTGGATTCACGTGATTTCTTTTCCAAATCAAAACGATACTTACCAAAATCCAGGATCTTGCATACGGGAGGTACCGCATTCGGCGAGACTTCGACGAGATCGAGACCGATCTCCCGAGCCATTCTCAGGGCCTCGGCCGTCGAAAGAATTTGCTGAACACCGTCGTCGGAAACCAATCGAACTTCTCTTACGCGTATCATTTCATTTACACGAAGGTCCTTAGGTGTCATATACCTCCTGAAAAAATAATATAAACTCGAGTATAGACGAACGGAAGGCGAATATCAAGACCCTCATGACGGTGATGTCCAATGTCAAGTTGTATTCGGGGCTTTATGGTGAAACCAGCCACGTGAAACTGGAGCGTTCGGGTGGTCCTCCCCAGGTTCCCAGCAAGCGGTGCGGCGCGGATTCTTCAAAAACGAAATAAAATTTATGAGGAAAAAACAAGGCCGCGGGACCGGTCAGGCCCATGGACCAGGAAACGGCGTCCGGAAATTGGTTTAGAAAACGGCGCATAGCTGCGGGAAAGGGAGTTTGCCGTTCCCGCTCGATGACAGTTTTGAGTTTTTCACGGGTAAACTGCATTTCGTAATTGCCGCCGTCCCATTTGGTGAAAACCTGAGCAAGGAAGGTTTGAATACTCGGTCGTGACGACAACGTACGAAGCAAAATCGCGATCATGTCACCATCCACGGCGTTATTCTCCATTTGCCACCTGTGGTTGCCTACTTCTCGACCGTTTTCGAACTTTTGAGATCGCAGTTCACGGCCGGAGAGTCGGGTGACGATTCGATCGTAGCCCAAACGTTTGACCGCCTCCGGGTCTCGAAATCGATTTTCGACAGATCCGAAACGCACTGTTCCCTCGAGGCTTAGGGTCGTTGAGCTGTTGGGATTCGACGCAAGCTGACGCAATGTATTTTGTTGCCGAGTGGTCTCGATGGTACCTTCAAACTGTCTTCGCTGGTTCGTCGACTGAACAAACTGATCGGTTCGATAGGTCAGTTTTTCTTCCGCGGGAAAGATTTGCAATAATTCGGTCTCGGAGCCCAGGATAGCCATAAGACGGGGTTGGGCAAATGCTACAAAGTTTGACAAAATCAAAAACATGAGCGTCAATCGCATATTTTCCCCCTTGAAGAAAAAAACAATAAGACAATATATTGATGTAATGACCTCCTCGGCAACCCAGCGATATCGAGACATATTTCGGGCAACTCTTTGGGTATTTTTTGTCAATGCCCTTCTTGCAACGTTAAAGATTGTCAGTGGTCTGATGTTCCACAGCCTCGGGATCCTCGGAGATGGACTGGACAGCCTGGGTGACGTGCTGGCAACGGGGGTCTTGTTGATTGCAGCCCATTGGCTTCAGAAACCTCCTGATAAAGACCATCCCTGGGGCCATGACCGTGCTGACACCCTGGCATCGAAGTTCATCAATTTTTTCATGTTTTTTATGGGGACACAGTTGTTGATCAAGGCGGTGGAATCCCTGCTGAATCAAAAGGACAATGTTCCCCCCAGTCCCCTGGGAATCGTCGTCCTGTCGATCAACATCGTGATCAAGGTGCTGTTGGCTTTCTACCAGCGCCGCACCGGGAAAAACGAAAATAGTCTGATGTTGACGACCAACGCCGAGAATATGGCCAACGATGTAATGATCAGTTTCTCCGTCATGGTCGGGGTCGGCCTCTCGTTCTTTCTCCAAAACAGTGCTATCGATGCCGCTATGGCAGGAATTGTCGGTATTTGGATCATCGCCCATTCGATCCATGGATTCAACAAGACCAATTTGGAATTGATGGATGGGCTCAAACAGCCGGAACTTTACCAGAAGGTGTTTGACGCGGTCGAGTCGGTTGAGGGAGCGTACAATCCCCATCGTGTCCGGATTCGCCGGTTTGCAGATCGTTATCTCATCGATCTCGACGTTGAAATGGAAGGGAAAATGAGGCTCGAAGAGGCTCATCGGCTTGGTTGCTCGATCGAATCGGCAATCAAAAAGGCTCTGCCTCAGGTCTATGACATCATGCTCCACCTCGAGCCAAGGAATAATTCGGAGGAGGGGGAACGGTATGGTCTTAGCCGGAGGGAGATTTGAACAAGGCTCCTGATTGCCGGACCTGCATTTTTTTCAAGATCACCGGTGACCCCAGCCTGCCCTATGCCTGTCTTCAATTCGAAATCAAATCGGCCCGCTACCCCTCACAGGAAGTTTTTCTTGCTACGGGACACCATTGTCCTGTCTACCAAAGAAAACCCGCCCGTAAAAGCGAAAGGGAACTGGACAAAGGCGGCTGGTTAGCCTAAAGTAATGTTGTCGGGGATATAGCTCAGTTGGCTAGAGCGACTGGTTCGCAATCAGTAGGTCAGGGGTTCGAATCCCCTTATCTCCATACCGATTTTCAATCGACGTAATTGACGTTTCCGCTCTGAATTCTCGCTTCAAGCCGCTCCATAAACTCCTTAACGGCGCTGTCCTTGTTCTCATCGTACGCCTTTTTGAGAATCGAGAGAGCTCTCTCGGAGTTGCCGGTTTTGTACAGTACCAGACTCAGGTTGATGACGACCTTCACATTCGAGGGATGGGACTCGTAAAGTTCCTCGAGGAGGTTGAGCGCTTCGGGAAGGTGGCCCTGGCGTGCCAGGAGGACCGCCTCCTGGAGGTGGACCTTGATCTCTTTCTTTTCTGATTTGAAAATTTTGCCTCCCTGGAAATCCAGCTCCTGCTCTTTACTGGTCTGATCTCGCAAATAGTCCACGATGAGAACAGCCCGATCATCGTCAGCTTCCATCTCTCCACAAAAACTTTTCAGATCGTTGAGCACAGCCTGAATGAGTTCTTTGGACGAGCTTTTGGCATGGGTTCGGCAAAGATTGATCAGGCGGGGAGTGTCGTACAAATCACCTTTTTCGTTCTTCGCTTCTACGATGCCGTCCGTGAAAAGGATCAATCGATCCTCTTCCTGGAGCTCGATCGACTCGTCGTAGAATGTGGCGTTTTCAATGAAACCAATGAAGGGCCCGGGACTTCCCAACGAGAGAATTGTCTCGTTTCGGATCAGAAGGGCGGGGTGGTGACCACAGTTGGTGTAGTTGAAGGTCCTCTTCTCCAAATCGATGATTCCAAAAAAGGCCGTGAGATAGTGACTGAAATCATTGCCTAGAAGTTGGGTAATATCCTTGTTGACTCGAGAGCAAACTTCCGAGGTGCGGATGCCGTACTGTTGGGCGTGGGTGTTGAAACTTACCTTGGCCATGGCCGTGACGAGGGCCGCGGGTATTCCATGTCCCGATACGTCGGCCATCAAAATGCCGTAGGAGTTTCTTCCGCAACGGATGACATCGAAAATATCCCCGCCGATAGCGTCCATGGCCTTGTAAAGGCCGTTGAAGTGCAGTTCCTGGCGAGTGGGATAGGTTTTTTCGTTGGGAATGAGGTTGAGCTGGATTTTTTGGGCCATCTGAAGGTTTCGATCGATCTCGTCTTTTTGTTGTTTGAGCACTGTATTGGCCGCTGCCAGATCTCGGGTCCTCTCCGAGACCTTGTTTTCCAGGTTTTTGGTATGTTCTTCGATGATTTCCAACATTTTATTGTACTGCTTGGAAAGAATTCCGATTTCATCTTTAGATCGAATAGGGGAACGAATGGAAAGATCGCCGTTTTTGAATATTTTGAGTACCACGGTGGTCAGCTCCACGATAGGCTCGACGATGATCTTCTGCAATGCATACCAAAGGACGAGCATCAGGACCAATGCCACCACCAGAGATTGAAAAATCAAAGAAAATGCCTGATTCCAGGTCTTCCGGTTGATAATTTCGTTGGTGTAATAGAGGGTGACGTTGCCAAGAAAATAGCCATCGTATTCCAATTTCTCGGTGAGGGTGAGATAGGCGCTGTCGATGATCCCCTGTCGGACCGAGGGATCCGCAAGGACCAAATCTTGAACCTGGATGTTGTTTTTTCGGCGCCCCAAAAAATGCGTGAGTTTTCCGAGACTGTTGGTCATCTGGATGGCCTGAAGATTAAAATCGGCTAATTCCAGCCTCATGATGGTTTCGATCATGGAGGTATCGAAGTTCCAGATTGGCTGGGCCAAACCGTTCAGGATTCTTTTCATTGCGTTATCGGCCTGAGTCTGCAACTCGAGTTCCAATTGGTTGCGGTCCACGATGAATCGGTAGGCCACCTGTGCGACACTTCCCAGGGTGATTACGATAAAAAGTGTCAAAATAAGTTTAGGGCCGATTTTCATATCAATTCCTTTAATTCCTTAAAAATTGTTCCAGTTCCCGATAGTTGGCGGGAACGATGATTTCTTGATCCATGATCCTGATTCGTGTATTGATGATTTGTTGAATGAGCGCCTGTCCCAATAGATCTTTGTTCAGTTGGTTAACAGCAAAACCGACGGAATCAGCATTAAAGCCAAGAATATGGTAACGATCCGCTATTCTACCTTTGAGGAGGAAATCTCTCGTCATTAAAAATATAGAGCGATCGATACGCTTGAGCATGGAGGTCAAGACCCACCTGGCCTGTTCCAGGATTTGTGGATTCCTGTCGAAGGCAAGCACCGCACCCTGGTCAGAACCCGAACCGATGGCCCACCGCTGCGACTCCTTGGCTGCCCGGAAAACCCCCATTCCCGACGCCCCTGCAACATGGAAAACGACACCGGCACCCGCACGATACATCCGCTGTGCGATTCGGTAGGCACGGTTGGGGTTGTTGAACGCACGGGGATCGTCCCCGATGTACTCCACAAGAAATTGACCTGGTCTCTTGAGCATGGGATTGGCATAAACGGCGCCGGCTCGAAATCCGGACTCGTACCTTTGAATACGTTCTGTGTTCATTCCTCCGATAAAGCCAACCTTGTTCCCTTCGGTTTTCAATCCCGCAATCATACCGGCCAGGAAGGAGCCCTCGTGCACCCTGAAATCCACAACGGTGATGTTGTCCTGCGGTTGAACACCGGCCAGGTAACCGTCGATCAATACGAAATGAGTGTTGGGATACTCTTGTGCGGCCACAGGCAAGACGTCGCTAAAGAGAAAGCCCACCGCGAAGACAAGTCGATACCCTTCCTGTCCGAGTTGGCGCAACACTCGGAGTCTTTCCTGGGGTGTATCCTGGGAGGGGGTCAGGTATTTGATCTCCAATTCTCCGCCATGCCTGGGATCCGCGGATGTGGTGAAGTAACCATTGAAGTTTTTGGCGATTTCTATCAGCCCCTCATACGCAAGATCGTTGTCACAACGATCACCACGACCGCCTGAAGCGAAGGCTAAACCGATTTTTTGTGTGGGTCCGGACGTCTGGGCAAATACAAGGCCCGCGAGAAACAAGAAAAACAAGAGGGAGTCTCGACGTGACACTCTCGGCCTCCTGTGTGATACAATCTACAAAATATGTTAGGATTCTGTCAGATTGTGATTAAACTTCTTTTAAAAAACGACGTATCTCCGTCAAAAGCCACCTCAAAAAACCTTTTGTCAGGAGGGGGTCAGGGTAAGAGGCATCCCAGAACCAAAGGAAATCCAGATCGTGTAATAATTTAAGGTCAGGACTTTCCTGCAGGAGTTGGTCACGGAGTTTGAGGACGTCTTGCTGGATTTCTTCGAGAAACCCACTCAAGGGTTTTCCTTCTGACGAGTCCCAGGGGTGATAATTCTTCCATACGGAGGTGGCGTGCGATAGATTTTCTAAAGAAAATGGGATCACACGCCCCTGTCCCTGTTGAAAAAACAAGTTCCGATACTCCTCCAGGTTTGGGGTGGTCCGCCAGCCTGGAGGAGAGATTGCTCGGCCGGGATAGGTCAAACCAAAGGTCTCGGCGGGGGTGAGGCGGTTCGATCGGGATAAGAGGTGGCGATGGTGGGCGCTGCCTCGGGCGTGGGTCTTGCCAAGGGGGAAGCGGAAGTCCAAACCAGCCACCAAAACAGACCCCTCCCAGAGCTCCAGGGCGATTTGCAAGGCATAATTGCCCACCGAGCCCAGAGCCGGCAGCTTCATCACGAAAAGGTTAAATTGCCGTAATCGATCGAAAATCCGAAGGGGCGCAAACTCCGTCAGGGTCCAGTAAACCGGACCGCCGGTGACCTCTTTTTGTGAAGGGTGGGCGCTCAGGTCCAGAAAAACTCCCAGGCCACTATCCACGGCCGAGGCGAAGTCTTTCAGGTTATGGTGTTGTGCTTCGAGGCAGGCGATCATGTCGGGACGAATACCCCAATCGAGGCAGGCCGGAAGGATGCTGTCACAGGCGAGGACCCAGAGGTTTTCTCGATTTTTGGCGATGTTCTCCAGGTGATCTTCCACTCCGGGGCCGGCCCCCAGCACGACGGGTACCGTATGAGAAGCGGGCCGCGGCAAGGGGTGGGGCATCTTCAGGCAGGGGAGGTTTTTCCAGAGATTGGAGACCCATCGAGGACCCAGTTCGCGCCAGGTCAGGCGGTTTCTCCAGTAGAGCCGCAACGAGTTGTCCAAATCCCGAAGTCGATCCGCATAGAAGCGTGCCTGTAAGTTGCGCCCTCCCGTCAGGCTGAGCTCGATCACCCGGCGAAATCGGTGAAAGGGGAGTGACAGATCGCCGCAGTCCTTTTCCTTGGGCCATTCGATCAGTCGCTGATCCCGGGGAACGACAAGGGAGGAACGTAAATCGTCCTCGGCCTCCATCCATACCACCACGGCCTTTTCGTCGAGGGTTTCGAGGAGGACTTGAAAGCAAATCTCGGTGAG
This sequence comes from uncultured Spirochaetia bacterium, assembly GCA_937960645.1. Classification (GTDB taxonomy): domain Bacteria; phylum Spirochaetota; class Spirochaetia; order JABEVK01; family JABEVK01; genus DYOB01. The sequence continues at coordinate 186,941 of CALGPJ010000006.1, read as the reverse complement.
TGGGCTGGTCAAAAAAATGAGGCTGTCTCCCCGGAGATCAGCCTGCTGGATTTTACGTAGGAAGTAAGGTCTCAAGTCTCCGTCGGGGAGAAGCCTTCGCCCCTTGTAAAACAAAACCGAACCGCCTACTCCTGAAAGGTTCGAAGCCGCTGCCGGTATCCCTCTTCGAAGTTATCCTTGAATTTGTAGGAACTGAGCAAAAGGTTTTGATACTGGCGAACCCGTTGATTTGGAAGGTAAAAGCTGGCCTGCTGAACGAGGGCATCGAGGGAGGGGTCCGAGTCTCCAGCCTTTTCCTTGATTTCTTTGAGGCGAAACAAAACGAAACGCCGGTTAGCCGAGATGGGGCTGCTCACCTGATCCGGGGCAAGACGAAAAGCCTGTCGATAAAAATCTTCCGAGTTGTTCAAACTGGACAATTCTCCGCCCTGGCCCAGGTTAAAAACCGGCAGCAAGGGGTGGTTTCCGAAGTTGATCGAGACGTACTCTGTCGAGGTGCTGGATTTGTTGAAACGCCTTAGGGCGGTATCCCAGCCGGCACCGAGGGCCAGGTCCCGAAATTCGGCGGCTTTCTTTTTGAGGTAATCTTCCACAAAGCCGCGTTCGTTGTTGAGCAGGTACTGGCGGACTGCTTTCTGGGTAGCCTCTTCTTCGAGATTCGCGGGTTTGGAATCCTCCTGGACACGATAGAAGGCCCAACCCAGGGGCGTCTTGTAAACGGGGGATAGGGTTCCGGCTCGCAAGTTGAACAGGGCATCGAGGTCTGTCTGTTGGGAGAAATCCCCCATCAGCTCGTGATAATGGACACGTCCCATACTGCCGCCCACCTGGTTGTATTGATCCTTGGAATAGGCCTCGGCCAGACTCTCGAAGGTTCTCCCGCCTTTTTGGGCTTCCTCCCGAACCTGTTGAGCATCTTTTTCACTGGTGGTAATGGTGATTCGGCTCAATACCATGGATTGAAAGAGCCGGGCGTTGTCCTTTCCCCAGGAAGCCGCCTCTGCGGTGGGGAAGTCGTCGTCAGAGAAGGAGACATATTCGAATTTCCGCTGGGGATAGGCAATCTCGAGCGTTTTGCGCAGGACGAAGTCGGGGATTTTGGGGCCGGTGATGCGAACGGCAAGCCATTCCGATTGCAGCAAGGATTCCTGGATGTCCTGGCGGTATCGCGCCTTGTCCGCGTCGGGGGTCTCTCGGAAAAGTTGGGGGCTGAAATTTCCCTCGTTGTCGAGGTAGGGACCGAATTGACGCAATTGATGATCGATCAAAGGATTGCTGATCAACAGCCCCCCCTCCTCGGCTTCGACCTGCAGGGCCACCCGGAAAGCGGCGTTTTGAAAGGCCTGCCTCCAAAGGGACTCGGGAGGGAACTGATCGGATCGATATTGGGCAAGTTCCCTGACCTGGTTTCCAAAAAAGTTTTCGTTGGTGTGATCGATGGACCGGCCGGCATAGGTACCGAAGCTCACCGCTCCCTGACCCAGTAGGCCGGTAACGGTCGGGGCCGCGATGAAGGTGACTACGATGATGGCCAGGATGATGGTACTGGCGATGTTGAGATTCTTTTCTGCCTTTGTTGGCTCTGGTGATTTTTCGATCTTTTTAGCCATAGCTTTTGATATAGTGATTTTTCACCTCTGTCAACTTGTGTATACTCCCGAATGTCCATGTCGCAACCTCGATTCGAAGATCTCATTGAAAAAGCTCGGGCAGCCAGCCGCGACGGCGATACCGATCTGGCTTTAACCTTGTACACAGAGGTAATCTCCCACGAGTCGCTTGACCTGTCGGAAAACGACCTGTTTCAGGTTCTTCGTGCTCGAGTCAACCGGGGCGTGGTTTCCTTTAACCAGGGCGAATCCCAAAAGGCTCTCCAGGATTGGAATTGGGTGGCTTACGAGTTGGCGGTTGCGCGCAGCGAGTGGCTCGATCGTATCCGAATCCGGGCGCTCAGAAATCTGGCGCTGTTGGAAAAGCTGCCACCTCCCCAAAGCCCCCATTTACGCCACGCACTTCAAACCTTCTGCGACAGTGAATATTTTTCAGTTCACAAGGTGCTTTTCGAAGCCGCCCTGGAATCGACCTGGATTTACGATCCGGATGGGTCTCTCATCACCTTTGTCCGGTCTCTTGCCGGCAAAAAGGGGGCTGTGGAGGACCTGGCTCTTGTTTGGACCACCCTCAATCGCGACGAGAGGCAAAAAGCTCGTGCCTGGTGGGGTAAAGAAAAGGAACGGCAATTCACACAGATTCTCGAATCCATCGGGCCTGCCTTCGAGGACGAGGCTGCCCATCGTTCGATCCATTTCAGGGCCCCGATGTGTAAGATCAACGATAATCCTTACGGTCGCGGGGGGATCAAGGCTCTCTTTTTGGGGCGGCAGACCCTGGGCTGGTTGACCTGCGACCATCGAGTGGAGTTTAAACCGGACAGACGCCACCATGCCCAACTGGTTCGCCACCACGCCTGGTCGGAAGAAAAAGAGACATTGGCCCTGGTCGGAGATGAAAAACGTCATCGGATCGATATCGTCAAACCTTCGGGAATGGAAAAGATTCTGAGCCGACGTCCCGTGACCGGTCTTGCCTGGGGGCGTGATCTTGGCTGGGTGGACGAAGACGGGTTTTTCAAGGGGACACAACGGGTGGACTCGGCCCCTCTTCAAGGTTTGGTTTTCTGGAACGGGTCGTTTTGGACCTGGAATCCCAAGGGGATTTGGGAAATCCGGGAGCCTGAAGGGCAAGTGTTCAAAAGGGGATCCGGGGGGGACTGGGTCCTGACAGGCAAGAGTAGCCTGGCCCAGGTGTCGGGAAACTCCGTGTTTTTCAGGGATGAAGTCGGACATGAATGGACGATTCACCTCTCCGCCCAGCCGGAAAAAGGCGCCCTGGGGCCGAAGCGAATGAGTGCCTGGGTGGTTCAAGGTGCCCTGATCGTCTACGACCAGGACACGCAGGTCCGAAAGTGGGAAGGAATACAACCTACCGCTCTCTCCTGGGTGTCGAACAAACTCCTTGTCGGATCTCAGGATTGGAGTTTTCGGGTTATCGACTTGTCCGGCAAGGTTCGGGAGCGTGTTATGCGTCACCACACCGACTGGGTCACGGATTTTGCTTACGATAAATCGAACGGAAATCTGTACGTTTCCAGTTTGGATGGGCAGGTTTCGGTCTGGGATTTCGGTGCCCTGAAACTTCGAGACATTTACGGTCAAAAAGGAGCACTGCGACTTTATTGGGGAGATGGGTGGCACCGCCTCGGTCTGAGTTGGGCCCAGGGACCCAAAAATCCTGAAATCCTGGGGTTTGGTGATCCCTGGCTTTCTCAGGGCATGGTGGGCGGCGGGTTGCACCTCCTGAGCCTCAGTGGGGAATACCTTTTTCCGGGGGGGCGCACGACCGTCTCGGGGACCCAGGGATTTTATCTCCTGAATGGGAAGCCTTACTTTGCCCGGCAGGGCCGGTTGGAAGATCAGGCGGGTAAGGGGTGGAACCTTCTGGACCCCGAAGACTGGATTACGGCAGCACTTCAGGTGGGAGATGACTTTGCCCTGGGAAGCGCCAAGGGATCGATGTATCGACTTTTCGAAAACGATCTTGCCCCATTGTCCTATCAGCACCTCAAGGCGGTACAGCATCTAGTCGTATTGCCTCGGCAGACTCGATACCCGGCCTGTGATTCCACAACCTTCGTCGCCTCCACGGGGGAGGACGGCCGCCTTCTGGTGTGGGATTGGGATCATCTCCGAGCCCTGGAAATTCTCAAAACCGGTGGTTCCCCCTTGAAAGGGCTGTTATCCTGCGGTCGGATTCTGGTGGGTTGGGACGGCTCACCCGAGATTCAGGCCTGGGGTGTGCCGGGATCGAGTGGTCATTGGGAGGTCAAGGCTCATGCCCAAGGGGTGGCGGCCTGTGTGGCCGATCCGCAGGGCCGGTATCTGATTTCTGCGGGCCGGGACGGAGAGGTCAAGGCCTGGATGCTTCCCGACCTTCGGCTCCTGTCCCGGGTGGTGCGGCTCGATGAGCCGATCACCGCACTGGCCTGGAGATCCGTGGGACAACTGGGGGTTCTGGGTTACAGCGGCGAAATCACCGAGATCGATCTCGACATTCACTGACCTTGGTTTTCGGATTTCATCTTCTCGAGTGCCTGCTGGGCTTCCAGTTCATCGAATGCCGAGTCATCTGGTTTGGGTTCCTCGCCCACGAGCAGGGACAGTTCTGCGATCAGCTGGTCGGATGACTGAAGGGAAAGTTCCCCGGGCAGGCGGTTCATCTGGCTTTTGAGCCTTTCCATTCCAAGTTGAAACTCCTGAAGCTCCTGCCGCACGCGGTGCTTTTTTTCAGCAATTTGGGTCAATTCGGTTTGTGCTGCCTGGATCAGATCATCCCTGTTGTGCTTCTGCGCCAATTCGAGCCTTTGTGACCAGGTATTTTCCTGTTCGAGAAGGTTCTTGAGTTCCTTCTCCCGGAGTTTGAGTTCGGTGAGAATCGTCAAAATGTGTTGCTGCGCGGCCTCGAGGGAAAGCCCCTCGATCGAAAATAGAGAATCATCCATTGAATCCTTCCTTTTGGAATCAGTCGCTCCAGAACATTCTAATTGACCAGGTTGATAAAATCAGCATCGATTTTAAAAAATTCTTTCAATTTTCTGGCGACTTTCAAATTGTTGACGAACCTCAACACACTCTCGTTGACCCGACGAAGCCGCGCCTCGCAGCTGGTGTATTCCAGGATCTTTTGACGCCAACTGAGCTCAAAGGGAACCAGCTCGGCGAGGAAAAAGCTGACGGCCTGAGGATCGGTCTCCTCCAAATCCTGATAGATGCGCTTTTCCGTGAGTTGCATGTATTCTTTGACGATCGAGCTGCTGTCTTTCAACAGGGTGCGCAAGTTTACCGAATCGAGGTCCGTATCATCGAAGGGCCGCACCCTCCCCTGAAGAAAGGCCCGATCTTCGTTAAAACCCAACACCTCGAATCGTTTTTTCCCGATGGTCAAAATGTTCAGCCGCCCGTCTTCGAACCTTTGGAGGACGTTTTCGATTTTTACGGTGGTGCCGATGCGGTGAAGGTGATTGCCAAGGACAAGGATCACACCGAATTCGGACCGATTTTCCAGACATTCACCGATCATTTCCCTATAGCGCGGTTCAAAAATGTGCAGGGGCAGAGGAGACCCCGGGAAAACCACCACGGGTAAGGGAAACAGAGGCAAAAACTTTTCCATCGCAGTAAAAAATACTGCTGTGGAATTAAATATCAAACACCTAAAACTTCATGTTCCATTGAAAATTGATTTTGTCCCACTTCCATCCGACAGCCTCGGCACTTCGGTGCAGGTAATAACGATTGAAGATGGTGGCGTCGGAATAGTCGATGAAATTGCTGAAGCTGACCAGCACGGCCAGGCTCTGGTTTTCTGCCAGAGTCCAATTGGTGAGGAAGCTGGGTCTGAGGCTTAAAAAGTCGCTGCCCCAACCCCCATCATTCCATCTGCTGAGGCTGAAAATGGGATCGAGGTAAACCTCCGTTTCCAACAGAAGACCCAGGGTGTTGAGCACCAGGGGCATCTGATACCCCAGAAAGTGAACGCTGACAAGCTTCGGTCCGTTAAAGTTTTTACCCTCGTCGGCTGCCCATTGCCAGGCCTCGTTGGAGCCTGCCCGTGTGAAGTGCTGGTAGGCCAGACTTCCGCGGCTGAGCACGACCACGTGATTCCACTCGCCGGGGATCAGGGCCGCCAAATCGAATTGAAAGACGCCGAATGCCCACACTCGAACAACCGCACCGCCAAAGGGCGTCTTCTCGATTTCGCCGGTGGGGTTGGTGTTGAGCCCCAGGCCGTTGAAGACCACAAGGTCCCAGCCGGTACCGAGCTGAGCACCGAGACCGAACTGAAGGAAGGCGATGGGAGTCAGAACGGCTTCGGCTTCCAGGCGAAGGGCCACCGGGGCCAGACCGGCACGAAGGTTGTACGTGATGTTGTTCCCCTGAACGAGGGCTCCCTCACCGGTCAGGAAGGGAAAACGGATGTTGCGGGTCAACACCGCCTCGAGACCCACACCTCCCCAGCCCGATCCAAGATTTCTGCCCGTGTCCGGGGCAGTGAGCGAGCCGGTGTCTTTGAGAACAGGGGAATAGGAGAGCGGGATGAAGCCTCCGGTCTGGCCCCAGCCCTCGTTGTTATCCAGGGCATAAAAACCCTGAATGGTCAGCGTGTCGGTGATTTGAGGTTCCTGGGCTATGAGACTCGATCCCAAAAATACCACGATCACTCCAATCCAAAAACTCTTCATGAGACCTCCCCGACAGGATTTATTCACTCGGTAACCTTTACCATCATATCCCAGGACGAGCGATTTACCAGATCCCGAAAACATTTTTCGTCGATGATTTTCAGAGAGCTGCCCTCCTGTTTCAATCGCAAAGCGGCTTGGAGCTTGGGCGTCAGGATGGGATACCCGCCGTGTTTTTGACCCACGACGAGGTAATCGACGCCCTCGTCCACCCGAGTGACGACCCTGGCCCCCGATTGCCAGGCTCGGTACTCGGCATCGTCGCGGGTAAAATGAACGAGGTCCCCAGAGAATACCACGGTGCGGGAGTTCAGGCTCTCATCCTCTACGATGGTATCGAAACGGACCTCGAGGGTCTGGAGACTTGCCGTCTGCGAGGCGATCGTATCCAGGCTAAAGGTCTGAAGTTTGAGACCCAAAGCCTGGAACTGGGCAAGGTTCGTGATTTCCGCCTTTTGGAATGCTTCCAGGCAAAGAAAGGCGCAGACCCGGGCGTCGCTGAGGGCGTCGTGGTGCTGAAGCTCCCAATCAAAGTGCGCGGCCAGGGCCCCCAGGCTGTAGCTCGAAAGGCCCGGAAAAACCTTTTTAGCGAGGCGCCAGGAACAAAAAAAACGGCCCCTTGGGATGGGAAGGGCGTGGGCCCGAAGACTCGAACCTAACACTTTCATGTCGAAACCGGCATTGTGGGCCACCCAGATTTTGCTATCGAGGTAGGGAAGGATAGTGGGCCAAAGCTGGTCCCAGGTGGGCATGCTGCGTACCTTTTCGGGCGTGATACCATGCACCCGAATATTGCCCGATTCGAACACCAGGGGTTCGGGGCGAATGAGAAAACTGACCTCGTCGACGAGCTGGCCATCCGCGACCGTGACCAGGCCCAATGCGCAGGCACTGTTGGGGTGGCGGTTGGCGGTCTCGAAATCCAGGGCAACGAAATTCAAGGGGAGATCAGCCATCGAGTTCTCTTGCCGATCGAGTAAATTTTACTGATTTTATTGCAGAGGTACATAATGATAACCAAAATCATTTTATCGGGGATTTTCTTCCTCGCAAGTGTCGTTCACCTTAACGCCAATCAACCGGGCTTCCTGCAGGAATTGGGACCCAAGACGTCGGAGCGAAAAGTGCTCCTGGCAACCGAACCCACGCGTTTCAAAGACGCCCTGATTCAGGAAATGATTCGGCTTCTCAACGATGGTCAGACCTACATTCTCATCGTGAATCATTCGCGTAACGGGCTGAATGACATCGATCCGCGGCAGTTCAAGGCTGTCTTCATCTCCAACAGCGGGGCAACGGCCCAGGTACGCCCCTGGGTCCTACAGTTTTTGAATCGTGTCAAGGATTTTGATCAAAACATCATCCTGCACACCACCCAAACAACGGTGTGGACCCCGCCGGTCAAGGTGGACAGTGTAACCTCGGCCTCGGACATGGGCGCCGTTCGCCGGCTGGCTCAGGAATACGTCGAGCGCATCAAAAAACTCTTATGACCCTGTTGTTCCGATTGTCGATCATCCTGTTTTTCATCAGCCTTCCCATCGGCGCCTTCCTGCTATATTTCGAGCCCTGGGGCCCCTTCTTTGGTTGGGAGACATTGGCGCATACGTGGAGCCTCGGGATGATCTTTGGCATCCTGGTATTTTCCGCTGTCGTCACCCAGTTTTTTCTGGGATCCCGCATCAAATTGCTCGATCGCGCCTTTGGCCAGGACAAGGTCATCCGTTTCCATGGTTTCCTGGGCCTGGTGATTTTGCTGGGCATTGGGGGGCACGTCATCAGCAAAAACCTGAGCACCTATGAGCTCAACCTTCAGGTTTTTTTGGGAATGGGGGCAGGGGCGATGTTCAATACCATCATCGTCCTCAGCGCCCTGTTGATGAGTCCTGTCATCCTGGCGCGCTGGTCCCCCCTGGTCGAGCTGAGGCGGTGGACCGCACATAAACTTCGACTTCGGTACAATACCCTCAGGCTGGTGCATAACCTGGTGAGCGTGGCGGGGATTCTCGCCGTGATTCATGTCTTGTTAGCAAGTTCCACCTCCGAAAACGAGTTGCGGATGGGTTACATGCTGGGGTGGTTCGTCGTCGGGTTTGGCTTTTACCTTTACCACCGCCTGATCAAGGGGCTTTTCCTTCGCGCTCGGCCGTGGACCGTTTCTGCGGTCCGAGAGGAATCGCCCGCCGTGGTCAGTGTGACGCTACAAGCTCCCGCGCATTTCGATTTTCGGGCAGGTCAGTTCGTCTACGTGTCCTTCCAGCAAAAAGGATTTCCCTCCGAGGAGCACCCCTTCACCCTTGCCTCCGCACCGGGAGCCCCGTTGACGATCACGGCCAAAAAGTCCGGCGTGTTCACGGCCCGTCTTGGGGAACTTGCTGTTGGATCCCGAGCAACGATCGATGGCCCGTACGGTTTGTTCACTCTTCGGCGCTCCCCTCCGGGGCTGCCGGTCGTTTTTTTGGCCGGGGGGATCGGCATCACCCCCTTTCTGAGCATGTTGCGGTCCTTGCGGGACGGCTTCGATCGGGACATTCAGCTGATATGGAACACGTCGCGGTTCGAAGACGCCTTTGCCCACGATGAGCTCAAGAAACTGGCCTCCGGGGAGAAGCGGTTTTCCTACACCCTGCTTCTCAGCAGGGAAGATCACCCCGAAGCGAGGAGGGCTCGGTTGACCCCAAAGGTTCTCTCGGATCTGGTGGACATCTCCCGCCCCAGCATGTACTATCTCTGTGGGCCTGTTGCCCAGATGGAATCTCTGGTAAAGGAACTATTGCGCCAGGGGGTCCGTCCCGCGCGGATTGTGTTTGAACGTTTTTCCTACTGAGTTTGGGAGTGCCCTCATGGAATCCTGTTCCTGTGACGCCTGTACCTCGGCTTGCCGCACGGACCCGGGGCGTTTCCTGCCCGGGGAGGTGGAGCGTCTGGCCGATTTTCTGAAAATCAACGTCGAGCAGCTGTGGCGGGACTACCTGATTTTGAAGAGGCTCCAACACAAGGGAAGCAGTATCTGGGTACCCGCTCCCGCGAAATTCAAAACCCGTTTTCGCTACGTGACCCTGCCGGGGCACCGTGCCCGGGATTACCACGATACGGAAAAGGGTACCTGTGTTTTCCTTTCCGAACAAGGGCTGTGTACCATCCACGCGGTCAAACCGTACGAGTGCGGGGCCTACATGGGCTGCCGCCACACCTTTCAGGGCCGCCCCTACAAGGCCTCCGTGGTAGAGAGCTATTTTTTCCACCATTGGCAGGGGCATCAAAACGGATTGCCCGATTTGCCTCAGGCCTGATCACTTCCCCACGCAGAAACTTCCGAACATGCGGTTCAGCACATCGGCGGTGGTTACTTCTCCTGTAATCTCCCCCAGGGCATCCAGGGCGTCCTGAAGGTCCAGGGCGATCATGTCGTGGGGCAGGTCGAGGTCCTCGGCGTCGAGGGCGTCGTGCAGAGACCGGGCGGCACGGGACAGGAGTTCGGCCTGGCGCTGGCTGTCCAGGGATAGGTCCCCCTGAGCCCCTCCACCCTCCAGCTCCTTCAACTTCGTTTTGAGGGCGTCGATCAAATCCCTCCAGCCCAGTCCGTTTTTGGCCGAGACGCCGATCCAGGTTTCGGGTACCTCGGGAGCCACATCCACCTTGTTCCAGACCTTGATCGTGGGTTTTTCGAAGCTCTCCTCGGTTTTGGGGAGGCCCCGCAGACCGTCCCATACAAAGAGCACCAGGTCGGCAGCGGCAGCCAGGTCGCGGCTTCGGCGGATCCCCTCGTGTTCGACCCGGTTGTCGGTTTCCCGCAGTCCCGCAGTGTCAAAAAGTTTCAGGGGGATTCCTTCGAGGCTGATCCACCCCTCGAGGAAGTCTCGGGTGGTTCCGGCTTCCTCGCTGACGATGCTCCTTTCCTCCTGGAGGAATCGGTTGAACAGAGAACTTTTTCCGGCATTCACCGGACCGACCAAAGCCACCCGAAGCCCTTCCTGGTAGAGGCTGCCGCGTCGGGAGGTGGCCACGAGGGATTCCAGCCTTTCCAGGACGGCACGTAGCCTGACCCGGTCCAGCTTCATGGTCTCGACGTCGTCTTCCGCATAATCGAGCTGGATGTTGACCTGAGCCAGCTGATCGAGGATGGCCTGTTTAGCTTCCTCGATTTCCCTGCGGATTCCCCCATGAAGCCGCTTCAGGGCCAGCCCGGCGGCCCGAGTTGTACGGGCCTTGATCAGGGAATCGACGGCCTCGGCCTGGGTCAGGTCCAATTTGCCGTTCAGAAAGGCCCTCAGGGTGAATTCCCCGGGCCCCGCGCTCCGAAATCCCGAACGCGTCAGGACTTCCACGATACCGAGGAGGATGGTCGGGTTGCCGTGGGCCATGATGTCCCCGCCCTCCTGGCCGGTGTACCCGCCCCCCTCCCGCCAGACCAGAACGACGACGTCATCCACATCCGCACCCGTTTGGTCTCGGATGCTGCCGTGGCAGGCTCCCCGGTGCGGCGTGTTCCGCAGGGCCTGGGGACGGCTGAACACCTGGGAAAACAACTGGAGGGAGTTTTTTCCGCAGAACCGCACGATCCCCAAGGCGCTCGGCGCCAGGGGGGTGGCGATGGCGCAGATCGGCTCCTCGGTGTCGACGTACAGGTCCTTCATGTCAGCACCCAGCGGTGAAGGGCCTCGGCCACCCCGCCATGGTCGTGGTCGCGTTCCGTGACCGCCTGGGCCAGGCTCTTGATGGCGGGAACGGAGTTGGCCATCGCCACCCCGAAGCCTGCCCACTCAAGCATCTCGGCGTCGTTCATCGCGTCTCCCAGGGCCATCACCCGATGCCGCTCGATTCCGAGGATGCCGCAAAGCCTTTCCAGGGACCTGCCCTTGTTGACGCCCGGGGGCAGGACTTCCAAAAAGTATGGCTTGGAGATCACCACATCGGCCTGTTCACCGAGTTTTTTGACGATCTTGAGTTTCAGGTCGGGCAGGCGAGCGGGGTCTCCGGGGATGACCAGCTTTACCGGTGCGGGCTGCACCAATTCGGCATCCGAGACCACCACGTTGGGCAGACCGGTCAGGTAGGAGTCGTGGTGGGTCCAATCGTTCTCCCGCGACACCTTGATTTGCCCGTCGCGGTAGGTTTGGACCGCGAAATCCTGGGTGTGGCAAATCTCCACCACCAGCCGAGCCACATCCGAGGTGAGCTCGTGCCGGATGAGTTCCTCCCCGGTGTCGGTGCGTACCACCAGGGCGCCGTTATACCCAATGGCCCAGCCCGGACGGCGGTCCATGCCCAGGACCTGCCAGAAACGCCGCATCCCCTCCGGCCCCCTGCCGGTGGCCAGCACCAGCAGGATGCCGCGCTCCTCGGCACGAATCAGGGCCTCTCGATCCTCGTCGCCGATGGTCAGGTCGCTGCGCAGAAGGGTGTCGTCCAGGTCGAGGGCAATCAGGTCGAATCGATTCATGCCTACCAAATTACTGATTCAGGACAGAGTTTTCCACCGAATCGGGACAAAATCCTCGAGGTTTGCGTTATTAACCCGGAGACTCATTATGATTTATGGCTATGCCCCGTTGGGGTTTCAGGGAGAATTGGTTCGGATCGAGGTGGACCTGAGGCGGGGGATTCCCGGCATGGACCTCATCGGGATGGCGAACCAGGCGGTCCAGGAGGCGCGGGAGAGGATTCGGGTTGCCCTCCGCCGAAGTGGTTTTGCGCTTTGGGAGGGGAGGGTGCTCCTCTCCCTGGCGCCCGCGGACTTGCGAAAAAACGGCGGGGGTTACGATCTGGCTTTGGCGCTATCCATCCTGGAGGCCATGGGACAGCTGCCCGCCGTCGAGAGACCCATTCTGGCGCTCGGCGAGCTTTCCCTGGAAGGATTGACCCGTCCCGTTCCCGGAGTGTTGGGGGCTGCCCTGCTGGCCCGCGATCTGGGGGTCAAACAACTTTTGGTTCCTCTGGAACAACTCAACGAAGCGGCTTCGGTTCCCGGGGTCGATGTGTTTCCCATCCGCCACCTCTCCGAGGCCGCTCAGGTGTTTCGCGACATGGCGGACAAGAAGCCGGCACCCGTCATGACCAGGATGTCCGGATATTGCGAGAAAAAGAACGCCGATTTTCGGGTTCGCGGCCCCCAGGTTTACAGTCTTGCCGCCGCTGCGGCCGGCAGTCACCACGTCCTCCTGGTTGGACCCCCGGGTACAGGAAAGACGCTGGCGGCGCGGTCCCTGGCCGCCCTTCTTCCACCACCGACAGAGGAAGAAGAGATCGACATCAATCGAATTGCCAGCCTCGCGGGAGAGTGGAAGCCCGAGGAGGGGTGGATCGACCGGCGCCCCGTGCGTTTCGTCAGTCCCGGGGCCTCCCGAGAGGGACTTTGTGGTGGCGGTGATTTGAAACCCGGCGAGGTCACGCGCAGCCACGGGGGACTGCTCATTCTGGACGAGGTTCTGGAATTTTCGAGTGCGGCCCTCCAAAGCCTCCGTCATCCCGCCCAGGACGGAGAAGTGTACGTGGTGCGCTCGGGGCGTTCGTACCGATATCCGGCAAAGTTCCAACTGGTGATGACGGCCAATCCCTGTCCCTGCGGACGCCTGGGTCTGGCCCAGGGGACCTGTTTTTGTTCCCCCTCCGAGATCCATCAGTACTGGAAAACCCTCGGCGGACCGATGCTCGATCGGGTGGATATCAGAATCTGGTGTTCCCCATTGGAATCGGAAGACCTTCTCCGGACGGATTCGGTCGATTTGGCAAGCCTGAGGAGGAGCATCGTAATGGCCGTGGATCGGCAGAGGGTCAGGAATCCCGGCGGGAAGCTCAACGCTCATCTGGATCTGGAAGAGATCCTCGAGGTGGTACGGTTGGAGCCCCATTTGAGTAAAAAGTTTTCGGATAGTGCGAACCGATGGGGGTGGAGCGGCCGGGCACGACTGGGCATCCTGAAAGTGGCGCGGACCCTGGCTGATCTCGGACAACGATCGGATGTCGGTGCCGGGGACCTGGAGGAGGCCATTCGTCTTCGACTCTACGGGGAGCTCGGGTTTGGCAGGGAGCACTTGGACATTCCGTCGTTTTTAAGGTAATTTAAGGCATGAAACTCTACACCGGCCGCTCGCTCGTAGGATTTTTATCGCTGGGCTTTTTCCTCGGCCTCCTAACAATGCTTCTCGCTGTTCAGGTTTTTTCTGGTTTCGATTCTCAAGACAATCAGCAGACAGCGGCATCGAATGCCCAGTCCGAGTCCGAGAAAGTCCTGCAACTTGAAGAAAGGACCGTGCTTCAGACGGCCGAGTCCTCCCCCCTCGCCCTGACACCGGTGCAGGCGGGCTTGGAGTACAGTCCCGATGAACAGAACAGCATCGCCGTGTATGAGCGGGTCAATGAGGCCGTTGTCCATATCACGACCGAGGTCGTCAGGCTCAACTGGTTCCTCGAACCCGTTCCCTCCGAGGGGGGCAGCGGCAGTGGCAGCATCATCGATACCCGTGGCTACGTACTTACCAACAATCACGTCGTGGAGAGAGCCTCAAGGCTCTTCGTCAATCTGGCGGATGGCACCCAGTTTGAGGCCGAGGTGGTCGGCACCGACCCCGAAAGCGACCTGGCGGTCATCAAGTTCAATCCTGGCAGTCGACAGCTGCCCACCATTCCTCTGGGAACCAGCGATGGATTGAGAGTCGGGCAAAAGGTGCTGGCCATCGGCAATCCCTTCGGCTTCGATCGAACCCTGACCACGGGAATCGTCTCGGCCCTGGGGAGGCCCATCCAGGGGCGAAACGGGATTGTCATCCAGGGCATGATTCAGACCGATGCCAGCATCAATCCCGGCAACTCGGGCGGCCCCCTGCTCAATTCCCGGGGCGAGATGATCGGTATCAACACCATGATCTACAGCACCAGCGGGGGCAGCGTCGGCATCGGATTCGCCGTGCCGGTGAACACGGCCAAGAGGGTGGTGCCCGACCTCATCCAGTTCGGTAAGGTTCAGAGGGGCTGGATCGATGTGGTCCCTGTCCAGATTTTCCCGGCCCTGGTTCGGGTGGGACGCTTGCCCGTCACCAGCGGCCTCCTGGTGAGTCAGGTGACCCCCGGCGGGGCGGCCGACAAGGCCGGCATTCGGGGGGGGAGCCGCGACCGGGGAGTGCGTTACGGTCGAACCATCATTTACCTGGGTGGCGACATCATCGTCAGTGTCGCCGGCCAGGAGGTTAGCACCATTGGGCAGCTTTTCACTGCCCTCGAAACGACAAAACCGGGTGATCGTCTGAAGGTCGGAATCGTTCGACCCAACGGGCAGCGGCAGGAAGTCACCCTAACCCTCTCCGAGCGTCCCAAGGATCTGAACTTTTGAGGAAAGACAGTCTATGAGGTTCGAGGTCCATTCCCCTTACCAGCCCTCCGGGGACCAGCCCAAGGCCATCGCCCGTTTGGTGGAAGGGCTTCGGAAAGGGTACCGGTTCCAAACCCTCAAGGGGGTCACCGGCTCGGGAAAAACGTTCACCATGGCCAAGGTCATCGAACAAATCCAACTCCCTACCCTGGTAATGAGCCACAACAAGACCCTGGCCGCCCAGCTTTATCGGGAGTTTCGTGATTTTTTCCCAAAGAACGCGGTGGAATACTTCGTCAGCTACTACGATTACTATCAGCCCGAGGCCTACGTACCGAGCAAGGACCTCTATATCGAAAAGGACGCCGACATCAACGAAGAAATCGAACGGCTGAGGCTGGCCGCCACCACCAGCCTGGCCAGCCGCAAGGATGTGATCGTCGTAGCGACCGTCAGCGCCATCTACGGCCTGGGATCCCCGGTGGACTACATCGAGATGCGGGTCCCGTTGAGGGTCGGCCAGAAACTCAACCTGAACGAATTCAAGCACCGGTTGGTGGACCTGCAGTACGAGCGCAACGATCAAGTATTGGAACGTGGAAATTTCCGGGTGATCGGGGAAACCCTCGAGGTCATGCCGGCCTACATGGAGGAGGCGTTTCGGATCGAGCTGGACTGGGGGGAGATTTCCCGGATCAAACGTATCCACGGCGTGACGCGGGAAACGCTGGAGGAGGTGGAGGAGTGTACCATCTTTCCGGCCAAACACTTCGTCATGCCCCAGGATCAGATCAACAGGGCCATCGAATCGATCCGAGAGGAACTCAAGGACAGGTACCAGGAGCTTCTGGACCAGGGAAAAATCGTCGAGGCGGAACGCCTCAAGGCCCGCACCGAGTACGACCTGGAAATGCTCTCCGAAATGGGGTATTGCTCGGGTATCGAGAACTACTCCCGGCAGCTGACCGGTCGCAAGCCCGGGGAGAGGCCGGCAGTGCTTCTGGATTATTTCCCCAAGGATTTTTTGCTCTTCGTCGACGAGTCCCACGTGAGCTTGAGCCAGATTCGGGGCATGTACAACGGGGACCGGGCCCGCAAGCAAGTCCTGGTCGATTTCGGCTTTCGTCTGCCCAGCGCCCTGGACAACCGGCCCCTCTTTTACGAGGAGTTCGAGGCTATGGTGACGCGTGCCGTTTACGTGAGCGCCACGCCGGGCAAGGAAGAACTCGAAAAAAGCCAGCAGGTGGTGGAGCAAATCGCTCGGCCCACCGGGCTTCTGGACCCCCTGGTGGAGGTGCGCCCTACCGAAGGCCAGATCGAGGACCTCTACAAAGAAATCCAGCAGGTCATCGCCAAAAACCAGAGGGTGATGATCACCACCCTCACCAAGCGTATGGCGGAGAAACTCACCGAGTACCTCCTGGAAATGGGCATCA
Organism: uncultured Spirochaetia bacterium; assembly: GCA_937960645.1. Taxonomy (GTDB): domain Bacteria; phylum Spirochaetota; class Spirochaetia; order JABEVK01; family JABEVK01; genus DYOB01. The sequence continues at coordinate 170,899 of CALGPJ010000006.1, read as the reverse complement.
AGACCCGCTACCTTCATTCCGAGGTCGAGACCGTGGAGCGGGTGGAGCTGATCCGGGACCTGCGCAAGGGGATCTTCGACGTCCTGGTGGGCATCAACCTCCTCCGGGAAGGGCTGGACATTCCGGAAGTCAGCCTGGTTGCCATTCTGGACGCGGACAAGATTGGGTTTCTTCGAAGCGCCACCAGCCTGATCCAGATCATTGGCCGGGCTGCACGTCACAACGAGGGACGGGTGATCATGTACGCGGATCGGATGAGCGAGGCCATGAAGGAGGCCATCGAGGAGACCCAGCGGCGTCGAAGCATCCAGGAGGCGTACAACAGGGAGCATGGCATTACCCCGACCACCATCCGCAAGGCCATCCAGGACATCCTCGAACGGGAGCAACCCACCGCGGAAACCATCAAGGCCCAGACCATCGAGGAGCTCAAGTCCCGCTACAACCTCCTGGTACCCGAACAGCGTCGTGCCCTGATCAAGGTCCTGGAAAAAGAGATGCTGGAACATGCCAAAAACCTGGAATTCGAGCAAGCTGCCCTCATTCGAGATGAAATCCAGCGCCTGAAAACGGGGTGAGCTCAGGTGGGGACTGTTTTGAGGGACTTTGCCGTCGGCGTCTCTGGCTATGTCTTTCGTATGAATTCGAATGCCGCAGAAAAGTGCCTAAAACATGACAAAATTTTTTTCAATTTGATGTTGACAGAAACGTTTCCATTGGTGTAAGATGAACCATGGGCAATTTGAAAAAATTTCAATTTTCCTTTTTGGAAACGTTATTAATTCGTGTTTTTCTCGTGTTTCTGCTCTTTTCCTGTGATGAGAACCTGATCTCACCAGGGTTGGGGGAGGGGGTGGACTACCTGCCCCCTGCGATCACGATCCAATTGCCGAACGAGGACGGGCTGGCGTTCAAGACCAACAATCCCCTTCAACCCGTCCTTTTGAGCGGTACCTGGTCGGATAATCAGGCGAACAAGGGAGCGAGCATCGTCGTTCGGTGGATGGAACAGAATCAGGAATTCAGCCTGGGAAACTTCACCGGGCCCTCCTGGTCCGTCAACCTCAACACCGCCTTCGGGGCGGCCTTCGCTTCGGCCGCAGGAGCGCAGAACTTTCGGGTCATCGTGACCGACGCGGCCGGCAACAAGAACCATGCAAGCCGATTTCTCCTTGCCGACAACAACAGCTTGAGCGTCGTCGAGGTGACCAGCCTGGCGGACAACGGCTGGTACCGGGCCGGACAGACCCTTCCCCTGCGCGTGATCTTCACCAAACAGGCCACGGTGACCGGCACACCCCGGCTCAAACTCAACAGTGGGCCATCGGTCTATGCCCAATATGTGTCCGGTTCCGGGACCAATGTTTTGGTCTTCCACTACCTGATCCAGACCGGAGAAAACGCTCCCGAAAGCGCCGAGCTGGATTACGATTCCACCACAGCTCTGGAGCTCAACGGGGGGACCATCAAAGATAACACTGGCACCGACGCCGTGCTCAGTCTGGGCAGCCCAGGACTGGGCGGTTCCCTGGGGGCAAACAAGAATTTTTACGTGGACACGGTTCCACCCTCGGTAAACAACGTTCATTCTTCGACGGCCAACGGTTCGTACAGCACCGGCTCGGCCCTCTCCATCCAGGTCCAATTCAACGAGCCCGTCCTCGTCACGGGTGTCCCGCGTCTGGAACTCAACATCGCCGGAAAATTCGCCACCTACACCCACGGCAGCGGCTCGAGCACGTTGAACTTCCTCTACACGGTGGCCGCCGGTGACGCCAGCCCCGATCTGGACTATGCCTCCACCACGGCCCTGGACCTCAACGGCGGGACCATCCGAGACCCGGCGGGAAACGACGCCGTTTTGACCCTGGCCAATCCCGGAGCACCCAACAGCCTGGGGCACAACAAGGCCATCGTCGTCGATGCGGTTCCCCCTGTGGCCCCAACCATCACCGGTGTGGTCAGCGGAAACTACAACACGCCGCAGAGTTTCACTCTCACCGGTATCGAACCGGGCGCCAGTGCCTTCTATACCTTAGACGGGGGAAGTACCTGGAACGCGTACTCGGTGATGGTCAATCTGATCACGAACGGGACCTACATCATCCAGAGCCGTCAGACCGATGTGGCAGGCAATACGTCTTCGGTCAGTGCCTCGGTCACCGTCGTGATCGATGGACTGGCTTTTGTCGTTTCGAACGTGGACAGCCTCACCGCAAGCGGATCGTACAAAGCCGGGCAAAACGTCGATATCACGGTTCAGTTCACCAAGTCGGCCTTCGTGACGGGCACGCCCACGCTCGCTCTGAATACGGGCGGTTCGGCCTCGTATCTGTCCGGCAGCGGGAGCAACATCCTGGTCTTCCGGTACACGGTAGCATCCGGGCACAACACAGCCGACCTGGATTACACCAGCACCACGGCGCTATCGCTTAGCGGAGGCTCCATCAAGGACAGTCTCGGGTTAAATGCCACCCTGACCCTTCCCGCGGTGGCCTCGACGGGCAGCCTGGGATACAACAAAAACATCGTGATCGACACCGTGGCTCCAACGGTTATCTCGGTCAGTTCCAGCACCACCCCCGGGCACTACAACGAAAACAAGAACATCGGTATTACCGTCACTTTCTCCGAGCCTGTGGTCGTCTCCGGCTCGCCGGTGCTGCGGATGAACACCAGCGCCTCGGTCCGTAACGCTACCTACGCTTTCGGCTCCGGAACCAATGTCCTCACCTTTACCTATCTCGTGCAGGCCGGGGACAACGCCAATCCCCTGAATGTCCACTCGGCCACCGCTTTAACGGGGACCATCACCGACCTCGCCACCAACACCGCCAACCTGAACCAGCCGACGAGCGGTCCCAGCAGCCTTCCCGGCGTCGTTACCCTGGTGGTCGACACCACGCCCCCATCGGCCCCGACGGTGAGTGGCATCAGCGGCGGAAATTTCAACACCGTGCAAACCTTCACTGTATCCGGCGAGCTCGGAGCCTCCTTGGAATACACCGTCAATGGGGGAACCACGTGGCAGCCGTACACAGGGCCCGTAACTCTGAACACGGATGGCGCGTACGCGGTTCGGGCACGGCAAACCGATCAGGCCGGTAACCTGGGATCGGCAAGTTCCGCCGTCAACCTCAACCTGGATCTGACAGCACCGGTCGTGACCAACGTCACCAGTTCGACGGTCAACGGTATTCACACGCACGGCTCCACCATCGTCATCCTCGTGCAATTCTCCGAAAACGTAACCGTGACCGGAGCACCGAAGCTCAACCTCAATACCAGTCCGGCTCGGTCGGCTAACTATCAGAGTGGAAGCGGGACCTCGAGCTTAACCTTTCACTACGTGGTCCAGGTCAACGATGCCAGCGCCGATCTGGACTATGCCAACACGGGCGCCCTCGATCTGAACGGGGGAACGATTCGGGACGCCTTCTCCAACAACGCCAACCTCACCCTGGCCAACCCCGGGTCTCCACAGAGCCTCGGCTACAACAAAAACCTGGTGATCGACGCGGTGGCCCCAACCTTGATATCCACCAATCCCACCCACAATCAGTTGAACGTCACCAGCAGTTCGGTGAACCTGACCTTCAGTGAGCCCGTGTTCAAGGGCACAGGCAAGATCACCTTCCACCGCGTCCACCAGAGATTCCCGGTGTTGATGAGCCAGGTGCAGAGGGATGAATATCGGGGACAGTTGAGTGGTGCCAATTTGACCACCTTCGACAACTCGTTCTCCTACACTACCAACGGGGCCGTCGCCGGGGTACCCAACACCCAGGGCCTTTGGGTGCTTAACTACAACCTGGATCCCGACAACGCCTCCCTTTTGACGATTTTTGATGCCTTGGGTTACAACAAGATCGAGGTCGATGTTCAATCGGCTCAGGTGACGGGGGCGGGGAGTGCGACCATCACCATCACCCCGTCTGCGGGGATTCCCCCAGGAGTCCTCTGGTACGTGCTCATCGACGGTACCGCGTTCAAGGATGCTGCGGGTTACAACTACGCCGGTATCGCCAGCAGTGCGGTTTACCGTTTCACCACTGGGCCGGTTGCCACTCCGGTGATCCGTATCCGAAAGCAGAGCGGGAGCGAAAATTCTCAACCCACCACGACCACCCTGAAGATCAGCTCGGAAACCGAGGGAGCCACGATTCGTTACACCAGCAGCAATTCCGGAAAGACCACCGTGAACAATCCCGCGCTTCCGGCTGATCCGGGGACACCCACCGGAGCTTCAACACCTTATTCCACGGAAATCACCATTGGGACGGTGGATCTGGACGGTGGGTATATCTACAGGATCAAGGCCCGGGCCTTCAAAAGCGGTCTGTCGGACTCCGCCGTGGCCGAGGAGGTGGCCTTCAAGACCGTGTTTTCCTCCAACTTCAGTGCCTTTCCAACGGGCTTCAATTCCCTCTGGTACCGCGGGGGGGACGCACCTGCCGGTCCGCCCGTGGCACCCGGTTTTCCACTCACCTGGGATCAGACGCAATACGGCTTCGTGAAACTCGCCAAAAACGACAGTAACAACTGGCGGTGGGTAACCTGGGCCATCACGGTGCCCGCACGCTACAAGGCCCTGATTGGTGACAAGCCCGCCGATTGGGCCACCAACGGGCCGCAGCAGTGGCGCTGGCAACTCTTCGAGACCCTGGAGATTCAACCTGGTGGGTACCGCCACCATGCCAGCCCAAGCTTTGAATCCGGAACGTATACAAGGTAGGAGGGGAAGATGCGCCATTTTACGCGAATTTTGGTTTTGATGATGTTCACCGTTTCCTGTGAAAACCCTATCAGCGGCGGCCTGGGAGAGGCGCCGGACATCACCCCTCCGGAGATCGCCATCACCCAGCCTGCCAACAACGGCGAGAGCTTTCGAACCAAGGACGCCAGCAGCCTGCTATTGGCCGGTACCTGGGATGACAATCAGGCGTACAAGGTGCCCATCGTCAAGGTGCGTTGGATCGAGGGCAACCTTACCCAGAATGCGCAAATCTCGGGTAAGACCTGGTCCCTGGACATCCTCCAGGCCTTTAATCTGGGAAGCCTTTCCAGCGGTTCGCAAAACTTTCTGGTCACCATCACCGACGGGTCGGGCAACACGAACTATGCCACGCGTCACATCGTCATCGACAACGGCGATGTGTTCGTCACCGACGTGACCTCCCTTTCCGCCAACGGCTGGTACAAGGCAACGCAGACAATCCCCATCCGTTTGAGCTTCAACAAGGCCGTCGCGGTGACGGGCAGTCCCCGCATCGCCCTCAACGTCGGTTCGGGACGCTACGCTGTTTACAACTCGGGAACGGGAACCAACATCCTGATTTTCCATTACACCGTACTGAACGGCGATCAGACCGCTGACCTAGATTACACCGTTGCCAGTCTCAGCGATTTGAACGGGGGAACGATCAAGGATCAAAACGACTCTTCCGTCGATGCGGTGCTCAACCTCCCAACGGCCGGACAGCCGGGGAGCCTGGGTGCCAACAAAGACATCAAGGTGGATACTGCCGCGCCCACTGTGGTTTCGGTGGGTTCGACCAACAGCGACGGTTACTACCGGGCCGGGGATCAGATCCTCGTTCAGGTCAGCTTTTCAGAGGCTGTCCTCGTCTCTGGCAGTCCGCGCATCCAGCTAAACGTGGGACCAACCACCCGCCACGCCCTGTATCAGTCCGGGACATCGACCGCGGTTTTGAGCTTCGTGTACACGGTGCAGGCCAACGATCTTTCCGCCGACCTCGATTATTATTCGACATCCGCCCTGGAGCTCAACGGTGGCAGTATCCAGGATATCGCCACCAACGACGCCGTGTTAACCCTGGCAGCACCGAACACGGCCGGGAGCCTGGGGCACGCCAAAAACCTCGTCATCGACGCACAGCCGCCGCTTGCCCCCACGGTTTCCGGCATCACACCGGGTAACTACAATAGCACCCAAAACTTCACCCTCACTGGCATTGAAACGGGTGCCACGGCCCAGTACAGTCTGGATGGGGGCGCCACATGGACCACGTACACCTCCACCGTCAGCCTCACCACCAGCGGGACCTACAAGATTCGGGCCCGCCAGCAGGATGCCGCCGGCAACTTCAGCACGATGAGTACCGAAATCCAGGTTGTGTTGGCACTCACCCAACCCTCGGTGAGCACGGTGGTCAGCACCACCCTGGACGGCTCGTACAAGGCCGCTCAGCAGATCACCGTCGTCGTCACCTTTACCGGCCCGGTCACGGTGACTGGCACGCCGCGGATCAAACTCAACAGCGGGGCGGCAGCCTATGCCACCTACACCGCGGGTAGCGGGACCTCGGCCCTGACCTTCACCTACACCGTGGGCGCCTCACAGACCTCGATCCGTCTGGACTACGACACCATAAATTCACTGGAACTCAACGGCGGGACCATCAAGGATGCCTGGGGCTTCAACGCGCTGTTGCAGCTCCCTACCCCCAACTACCTTGGAAACAAGTACCTAGTGGTCGATACCACGGCTCCCACGGTCCCCACCGTCTCCAGTTCTACCTCTGACGGTCATTACCGCCAGGGCCAGTCTGTGCTGATCCAGATCGTTTTCTCCGAACCCGTCTTTGTCACGGGAAGCCCCGAGCTTGCCCTCAATGCCGGTGGGGGTTCCAAGGCGATCTACATGAGCGGGACGGGGACATCCGCCCTGAACTTTCTCTACGTGGTGGCCTCGGGCCATAACAGCAGCAAACTCAACTATCCGGCAACGACTTCCCTGACAGGAACCCTTGCCGACGCGGCCGGCAATGCCGCTGACCTGACCCTTCCCAACCCGGCATCGAGCGGCCTCAACAGCAAAAGCATCGTCATCGACACCACTGCCCCAGCAGCCCCCACGGTCTCGGGGATTAGTAGCGGCACCTTTGGCTCCTATCAGACCTTCAGCATCAGCGGAGAGGCGGGAGCTACCATCGAGTACACCATCAACGGGGGCCTCAGCTGGTCCGCTTACACCACACCGGTGACCCTGACCGATGGTGTCTATTCGGTTATAGCTCGACAGACCGATCAGGCGGGAAACCAGGGGCCAAACACCTCGTCCATCGCTCTTACCATTGCGCTGGGAAATCGATCAAAACGACCCAAACCGTCAGGTGTCACCCGGGGGCTACAAGGCGGAAAACTGGTAGAACTTGTCTTGATTCGGGTCAGGCATTAAACTGGGCTTGGGGGGTTCATCATGAACACATTGACCCGGCCCAGAAGCCTGGCCGACTACGCTGAAGATTGGTGGGGTTGGGCGAAAAGGCTTGCCCCGGTGGTGATTGTCTCGGGCATTCTCGGCTTTCTTTTACCCGCCCTCCTTTCCTGGAAGGTTGTCGATTCGATGCGGGTGATCTTCGATGACTGGGTCGGATGGGCGGAAAAAGCCGAATCCGCCGATTTGGAATACCTCTGGGACGCTTTGAAGGAATTCCTCGGGATCTTCGGACAGTTGGTTTTGGCGATTTTGTTGTCTCAACTGGGTCTTCTTTATTCGAGTTTAACCATTCAAAAGCGAATGCAAGACCTGGGTTTGGGAGAAGACAAGCCCCTCGCCCATACCCTGATTTCAGTATTGCCCAGTATTTTTCTTAGGGCCCTGATTGTTGTTATTCTCAGCGGTGTGATTTTAACCCTGGCCCTTTTTGCTTTGAGTCTCTGCCTGGGGATTTTGGGAATGATCGTGGGGGCCCTGCTGTTCACCCTGGGACTTCAGAATTTGATTCTTTTCCTGGGCTTTGTGGCTTACCTGATTTTTGTAGCCGCACTTGTGGCCATTAGCCACTTCATCAGCCTCGCCCTGCCGGCGGTTGTGGATGGGAAAAAGCCCTGGGATTCTCTTCAGGTTAGCTTGCAGCTCGTCAAAGCCCACTTTTGGAGACTGTTGGGGCTGAGGCTCGTGAGCGGCATGGTCTTTAGCATCCTTTTGGGTTTGATCGTTTTTTTGCCCTCCTTCCTTATTTTCGCACCCTATACCCAGGAATTGATGTCCCTGGGAAATGCTCAAAGTCCCGAGGCCCTGCAGCTTTTCCAGAAGTTTTTCCATCAGGTTTTTTATCAGCTTCTCGTCTTAGGTAGCCTGAGTTATTTGGCCAGTCTCTTCTTCACACCTATCATCGAGATGTTATTTTATCATGATCTCAAGGCCAGGCTTGAAACAGGAAAGCCAACCTCCGAAGGGGAAGATGTCGTCTCCGGTCTTTGAACGCGAGGGTAAACCACGCGTCGTTGCCGTCATCGCCTGGGTGATCGTGCTGCTGGGCGTCTACACCTCTCTCGGTGCTGTTGTGCTCTCGGTGCCTTATTCCATCGAGATCCTGCTTCATTCCGAGCAGCCTGGCCAGGCAGGCTCTGATTGGCTGGAGAGCCTCCGATCGACCATGCGTCAACAAGGGCCGTGGATTTTGGCGGTCAGTTCCCTCCTTCAATGGTTGATCTTTCTGGGAGGAAGCATCTGGGGATACACCTACCTTCATCAACGTTCCCTGTTGATCAATTCCCGACTCCTCGAGATCCGACCCAGGGGGATGCTGGTAGCGGCTCTGACGGCGTTGTCGGTTGTGCCCCTGGCCCTTTACCTGGGAGAAATCTGGTTTTGGATTTTTCCCCAGCTCGAGTTTTTGAAAGAACTTGACCCTCTCGGTGCCCTGGACTTTGGTGAGTCCGGAAAATGGGTGTTGTATCTTTTTGCCATCGGTCTGACCCCGGCTGTCTGCGAAGAAATGTTGTTTCGGGGCTACCTGCAGCAGACCCTCCGCCGCGTTTGGAGCCCTCAAAAAACGATCCTCTTCAGCGGTGTCTTTTTCGCTCTGATCCACATGAACGCTCTGGGGCTGTTTGCCCTTCTACCTGTAGGACTTCTAATTGCCTTTTTCTATGACCGCTTTCAGAGTCTGCCCGTGTCCATGGTATTTCATTTCACCTACAACTCGGCCCTGGTTCTCCTGAGTACCCCACCTTTGGCAGAGTTCGTTGAATCTCTCGGGCAATGGCAAGGCATTTTCGTTCTGGGCAGTCTCTTTACCGTGGTGATCCTTTTAGGGGTAGTGCCCCTGTCATTTCGAGCCCCCTGTCATTTCGAGCGAAGCGAGAAATCTTAACACTCGAACCCAATAAGCGCTCCTGTCATTTCGAGCAAAGCGAGAAATCTTAACACTCGATTCAACGGAGCGAAGCGAGAAATCCTGTCCTAAAAGTCAAGATTTCATCTCTTAGGCTCCCGAACGAGGATAGCCGAATTGCCAGTGATAAGGAACTCGATGTACTCGTCTTGACATCACCGATCAAAACATATAAATTGCGATCTATCCTAAACTTAAGGAGTCGACGTGGCAAACATCAAATCCGCTAAAAAGCGGATCAAAACAAATCTCAAGGCACGTTTACGAAATAGAATGGCCAAGAGTCGGATCAAGACGGCCATCAGGTCCTTCCGGGAGGCCGTTGGGGCGGGCGAAACGGTGACCGCCCAGGAAAAATTCGTGCAGGTTCAAAAATTGTTGGATACCGCAACGGCCAAGGGCATATTGCACCGCAACAACGCCGCCCGAAAAAAGAGCCGGTTGTCGAATCTGCTCAAGAAAACCCATACAACAAAATAGGGGTAAAAGTGCCCGAGAAAAAAAACAAACTGACCAAGGCCGATCTTCTGCGTAAAATCCAGGAAGTCGCTGGTGTGGACAGCGAAACCGCCTTTTCGCTTTATGGGGAATTCTTCAAGGAAATCAAGACGGCCTTGGTCGAGGGCAGGGTGGTGGAGCTGCGTGGATTTGGAACATTTGCTGTCAAAACGCGCAAGGGGCGTGTCAGGGCACGTAACCCCAGAACCGGTGAGCCGGTCAAGGTTTCCAACCATGGAGTCGTGGTTTTTCGGCCGGGCAAGGAGCTTCGCGCTCAGGCCTGGTCCGTCCTGAGCTGACTTGAAATTTTCATTGACAACCTTCAAGCGATTCTGGATCGATCTCCTTTTTCTGACCCTGGCGGCCTTGCTCTTCACCCTGGCCCATCCCAATCCCGTTTTTACCAGGGGTGCTGGCGGTCTGGCATATTTTATCCTCCTTCCCGTTTCCTGGGTCTTGAGTCGTTCTTCCTTACGCTTGAATCTTTTTTATGGGGCCTATTTCGGCTGGTTGTCTTATGCCCTGTTCAATCACTGGCTAGCCGTGTTTGACCCTCTGGCCTGGATCATCGTTCCTCTTTTTTTCATGCTCTACCATATGATCCTCTTTCCCATCCTTTCCCTGGTGCTACGGTGGAAATCGGGATGGTCGGTTTGGCTGGCCGCCTTCGTTTGGGTGGCCTATGAGTACCTTCGTCATTACGGCTACCTGGGGTACAGCTATGGAATCCTCGGCTATACCCAGTATGAATTTTTGCCCTGGATCCAATCCGCCGAATGGGCTGGGGTGTGGATCGTCTCCTTTTTGACCGTCGTTCCCGCTTTTTGGCTGAATCGCTTGTTTCTGGATTCCCAGGCGCATCGTACCCTGGTGCAGGGACTGGTGTTGGGGAGCCTGGCCGCTGTCAACATCGGATGGGGCATAATTTCTCAAAGAGATTTCACCGAAAATACCCGGTGGCGTGTTGCCCTGATTCAACACGACGTCGATCCCTGGCGTGGTGGTCTGCCGATGTACCGAGAGGGATTCGAGCGCCTGAAACGGCTGAGCAATGCGGCCTTGAACGAAAAACCTCAGGCTGTTATTTGGAGCGAGACGGCCTTTGTCCCCTCCATCGAGTACCATCGGCGTTATCGGCCAGATCCCTTGACCTGGGAGCTCGTCAGCGAATTTTTGGATTTTAGCTCTCGTTTTCCCGTTCCCCTGGTGTTGGGCAATGGCCACGGGGAACGGGTTCCCGGACCCGATGGCCCCGTCAGGGAGGATTCGAATGCCGTCCTTCTTTTTCATCGGGGCGAATTGCGTGGCATTTATAAAAAAGTTCACCTCGTTCCTTTTACGGAGCATTTTCCCTACGGTGATGTTTTCCCCTGGTTCGAAAAATTTTTGTTGGCAAACGATGTCCATTTTTGGAAGCCCGGATCGGAATGGACCAATTTAGACATCGAGGGAGTGCGCGTGGGTACGCCCGTGTGCTTCGAGGACACTTTTGGTTATATCAGCCGCGAGTTCGTTTCCCGGGGTGCGGTGGCTCTCATCAACCTCACGAACGACTCCTGGGCACGTAGCCTGGCGAACATGAGGCAGCATTACTCGATGGCCGTGTTTCGGGCCATCGAAAATCGCCGGAGCCTGGTTCGAGCGACCAATGGGGGCTGGACAGCCGCCTTCGATCCCAACGGCGGGGTAATCGCCGAATTGCCGCCTCTCATGGAGGGGTATTTGATTGCCGATGTTCCAATACCAATAGATAAATCACTAACATTCTATACACAACATGGGGATTGGTTCGCCGTACTCTGTCTTGTCATATCCCTGGGAGGTGTGTCGATACTTGTCGTTCTAAGATTGACAAAAGGAAGTTGCTGGTTCACTATAAATGAGAAGGATAGCCCTGCATGAAACGAAAAATTTTGATCGTTGACGACGAGCCGATCAATCTCGATTTTTTTGACGTGATGCTCTCGCGCCTGGGATTTCAAGTGGAAATGGCCGAGGATGGGGAGGAGGCGCTCGACCTCGTTCAGGAGGAAAAGCCTGACCTCATCATCCTGGATAACATCATGCCCAAGATGACGGGGTGGGAGTTTACACGCCTCCTCAAGAAGAGCAAGGCCTATGAACAGTTTGCCGACATTCCCATCATCATGTTCAGCGCCATGGATGCTGTAAAAGACAAAATCGAGGGTTTTGAATTAGGTATCGAGGATTACATCACCAAGCCCTTCAATTTCTCTGAGGTGCTGGCGAGAATCCGGGCGGTTCTTCGCAACAGGGAACTTTCCAAAAAGGTGGCCAATCGGGAAAGACGCCTCAACGTCATTGAAGGGATGGTCAAGAGTTACACGTTTTTTGCGCAACACCTCAAGGATCCCATGGAAAAGTTGCTGCAGGAGGCAAAAAACCTCGATATAAGCTCTCCGGACGCTGTTGAAAATTTGAAAAAACATGTGATTGAAGAGTCAGAAAAAGTCCTTTCGGCGCTCAACAGTCTCGAGGAAGAAGTGGAACAGTTGAAAGGGCGTCAGCCCGATACAAACGATGAATCGGATATGGATGAGCTCGAAGAAAAGTTCCAGAAGCATTTCCAGAGTTGGAACCAAACATCCTGAGGTTTTTATGATTGACGAGAAAAAGAGAAAAGTTCTCGAATTGTTTTCCAAGGGCCGCGAGCACTACAAGCTTCAAGAGTTTGAGACTGCCCTCAAGTACTTCAAAGAGGCTCTCGCGGTAGACCCTGAGGATGGCCCGAGTCAAACCTATGTCGAGCGTTGTGAACATTATTTGACCGATCCACCACCCACCAATTGGGATGGGGTCTATGTGATGAAAACCAAATAGTCAAAAGGAAGGATTTTCTTGAGCGAATGGCGATTACGTTATAAAATTTCCGACGTCCATACAACTTTTGGAAAAGGAACGAGTTTTAACGGCACCTTGAAGTTCAGCAAGAGTTTGAAAATCAACGGCCGTTACGAGGGGAAGATCGAGTCCGAAGGTTTTTTGTATGTCGAAAAAGGCGCCGAAGTGAACGCCGATGTCAAGATTGGCACCATCATCATCGGTGGAACAGTCAGGGGGAATATTGTCGCTACCGAACAGCTGGAAATGCTGGAAGGCAGTTGCGTGATCGGCAATATCCGCGCCGGTAAATTGCGCATGGCCGAAGGAGTGGTCTTTGAGGGAAAGGTGGAGATGCTGAAGGACCCCTCGGGCGTCAACGTCCTTTCCGCATCCAACCAACAGTTAAAACAAAGCCTTGAGACCTGGTGAATTGACCGATATCCTGGACACATGTCAGGAGTTAGGGCATACAGTCTCCTTAGCCGAATCCCTCACTGGCGGGCTCGTCAGTGCCTTGATCGCAGGGGTTCCCGGCGCCAGCAAGGTTTTTAGTGGGTCGGTGGTCGCTTATCGGCTTGCATCCAAACAAATATTGTTGAATATCCCCGCTGATGTTCTCGGTGAAGATGCTGTCAATTCCAAAACAGCTTATCTCATGGCTCGCTCCGCTTGCGGACTTTTTTCCAGTACCTGGGGGTTGGGCCTAACCGGTTTTGCCGGGCCGGAAGGGGGAACTGCCCTCAATCCTGTCGGCACCGTCTACATTGCCGTCTGTGGTCCCATCCGCACACTCAGACGGTTCCACTTCGTCGGCTCCAGGCAGCGTGTTCGAGCTCAAGCGTCACACAGGGCCCTGGAACTTTGGAGAAGTTGTCTTGACAGATGCAAAAAATTAGGGTTAGGATGAAGTACTCCATCCCTGATACCATCAAAAAAATCCCGGAGATTTCATGAGTTTCGATAACGAAGAAGAAAACCTTCCGCAAGATCCTATTTTAGATCTCACTCCTCCTGCGAACGACCCAGTCCCGGAGCCCGAGAGACCCAAACGAAAGGTCAAGGTCGAGCTGGTCAAAGAGGTGTTGCAGGATGTTCCCGAAGAGACCCGTCCTCAGGAAAATGAGGAGCGGTTTCAGGGATCATCGCATCGGCGAGGTGATCGAAATAATTTTCGAAAAGACCACCGCGCCAACAAGGACAATCGTCCTGGAATCGATCGTAACGCCAATACTCGTTACGATCCCAGTCAGTTTGACGAAAACAATAAAATCCTTATCAACGACCTCAACTCCATGAGCATGACCGAGCTCAAGGGGCTCGCCATCGAACTGGGGATTTCGGCCGAAGATCTCGCGCCCATGAAAAAGCAGGACGTGATCTTCAACATTCTCAAGGCTCATTCGGACCGGCGCGGGGTGATTTACGCTTACGGGGCCCTGGAAATCATGCCGGAGAACTTCGGCTTCCTGCGTTTTCCGCAAAACTCCTACCTTGCAGGAAACGACGACATCTATATCAGCCCGTCCCAAATTCGTTTATTCAATTTAAAGACAGGGGACACTGTTTACGGTCAAATCCGCCCCCCCAAGGAGTCCGAACGGTTTTTTGCCCTTTTGCGAGTGGAGACAGTCAACTACGACGATCCCATCGTTGCGCAAAACCGCATCAGCTTCGATAACCTTACCCCGCTCTATCCGAATACGCGGTTGAACATGGAGACCGAAAGCGGGGATGTCTCCACCCGACTGATCAATCTTTTTTGCCCGATCGGTAAGGGCCAGCGCGGGCTCATCGTGTCACCGCCGCGGACCGGCAAGACGATCTTGCTCCAAAAGATTGCCAACGCCATCACCGAGAACCACCCCGAGGTGATCCTCATTGTGTTGTTGATCGACGAACGGCCAGAGGAAGTCACCGACATGCAGCGTTCGGTCAAGGGAGAGGTTATCGCGTCGACCTTCGACGAGCAGGCCAGCCGTCATGTTCAGGTCGCCGAGATGGTACTCGAGAAAGCTCGAAGGTTGGTGGAGCACAAAAAAGACGTGGTCATCCTCCTGGACTCGATCACGAGGCTGGCCCGTGCCTACAATCAAACGGTCCCCACCTCGGGCAAAATCCTCTCCGGTGGTGTTGATTCGAACGCCTTGCACAAACCCAAGCGTTTTTTCGGTGCGGCACGAAACATCGAAGGCGGTGGAAGCCTCACCATCGTGGCCACAGCCCTTATCGAAACCGGCTCACGTATGGACGAGGTCATCTTCGAGGAATTCAAAGGCACGGGCAACATGGAGATCCACCTTGACCGAAGGCTCTCCGATCGACGAATTTTCCCGGCCGTCAATATCAAGAAGAGCGGCACTCGGCGCGAAGAACTTCTCCTCTCTGAGGACGAGATGAACAAGCTTTGGGTCCTCCGAAAGGTGTTGAATCCCATGGACGATCTTGAGGTTGCCGAAATGATCATCGACCGGATGAGGAAGACGAAGACCAACGAAGCCTTTTTGCGAAGTATGAATACAACCCAGATCTAAAAGCCCCGCCCTTCATGGCCAGAAAAAATACGGTCAACCACCAGAACAGCCAACCGACCCAATCCCCGAGCAGTTGGCTTAAGGGTGTGTAAGGTCGTTCGAGGCTAAACTTCAAATCATGATAGAGCCAGCCCGGCTCGAAAAAGGGCAGGGGCCCCGCCACAAT
This sequence comes from uncultured Spirochaetia bacterium, assembly GCA_937960645.1. Classification (GTDB taxonomy): domain Bacteria; phylum Spirochaetota; class Spirochaetia; order JABEVK01; family JABEVK01; genus DYOB01. Next base: position 155,714 of record CALGPJ010000006.1, on the reverse strand, counting down.
TTTTCCCCTGGGGTCGACGGCTCCGGTGAAACCGCTGTTCGTGCTGCGAATCATCGGTGTGCGAGTTTCCAGGGCACGAAACAACGCCACAAGAAAATGCTGGATTTGGGCGCTATCCGTTTTGGACCAAGAATCGTTTGAAAGTACGATGAAGAGCTTGGCACCTTGAGCGCTCAGGGAACGGCTGATGTACGGAAAAGCATCCTCAAAACAGATTTGGACACCCAGGCGAATTTCCTGTCCGGTAGAGCTTCGGAGGGTGAGGGGGGAAATCCGATCATTGGGAACCCAGGTCGCTTGAAGTCCTACGGTGTTTCGGAAAAAATCCCTAATCGGTGGCCATTCGAAAAACGGAATAAATTCCGCAATAGGAACGAGATGGTTCTTGCCGTAGACCTCGAGTATATTCGTGTTAGGGCCCATCAAGATGGCGGCGTTCATGATGCGGGTAGCGTTTTGGTCGGCAATATAAGGGTTGCCGAAAAGCCAGTGTTGTCTGCTTCCTCGAATCACGTCGAAGAGGGGCCGGTCTTTGGGATTTTCTTCATAAAATTTTCTGATTTGCAGTGGTCGTCTGAGGCTGTTTTCGCTCCAAACGACGAGGTCGGTGTCCGGATGACGTTGTAGCCCTTCCACACTCAAGCGAACGCTTGTCTCAAGTCCCAGGGCCTCCTGTCCTCGGACCCAGGGGTCCGCGTTTTGTTGAATGAGGAGGACCTTTAATCTCCCCTTTTGATCGTATTCCACCTCGGTGGTCCAGGAAGCATAAGTAAAGTGGACCAGAACAATCAGGGAAAAAGACAGGGCGGTGTGCGTCAGCTTCGAACGATTCTCAGGTTCCGTGGACCAGATCATCGCGAGGATCATCCAACTGGCGATCAAAAAGCTGATCCAGGTCGTTCCGCCCCAATCAGTTGCCTGAATCAGGGCCTGCCAATCATAAAATGGATAGGGCAGATTCCCCCAGGGAAAGCCCAAAAAACCATTCGAGCGCAGAAACTCGTAGAGGGCCCAAACCATGGCCCCTAAAAAGACCGCAGGGCCCGGTTCCTGTCGCAGAGCTAACCGCAATGCGGGACCGAAGGTCCATCCATAGAGCCAAAAACCCAAGGTCACACTACCGATAGTCCATGTAGAATAATCCTGGAAGCTCGCCAACCAAAAGTATTGCAAGGGGCTGGATAGGGCCAAACTGAGTCCAAGAATGAGGCTCGCCCAACGATTGTTGGGGCTGTGTCGAAGGGCCCAGAGCAACGGGATGAGACTGATCAGGCCGAGTAAGGGGTTTCCAAAAGGAAAGAAGGCGTTTGCCTGGGAAAGAAAGGAGGCAAGAGACGTCAACACAGAAGCGAGCAACAACCGAAATTTTTGACGATTTTCGATGTTTTCAATGTTGGCTAAAAGCATGGGGTGATTATAGCGATTTTTATTGCTTGAAGTAAGGTTTTCCTTTAAGATAGTTCAATAGAACGAGAATGGGGGATTGGATTGACTCAATTGTTGACGGATGCGCGGGAATTCCACAAAAAGCAGTACGGCGAGGGGCCCTTTGTCGTTGTCTCGGCTCCCGGAGTCGTCAACCTCTTTGGGGATTTGACCGAACAGGCCAGCGGCATACTCGTTCAATTCGCTATCTCTCAAAGAATGGTAGTCAGTCTCAGTCCGAGAAGCGACAATCAGATCAGGTTTTTTTCCCGAGAATTCAACGAAAAAAAACGGTGTACCCTTCAAACGCTGAAATACCGAAAGGAAGATCGGTGGGCGAATTTCGTCAAAGGGGCTATTTATCATCAGATCGACGAACAGACCACCACCGGCTTCAACGTGTCTATCCTCAGCGATATTCCCATCGGCGGTGGCTATTCATCCAGTCAGGCACTCACTCTTGCGTCTGTCCTCGCCATCTCGGAAATCAAAGGTTTTCGGTTGGAATACGATGAGGCGGCACGGATGGCCTACAACGTGGAGAAGGATTTTGTCAAAAACAATTGTCACCCGGCCTCGTTTTATCCCATCGTCCGTTCCCATCCGTATGAACTTTTGGTTCAGGATTTGAAAGAGGGAAAGGCAGGGCCCCTGGAGGCTACCGATTTTCCCCACATATTGTTGCTGCAGACCAACGTTCCGCTCAGCGTCTTCGATGATTTATTCCATGGCGTTCGGGACGATCTCAACAAGTCCATACGTTTCCTGGAAGGCCTCCGGCCCCAATCCACGGTACGCGATTATGACAGAATAGATGTCAAAAACCTTCTGGGACAGATACCGGAGGAACACCGGCGTCGCGCATTGTTTCTTGTCGAGGAAATTGCCCGGGCAAAAGAATGCGTCAACATGATCAAAAACAAGGATTGGAAAAATCTAGGAAAAAGCCTAATTCGGTCTCACGAGAGCTTGAGAGATCTTCTCGAAATCAGCTGCCCGGAAATCGACTGGCTTGTCAAACGAGCTGCCGATACGGTAGGGGTTTATGGGGCCCGCATGATCACCAATGGATCAGGGGCGAGCGTCCTGGTCCTTGCGGAAGAAGAGGCGATCGCGCCTCTTCAAAATATGCTCGAAGAATACGAGAGGATATTCAGTTTCCACCCGACAATGTTGATTACACAACCTGCACATAAGGTCGAATTTCATTAAAAGGATAAAACATGCGTATCTTGCTAGCCAACGACGATGGAATTTTCAGCCCGGGTCTACATGCTCTGGAAAAGGTTTTTTCCGAGGCCCACGAGGTTTGGGTCGTGGCACCCGACCGGGAGCGCAGCGGTGTGAGCCAGTGTATCACCTTTTTTGAGGCGATCAAGGTGGTTCAGGTTGCCGATCGTAAGTTTGCCATCAATGGAACACCGGCTGATTGTTCCATCGTCGCCATCAAAGGGGGGTTTATCCCCAAACCGGATGTCGTGGTTTCCGGAATCAATGCAGGTCCCAATCTGGGAACCGATGTGCTGTATTCAGGGACGGTGGCCGCAGCACGACAGGCGGCGCTGATGGGAATTCCCGCCATCGCCATCAGTTTGGATCGTTATGGCTTCGATAGCGATTTTGAACCTACGGCGATGCTGCTGGCCCAAAACATCGAAAAGCTGATCAGGGACTGGGAACCGGGCTTTTTCTGGAATATCAATGTGCCACCGGTTTTACTGGGAACCGAGTTGAAGGAAGCATCCCTATGTGTGCGAAAATACATGGATAGAATCGAAAGTTTTCTGGCGCCCAATGGAGAACGCTATTGTTTCGTCGTGGGTTCTATCGAGACGGCTCTCGAGTCCTCGGATGATACCGACGGCTCCATTGTCAAGGGTGGACATCCTTCGATTTCCCGGGTGCTTTGTCAGCCCAGTATTTTTCGCAAATGATTATTTTTGACCCTCATGAATCAACTGCTCACTTTTCTTTTGCCCCTGCGCGGTTCGATCCATGTCCTCAGCCGCTCGTCGGGATGGTTACACGGGTCGAAGTCTTTTCCCCGGTTCCGTCAGGGTCTAAAAAAGCATCGTGTATCTCGATGTTTCCAAAAAGGTTTATCATACAATGAAATGTTGCCGGTCGATTATCATCTTTTATTTTGTGACCGTAAGATACGTTTTTGCAAATCGCTTCAACAGCCTTTTTACGATGGATGAAATAGAAAGGGTGCCATTGGGAGTGCGGGTATGAAGAGAAGTCATTGGGCATTTATTTCTGAAATTCTTCTGATGACCATGCATCTTGAAGCCCAACCCCTGGATTTCAATCGTGTCAGTGCCGAAGAAGAGTTTCGAACCGGGGTGGTCGCTTTCCACAATGGTTTTTACAATCGGGCGATCATCGCTTTCGAGAGGTCGCTCAATTTTCGGCCCGACCAGCTGCTCACGAGGTACTGGCTTGGCAACACGCTATTTTTCAGTGGATTTGTCAATTCCGGACTGAACGAGTGGGAAAATGTATTACGGATCAATCCCCAGAACACCGCACTTCAAGCATGGGTAGAAACCATTCGTTTTCGTCGGGGAGTGGGGTCCCTGGTTCTACCCCGCGACAGAATGTTGCCGCTCAGCGATTTTCCGGGGGATGTTCCCAACCGAATCCGATTCAATGGTCCATCGGGGCTCCGTCCCCTTCCCAATGGTGGGTTTCTGGCGGCGGTATTTTCTTCCCAGGACATCTTACAGATAAGCCTGAATGGTGACATCATCCGTAGGTTTCCGGGGAGCGTTGAAGGATTTCTCGGGCCCATGGATATCGAAAAATATCAGGACTATTACTACATCACCGAGTTTCGGGCCGACCGCATTGCCGTAGTCAATGACCTCGGCATCAGGATGGGGCTGATCGGAGAACGGGGGCGGGGTCCGGGGCAATTACTGGGACCTCAATTTCTCACCATCGACAAATATGGTGGTCTTTATGTCTCCGAGTGGGGGAACCGGCGGGTCAGCAAATTTCGCTCGGGTAGGCAGGCTGAATTTTTGTTTCACATCGGCGTCGGGGAACTTCGCCGTCCCAGCGGCGTGACCCTGGCGGGTAAGGACAGGGAACGTTTGCTGGTGGCCGACAAAGAATTAGGCTCCCTGTTCATCTACGATCTCAACGGCAACAGGCTGGATCGTCTCGATGATTCGCGCCTGCGCGAAGCTGAAGGGATCTGGACCGATTCCACGGGACTGGTTTGGGTGGCGGCGGGACGAAGGGTACTTCTCTACGATTTCGAGTCCAAGCGGTTGGAGCCCCTGGATCAGGGGTGGGAACAGGGCGCTCGCTTAAATTACGCAATCAAGGACCAAAACGGTCACGTTGTCGTTTCCGATATCCTCGACAACACCTTCAGGCTCTATGCTCCCGGAGGAAGTTTGTATTCGGCTCTTGCGGTACGAGTTCAACGCATCAGCATCCAGCAATATCCCAAAATCTTTCTCGAGGTGTGCGTTGAGGATCGAGCAGGGAGGCCGGTCGTCGGGCTCGAGACCAAGAACTTTTTCATCAAGGAAAGCGATCTTCCCATCAGAGAATTCAGGGTCGATACAGCCGGCTGGGCTCAACAGAAAATCGACATCGCCGTCGTCCTCGATCGTCTTCCGTTCATGTTCCTGGGTCAAAATGCCGCTCAGGGAGCTGAATTCCTCCGATCACTCGTGGCGAACCTTCAAAACGATGGCGGTATCTGGCTCCTCGAAGCCAACGAGACACCTGTTCAGGTGGAAAACCGTTGGACAAACCCCGGTCAGGCCGCTCAACTCGCCCTCAATCCGTTGAGGCAAACAGACCGCGGACGTTTGGACATCGCTTTACGTCTGGGGGGCAATGCCTTGCTATCCGGTATCGGGAAACGTGCCGTGATCTTGATCACTACAGGAAACATCCGTTCCGACACCTTCAAACAGTACGACCTTATCGAATTGGCCCAGTTTTACAAGAACAACATGATAGCTTTTTACGTGATTAAGTTAGGGCAGGGGCCACTGGCCGAAGATTTGCGGTACCTTGCAGAAGACACCGACGGTAAGGTTGTTGAAGTCAGCAATGTTTTAATCGACCAGTTTTTACGAGAGGTGAGGAGCCGCCCGACCCCGAACTATGTGCTTCAATACAACACGATTACACCGCCGGAAAACGGCTTGCGTTACATACCGGTCAGCGTCGAGGTCAATGTTTTTCGAAAGAGCGGGAGAAATGAATCGGGCTTCTTTGCCCCACTCAATCAACGAGTGTTCAACTAGTTGCGATTTTTCAAAAGCAGGTAATCCAAAAAAGGGGAAACCTGAGTTCGGTAGGAGGGGAGGGCCAGGATGAAATCCATGCTCGAACGCTCCCTTTGACCGGAAAACAGGTAGGCTTGAGCTCGATAAAAATAGGCCCGCTCTTTAACTTTTTGATCGATTTCGAGCTGCAAAAAACTGGTGAGTTCCTGAATGGCCCTGGACCAGTTGTTGTCCGGCCAATTGCTGTTGATGATGTTGGATAATCTTTCTGCGAGTCCGCTCGCCGCCGTTTTTTCCTCCGGCAGGATGACGGAACCGGGCAGGGTGGGCACGGGCGCCCCCTTGGCGATGTTATCGAGGATCTTGAGTGTCTCAGGTCCAATATTCCGAGGGGTGGGAAGGCCACTTTCGAAGCGACTGACGGGATTCCCGGTAAGGATATCCTCTTTGACGATCAATCGAGGGAGGGGGAGTACTCGTAGAATGCGTTCTCGATAACCCAGGTCCAATAAGCTGATGGTAGGTGCTGGAGAGGTCTGATTCGAGGCGGTCGGAAGGGATGATTCGGTGGGGGACGGAGTCACCTGCCGCTGACGTTGGGCAAGAAGTTGGCTGACATTCGGAAGGATGATTTCGACCTCGGGGACCGCCAGACTCGCGAAGGGTTGGGGACCGATGACCTGGGGCCGTGCCTGAACCTGAGTGAGCTGGACCCCGACAGGATCGGGCGTTCTGTTCGAGGCCGAAAACAGGTTCTGGCCGATGGAATAGGACCTGGCATTCACAACGGTGTAATAAAAAGGCAGTCCCTGGGGGGGCAAGTCCTGATAGGTTGTCGCAGTTCCGGGCAGGGTCGCGATCATAACGCCGTTGGCGAGGGCTTCCCGTGTTTCGGGATATTCTGTGGTACGAATGATGATGACGTTTTCGGTGGCGTCCGTTGCCTGAAATGTGATGAATACTCTGTCGGATACCACCCGAGCGCTGACGTTGAGTACCTGCCCGGATGGAACCGGGGGAGTGTAAGCGATGGGCGAGGATGTGTAGTTTCGAAATGGCACAAAGGTTTTGACGATTTCACCACTTTCCTTGACACCCAGCACGGCGTAAAAATATTCGCCAGGCTGTTGGGGTTTGTCGGTGTAGCCTTCGACTCCGGAATCGACCCTGGCAACTAGCTCGGCCTTTTCCAAACTCTCCTTGGTGAATGGGATAATCGATCGGTAAACCTGGTACGTCTTGATTTCAGGGCTTGGAGAGTCTTTCCAATACAATCGGACACTCCCTTCCTCGAGTTCCACTCGGATCCTGCTGACAAAATTGGCCTCGAGGTTCGTTTGAGTTTCCTGCGCGTAGACGCATAGCGGCAAAGCCATGAAAAGCCACCAAAGTGGAGCACGCTTCATCATGTTCATTATATCGGTTCAGGAAGCTGTTTTCTATCCGAAAACTATCGGACCAGGCCGGAAAATCCCATGAAGGCCAAACTCAGGAGTCCCGCGGTGATCAAGGCCAGGGGTGCTCCCCGCATGGGTTTGGGAATGTCATAGAGCTCGGATTGCTCCCGGAGTCCCGAAAAAAGCACCAGGGCCAGACCAAAACCCAGGGCCGTCGCTGCCGCGTAAACCACCGATTCCAAAACGCTGGAAAACTTTTGAGTCGAAAGAATCGCGACCCCCAAAACCGCGCAGTTGGTGGTGATAAGGGGCAAAAATATTCCCAATGCCTGGTAAAGAGGTGGGGCGATTTTCTTCATCACGATTTCTACCATTTGTACCAGACTGGCAATAACCAGGATGAAGGTGATCGTCTGGAGAAAGGTGATGTTCCAGGACACCAGGATGTATTGCAGCAAGGAGGTCACCAGGGTAGCCAGGGTCATGACGAAAAGCACTGCCGCGGCCATGCCGAAACTCGTTTCCAGTCGTTTGCTGACTCCCAGGAATGGACAGATTCCCAAAAACTGGGTGAGGACAACGTTGTTCACCAGAACGGCACCGATGATCAACAAGAGGTAGGTCATGCACTCACCCCCGTATCTTTTTTCGAGTTCAGTTTTTGGAGTACCGCGATAATCAGTCCTAGGACCAAAAACCCTCCAGGGGCCAAAATAAAGGTCAGCATCGAAAAATCGGTGGGCAGAAACCGAAAACCAAAAAGGGTGCCGTTGCCTAAAATTTCCCTCAGGCTGCCCAGGAGGGTTAGGGCAAAGGTGAATCCCAAACCCATGCCCAAGCCATCGAGAACGCTCAAAAGCGGCGTGTTCTTGGAGGCGAAGGCTTCGGCCCTTCCCAGGATGATGCAGTTCACCACGATGAGAGGAATAAAAATGCCGAGTGACTCGTTGATGGCGGGAGGGGCCCAAGCCTCCATGACCCGCTGGATGGTCGTGACGAAGGTGGCGATCACCACGATAAAGGCCGGGATCCGTATGGTATCCGGGATGAGTTTTCTAATCAGACTGATGGTGAGGTTCGAGCCCACCAAAACTGCCATCGTCGCTAATCCCATACTGAAACCATTGAGGGCATTGGTGGTCGTCGCGAGGGTGGGGCACATTCCCAGGAGAATCACGAAAACGGGGTTGTTGTGGATGAGTCCTTTGGAAAACTCTTTCCAGTATCTGTTCATGGAAGCCTCTCCTTTAATCGTGCCAGGGCCTTGGAAGCCCCGGCCTGGGCAAGGTTCAGGGCATCGAGGAAGGCTCGGCTCGAGATGGTCGCTGCAGTCAGGGCATCGATGGCGCCGCCATCTTTTTTCACTTTCAAGGGGAAAGCGTCGGGTAAACGGTTCACGAACTGTTTCAGAAAAGATTCTTCGGTCATTCTCGTTCCGAGCCCTGGAGTTTCCTTCTGCCGGAGGACAGCCACTTTGAGCACCTCTCCCGTGCCTTTGAAACCGACAAGAAGGGTGACAGCTCCCGCGTAACCCTTGGTCGACGTCGCCTCTACGGCAAGAGCGCTCAATCGGCCTTCCCTCCATGCGGGAAGGAAACGGAGATTGGGGAACTCTTCCAGGGTAAACGCATCTTCCAGGGGATTGTTGTCGAAGGAATCGAGGAGGTCCGTAAGGTTTTTTTTCAACCGGGTTTCTTCGTTCGCTTGAATGACAGGAGCGGTCATCTGATAAAGAAAACCGAGAATTGCCCCGCTCAACAGCGTGATGACGGTGAGTGTCACAATCAACCGAAACATGCCGGGATGTTGAGAAGTTTTGCTCATGGTTGGCTCCCGAATCGCCTGGGCTGCATGTATCTGTTCATCAGGGGGACGGCGGCGTTCATGATGAGGATGGAATAGGCAACTCCGTCGGGATAGGCTCCCCAGAGCCGAATCACCGCACAGAGAATGCCCCCCAATAATCCGTATAAAATCATGGCCCTGGGAATCATCGGCGAGGTGCTGTAGTCGGTGGCCATGTAGAAGGCTCCCAGCATCGTCCCACCGTTGACGATGTGGAAAAGAGGGTCCTGAAGCGAGGGGGCAACCAGCCATGCCGGCAAGGTCACGAGGCTCAGCCCCATCAGGTAACTCAGGGGAATGGCAAGGTGGATCACCCGAAGAAGTATCAACAAAAGGGCCCCGACGAGGTAGGCGGCGGCGAGGATCTCGGCGTTCCAAATCAGGGGGTCGAAACCGGATGCGATTTTTTCCTGCCATCCGATCACCTGGGTACCTTCCAGAAGTCGGGTCAGGGGGGTGGCATGGGTGACGACATCGGTTCCGCCCATGCCGAGGCTAAAGGGTTTTGGCCATTGGGTCATGCCGACCGGAAAGCTGGCGGTGAGAAAGGCCCTTCCGACAAGGGCGGGGTTGAAGGGGTTGCGGCCAATGCCCCCAAAGGCCATTTTGCCGAATCCGATGGCGACGAGGCTTCCGGCCACGATGGGAAAGGTGCCCAGGGTGGCCGGCACGTTGAGGGCCAGCAACACCCCCGTCAGGGCGGCACTGCCGTCTGTCACGGAGGGAATCTCCCTGAGCAAAAACTTTTGAATCGACCATTCGACGACGACGCAGGCCACGACGAACTGTACCAGAACCAGCAGGAAAGCAAGACCGTAAAAAACCAATTGAACGGCCATTCCCGGCACCAGTGCCAGGATGACTGCCAACATAATTTTTGGGGTGGTGATGGGGCCTTTGAGGTGGGGACTCTGGGAAATCGTGAGAAGACTCATGTCGGTTTTTTCTCCCTGCGAATTTTCAGGATTCTGGCCTTGGCGGTGCGGATATAGTCGAGAATGGGGCGGTCGGCCGGGCAGATATACGAACAGGAACCGCATTCCATGCAGTCCATAATCCCACGCCTTTCCGCTTCCTCGAGGCGGTTTTTTTCCCCGAGTTTTTCCAACAGGTAAGGCTCCAGTCCCATCGGGCATGCCTGAACACAGCGAGCACATCGAATACAGGGGGAAACCCGACGTGGCTGGCAATCCGCATCGTAAAAGACAAGCAGACCGCTCGTCCCCTTGGTGACAGGAAAGTCCAAAGTCGAACCGGCCTTTCCCATCATCGGACCGCCGGCTACCAGTTTTCTAACTTTGTCCAGCTCCACACCGGCTGCCATCAGCAGTTGGGACACTGGGGTTCCCACGCGCACCCTATAATTCCCGGGCCGGGGAACTCTGGGACCGGTCACCGTGACGATGCGTTCGAAAAGGGGCTTGTTGAGGAGGGCAGCCTCGTAAATGGCAAAGGCTGTTCCGATGTTGTTGACGATGCAGCCGACGTCGATCGGGAGCTTGCCCGAAGGGACCTCACGGTTAAGGACGGCCTTGATGAGCTGTTTTTCGCCTCCCTGCGGATATTTGGTCCGGAGCGACACCACTGCGATCTCCCTGCGCAGGTTTTCACTTCGGGCCGTGAGAATGTCGATGGCGTCTTGCTTGTTCTCTTCGATGGCGATGATGGCGCGTTGGACCCCCAAAGCGCGCATCATGAGTTGAACACCCCGTAAAATCTCGTCGGGCTTTTCCAACATGAGCCGGTGATCGGCCGTCAGAAAGGGCTCACATTCCGCACCATCGATGATGAGGGTGTCGGGTTTCTTACCGGGAGGGAGCTGAAGCTTGATATGAGCCGGGAAGGTCGCCCCTCCCATGCCCACGATACCCGCATCCTTGACTTTTTGAATGATTTGTTCCGAGGTGATGTTGCCGATGGCCATCAGTTGATTGCCCGGTAGAATTCCCTCTTCCCAGACATCTCCCTCAACTTTCACAAATACGGCACTGACCTTGTAGGCATTGGCCATCGGAACATCTTCGATTTTGAGCACTGTGCCACTCACGCTGGAATGAATACGGGAGCTCACGAAGCCGTTGGCCTCCCCCAGAAGGGTGCCCACCTTGACCTTGTCGCCTTTTTTGACGAGGCACTGAGCAGGAGCTCCGACATGTTGCGACAGAGGGATGACCGCTATTTCTGGAAGGGGAAAATTTTCGATGGGAGCGTGCTCGCTGAGTTTGTATTCGGGAGGGTGGATGCCCCCTCTGGGAAAGGTTAGGGTGTTCATGCTTCTTTCTCCGAAGACCTGGGTACCGGGAAGGTGCTCTGGATCGCCGAGGTTGGGCAGACCGGAACGCATTTCCCGCAGGCAATGCATTTCAAGGGGTCGATCGTCGCCAAATTGTTCTCTACGGTTATTGCATTGACGGGGCAGACAGCGGCGCATTTCCCGCAAGCGATACAAGCGGATTTACAAAGTTTGAGGGCCACTGCTGCCGTTTCGTGATTTTGGCAGGCCACGTGAACTCGCCGTTCTTTTCTGCCCCGAGGAACGAGGTGAAAGAGGTTTCTCGGACAGGCACGCACACAGGCTCCACAGGCGATGCATTTATCGGGTATGACGGTGGGCAGTCCCGTGTCCGGGTCGATGATGAGGGCCCCATAGTCGCAACTGACGACACAATCCCCAAGCCGCAGACAACCAAAGGGGCAGAGGCTGCCGCCGGCGCTCAAATTATGAGCCAGGGCGCAACGCTTTGGCCCCTCGTAGTGAACACGTTCCGGGGCAGTTTTCAAGGTTCCCCCGCAACGTAATTGCGCTACCAGAGGTTCGCGTTTCGTCACGGCAAGCCCCAAAAGGGAACTGACCTGAGCCATCACCGATTCGCCGCCGGGGGGACAATAAAGACTTCCGAGGCTTCCCGACGACGCAGATTTTACCAGGGTTTCCGCAAAGCTCGAGCAGCCGGGTTGACCGCAATTTCCGCAGTTGATCCCCGGCAACACTTCCAGAACCTGACCGATGCGCGGGTCGGTTTCCACCGAAAACCTGTTTGCCAGCACATGTAGAAGGGTGGCGGCAGCCAGGCCCAGCACGCCCGTGATTCCCAGGGATATGAGCAGAAGGGGGAGGTACTCAGGCATGAGGGCCCTCAACGATTTGCGGTAGAAAAACATGACCACGAAGTTTGGAGTACAGGGCCATCACCATCCATCCCAGGCCCATTCCTGCTAATCCTGTCAAGGTTAAAGCAGGCTCCGTGAAGCCGAATGCATTTCCCAAAAACAAGCCCAAAACTCCCAAAACGGTTGGCAGCACGAAGGCGAGAAAAAGCAGGCCGCCGATTTGTTTTTTGCTGAGACGCAATTCGATTTCCTCGTGAAGTGCATATTCATACTGCCCCTTCGGCAAAACGAGGGTACGCTTGGCGGTCGGGCAAAGTTGGCAGCTGGAACAGGCCGACATGACCGGTGCCTCGACGTGAATGGTCGACGAATCAGTGTATTGTACTTTATATACCGGCATATGTGAATATTATCACATAAAACCTTGTTGTCAAGCATTAAAATTCGCCTTAGAATGGAGCTCAGGAGGCTCCGATGTCCACTGACATGCGTCTGGGAACAAAATTTGCCGGTTTGGAATTGAAACATCCCATCATGGTGGGGGCCTGTTCGTTGACTTCGACCCCGGATGGTATCGAAAAACTGGCAAAGGCCGGTGCTTCGGCTGTGGTTTTGAAAAGTCTGTTTGAAGAACAACTCATGTCGGAAAGCGGTTTGTACGGAAATATCGAAGCTCTCCACCCGGAAAACTGGGATTACATGAAGAGTTTTGGAACTCAAATCCGCCCCATGGATTACATCCGACTGATCCAGGAATCAAAATCGAGAGTCGATATTCCGGTCATCGCCAGCTTGAACTGTCAAAACCGACCACAATGGTCGGAATTTGCCATTTTACTGCAGAATGCCGGAGCGGATGCCCTGGAGCTGAATATCGCTCCCTGGTCAAACGATCCACAGCCACCGGGGTGGGCAGAAAACCTCGTCCTCGATATCGTCCGTCAGGTTCGAAAGGATGTCAAACTTCCTCTCATCGTCAAACTGAGTCAGTATTTCAGCTCCTTAACCTGGCTGATCGAGCAAATGGCGGCAATAGGTGTCGAAGGGGTGACGCTCTTCAACCGTTTCTATCATCCCGATATCGATATTCACCAGCTGAGTTGGACGGGTGGAAAGAGGCTGAGCACGGCCCAGGAGTTCATCGCTAAAATTCGCTGGATCGGACAACTTTCGGGACGAGGGGTCGATGTTTCCGCCTCCGGAGGAATCCACTCGGCCGAAGAAGTTCTCAAAGCCCTGCTTGCCGGGGCGAGCTGTGTTCAAATCGTCTCGGCGCTCTATCTCAACAAGTTCGAAATCATCTCCACGATGCTCAGGGACATCGATTTGATCATGAAGGAACGGTGTTGGGAATCCGTCGACGATTTCCACGCTGCCTTCCGATGGGATAGAGGAGAAAACGCAGAATTCTTGAGCCGCCGGCAGTATATCAGATACCTCACGGGAAAGGATTCCTGAAGATTCGTGCGATACTGCCGTAAATTATAATAGGCGGAATCGATGTCTTTGACCTATCAATACCTCGTCGAACAGGCGAAAAGTTTCTTCGTTCAAAAACTCCAGGAATGGAAGTCCCTACCCGCGCCAGAGGATGTCGAAATGCTGTATTTTTTGGCTTCCATCTTCGGGCTTCAAAAGTTAGTGGACATCTTTAACTATCTTCGGGAATCTTTTGACGGTGGAGAAAAGCTCAGTCAGGAGGTATTCGACCGAATCAAGGCTGTCTCGATCGAACTCGTCAACGCCTGGATTGCCCCTGATTTTTACGGCGAATTCGTCAAGGATGGGCTCATCGCTTTTCGGCCACTTTTTGCCAACGCGGTCGATACAGGTCCTCTTATCCGGGAGCTTTTCGGTATCATCAAACCGAACTGGGAAAAACGAATTTCCTTCTGTCTTCCTGTGGTCGTGCAGGCAGATTATCCCTACGCGTTGAAAATACCCACGAAGCTTTTTCAGTCTCCGAAAAAAAACACTTTGAATCTTCTGTATATCGATTGGAACAATCAACCCAACCACAACTGGCTGAGTGCCATCAACCTTTTGCGCAAATGGGAAAGGAACGGCAGTTTAATCTATCACGGGGCATTGGAGGTACCCGTGGACCGAGTTCTGGAGCGAAGGGATATCCTGCCCTATTATGTTGTTTTGAGCTACTCGGGTAGCGGCGAGGACTTTTTGCGATCCGAGGGAGTAGTCGGTCATGCTCTCAAGCTGATCGCCCCATCCGAAAATGGTCGGGAAGCAGAATATCTCGTCAAGGAGGAAGATCCTTCTCTTCTGCGAATGGCTGGTGAGGCTCGAATGAGCCGGGGAAGAATCACCAGCATCGTTCCAACGGAATCAAAATCCGAAAATCCTCAACTTTCGCAAGGTCAGGTTCTGAGCATCATACCATTTCGGGTCGAAGACCTTTCCAATCCTCAGTTTCAATGGCCACGTCAGCCTGAGCGAGTTCACGTCGAAACAGGCTCCTGACACTGCCGTTGACAAGAAATAAAAAAATACCTAATCATGAAAATTGTCGAATATTCAGGGAGGCATTATGGGAAAAAAGGCCGGTGTGTCTAAAAACGCACGTCGCGAAGGTGCCAAGGAGCTTCTATCGCGATGGGGCGGTAAAATTGTCATGAAATCCATCTTCGAGAATGGGAAGATCCGGCACTATGCCGTGTGTGAAAAAACGGGTAATCAGGCACGCAAACCCAGTGAGTTGATGTAAAACCGTGTTTGTCGCCTGTGCTTGCGACCTTGGAAGCGAGGACAGTCGAATCAAGGTCCACGATCTTCTGATTCAGTACGGATTCAAGAAAATCCAAAACCAGCTTTACGAGACCAGTACTCTCAGTGAAAAGAACCTGGCGAGAATGAAAGTGGACCTGGATAAGATCACGGATTTTTATGACCGATTGAGGCTTTACCAATATCCTATGGAGGAGACCCTTGTCATCACCTCTCTCGAAGGAAAAAAGTGGAAGCGTCTCACCACCATTGTATGAGAAAATCATCGAAAGCAAGGAGCCAATATGTTGACAAATTTCACCAACAAAATTGCTGAAATCGATTCGCAAATCAACGAAACATGGAGGCGTCTTTGACCCGGATAACCTGAAAATCCGGATACAAGATCTCGAACGTCATACCGAAGATCCCAATTTCTGGGGAAATCGTGATCGGGCTGAAAAAGTTCTCACCGACATCCGAAATCTCAAGAACAAGATCGAACCCTGGGAGAAACTGATTTCCCGTTCCGCTGACCTCAAGGTTCTCCACGAGATGGCCCTTTCGGAAGGTGATGAGTCGCAGGAAGTGTTCATCAAAGAGGAACTCGAAGCAATTCAAAAGGAATACGAACGACTCAACATCCTGGAGATGCTCAACGAACCCGAAGACAAAGCGCCGGCGTTTTTGAGTATTCAGGCGGGGGCGGGAGGAACCGAGGCCTGCGATTGGGCCGGGATGCTTTTGCGGATGTATACCCGCTGGTGTGAGCGCCGTGGTTTCAAGGTGGAAACGCTCGATCTCCAGGAAGCAGAGGGTGGCATCAAGAGCTGCACCATTCAAGTTTCCGGTGAAAATGCCTATGGGCTTTTGAAAAACGAAAACGGTGTGCACCGGTTAGTTCGGATCAGTCCCTTCGATGCGAACGCGCGACGTCACACGAGTTTTGCTGCCGTCTCGGTGACCCCCCTCATCGAAGACGACATCAGCGTCGAAATCAACGAAAAAGATATCAGAGTCGACACCTACCGCTCCAGCGGTGCCGGGGGACAACACGTCAACAAGACGGATTCGGCCGTTCGGATGACCCACATTCCGACCGGTATCGTCGTGGCGTGCCAACAGGAAAGAAGCCAAATCAAAAACAGGGAATTGGCGATGAAGCTTCTCCGTTCCAAACTTTACGATCATTACAAGGCTCTTCGTGACGCCCAGCGGGAGCAGAAGACCCCGGAAAAATCCGACAATGCCTGGGGGAATCAAATACGCAGCTACGTCTTTCAACCTTACACCCTTGTCAAAGACCATCGAAACAAGCATGAAACGTCGAACATTCAGGCGGTGATGGACGGTGATTTGGACAGTTTTATCGAAGCTCACCTGCGGCACCTTTGGCTGGAAAATAACCAGCCGACACCATGAAAGGTCCTCGATCCCTCCTTCTTGCCGTTCTGATCCTGGGAAAACTTTACGCTCAGGAAATTCAGGGACCTTTGGCCTATCGTTGGGCCATTCTCCCCTTCGACGTGGGTTATTCAGAATGGCAGAACTTGGGGAAGAATCTTTCTGAAATTATCAGCCGAGTGGATTTAAACAACGAATTGCGGCAATTGGAGGACAGTGAACGGCTGTTTTTGGAAAAATCGACGCGCGAAAATCGAATAACCCAACTCTTGGCTCGGGAGTCCAGCGCTCGTTTGGAACTCGATCGGATAAGACTTCGTTCGGATGCATCGAACAGTGCCTACGTTCAGGCCGAACAAAACTATCAAAAAGTCAGGACTGAACGTCTCCAACTGGAAAACGCCGATTTGAGTATCGTCTCGGTTCCCGAACGCCTTCCCCTCCTTCAGGTCCCGGGACCCAACCAGTTGTTGAGTGGCAGTTCCAGTCCCGGCACTCTTTTTCATCAAAATCGATTGAACCTCCTGATCGTTCCGAAACTCCTGAAAGTTCGGGACTATCTGGGGATCGTCGTCGAAGTGTGGAATGAAAACGGAAAGACCGAACGACGCTACGAAGAATGGATGAGTCCCGAAGAGGTACTCGATCGAATTTCTCTGGTGCAGGACTGGCTTACCAACAGCCTGCTCAACCGTCCCTGGTCTCGGTTGAAAATGATCACCGATCCTCCCCATGCCGAAATTTGGATCGATGGTCGTTTGCGCGGTCTGGGAGCGGCCGATCTGGGCATCCTGGAGCCCGGATCCTTTCGGGTCATCGTGAGGGCAGGGGGATATCAAAGCATTCAAGAGGTGGTCGAGGTGGCCCGGGGGCAAAGCCTCGTCAAAGAGTGGCGGCTTCAACCGAGAGAAAACTTCAAACGCCGTATAATAACCGAACCTCCAGAGGCAAGGGTCTGGATCGGGGGAAGGTATCGCGGTTTGACGCCTTTGGAAATTTTGGGTTCCGACGAGCCTCAATACCTCGAAATCGAATTGGCTGGTTTCAACCCTATCGCGCGAACCATCTGGCCAGAGGAAAATGAGATCAACCTCAATCTCGAGCCGAGCACGGAGGAGCGTAAATTAGATGAGGCCAGGAGCTGGTTTTACGTGGCACTGGGCTCCTTCACCGTCACTTTTTTCACGTACATCCTTTTTCGGGGATTGGAATACGAGTACCTTCAGCTTTCCAACGATTATCTCAAAAACTACCTGGACACTCCGGTGGGGTTTCGCACCCAGGAACAGTTGGACAAGGTCAATTTGAGTTATACTTTTCAACAGACTTTTCAAAACGGCGGGTATGCCCTCCTGGGAGTCACGGTTGCCCTTTTCGGGTGGACGGTTTGGGAATTGTTCCGGTACATCGATGTGGCCGAAAGGGGGAGATGATGGGACTTTGGCAACGGTTAAAATCCCTTTTTACCGGGGACCATTTCACGGAAGATCTTTGGAATGAGTGGGAAGACCAACTGATCGAGGGAGATCTGGGATATAACAACGCAAAAACGATCATCGAGCAGCTCCGCAAGCGATCGAAAGAGAATCGCTGGAAGGATCAGGAACAAGTACGGCAAGAACTCGTGGAAATCATTTCCGACATGGCTCAGCGTGTCAGCCTGGATTTTCCTGGAGAAACTCCCCACCTTCTCCTGGTTCTCGGTGTGAACGGAGTCGGTAAGACCACGAACCTGGCCAAGTTGGCCCGGCTTTACAAGGAGCAGGGAAAACGTGTCGTTCTCGCTGCCGGAGATACCTTTCGCGCCGCTGCCATCGAGCAGCTGAGCGTATGGGGTGAACGACTGGGCGTGCGCGTCGTATCTCAGAATTCGGGTGCCGATCCTGCAGCGGTGATTTATGACGCTCTTGTTTCCGCTCAGTCTCGCAGGGAGGATATTGTCCTTGCGGATACCGCCGGTCGTCTGCACAATAAAGTAAACCTCGTCAACGAGCTTGCCAAGGTCGACAAGGTCATCCGTAGTAAAATTTCACCGGATTCCTATCGCAAACTTCTCGTGATCGATACAGTGACCGGTCAAAACGCCGTAGAGCAGGCAGAGGTATTCCATCGCAGTGTTGGCCTGGATGCCGTGTTGTTGTCCAAATGGGATGCCAGCGCGCGGGGTGGTGCGGTCTTGTCCATTGCACAAAAACTGGGGGTCGGGGTGGCCTTTGTCGGAGTCGGAGAAAAAATTACAGATCTTGAAACCTTCGATCCCCGCAAGTTCGCCCAGGCGGTGATCGGTACATGACTCGGGTCGGGCTTCTTGTTGTTTTGCTGAGTTCTCTGGCTGCCCAAACGCGCACCATTCCCCAGGGGGAGTGGTATCGATCCAATGCCCTGGGGGCTCTCATCGAGAGGATCGAATGGTTTCGGGTTGGAGAATGGGAGTGGACAGCGCGTCGATCAGTGACAGACAACAGCGACAAGATCGATTTGTTTCAAAATAATCGATTGGTAGAGACCCGGTTTCGTGACATGGATGCGGAAGGCAGAGTTCGAAAGGTCAGGGTCGTTCGCAACAATCGGACACGCGATGCTTACGAACTCGACGGCGAGGGCAATCTCATCCTGGAAGAGTTCTGGTCGGAAAACACCTTTCGCGGCAGAATCGAATATACCTGGGACAAGGGAGCCCTGAAAGTCAGGAGATTCGTCGCTCCTAACGGTAGACTGGTTTACACCGATGAGATTTTTCGCACACCTGAGGGAAGGATTCGAAGAATCGTGCGCCGCTATCCCAACAGGGTCGAATGGCATAGCTGGAAATGGGGATCCGATGGCCTGGGGAGTGAAATCGGTCGTGAGGGTGAGCAAACCTTTTTTTCAGCCTACGGTCCCCAGAACCAGGTCCGGCGTCAGGAACTCAGCATTGCGAACGCCTTGTTTCAAATATCCGAATTTGAATGGTTGAACAATCGTCTTCGAAACCAACGGGACCTGATCGTTCCGAGATCGCACGAGGAGAGAAAGTTTTTTAACGAACGATCGCAAATCACCTTATTGGAAATCCGTGAAAAAGGCCGACTGATTGCACAAGAGCGTTATCTCTACGACAAGGACAGGGTGATTCAGAAAGAGAGAGTGGCTGGAGGCGATGTCGAGACACGTTTCTTCAGTTACGATGCGGAGGGAAAACTTATCCGGGAGGAGCTGCGGCGTAACGGTGTTACCGAAGCCATTTTTTCTTTCGAAGAGGAAAAGCTGGTGCGGGAAGAGTTTTTTATGGATGGAAAGCTCGTGGTTCAAACAGTCTGGCGAGATAATGAAAAAATAGAGGAAACATTTTTCGACAGTGAAGGGCACAGCCGTACCAGAAACCTGAGGAGTGGCCCTTGACACCATCTGTCGTTTATTTTTTGGCATCTCGCTATCTCTGGCGGCGCAGAGAAGGGGGCCTAACATCGAGTCTGCTTTCCGTCATCGGTATCGCGGTCGGTGTGATGACCTTGAACGTGGTCCTGGGGGTGATGAACGGATTTCAGATGGGGTTTATCGAAACCCTTTTGGAAGTGTCCTCGTCCCATCTTCGGGTGCAAATGCCGCCTGATCGAGAGCTGAGTACCCAGACCCAATGGGCGATTTCCCAGGACCCGCGGGTTCGCAGCATCAGCCCCTATTCCGATTCTCAAACACTGATGAGCAGCAATTACGGTAACACTCGGGGGGCCTTTGTCCGAGGAGTCTCTCCATCGGTCATTTTTGACGATCCCGCCATGGGACGTCAGCTTCAGATCGTCGAGGGAAGTTGGGACCTGTCGAACGGTGAAAAAATCGTTTTGGGTAGTGAGCTTGCGAGAAACCTTTTGGTTCGTGTCGGGGACCAGGTGAGCTTGATGGCCCTCGGCGGACCCGATTTCAGCCTCCTGCGTCCCAAGTTGGTGAGTTTTCAGGTCACCGGGATTTTTCGAACAAACTTTTACGAAATCGATTTGGGGTGGGGATTTATCGATATTACCCGAGCCAGGGACTTTTTCGAAAACGGTGTCGAAACTACCTATTCGATCAAACTCACCGATCATTACGCCGACCAGATCGTTTTACCAAGAGTTCAATCGTTGACCGCTTCCGAGGGCGGTCACGTCGTGAGTTGGCGGGAATACAACCGCTCCTTTTTCAGTGCCCTGAGAATGGAAAAAACGGTGATGATGGTGCTCATCGCCCTGATTTTTCCGGTGGTCTGGATGAATATCCAGCACAGTATCAAACGGACGATTCGCGAGAGAAAGGAGGACCTGGGTATTTTGAAAGCCCTGGGAGCCGCTCACCGTCCCATCAGGATCGTTTTTCTTTCCGAGGGAGCCGTCATTGGTTTCTGGGGAGCTCTCTGGGGAACCTTGATCGGTCTAATGATCATCGTCAATATCAACGGGATTTTGATCGGTGTCGAACAGCTTTTGAGTTATTTTGGGGATATGTTGAATCGTCTCCAGGGCCTACCCAGCGGCATGCCCTCGAAACTGATATTTGGAGGAGTATTTTACATGAACGAGGTTCCTTACCGAATTCTCTGGCACGAGGTTTGGGGCATTTTTTTGGTAGCGTTTTTGTCCTCATCCCTCAGTGCCTGGAGCTCCTCCGCAGAGATCCTGCAAATCCAAACGCGAGAGGTCCTGAGAAACGAATGAGCTCCATCCTGCAGATTCAGAATGTCAGTAAAAAATATCACACCCAGGGGGAAAGCCTGCTCGTTCTCGATGGAGTGAATCTCTCTGTCGAGGAGGGAACGACCTTGAGCATCGTCGGCGAGAGCGGAAGCGGAAAGAGCACCCTTCTTCATTTGATCGCTGGTCTGGACAATGTCAGTGAGGGGTTGATCATCTCCTGTGGTATTCCGGTTTCAGAGCTGGAAGAAGAGAAACTCACCGATTACCGTTTGAACCGTATCGGGATGGTTTTTCAGTTTCACTTTCTTCTGCCTGAACTCAGTGTCCTGGAAAACGTGATGCTCCCAGCCTGGATGTCCGGTAAAACGCGACAGGAGGCGGAACGAATGGCCAGGGGTCTGCTCGATGAAACGGGTATGAACGAGAGGTTGTACTTCTATCCAAACCAGTTGAGCGGGGGGGAACGACAGCGCACGGCCCTGGCAAGGGCCCTCGTGAATCATCCTCGTCTCATTTTAGCCGATGAGCCGACCGGTAACCTCGATGAAGAAAACTCGAGAGTGGTGGAAGACCTGCTCTTCCGCCTGGTTCACGATCACCAGTCAACCTTGATTCTTGTAACCCACAATGTTCATTTCGCAGACAGGGCGCAGCGACGTTACAAAATGGAGAACCGGAACTTATGGGAGCGCTGATCGATCCTGTCGTTTTTTTCTTGATCAAGCGTTTTTTTGTTCGGATTTTTTGGAAAAGCCACGAGGGGAAGGCCCTGCGTTACAGCATTTTCGGGATGAGCCTGGGACTAATACCCTTGATCACCGTTTTAGTCGTTTCGGATGGAATGATCGGGGGAATTGTCGACCGTTTCAAGGAGACTTTAACCTACCATATTCAGATCCAGCCCTTTGGCCTATTCGATATCGATGATTTCAACACAATCAGGGAAAAGCTAAAGCTTCTCTCCGGGGTACGCGGCGTTTGGGTGGAAAAGCAGGGATTCGGCCTTGCGTATTCCGGTCAAAGGCGCACGGGCATCACCATTCGTGGGGTTGAACCCGATTTCCTGACCAGTGAGGGCTGGCTGCGTTATATACACTACCTGAAGGGGAGCCCCACCTTCTCCAGCGATCGAGAGGTGCAGTTAGGACAGGAGGTCGCAAGGAAATTGGGGGTTGAAATCGGTGACGAAATTAAGATACTCACGGCCCGTCGGGGGGCCGCAAGACAGCTCTTACCGCCCATCGTCACCTTAAAAGTCAGTGCGATCATCTCCAGCGGTTATCAGGAATTGGACAGGCTCTGGGTGTTGATGCCCTTTGGGCAAACCGAAAATATTCTGCCTCTCACCGACTACATCCCCGTCATCGGTGTCAGTCTCGAGGATAAGGTTGCGGAAACCGAGATCCTTCCCAGGATACAGGAAACAGTTCCCTTCGGATGGAGGGTCAAGCCCTGGTACGATATCAATCGCAACCAATACCAAAATTATCAATCGACCCGGGCCATCCTCCTGGTGATTATGAGCATGATCCTGATCGTTTCTTCCGTGAATATCGCCTCGTCCTTGCTGATGACCTATCTGGAAAGACGTAAAGAAATCGCGATTCTCAAAAGCCTCGGTTTATCTCCCTATCAAATTCAATTATATTTTGGCCTTCTGGGTGTGATATCTGCTGTACTCGGCACCTTTATGGGAATTGTCCTGGGGCTGTTGACCGCAATCAACATCAACAACATCATTTCGTTTCTCGAGAGCACGATCACGGCCGTAACGAATTTTTTGACGAACGAAGCCGTTTCGTTCAAAATCCTCGATCCGGCCTTTTATCTCGAAACCATACCGGTCAACCTTTCCTGGGATACCCTGCTACTGATCAGTTCCCTCAGTCTTCTCTTCGGATTGATTTCATCCTGGTTTCCCGCGCTCAAGGCCTCGAAGGCTAAACCTCTGAGCATCATCCGAAAAATCTAAAAATGAAAGATCAGATCAAAAAAAACTTTGCCTGGGCGCAAAAAGAGGGTGTGGATGTCTGCCTTCTAGCCTACGATGATCGAATGAGTCTTCTGAAGGTCGGCTCCTGTTTGGTGGTTTATCATGTTGGTTCGCGTCCCGAGTTGGATTACCTGACAAGTCTTTTGACCTGGAATCCAGAAAGGTTTTTTTTCAAAGAGCGGTATCCTCAGGACGCACACTGCCAATATCGGGCAAGACCGCAGGAGAGTTATGGATTTTGGGTCAAGGAATACGACTTGAAGTTTTGGGTGGACCCAGGCCAGTATCATGACATCGGCCTGTTTGCCGATCAACGTAAAGCCAGACAGCTGATCAAGGCGTTGTCCGATGGAAAACGAGTTCTGAACCTTTTTTGCTACACAGGCGGCTTCTCTGTCGCCGCCGCTCTCGGGGGTGCCCGGCTTGTCAAGAGCGTCGATCTTTCCGAGACCTATCTTCTCTGGGCTCGAAAAAATTGGGAGGCAAATCGACCTGCAGCGGCCAGGGACTTCTGGTTGAAGCGGGATGTTCTGGAATGGTTACGCAGTCTCCCCTCCGATCGATTCGATCTCATTATCGTGGATCCACCTACTTACTCGTCCGGAAAAAAGATGCGTCAAAACTGGGATATTCAGAAAGATCACGCATGGTTATTGCGGTCATGTCAACGCCTGTTAGCTCCCAACGGATCGATCTATTTCAGCACGCACGCATCGGCCTTCCACTGGGATTCTTCGGTTCCCGAAATTTCCCGTTGGAAAGACATCACCGAACAAATTCAGACGGAAGACTTTCCCAGGAACCTTGTCAAAGCCTATATTTATCAATAGGAGAAAGGATTGGAACAGAAAGACACTCGCTGTGTGTTCTGTGGGATGACCATGACAGATTGGGAACAGACTCACAAACTGGGGTGTACCCGATGCATCGAGTTTTTCGAAGATGAGGTCGGACGATACTTGATTAAAAAAGGTGTCTACAATTTCGCTTTCGACCGGAAAAAAGATTTGAACACCCTGATCGATCAGGCTGTCGATCTGGAAAATTTCGAGGGAGCACTAACGCTTCAGGACTTATTGGACGAGGGGGATGATACTGACGAATAACATCTTCCAACATGCATTTCCCTCGTGGATGTGGGAGGAGGGCGAGTATTCAAAAATCGTCCTGTCGACCAAAGTCCTGTTTGGCCGAAACATTTCCGGATACCCCTTCCCCAACCGATTTTCTTCGGAACAAAGAGAGGAGTTCCGAAGTTTTGTGGCACACCACTTTCCGACTCTTAAAAACATTCGTTGGTCTCTATGGCAAAAACTCCCCCATCAGCAAAAACGTTTGGCCCTGGAACGAAAAATGCTCAGCGGTCAACAAGCCCTCGGAGAAATCGGTTTTCTCGGAATGGACAGTCTCGAAAATTCGTATTTTTTTACCGAGTTCTACGACCACTTCGATTTTATCGGACTGGCAGGTGGCTGGAACTGGACCTCTGCATTCATTCGCGCCAGAAAAATATGGCGGCAAATCAGACCATTTTATACCTGGGCTCGACACCCGCTTTATGGCTGGATTGGTCCGGACCCCCTGTTCTGGGGAAATGGGCTTCGGTTGACGGTAACGGTCCACCTGCCGGCACTGGAAGAAACAGGAAACATCGTCCAGGTGTTCGACCTCGTTGAAGAATCGAGGCTTTCTTTTCGGGGTCTTGTGTCCTTTGACAAGCGAAGTTTGGGGGACCTCTACGTGATCGGTACGGGCCCGACCACCGGAAAAGCGATGAACGAGATGTTGAAAGAACTGGAAGAAGTTTTGAGTATGTTGACTGCGTTGGAAGAAAAGGCCCAACACAGTCTCTGGCTCAACGAAACGGTACGTATCAGGGACAAGGTGCTTCGCTCCTATGGAATCCTGACCCATGCCTGCCTTTTGCCTGAGGAAGAGGCCTTCGAGTGTCTTTCCAGTTTGCGATTGGGTGTAAACCTTGGTATAATTAAAGGTGTAACTTTGGCGACAATCAACCGATTGTATTATGGGATACTGAAGGGTCACTTGAGTTTCGATTTGACGGGCGACGACTCACCTTTGGAACCCGAAGAAGAGTTACGCGCTGCGTTCGTGAAAAAGGTATTGATGGAAGGGGTAGACGAAGATGTTTAAGGGTATGACACAACGGGCACAACGGATCATCAACATCGTTGCCCAGGAAATCGCCAAGCGTTTTCACTCTGATCAGGTACACCCCGAACACATCGTCCTGGCCCTTCTCCAGGATGGGGAAGGCATCGGCTACAAAGCCCTCAGGGCCCTCAACATCGATCCGCTCGACATGGCGAGGGAGATCGAAAAGCAAATACCGCAAAAACAGGCTGGTTTTACCCTTGGCGATGTCCCCCTCAGCAAAAGGGCGAAAAAGATCCTGGAGGACAGTGCAGTCCAAGCCCGGATCCTGGGCCATGATTACATCGGCACCGAGCATTTGTTTTTGGCAGCCATAGCTGAAACGGGTAGCGTTGCCCAAAATTATTTCACCGCCCACCGTTTGACGCTCGAGGCATTGAGGGAACTCATCCACGAATTGTCCGGCGGGGCCGTTCCTAAACAAGAACCCGTGGCGGTTCAACAACCCGACTGGGGGCGTCAATCTTCCAAAATCATCCGCAAACCCACCCCGGTCCTGGACGAATATTCCCGTGATCTCACACAGCTCGCTGCAAAAAAGGGCCTGGATCCCGTCGTGGGACGTGAGGCAGAAATCAGCCGAGTGATTCAAATCCTGGCCCGCCGGACCAAAAACAACCCCGTCCTCATCGGCGAGCCCGGGGTGGGCAAGACAGCCATCGTCGAAGGTTTGGCCCAACGCATCGTCGAGCGCAAGGCTCCGGATTTACTTCAGGCAAAGCGAGTCGTTTCCCTGGACCTTGCTGCCCTGGTGGCAGGAACCCGATACCGAGGCGAGTTCGAGGAAAGACTCAAACGGATCTTGAAGGAAATCACAGGGACCTCCAACGTGATTCTATTCATCGACGAGCTGCATACCTTGATCGGGGCAGGGGCCGCGGAGGGGGCCATCGACGCTTCCAACATCCTGAAACCTTCCTTGAGCCGTGGAGAAATTCAATGCATCGGCGCGACAACGCTGGATGAATACAAAAAATACATCGAAAAAGATGCGGCCCTGGAGCGGCGTTTTCAAAGTGTCTTCGTCAAGGAACCCTCGATCGAGGAATCCATCGAAATTCTCAAGGGTTTGGCTCCGCGCTACGAGGAGTTTCATTTTGTTCGCTACACGCCAACCTCCCTGGATGCCGCCGCTCAGCTTTCCCATCGCTACATAACCGACAGGCATCTCCCGGATAAAGCGATCGATCTCATCGACGAGGCGGGCTCTCGAAAGAAGATTGAAACAGGAGACGACATCCCCGAGGTGGTGCAATTGGAGCAAAAGATCGAAGACCTGCTCCGTCAAAAGTCGGAATTCGTCAAGTTACAGAACTACGAAAAAGCCGCCGAAATTCGGGATCAAATTCGCATCCTCAGGGAAAAAATCGACTCCCTTCGGTCCAGCCGGAACCGCAGTTCTCTTGAGGCGGCGCCCGAGGTCACGGAACGGGACATTCAGACCGTGGTCAGTGAAATCACCGGTATCCCCCTGGACAACATCGCTGCCGGTGAGGCGGCAAAATTGTTGAAGGTCGAAGAAGTCCTCGGCGGTCATGTGATCGGACAAAAAGAAGCCATATCGGTGATCGCCGCGGCTATTCGGCGGTCCCGTACCGGTCTCCATTCACCGCGAAGACCGCTGGGTTCTTTCATCTTTCTGGGGCCGACGGGTGTAGGAAAAACCCTTCTTGCAAAAACCTTGGCTCAATTCCTGTTTGGCAACAGTGAATCTCTGATAAGAATCGATATGAGCGATTTCATGGAGAAGCATAACGTCTCCCGATTGGTCGGAGCGCCCCCCGGCTATGTTGGCTATGACGAGGGTGGCCTCCTCACCGAGAAAGTCCGACGAAGGCCCTACAGCGTCATTTTGCTGGATGAAATCGAAAAAGCCCATCCTGACGTGTTCAACATCCTTTTGCAAATTTTGGAAGAGGGAGAGCTGCAGGACAATCTGGGTCATACGGTCAATTTCCGAAATACCATTTTCATCATGACGAGCAACGCGGGGGCCAAGGAAATGAACCGCAGCTCGAGTTTGGGATTTCAAGTCGGGAACCGGGCCCTGAATTATCAAGACGTAAAATCGAGCGCCATGAACGAAATCAAGCGCCTCTTCCGTCCCGAATTTCTGAACAGAATCGACGAGATCGTGGTGTTTCAACCACTCAGCGAACAGGACGTGGAGAAGATTTTCGACATCTTGATTTCCGAGATTCGCGAGCGCCTGCTGGCCAAGAATATGAGGCTTCAAATCACCGCGCGGGCAAAGAAATATTTTGTGAGCAATGGTTATGATTCAAATTACGGTGCCCGGCCTCTCCGACGATTGATCCAAAAAGAGCTGGAAGATATTTTATCAGTGGAAATTCTTCGTGGTAACGTCGGTTCGGGAGATACGATCGTTGTCGATTACAAAAAAGACAAAATCGTTGCAAAGGCACTCACCAACAAAGAAGTTCCTGTTGACGTTCCGTGACTGGCAGATCCTCCTCGGGATCTGTCTTTGTATCGATCTGGGGGCACAGGACGAGGGCGGCGAAATATCGCGAATACGCGAGCTCATGGCCGCTAAAAACTGGGCCGGTGTCGTCCAGTTGTCGAACAGATTTGCCCAAAACTTCCCCCTCTCTTCCCTGCTCTCCGAGGTGAGCTACTACACCATTGTCGCCAGGGTTGAGGGCGGCGATCTATCGGGAGCCCTGACCGAAATCCGAAGGTTTCAGCGTCTTTATCCCCATTCGTCGTTTCAGACGCCGTTGGCACATTGGGAAGGTCGTATCTACCTTCAAATGGGAAATTATTCGCAAGCGGAGGAGGTTCTAAAAAGGCATTTGGGGATGGAAACTTCCGGCGCTCTTGCGGCCATCAGCTGGTTCTACCTTGCTCAAGCCCAGGAAGCACGACAAAAATTCCGCGATGCCGAAGAATCCTACGCACAAGCGGTCAAGCTGGGAAAGGAATCCCCCTTTGTGCAGGAAGCGATGTTGGGACGTTCTCGAGTTCTCCGGAGAGCGGGTCAACGAGAACGTGCACGTTCTGTTTTGCGAGAATTTTTATCCCGTCCCGAAGCCGCGGACGATCGGTTGAGGTTGGAATACGCCCGAGTCCTTCTCGAACTGGGAAACACCGAGGAGGGAATCGATACCTTGAAGAGATTGGAAAGCTCTCGGGAGCCCTTCGGTTCCCAGGCCAACTTTTTGAGGTTCAGTGTTTTAGTAAAAAATCAAAGGTGGCAGGAAGCCCTGGAGGTTTCCGAAAAGCTCTCCAACTCCACCCGTCGAGAACCGGTATTTCTGTTGAACCTGGCCGAGGTTCAACGCCAATTGGGAAACCTCGAAGCCGCTCGGGCCATATGGCGTCAGGTATTGGATACCGGGACAGAGACACATCGGCAAATGGCCTCATTCAACCTCGCCCTGAGTTACGACAATCCCTCGGATGCCTACGATCTTCTCAATCAGGCAAGGAGAGGGCCGGACGTGAATATTGCCCGGGATGCTCGGTGGCGAATGAGTTTCCTGGGAAGTAAAAATCAGCAAATGGATGTCTTGCGTGAAATCGTGGCCGATGACAAGGACACGTCAAGGCACCTTCAGGCCTACCGCCGTCTGCTGTTGCTTGGTCAGGAGGTAAACGATACAAAACTGGTGCTCGAAAGTTTGAATGCCTTGATCGAAACCGAACAGCCCCCCGATCTGTTTCGTTACCTTTTTCTGAGAGCCAAATCGAGAAGCGATGAGGAGTACGATTTGGCACTCAAAGATCTTCAGCGGCTGGTTCAGCAAGCACGAAACACAACCTGGCCGGCACAGGCCAACTACGAGATCGGGAATATCTACGCCAGGAGGGATGAATACGCGCGCGCCGAAGGATTTTTCCATTTAGCTTCCCAACAGGCCACGGGTGAGCTGAGGGAACTCGCACTCTTGGCGCGGGGAATAGCCCTGTTCAATGCTCAAAATTATCCCCTTGCCCGGCAAGTTTTCGAACGGCTGATCGGCGAACATCCCGAAAGCAACCACAGATTCCAGGCGAATTTCCTCCGTGCCCGATCGTTGATCAAGTTAGGGCAGGAGAACGAGGCGCGCCGTCATCTGATGGCCCTTGTCCAATTAGGAGCCGCCTATTCTGCCGAGGCAGCTTACGAACTCGGGATGCTGGATTCTGTCCAGGATCCCCTGAAAGCACGCACGTCCTTTTTGGAATCCTACCGTTTGTCTCAGGATAACAAGGAACTCAGGCTCAACAGTCTCGATGCGGCCCTGAGTCTTTCCTATCGTTCCGGGGATGTACCGGCAATGATCGGTTATCTCACGCCCGCCGTATGGGGTAATGAGCCGCGGTCGAGGGCCCGACTCGAGTACTGGCAAACACTCGTCCTGGCCGCCACCGATTTTGAATCGGCACTGCGCAGAGCTGCACGCCTGCTGGCGACCTTTCCTCGAATCTATCTCGACATGGAAAATGCTCCATTCCTGTCGAACCCTCAAAGGTTGCAGCTCCTTCAAAATGCCGCCGAAAGATTGCAAAACGAGGAGGAGCAGCTCCAGGTTTCCTTACGAAGAATTCAGCTTCTTCGGTCGATGAACGACGCCGTGAAACTCCAGCAAGAAATTCTCGATTGGATCGCGCGTTGGGGATCACAAGTAAATCGGTTTGAAACTGCTCGGATCGTCGCGCGTTTTGTGGAAAATTGGGATGCGGTACTGCCTGGTTTGGAACCAACTCAACCCGCCATACGAGCGGAGTTCCTGCTCTATCGGTCCCGCTTGATTTACGAACGGGACCCGGAAATGGCGCGACGTTACATCCAAAGAGTTCTTACGGAAAGAACAGAGAGGAACCAGAAGCACGAGGCACAATGGCTCTCCGGTATGATCCTCCTCCTTCAAGGTAAAACTACGGAAGCAAAAACCCTATTTCAAAACCTACTTCGGGAAAGTCCCATATCCGAAAACCGTGCCAATATCCTGCTGGGTCTTGGAATTGCCGAAAAGAATCTGGGTAATGCCGATCTGGCCCTCCAACATTTACAGTCTGCTTCTCGAGAGGGACCATGGGATTCATCGGCTCAATCGGCTTTCGAAGCGTACGCCATCCTGAAAACACTGGGGAAAGAGGCTGAGGCAAATCAATACCGATCCTTCCTCAGGGAAAAGTTTCCCTCTTCCCACTGGACCCGACGCCTGGACTAACATAAAATACCCTCATGAAAACTGACGAACTCGTCGAGGTTCGTGATCGAAGGTTTTATTTTGTCGGTATCAAGGGTACCGGGATGGCCGCTCTTGCCGAACTATTCACCCTGGATGGCGCCCTGGTCTGCGGCTCCGATGTGGATGACCGCTTTTTTACCCAGGCATCCCTCGATCGGTGTCGAATCTCTTACTACAATGGTTTCAATCCCGATCATGTTCCTCAAGACGCCGATGCCGTCATTTACAGCGCCGCATACTCCCCGGATTCCCATCCCGAACTCCTTCAGGCCCGAAAATTTAACCTGCCATTGATAGGCTACACCGAGGCCCTCGGAGCATATTCGCGGCGCTTTCATAGCGTTGGGGTAGCGGGCGTCCATGGAAAAACCACCACGACCGCGATGCTGGGGATCGTTCTCCGCGCCTTTGATTTTCCTCTACGGTTACTGACGGGTTCCCTGGTTCCCGATTTTGGTAACTCGGCGGTGCTCCACCTCGGAGGTCATTGGTTTGTCGCAGAAACCTGTGAGTACCGACGTCACTTTCTTCATTTCTCGCCTCGGAACATCCTCCTGACATCCATCGAGGAAGACCATCAGGACTATTATCCCGATCTTCAAAGCATCACCACCGCTTTTAAGGAATATATCTCCCTGTTACCCGAGGGGGGCGGTCTGGTCTATTGTAGCGACGACGCCAATGTCTTGGACCTGGTGACAACTCTGAAAAAAAATCGCCCGGATATACGGTATCTTCCTTACGGAGTTCACACAGAGGATATTGCCTGGAGGGCACACGATATTCAGGAGGCCAAAGGATTTCTCGACTTTCACATCGGCGATCTTCCCATCGGCTTCCGTCTTTCGATACCCGGAAGGCACAACGTGGTCAACGCTGTCGGCGCCATCGCCATGGCCACGGAAATGTATCGACAGGAATTCGGTCGAGGTCCCTCCGTGGAACAGTATCGCGCGGCCGCTGACCGATTGGCGGCATTTAAATCGACCTATCGTCGTTCCCAGGTTCTCGGGGAAAAAAACGGCATTCTTGTGATGGACGATTACGCCCATCACCCCACGGCAATCAAAAAGACACTCGAAGGAATCAAGGCCTTCTATCGGCCCAGACGGTTGGTGGTGAGTTTCATGAGTCATACGTATTCCCGGACTCAGGCCCTTCTGGAAGAATTTGCACGATCGTTTGAATCGGCAGATACCGTGTTGTTTCACAAAATCTATGCTTCTGCCCGGGAGTCCAACCAATCGGGAATCAGCGGAAAGGTGCTGGCCGATAGCGCCCAAAAGTACCGTGGCGAGGTCTATTATTTTGAAGAGTTTTCGGATGCCTTGCCCTTCCTGAGGAAACACCTCGAGCCGGGCGACCTTTTCCTGACCATGGGGGCGGGGGATAATTGGAAGCTTGCGACTTCGTTTTTGGAGGATGCGAATTGATCAGCATGACAGGATACTCCTTCGTGGAAGGCGAGATCGATGGCTGGGTTTACTCCATCGATATCAAGGGGTACAACAACCGTTATTTCGATCTTTCGGTCAATATGCCCCCCATCCTCCAGTCCAAGGAGCCGGCGATTCGGGAAATGTTTCAGGAACGCGTGGCCCGGGGGCGGATTGAAATTTTCCTGAGACTTCGAGATGCTAATCCGGCAGGGTTGGAGGTCGATCCCGATGCCGTGGCAAAAACTGTTCAAACCATTGCACAGATTCGTTCTCTCGCTGGAATAGGAGGCCCCATCGAGCTTCAGCATCTCCTCATGTTCATGAATGATTTGCGAGCGCAGCCCAGGGTCGAGATAGAATCGCTTTGGTCCTCGCTGAAGGGGCCTTTTCAGCAAGCTTTCGATCAGTTCGAGAAGGTACGTCAACAGGAAGGTGTTCGAACGCGACAGGATATTGAAGAATTGTTGTCGGTGATCGAAAAGGGACTCGAATATATCAAGGATAAAAACCTCAACCTCGAATCGGAACTGCGTTCTACGATGAATTCAAAAATTCGTGAACTGAACATCGAGCTTGACCCGATCCGGCTTTACAACGAGGTTGCTCTTTTGCTCCTGCGTTATGGCATCCACGAGGAATTGTCCCGGTTGGAAAGCCACCTGAAAAGTTTTTGGGAATGGATCGATTCTCGAGATCCCGTCGGAAAGAAGCTCGACTTTCTTTGTCAAGAAATCGGTAGGGAAGTCAATACCATCGCTTCCAAAGTGAACTCTGCGGATATTCAATTGAAGGTCGTGGAAATGAAAGATGCCATCGAAAACATCAGGGAGCAACTGAGAAATGTCGAATGACGTTCGTATTGCCATCAGCGGAAAGAGTGGTTGCGGCAATAGCACGGTTTCTCGGTTGCTCTCCCAAAAATTGGGTGTGCGATTGATCAACTACACCTTTCACAGCATTGCGGATGAATTAGGAATGGATTTTGAGGAGCTGTGCCAGATGGCCGAATCCGACCCGAAGTGGGACAGGCTGGTCGATGAAAGACAAGTGTCCTTGGCCAATCAAGGGCCCTGTGTCCTGGGATCCCGACTCGCTATTTGGATTTGGAAAGAGGCCAGGCTGAGAATTTTTTTGGACGCACCCATCGAAGTCCGGGCTCAGCGCATCCAAAATAGGGAAGGGGGAGATTATTCTGACGTCCTAAAAAAAACACGTCTCAGGGACCGGCGAGATCACGACCGCTATTTACGACTCTACGGCATCGACAACGACGATGTATCGGTGGCCGATGCCATCATCGATACCACGCAGTTCACTCCAGATCGGATTGTCGATATTATCATTCAAATTTACGAGCAGGAGAAAAAACGGAGTTGACCGGCGTCGATAATTGAGGTTCGCTCTTGAAAAAAAATTTTTAAAATGATAGCTTATTTCCCATGAAGTCAATTTCTCTCGAGAAGATCATCAACTATAACGGCAATCGTTACGAAATGACAAATGCGGTTATCAAAAGGGCCAAACAAATTTCTCAAATCGGTGATCCCGAACTCGAAGAGTATGGTTTCAAGTTGGTAAGTCTCGCCAACGACCAGGTGCTCAGCGGAAGGGTCCTGTATCAATTGGAAAAATCCTAAAGCCTTTGTTGTAACCGGTCCTACAGCCAGCGGTAAAAGCCGACTCATCCTGGACCTATTCCCAGAGTCGGAGGTCATCTCCATCGACTCGGTGACAGTCTGGCGTGGTTTGGACATCGGGTCCGCCAAGCCGACATTGGAAGAGCGCCGTCGTGTTCCCCATCACTTGATCGATGTCCTGGAGATCGATCAGCCCATCAACCTGGGGCTTTTTCTGGAAATGGCCGAAAGATCCGAGCAGCAAATCCGTGAACGCGGAAAGGTTCTCATTGCCTGTGGAGGCACGATTTATTATCTCAAGCACTATCTTTTTGGTGCGCCGTCAACACCGCCGATCGATTGGGAGATTCGAACTTACGTCAACAATCTCGAACAGGAGTTGGGCCCATCGGGACTTTGGGACCTGCTACTCACAAAGGATCCCATCAGCGCTCAGCGGATCCATCCCAACGATTTGTACCGGATCAAAAGAGCGTTGGAGGTTTTTTTTCAAACGGGAACCCCTTTGTCTCGCTTTTCAACGAAAAAGTACCCGATGCCGCGTTTTCCCGTCATCATTCTGGATATCGACAAGGAGGTACTCGAGCGACGAATCCACTCGCGCTGCGACGAGATGTTTCGTCTTGGATGGGTAGAGGAGGTCGAGGGTCTGCTCGACAAAGGCTTTTCCCCAACGAGTCCCGGGCTTCAAAGCCTCGGATACGCCGAAATTACCCGGGACCTGATTCAGGGAAGAAATCCTCGTGAATCCCAGCAAGAGATCATCCGAAAAACTATTCAGCTTGCCAAAAAACAACTGACATTCCTCAGGGGCATCCAACCCGCGTATTGGGTTCCCCCTCGGCGTGAAGAAGTCCTGGCCGCGCTGGAGGAGGCGACGCGGGGTCTTTAATGAAAACTCCTTCACTTCGATGACAAGTTACGATTTCTATACTATACTTTTTCTTAATCGAAGGAATCAAAAAGACCGTGCCACAAGAAAAGATACTCATCGTCGAGGATGAAAAAATCATTGCGCATGACTTACGAATGCGGTTGGAAAAAGCGAATTATCAGGTACTGGCGGAGTGTGGGGATTACAGCGAGGTCAAAACTCTGCTCAAGAAGGATATTCCAGACCTTGTTCTCATGGACATCGTCCTTGAAGGGGAAAAAGACGGAATTGGGATCTCGGTAGAACTTTTGCAAGAGTATGGTGTGCCTACCATCTTCCTTACCGCCTATGCCGATGAGGAGACCCTGGAACGTGCCAAATCGGCTCAACCTCTGGGGTATATCGTTAAACCGTTCAAAGATCGTGATCTTTATACCACCATCGAAATCGGTCTGTACAAGGCCAAGGTCGATCGACAACTTCGTGACCATGACCGATGGCTTTCGGCCACCCTTCAGGGGATCGTCGATGCGGTGATTGCGATCGACAAAAACAAAAAGATTCACTACGTCAATCCCACAGCGTTGAAGCTCTTAGGTAAAAGCGAGAAAGAAATTCTCGGAGAGTATCTAGCCGATGTCTTTCATATCGTCGACGAAGACACCTACATGCCGGTGAGGCTTTTCGAAATCATTCAAGATAACGTTCAGTTCAATTTTAATCGTGTCTTGTTGCAGATCATCGATGGGACCTTTTACTATGTGGAAGGTACCCTGACACGCGTTGAAATCAGCGATCCGCCGATTGGTTGGGTACTCGTTTTTCGGGATGTCAGCCAATTGAGGGTTCTCACCCAAAAGATCGAGCACCAATCCCGGTATGATTCTTTGACGGGATTGATCAATAGACGGGAATTCACCTACCTGCTCACCGAGCGTTTTTTCGATCAGCGGTTCAAGAACCGGCATCATGCCCTGATTTACCTCGATCTCGATCAGTTTAAACTCATCAACGACACGTGCGGACATCTTGCGGGTGACGAATTGCTACGTCAGGTGGCCGATGTCATCAAAAAACTCGGCGATAACAAGGTAGTGGCGACCAGCAGGCTGGGGGGGGACGAGTTCGCTCTCCTGTTCGAGGATACGGACAGCACTCAGGCACTGGAAAAGGCCTGGATGATCAAACATGCGCTCAATTCTCACGAGTTCATTTGGCAGGATAGCTCCTTCAAAATACGCGCCAGCCTTGGGGTGATTCCCTTTTTCCACCAGTACGACGATGTCAAGACCATCCTGGCTGCGGCCGATGATGCCTGTTACATCGCCAAAGAAGAGGGTGGAAATCGGATCAAGGTTTACGAGACTCAGGAAGACCGATTCCAGCGGCGACGGGTCGAAATGCGGTGGATCAATCGACTGACTCGGGCTCTCGAAAACAACGAGTTCGTGCTTTATTACCAGACCATCGTTCCGCTCAACGATCCCTCCCGGTTGAGAACGAAAGACGAACTTTTGATCCGGCTTCGAGACGAATCGACGGGCCAACTCATCATGCCCTTTGACTTCATTCCGGCTGCCGAGCGCTACAACCTGATGCCGCAAATCGATCGCTGGGTCATCCGGACGGCCCTCTCGCATTTTCACAAATTCCGTCAAAAACACGGCCGCGAGAGCCTGTTTAGCATCAATTTGAGCGGTGAAAGTTTTTCCGATGAGTCTTTGATCAACTACATCAAGCATGAAATCAAAAAGAATCAAATCCCACCCGAAAATATCTGTTTCGAAATTACCGAAACGGCAGCAGTGGGGAATCTGGCCGATGCTTTGAATTTTATCAAGGAATTGAAATCGATTGGTTGTGCTTTCAGTTTGGATGATTTCGGCTCCGGGCTCTCGAGTTTTGCCTACCTGAAAAACCTTCCGGTCGATTACATCAAAATCGATGGGACATTCATCAAAAATCTCGACAAGGATCCGATAAGTCAGGCAATGGTGGAGGCAGTCTTTAAAATCGGAAAGGCCATGAAAATCCATACCATCGCCGAATACGTCGCCTCACCGGCTATCAGAGAGCTCCTGCATAAGATCGGCATCGACTACGCGCAAGGTTACGATGTTGCCATGCCGGCTCCCCTGGACAGTTGACACTCATGCGCGTGACCAGGGCAACAATCTTCCTCGGGAACCTCAGGCATAATGTCGAAATGATACGCCGCCATGCCCCGGAGCAAAAAATCCTCGCGGCTGTCAAGGCCGATGCGTACGGCCACGGCAGTCCGCAGGTCGCTCAGACGCTTCAACAGGAAGGGGTGGAATACCTCGGAGTGGCAACTTTGGAGGAAGCCGGCGAACTGCGCCGTGAAAAAATCACTTTACCCATCCTTCTTTTGGGGATACCCCATCCCGAAGAGATCCCCGAGGCTGCCGGATTGAATTTGGCCTTTGTCGTTTCGGATGCCGAGCACCTTGGTTGGATCGGCGAGGCAACTAGAGGACAGCGAATGAAGGTTCCACTCCATCTCAAAATCGATGTCGGTATGGGGCGTTTGGGGATCGTTCCCGAAAGCGCTATTTCTCTCGCGCGAAGCATCGGCAAATACCCCCAGCTTTACTGGGAAGGGGTCATGACCCACTTTCCCTCGAGTGATAATGGTGAGGTTCAGCCTACCTCCGAACAAAACAAAATCTTCACTCAGGTCATTGCAGATCTCAAAGCGGCCGGGTATGAATTCGAGCTCATTCATGCGGCCAACTCTGGGGCGATTTTAGACCATCCCGAAACCCACCATACCATGGTCAGACCGGGCATCCTGTTGTACGGCTACACACCGACGTTCGAACATCGCGAGAGAAGGAACTTTTATCCGGTCATGCAGCTGGAGAGTCGGGTCGTCTTGTTGAAATCCCTCCCCAGGAACGCCACGTTGAGTTATGGACAGACTTACGTACTCGAACACGATGCTGTCGTCGGTGTGGTTGGTTGCGGTTACGCCGACGGATATTCCCGAGGGCTTTCGAACCGTGGGCGGGTACGGATCGGCGATAAGTTTTTTCAAGTCAGCGGTCGCGTATGTATGGATCTATTCATGGTCGATATCGGCAACGCCAGCGACGTTTCCCGTTGGGAAAAAGTCATCCTTTTTGGTCCCTTTCAGGATGGCCCGGATGCCTGGGATCTCGCCCAAATTTTGGACACCATTCCCTACGAAATCACCTGTGCCGTCTCGCGGAGAGTGCCCAGGGTTTATGCCGAGGAAACGCAATACTGGCGATAAAACTTCTCGATGAGATCGAGGGTAGGGGTTTTTAGATCGGGTCGCTCGAGGGAATACCGAAGGATGGCCTCGATGTAGCCCGAGGGTTCTCCCGTGTCGAGTCGTTCTCCTGTTGCGACCACTCCAAAAACACGGCCGTGATCCATCAGGTTTTTGAGGGCGCCGATGTGATAAAACTCGCCGCTGGTGTGCGCCTGGTAGCTTTTTTCCAGCTCCTCGAAAAAGTCCGGGGTATAAAGGTATCTCCCGATCGAGGCGCTCGTACTGGGTTCGGTTCCCGGTTTTGGTTTTTCCACGATATCGCGAATACGGTTGGTGCCACTTTCCCAGGCAACGATACCGTAACGTTCCAGGTGAGCCGGCTTATCGATTACTGCCAGAACGGTTGCGCCGGTTCGCCGGTGCTCCTGAATGAGTTGCAGGCTCAGGGGCGGCTCCCCCAGGTGCAAGTCATCGGGGTAGGCGACGACCACGGGTTCCTTGCCGATCCAGGGCAAAGCCATCAGCAAGGCATGCCCCGTTCCCCTCATGGTCGGCTGACGTACGAAGGCGATGCTCATGTTTCTGGGACGAACGAGGTCGAGCTTCTTGATGTTGCCTTCGCCTCGAAATACCGTTTCAAGTTCGATTTCATGATCCAGGTAATCTTCGAGGGCTTTCTTCCTGCGAGAAGTCACGACTAACACTTCCTGGATACCGCTGGCTTCGAACTCGTCCAGAAGGAAGTCCAGGGCAGGGCGGTCTACCAGAGGAAGCATTTCTTTGGGGATGCTTTTGGTGACCGGTAAGAACCGGGTTCCGTAACCTGCAGCGATGATGATACCTTTCATAATTGACAGTATACTTGTTAAGGTTTTGGGGGGTAAGGGGAGTGCAAAAAATCGGTCTTTTGGGGTTCTTGATTGTTTTTCTTTCGTGTTCTTCCCAGGTGGATATCGAATTGTTGGCTAACGGAGAGGCTTTGGTTAACGCGAAAACGAGCGTCGAGGATTTTTTCCTCGAATACTGGAAAGATCTCAGGGAATTGGATTCCAGTTTGCCTGAAAGCCCTATCGATTCCGAGGCGATTCAACAAAATATCCGGCTCAAGAGCGATGTTCAGCTTCTCGAAAATCGAACTCGGGGGCTGACCAACACAACCCTTTTGCGTCTTCGAAACTGGACAAAGTTCCTGACGGATGAATTCAAAAACAAGCCTGGTGTCGTGATCGATGCCACAAATCTCGATATCCCCGTTACCATCAATCTTTTTTTTGCTACCGGTGTCGAGCCATTTTCGCAAATGATCAGTCCTGAGCTGAGTGTTGCGGAGATCGAGAGAGAGCTGAGTGCTGCCCTCCAGGAGTATTCCCGGAATCCGCTCGATTCTGTTCGAAAATCGAGCATCAGCCTGACGATCAAGGCGCCGCGCCCGCTACGATCCACGAACGGCAGCCGATTGGCCGATGGGAGATCAGCTACCTGGACGTTTACCCTTGCGCAGATTATCAAGGGCGACAGGAGGATTTCTTTAAGCTGGTGATTCATCCCCCTGGTGCATCGACCCGCTTGTTCTTTTTCAGCGCTTGTTTGATCAAAGCCTTGACAAAGCGATCTTCCGGATAGGTCTCCATCATCCTGGAGAGCCACGATTCCACTGTTTGGTATTGGCCGGCCTCCAGATAGATTTTGACCACTGTTTCCATTAACCGGGACCTTTCATAGGGATCGGTGATGAGGGGTAGGGCTCGTTTAATTTGAAAAATTCGCTCGGCGGAATCCCAAATGTCTGCAACGTCCTGTGTCAGGATCAGACGGATGATGTACTGAATTTCAATGTAGAACAGCCGAAAAAAGGGCTTTCTCACTTCTTCTTCACCCAGGAGGATCAGGAGATCCAGGGAGCGCCAAAAATCCCGACGTTCTCGGAACGCATTGGCGAGAAGATAGATGGCGTCCAATGAGTCGTCTCGGTCTAGATATTTGAGAATGAAGCCGGGGCAAAGCAGCTCGGTGTCCAGGTAAAGGGCGATTGCTTCGTCTTCCCGATTCTTCAAAAGATCGTAGAGGACGAGTTTGGCCTTGGACCGGTTGTCGTTGCGTTCAAGAAGGAATTCCCTGTAATTGAACTCCTTGTAGGTTCTTTCCGAGGTGAAATACAGGGAGTCGGAGAGCAGGACCTTGTAGGCTTCGATCAATCGAGCTGCTTCCTGGGCGGAATGCTCTGTCGGCGTGGCCTTGTCCGGATGCACCTTCTTGATTTTTGCGCGAAATGCTTTACGGATTTCATCCTTGGAGGATCCCGGTTTTATTTCCAATACGTCCCAGGGGGTCATGATTCTAACCTTTGTGCGACCTTTCCAAATCCCGTTTCATATCTCTCTCCTTGATCGACTCTCGTTTGTCGTGGAGTTGTTTCCCCTTGCAAAGTCCCAGGAGCAGCTTGATTCGTCCTTTTTTAAGGTAAAGCTGCAAAGGGATGAGGGTAAAGCCCTTTTCACGGCTCTGACGTTCCAATTTATGGATTTCCTGTTTGTGAGCCAAAAGTTTACGCTTTCTCAGAGGCTCGTGATTGTGGGTGGTCCCCTTGAAAAAGGGACTGATATGAAAATTCAAAAGAAAGAGTTCACCCTTTTCGACCTGGGCATAAGCCTCGTTAAAGGCGAATTGACCTCCACGGATCGACTTGACCTCCGTGCCCAACAAAACCATACCACACTCGATTTTGTCGTGGACAAAGTAGAGATGATAGGCTTTTCGATTTTCACCCAGTATCTTGAGGTTCACCTTGTCTCGATGACCACCCGAAAACCAAGATTAGGAGAGCAAAACTGGGGCGGAAGGGCACCCCGCTGGTAGATGCTTCGAAAGCCCCTTGCAGCATCGAGATTCGATCGAACACTTCGCACAACTCCCGGTCCGGCTTGATAAAAACCTTCCGAGTTCCAGAGCAGGTACTCGGCAACTCTGTGGGGATTACCCATCCATTCGAGGATTCCAGGATTGGATGATGCGACCACCTCCCACTCATCGTCGAAGGGCAGCCGGACCCTGCCTCCCACTGTCGCCGAATAATATTCCAAAAAGGCCTCGGCCGCGTAGGCACTGATATTTACGACCGGATCCCTGGGAGCTGGAGGTTGGTCCGTTTCCCAATCATCCAGATAACGTTCATCGACCAAGCCCTGTCTGACCAGTTCTGCCTTATTGTTACGTGACCATTTGCTCTGGGCCTTGAGGAAACTGGCATATTCACTTTGAGTGACAAGCCCCTGCCGAATGCTCACTCGAGATGCATTTCGAGTGTAGGGAAGGAGATAGGGTTCGGCTCGGGGAAGTTCTTTCAAGTCTCTGGGCCCCATTCCCCAAACTCCCAGGGGTAATTCCCAAAAACCGGATAGGGGGGATCTTAAAAATGATCTCGAGTTTTCTTTGGGCTTGAGAAAGGACTTGAGTTCGTCCCAGAAACTCGCCTGGGCCAGAGTGTACTGCTCGGCCAGGGGAGAGTTTGCCCAAATCCAAAGCGGTAAAAAAGGTTTGTCCGGGAAAAACGCCTCCCAGAAAGCGAGTTCTTCGTTGAAACCTTTGGGTAACTCCGTGGATAGGGCGAGTCGCAGATCACGGTACAGATAGGCGTCTGCGATGTAAGGTGCGAAGCTCACCAGCGTTTGCTTAATTTTTTCCTGGTCATAACCGCAACCAAGCAAATCGTTTTTTAGATCGGAAAATAATGGAGGTGGCTGACGATTTTCTTCAAAAGGAGCTGACAGGGCGATTTCCGAGAGTTCGGACTCAAAAAGGCGGAGAATCGAGACGGCATCACCTTTTTCCAGCGTAAGCTCCATCTGCATTCTTGCCGGAAATATCCACGACAAAAAGGGCTGGTTCGGTATGTTCACCGGAGCGACGTATTGTGGGAAGCCCGGCCTTTTCAACGCCATCTCGGTATCACCCGCAGGCACGAAAACTTCGGTGGGCGTATAACCAAAGGCCCTGTTGCCAAAAAACACGGCGGCACCGGGTGGCGTGCTCGTGACTTTGACCCAGGCGCCAGGCCAGGCGATACCCGGTAGAAAAAAGATGGCGAACAGGAGGAAGAGGCCAGCGATGGCGTAAAGAAGGGTGATATAAAAGGTTGGGGGAATACCACCCAGTTTTGGTAATACCACCCTGGCGGTCTGCCAGCTGGGTAGTTCGGCCTCGAGCTGTTTTTGCGGTGTTTTTTTTGCCATGACAGGGCATTATAGGTAGGGGTCAAAGGTCTTGTCAACGAAGCTCGAAACATGATAATTTGCACCGTGGCCCGACACTCGATCCAAGATCTGCCCAAAGCTCTCGTGACATTGACGGAGTCTTTCCTGACCTGGCGCTTGCGAAGGAAGCTCAAGCAGAAAGAAGACAAAAAGAAAAAGTTTTTCCTGGTCGACTGGATCGAGACCTTTGTGAGTTCAGCTCTGATTGTACTCTTGATCAATCAATATTTTTTTCAGGCTTACGTCATTCCTTCGGGCTCGATGCGGCCCACTCTGGAAGAGCAGGATAGAATCTTCGTCAACAAAATGGTCTATGGCCCCGAGCTGCTTCCGGGTATGTTCAAACTCCCCAGCCCCATCCTGCCGCAGCGGGGGGACATCATCATTTTTGAAAGTCCCCAGTACCTTAACCCTCTCAAGGGAACCTTTTTCGATCTGGCCCAAAGAATGATCTTCATGCTGACACTCAGTTTGGTCGATATCGATCGGGATGATTTTGGCAACCCGCGCATCCGTTTTTTGATTAAACGGGGACCTGTGGTGGGCGGTGATCGTGCTCGTTTCGTGAGGGGAAATCTCCAGATTCGGCCCAGGGGCTGGAGTGATTGGGTGGAAGAAAACGAAATCAAAAAAAGCTTTCAATTGAACTACCCCTCTGTCCGCGATGTGCCCCAGGATCTCGAGCTTTTTTACCAGGATGCTGCAAAAAACAGGGCGCGACTGAGGCTGCAACGTCACAACGAAACCCTGGTGACTTCCAACATCCAGGAGATGGGTAGCGAATCCAATCTGGATCTCTTTCAGCGGGAACTGGAGCAGCTCATGATGGAAGCGCCCCAGATCGTCGAGTTTCGCAGGCAGTACTTCCGACAACGAACGGGTATGTACATTCCCGAGGGGTGGATCCTTCCCCTGGGTGACAACAGGGATCATTCCCTCGATGGACGGTATTTCGGCCCTGTAAAACTGGACAAGATTTTGGGTCAGGCAGCGATCCGATTCTGGCCCCCCGGGAGGATGGGAGGAATCGACTAATGGCCAGGGCTGGATTTGGAAGCTACCAATCCTATACCATTCAACGAAAAAGACGAGAGTTTTTCAGAAAGACGTTGACGATTCTCGTGACCGTTTATTTATCGTACCTCGTTCTCGATGGCCTGGTGATCAAACCCTTCATCGTGGAAACAGATTCCATGGGTCCGAATATTCCAACAGGGTCGCATGTTCTCACTCTTCCTTTGGCCTACGAGCCGCGGCTTCCGTTGATTCCCTGGGCCTTGCCGTCGTTTCGTTCACCGAATCGGGGAGATATCGTATTGGTTCGTCCGCCTTACATCGAGGAAGAATTCCCCTTGATCACGTTTTTGAAAGATCTTTCACGCTTTCTGACTTTCGGGATCTTCGTACCCTTTGAAGAATCTCGGCAGTATCCTTCCCTGACTCTCCGGCGGCTGGTGGCCTTACCCGGAGACACCTTGTCGTTAAAGGGTGGCATAGCTTATATCAAGAAGCAAGGTGAGGAATTCCCCCTTTCGGAGTTCGAGATCTCCGAAAAACTCTACGATGTGATGAGAAACACCATCCCTTCGGGTTGGGAAGGAAGCGATCCGTTTTCCGGGGAAAAGGAAGAAATCACCCTGGGAGACGACCAGTATTGGGTCCTCGCCGATACACGTGGAGGGGAGGATAGCATGGTTTGGGGCCCTGTCAAAAGGAGCAATCTCAAATCGTTGGTTTGGCTGACGTTTTGGCCATTCGATCGTTTGAAATTTCATTGAAACTGAGGAGGTTGACGTGTCCGGTCACAGTAAGTGGGCAACGATAAAACGAAAAAAGGGCGCTTTGGATGCGGCGCGGGGCCAGGTGTTCACCAAAATCATCAAGGAAATCAGTATCGCCGCCAAAATGGGCGGCAGCGATCCTGAGGGAAATCCCCGGTTGAAGGCCGCTATCCTCAAGGCAAAAGCGGCCAACATGCCCAAGGATAACATCGAGCGTGCTATCAAGAAGGGCGCCGGTGAATTGGAAGGCGCCGAGTATTTCGAGATTATCTACGAGGCCTATGGGCCCAACGGGGTCGGTGTCATCATTGAAACATTGACCGATAACAAAAATCGAACGGCAGCGGACATTCGCTACATCCTGAACAAGTACGGAGGCAGCCTCGGAACGACGGGGAGTGTGAGTTACCTCTTCAAAAGAAAGGGAGTGATCGAATTCGATGCCGAAAAGTATTCTGAAGATCAGATCCTGGATGTGGCCTTGGAAGCCGGAGCGGAGGACGTGAGAACCGAGGACGGGATCATCACCGTCACCACGGAACCCGAAGACTTCGAAAAGGTCTTCAATGCCATCAGCGACAAGAAGCTGGAACAGGAATCGGCCGAAGTCACCCTACTGCCCGAAAATTGGATCAAGCTCGAGGGAGAGGCGTTGCAGAAAGCCATGAACCTCATCGAAAAGCTCGAAGAAAACGATGACGTTCAGAATGTTTATCATAACCTCGAAATTCCCGAGGATACCGAGGAGGAATGACCTGCCTGGGGATCGATCCCGGATTGGCGTCTACGGGCTGGGGGGTTATCCGTTTTCACGACCGCCAAATCCCGCTTGTCGAGTACGGAATTATCGCCACCGATTCTGACTGCTCTGCCGGAGAGCGTCTTTTATCGATTCACCAACAGGTCCGTGATCTGGTTGATCGATTCCAACCCGACATCTGCGGAATCGAAACGCTTTTCTTCAGCAAAAACATCACCAGTGCCTTGCCCGTCGCTCAGGCCAGAGGAGTGGTCCTGATGACACTGCAGATGAGCGGGATTCCCCTGGCCGAGTTGGCCCCCAATCAAATCAAGAAAACCGTGGTCGGAATCGCCAAAGCACAGAAAGAACAGGTATCGGAAATGATCCGCATCATCCTCGGCCTGCGGGAAATTCCTCGCCC
This sequence comes from uncultured Spirochaetia bacterium, assembly GCA_937960645.1. Lineage (GTDB taxonomy): Bacteria > Spirochaetota > Spirochaetia > JABEVK01 > JABEVK01 > DYOB01. Next base: position 111,134 of record CALGPJ010000006.1, on the reverse strand, counting down.
CAGTCACGCGGCCGACGCTTTAGCCATCGCATACTGTGCGAGCCAACAAGGGGTAACCCGTCATGTTTCATAGTATTACAGGAACCCTTTCCGGCAAAACCTCCGATACCGTTTACCTGTCCACCGGCGGCATCGAATGGGAACTGAGCGTCTCCCTTCAAACCCTCCAGTCCCTGCCCAGCCTGGGACAGGAAATCCGTCTATTTTGCTGGCTTCACCACACCGAGGATCAGATGAGACTCTATGGGTTTTCGACATCGTTGGAAAAAAAAATTTTCCTCGAACTGATCAAAGTCGATGGACTGGGCCCCCGGGTGGCACTGAAAGTCCTTTCCACCCTGACCCCCCAGCAAATTCAGGCGGCACTCGAGGTTGGGGATCCGCAAGCCCTCAGCAAGGCCCCGGGTGTCGGTCTGAAAACTGCTCAAAAAATCCTGTTGACGCTCCGAGGTAAACTCGTACTCGATGAAACCGCAGCGCAACCTGCCGACAGAAGTTGGAACGATGTCATCATCAGCCTGGTCGATATGGGCTTCGATCGCAAATTGGTGGAGGAAGCCATTAGAGCTGTTGCGCATGAGGATGAGCTTGTGAACAAACCACTCGAAGAAAAAGAAAAACTACTGTTCAAAAAGGCCCTTCTATGGCTGAGCACCCATTGAAACGCCCCCTGGATTCCGAATCCCAGGATGAGGACAGACTTCAGGAGATACTCCTTCGTCCCCGGCTCTTGAACGAGTTTCAGGGCCAGGAGGCCATCAAAAACAACCTGACCGTCTTTCTGCAGGCAGCGCGCGAGAGAGGACAGGCCCTGGATCATGTTTTTATCTCGGGACCTCCGGGTTTGGGAAAGACCACCCTCGCCGGTATCATCGCACAAGAGTTGGGGGTAGAGTTTCGGGTCACCTCGGCGCCTGCGCTGGACAAGCCCAAGGATTTGGCGGGTATTCTCACGACCTTACCCGATCGGGCCGTTCTTTTTATCGATGAAATTCACCGCCTGAAACCCGCTATCGAAGAAATGCTCTACATCGCCATGGAGGATTACGAATTGGACTGGGTCATCGGTCAGGGACCTGCCGCCCGTACCATCCGCATTCCCATACCTCCCTTCACCCTGGTTGGGGCCACCACGAAACCCGGAAAGATCAGCAGCCCTCTGTTCACTCGATTCGGTATACCGCTGCGTCTGAATTATTACAGCCGAGAGGAAATTGAAAACGTGTTGAAACGATCCGCCAGTGTGATGCAGATCGGCCTCGAGGAGGGGGCCAGGAGACTGATCGCCTCCTGTTCCCGAGGGACGCCGAGGGTGGCCAACCGTCTCCTGCGCCGAATTCGGGACTTCATGCAAATATCCCATAAAAAATCCATCGACGAAGATGTGGCCCGCAAAGCATTGAGTAGATTGGAAATCGATCCGCTGGGTCTCGATGCCCAGGACAGGGCCATCCTCCGAAACATCATCACACTGTTCCAGGGCGGGCCGGTGGGGGTGGAAACCCTTGCCATCACGGTCGGGGAAGGGGCGGACAGTCTGGAGGACTTCTATGAACCCTACCTCATTCAACAGGGGCTTCTTCAGCGGACACCACGAGGTAGGGTGGCAACCCGGCAGGCCTACATCCATGTTGGTCTGGAGGGGCAATGGCAAGATCGAAACAAAGGAGCGCCCGATGACCCTCAAGGACATCTCTTTTGACCTTCCCCCACATCTGATCGCCGACAGGCCAAGCGAGCGGCGCGGTGACGACAGACTTCTAGTTTTGTCCACCAAAACGGGCAAACGAAGCCATCGGCACTTTTCCGAAATCACCCAAATCCTGGACAGGGGAACTCTGTGCATCGTCAACAACAGCAAGGTACGCAAATCACGACTTGTCCTGGTCGATGATCGTGGAAAAGAAGTATCGGTCCTTTTCAGTCATCCCCACGATGCCGAACGGAAGAGTTGGGCCGTTCTCCTGCCCAGGGCATCCCGAAAAAAACCAGGCGAAATGTTTCAAGCTCCGGAGGGCCGGGTATTCACCTTGAAGTATCGAGAAAGAGAGCTTTGGATCGGATCATTTTCCGACCCTGTCGATGAAGTTTTTTTTCAACAGTATGGGCACGTTCCCCTGCCTCCCTACATGAAACGAGAAGACCGGCCGGATGATGAAACACGGTATCAAACGGTTTATGCGGAGATTCCGGGGAGCTCGGCAGCCCCCACCGCTGGCCTCCATTTTACCCCGGAAATCCTCACCAAGATGCAAGAAACGGGAATCGAAATTGCCGCGGTGACACTCCACGTGGGCCTGGGCACCTTTCTTCCGATTCGCACCCACGACGTGACGCAGCACCGTATGCACACCGAAGAGTACGAGGTGCCGCCTTCCACGGCTCTGGCCCTCAACAAGGCTCTGGACGAAGAGCGTCCCATCCTCGCGGTGGGAACCACCAGCCTTCGTACCCTGGAATCTGCCGTCGAGGCTGAAGGCCGCTTCCAGCCCAAACGCGGTAACACGGATTTGTTCATCCATCCGGGTTACGCATTTCGGGTGACCCGCTTCCTTCTGACCAATTTCCACACGCCGGGAAGCACCCTCCTCTTGTTGGTGGCCGCTCTGGCCGGTCTGAAGCTCGTTTTGGATACGTACCAGGAGGCGATTCAAAAAGAGTATCGGTTTTTCAGTTACGGGGATGCGATGCTCTTCGATCCCCGTTAGTCGATCGATGGAACAGAGGCAATCAGGGCCTGGGTATATTCGTGTTTTGGGTGTTGCAATATCTGTCGAGGATCGCCTTCTTCCACCAGCTCTCCTTCACGAAGGACGGCAACCCTGTCACAGAGGTAATGCACGACCGCCAAATCGTGGGCGATGAAGATGAGGGTGAGGTGCAGTTTTTCCCGCAATTCTAAAAGCAGTCGGAGGATTTGGGCCTGAATGCTCACGTCGAGGGCACTCACCACCTCGTCGCAGATCAAAAGCTCCGGTTCAGACATCAGAGCCCGGGCGATGCTGATTCGCTGCCGTTGCCCCCCGGAAAAATCCACGGGCCGCCTCTCGAGGTCGCTGACCCGGAGCCCCACCCTGACCATCAAATCTTTGGCTCGTTCCAGGAGCTCGGTCGGTGAAAGGTCTTTTCGAATGTATTTGGCTGCCTGAACCAAGATGTCCCGGATGCTTTGCCAGGGGTTGAGACTTCGGGCGGGATCCTGGAACACGTAGCGGGCCCGTGCGCGCCACCTTTTGAGAACCTCGCCCTCGGCATTTCCAATGTCCCAAACCCTGGAGCTCGGATCGGTATAGAGGATCGCGCCGGATGTGGGCTCGACCAGACGGACCAACATCCGGGCGATCGTCGTTTTGCCGCTGCCGGATTCTCCCACCAGACCATAGATCTCTCCTCGTTGGATCCGAAAACTGACGTTCTTGACTGCGTGAACGAACTCCGACAAGGGCGCGAAGAAACCCGAATGGAGAGGGTAACTCTTGGAAAGATCTTTGACTTCAAGCATGCTCACCTCTGTTGATGACGGCACACCTCAATCTGTTTTTCAATTCTGGAAGGGACTGTTCACAGGCATCCTCGCGCAGGGGGCAGCGTGCGGCGAATGGACAACCCGGAACGACAAGCAGGGGGTCGGGAGGCTGCCCCTGGACCGACGGTAAGGGACGGGATTCATGGCGGTCGCCTCGTTTGATCAAGGAATCCAGAAGCAAACGCGAGTAGGGATGTCTGGGACGGTACAACAATTCATCGGTGGCCCCTTCTTCCATCACCAGACCGTTGTACAGCACAATGATCCGATGAGCGAAGTTTTTGAGAAGGGCGAGATTGTGCGTGATGAAAATGATGGAGAGGCGATAATTTTGCTGTAATTCTTTCAATAATTGAATAATCTGATTTTGAATTGTGACATCCAGGGCCGTAGTCGGTTCGTCGGCCAAAAGCAGGCTGGGGCGGTGAACCAGGGCAAGGGCAATCATGAGACGTTGCAGCATCCCGCCGCTGAACTGATGGGGGTAGTTGCCCAATCTTCGTTCCGGATCGGGGATTTTAACCTGATACAAAAGATCAAGAGTCACCCGCCGAATTTCGGCCTTAGGCATTTCAGGTCGGTGAGCAAGCAGGGCTTCCCGGAAATTCGCCTCGACAGTCGTCAGCGGATCAAAGCTGCGGCCGGGCTCCTGAAAGATCATCGCCGCTTCTTTTCCTCGAAAATCCCGCCATTTTTTCTGATCCCATTGGGTGACCTTTTGCCCCTGCCAGAGAATTTCCCCCTGAACCTCGGCAATGCCAGGCAGCAGACCCAGGAGACTCAGGGCCGTGACGCTTTTGCCGCAACCACTCTCACCGACCAGACCGAGGCACTCTCCTGCTTCGAGATCGAAGTCCACACCGCGAACCGCTCGCAATTTACCTTGTGAGGTATGGAAACTGACCTGAAGGTTCTTCACTTCCAGTAGTTTCATTCCAGGCTCCGGGAAAGAGTATGCCAGGGATCCAGCCAATCCCGCAGCCACTCGCCGAGGAAGGTGAAGGCAAGGCTGGTCACGATCAGGAACAATCCCGGCCAGAACAGCCAGGGGTGTTGCTGAAGGACACGAAGAGATGTCAGGTCCCGGCTGATCATGCTTCCCCAGCTCACGGCCGGATCGGCGATCCCCAACCCCAGGTAACTCAAGACGGTTTCGCTGAGAATGAACCCCGGGATCCCCAGGGTGAAACTGACGATCAGCAGAGAACTCATCTGCGGGATGATGAGTTTCCAAAGAATGACAAATACGGGCATCCCCGAAAGTCGAGCATCGAGAACGAAGTCTTCGTGTTTGATGCTGTGAACCAAACCGCGGATCATGCGGGCGGTCCCGGGCCAGCCCAGCAGACTCAGGACCAGGGTAATGAGAACATAGCTCTGGCCGGGGTCGAGGTCCCGGCTGATCAACGACCGCAGGAACAGGAGAAGATAGAGTCCCGGAATCAAGATCAGGAACTCGCTGATCCGCATTACCAGACCATCGATGAATCCCCCGTGATAGCCTGCCAAACCACCCAGGCTGAGGGCAAAAAATAAGGAGATGAAGCTGGCAAAAAAACCTACCGAGAGGCTGATCCGGCTTCCCGCGAGAATACGGCTAAAAACGTCGCGTCCCAAACCATCCGCCCCCATCAAAAACACGGGTTCGGCCTCGGAGCCGAAGAGTTTCCTGTCCACGGGGATCAGACCCCAAATCCGGTAGGGCTCGACCTTCGGAAACCACACAATGGGGTATTGCTCCCCACGAACTCGCGAATACCGGAAAGTCAAGGGCTCCACCAGAGCATGGCGCTGGACCTGGGGTCCGAACCCCAGTTTCGAACTGTGCCAGATCAGGTTGGGAGGAGAGTAGACGTGTTCTCGGAACAAGCGGTTGTGATCGTAGGGAGCGAGGAACTCTGCGAACAGCATGAGGAGGTAGAGCACAACCAGGACGAGGAGGGATCCCATCGCCAGGGGACTTTTCCGCAGGTTGTCCCAAAATCGTTTCATCAGGCCACCTTGCCGGAATACTTGATTCTTGGATCCACGATGGCCAGCATGATATCGGAAATCAACATGCCCACGAGCACCAGAAAACTCACGAACATCATGTTGGTGACGACCAGGTTGATATCCTCCTGGATCACCGCCTCGTACATCAGACGGCCCAAACCCGGGTAACTGAAAATAATTTCGAGGATCAGGCTACCCGAAAAGAGGCTGGCGAGGAGGTTGGCACTCGAGGTGATGAACGGATTGACCGCGTTTCGGAACGCATGCACAAAGGTGATTCGCCCCTCGGGAATCCCGCGGGACCGCAGCGCCGTGATATAAGGCTGACCGAGCTGGTCCAGCATGGTTGCCCTCACCACCCGCATGGTGGCACCCACTCCCCCGACAAAGGCGGCCAGAAGTGGAAGGGCAATGTGGTGGAGGTAGCTGAAACTGAAGGCCAGGGGATTCTCGTCGAACGTGATATGCGTGGGATAGGCAGTGACGGGAAAAATCTGGGTTGTGGCGGCAAAGAGCTGAAACAGAATTAATAGCAAGAGGGAAGGGAAGGCGTTGAAAAAAAGGCCGACAAAGCCCGCAACATAGTCCAGGGCGGTCCCTGCCTTGGTTGCCAGCCAGAGGGCCAGGGCGAAGCTTGCCACACTCAGCAAAACCAAACTGATCAGGTTGAGGATGAGGCTGTTGCGCATCCTGTCCGCGATGAGAAAGCTCACGGGAGCCCGCGAAATCAAGGACCGCCCCAGGTCCCCCTGAAAGACCCTGCCGATCCAGCGAAAATATTGCTCGTAAAAGGGACGGTCCAGACCGAGCCGGGCCTTGAAAGTCTTCACCATTTCCTCGGTGTACTGATTGTCGGCCCGACGAAAATTCGGATCCAGAAACATCTGGGACTTGACGTAGGAGTCGACGATGTCCCCCGGTGCGAGGCTCATCAATCCAAAAACGGCAAAGCCCAGGAGAAACAGCATGGCGAAGATGCCCACAGACCTGCGGCCAACGTAGAACCCCAGGGGGTATCGTCGCTGGAAGGAGTCCAGGGTAGCCATAAGTTTTTTTGCCCAGGATCCCAGCATCGTCATTTTTTCAGGTACACGAAGTTGAGGTCCAACCCTTGAAGGGTGTCGTGAACCACGTTTCCCCACTTGTTGTAAACCGCCAAAAAGCTGAGCGGATGAACGATGTAGGTCAGGGGAACCTGTTCCAAAATGAGACGCTGGAATTCATCATAGACGGCCTTACGTTGAGTGGGGTCCAGGGTAAAACGACCCTTGTTGTACAGTTCGTCGAGACGGGCTTCCCAGTCTGTCGCGGGTTTATCCTGGAGGGGATGCCAGAGGTGGAAGTTGCCGCTCGATTGCCACACGTTGGAGCCGCTCTCCGGCCAATAATTAGATCCCAGGGAAGCGGTCGCCACGTGCCAATCGTAGGTATTGATAAGCATCTCGACCAATTTTTGAAAATCGATGGGTTTGACCCTGCCCTCGATACCGACCTGTTTGAGTTCGTCCGAAAAGATGTTCATGCTGTCCACACCGATGTTGTTCTCGATGCCGACGATGATATCGAAGACCACCGGCCGATTTTCCGGATCACGCATCACCCCGTTCTGATCCTTTTTGAACCCCTCTTCGGCCAGGAGTTGGACGGCTCGTTCCGGATTGTAAGTGTACTCGAGCTTGATTTCGGGATCGAACATGGGGTTGGCGATCGCAAAAAAGTGGTGGGCGGGAACTGCCAGACCCCGGTATACCGTCTGAGCGATTCGTTCCCTGTTCAAAAGGCTGGAAAGCGCCTGACGAAACTTCTTGCGTGCCATCCAGCTGTAGACCACGGGATCCATCGCCTTAGGGTGTTGGTTGAATGCCACAAAGGCCGAACCTAAAGAGCGCCCCCCATTGTACACCGTGTAATCCGCCCCCTGTTTGGAAAGAAGCTCGCTGAGATCCTCAGGTCGGGCACTGTAGCCATCTTTCTCGCCATTCTTGAATATCAGGAATTCGGTATCCTTGTTGGGAACGATGCGAAACACCAGTTCTTCGATATAGGGGACAGGGTTACCCTGGGCGTCCTTACGCCAGTAGTTCGGATTGCGGCGGGCCACCACTCGGAGGCCGGGTTCGTACGAAACGATGTGAAAGGCCCCGATCGACGGCAGGGTCTTCGGGTCCGTGTCGACGCTCTGTAAGTCCAGGAGGGCAGCACTCCCTTTTGTGCGTTTTACCGGTTCGAAAATATACCGAGGACCGAAGTTCATGTTCACACTCAGCACGGGATTGGCGATCACCCTGGGAAACACGAATCGGAAACTCCTCCCGTCGATTTTTTCGATGGTGATGGGCTTTTGGGACCCGTCCGGCATCTCGATCAGCCGACCCGCGTAACCGGGTTGCTGAAGGTCTTTGTCACCTTCGATCTCGTTGTACCAAAAGATCACGTCATCGCTGGTGATCTTGACTCCCTGTTCCCGTGTTTGGCCGGGCAACGTCCAGTAAAGATCGTCACGGAGCGTGAAACGCACAGCCAATTTATCCTCGGCCTCGTTGGCTTCGATTTCGAAATCGGCAAGGTTGGGAATAAACTCTTTCTTGTAAGGATCGTAGTCTGCCAGGTACTCGTAAAGAAGCCCCACGATGGTACCCGTATCCCCGTCCCGAGCATTGAGGGTGTTGAAGGTCTTGGGGTCGTTGTTGATGCTGGCGATCCAGGTACCTCCGGGGGTACCGATTTCCCAGGGGCGGCCTCCAGGGCGATAAACGGTTCCTTGAAGTGCCGGGTTGTTCTGGAATTGGCGGAGATCTTCCAGGGCAATTTCGTCCTCGCTGCCACAGGCAAGGAGAGCCATCAGCAAGAAAATCCAACAAACCTTGTTCATCGATTCCTCCTGGACAAAGCATTTGTTTGTCGCTAACTATTTTATAATGAAAACAGGTTCTCTTGTCCTGTACAAAACCAAATTATCCCTCGTCATTTCCATCGATGACAAGATCGGCATTGAAACCGTCGATGGGGAACGGCTCAGAGTCCGTCCCAAGGACCTGATCCTTCTCCACGAGGGACCGCTCACCAACCTCCACGATGTCACCAATTCCACAGCGGAACCCCTTGACCTCGAGGAGGCTCTGGCCCTCCTGGATGGACAAGTTGTGAGCTTCAAAGAACTTTCCGAGCTATGTTTCGTGAATCCGGACCCTGTCCAGGCGTGGCAACTTTATCAGGCGCTGAGTGATTACTTTACAGGGGATCTGGACCACCTTGTCCCCCTGAGTGCGCAACAGCGGGAGGAGCGCAGGAACATCGCCAGGGAAAAAGCGCACAAGGTGGCTCAGTATCGTGAAAGTTTGGAGCGAATCAGGAAGGGTCATTTCCAGGAAGTTGATCATGCGCTTCTGACGGAGGTCGAGCGGTTCGCTTTGGGAAAAAGTGAGCATTGCCGGATTCTTCGGGATCTTGCCATCAAAGAAACGCAGGAGGATGCCCATCGATTGTTGCTGGAACTCGGATTCTGGTCCGGGCAACGGGACCCCTGGCCCGAGCGGTTGGGCCTATGCATCGAACCGGCTAAATCGTATCCCATACCCATCCCAAAAAAGTTGATAAGCCGGCGTGACCTCGTCCGACTGACAAGCTGGGCCGTGGACGATTCTGGGAACCAGGACCCTGACGATGCGTTTTCCTTCGATGCAGGAAAACTCTTTCTGCATATCGCCGACCCTTCTGAAGTGATTCTCCCAGACAGCGATCCGGATAATGCAGCCCGGTCCAGGGCAGCAACCCTGTACCTACCGTGGGCCACGATCCCTATGCTGGGAGAGGAGGTAATTCGGAGGTATGGCCTGGGCCTGGAAAGCCCCTCGCCCGCCCTGACCCTCCAGGTTCATATCGATGAGGAGGGTCAACCTTTTCTGGAGGACATGTTTTATTCCCTCATCGATGTCACACGAATCAGCTACGAAGAGTTCGAACCCCGGTGGCTTCAGGGAGACTTGAATATCCTAAAAGATAAACTCCTGCGCTACCAACGACGCCGGCTGGCCAAAGGGGCGGTGAGGATCCAACTGCCCGAGGTTAAAATACGTTGCCAGGACGGAAGAGTGGCGATGATTCCCCTGGAAAACAATTTGAGCCGGTCGCTGGTCGCCGAGATGATGATTCTGGCAGGTGAGCTGGTGGCTGACTGGGGCCGAGATCAGGCGGTTCCCCTGATTTACGCCCACCAGGAAGCTACCGAAGAGCTGCCCCAAGTTCAAGGTTTGTCGGGAGCGTGGGCCATCAGGCGGGTGATGAAAAGGGCGGGTTACTCCCTCCAGCCCAAACCGCACTTCGGTTTAGGATTGGAATCATACTGCCAATGCACCAGTCCCCTGCGCCGCTACCTTGACCTCGTGAACCATCAGCAAATCCGCGCGCATTTGTTTGGGGACAAGCCTCTGTCTTATGAGGATTTGCAGCACAGGCTTGCGGAGGTCGAGCCTGTGCTGCAAGATAATCGCAAATGCGAAAAGCTGAGCAGGACCCATTTTACCCTACTCTGGCATTTGCAAAATCCCGACTTGAGGGTAAGGGCCACCGTGGTGGACAGAGACAAAAACAGTGTGACTGTATTAGTTGCCGAGACAGCCTTTGAAACGAGGGTCAATCTGCCCGACCCGCCGCCCATCGAAAGCGAATTGATCCTAAGGTTTCAAGGCGCCGATTTGGCGTACCAGCGTTTGCTTCTGACGGTCGATTCAAGTCAATAGGTGTTTCTGTCCATGGCCTCGAAATCGCGTCGGACTCTCTCCAACCGATCCAGGTGCCGCTGAATGATGCGTCCGTAGTCGAGTTCACCCGACTTGATTCTTTGTGATTGATCGATCCAAAAACGAATTTCCTCGAGATGGAAGGTAGGCGTCTCTTCGGCGCGTTCAGACCAGCGTACGGCTTCGTCCCAGTAGTGGAGAGCGGAACGATACCAGGTCTCAGCCCTCTCCAGACTCCTGAGATTTTCTCGTTTCCATGGAAAATTGTAAAAATATGCGACTTGCTTATCGAAGGAGTTCGCCATGAGGAGATAATTTTCGATAATTCGCAGTGCCACGTGCATACGGAACAAATAACGGTACCGCTCCCACTCCTGAGGGTTGCGTATCCTGGCCAGGGCATTGAGTGGATTGGCAAAATCGGCGCGGAGAGCTTTTTCCAGATAGTAAATGTTTTCGGCAGCACGTTCAGGATTCATGTACAAATGGCGATGCGCCATGCGATAGTATTGTTCGGCGTAAAGGATATCGTAAGAGAAGAGGCGGCTCGCCAGACACAGCAAACCCAGTATTCCTGCCCTTTTCACCTTTTCATTATCGGATTTTCATGGGATGTTCATCGATGTAATTTTTGAAAGTCTTTTTGACGATTTCATGGATGCTTTCGACGGAATCGGCGCCCGAAAGATAGACGATATTTGTTCCCTGCCGACCGATCCATTTCAACGCTCGCCGGTAATTCTTCCTTACCTGCTGTTGGACATCTCGTTTTTCGAAAATTTCAAGTTGATCTTTACGGCCCAACACCCTGTCCATCCCCACGTCGGCGGAAACATCGACAAAAAAAATCATTCCGGGCAAGGGAATTCCCTCGTTGAGACGCAAAATTGTCTTGAAAGGCAAAACCAGGGATTGATAAGCCAGGCTGGAAACCAAACTCCTGTCCGACAAGATCCAGGAATCCTTTTTAAGGTTCTCCAAAACACCGCCGGGTTCGTAAATTTGCTGACGACGATCCGCCGCAAACAATCGTGCCAATACGCCCTGATCTGTCGGCGGACTTCCGGATAGAAACTTTCGGATAAGTTGACCGATCGGGCCGGGGCTCGGTTCTCGGACTGGCATAAAGGGGTAACCTTCTTGTTGCATCCAGGATTGAAGCAGATTCCACTGGGTCGTCGTACCGGCGCCATCCAGTCCCTCGAAAACCACGTATCTCTTTTGGGGTGTAGAGAATTTCATGATGCCCCAGTATAATTCAACAAGTGAAGGTAATAAACTCAATTTTTTTGTTTTTTTCTTTCATGGGTTACGCTCAAAGTCTTCGAACCTTTGTTTTTCTGGGCGAGGGAACAGGATTTTATCCTATTCCTTCCCAGCCTCAAATCGATGGGGAGTGGGGTTGGAAGGATAGTGTCGGTCAGATACCGGAATTGAAATTTGCGAACCCCCTCGACCTGGGGATGGGCCCTGGGGAGTATCCCTTCGACACAGATTCGAATGGGCAGATTTCTTCCTCCGGCAAGGGGTTCTTGGGGCTCTTTTTTCCTTTTAGCACTTTTGTATCTTACAGCGGTACTAAAGATTCACCATCGCATCTCGGATTGGGGACTTCCCTGGGCCCGATCGCGATCATGACCCGAATCGAGGACACGGAATACTCGACGAATCTCAACGTATATTGGCCGGCTTACGGAAGTTGGCTCAGTTTTATTTTCGACTCACAAGTCGAGCTCAACGACGATGTCAACTGGTCTTTATGGAGCGAGGGGATCCTCCATTTTGGACCACTGGGTTGGCTGGCTTCCATCCTTTATAGCTCTACGAACTCATCAAGAGTCGAGACGGGTCTGTTGTACCGAGAGGAGTTTTACGGAATCAGTGGTACCGTTGGATTCGATTCTCTTGTCGGTATTTTTTCCCATCTCCGGGGTAGGTGGGGTAACGTCTCTTTCGGGGATGTTGAAATGACAGCAGAGCTTCGGCTGAGAAGCGATCGCGGTTTCGATGCGGGTGTGATCAGTATTCAGCATCGCCTCCATCCTACTTTCCTCTGGGGTCTGATGGTTGCCTACCATTGGGAAAAACAATTGATTCTGGGCTCTATCCAACGTTTTTCCCTCGTGGGAATCATTCAGCATCGCTTCGATTTCAATCCCATCACCCCCTGGTCCTTCACTTCCCGTTGGAATTATTACCTGGAAACCTGGAGCCTGGGAGTTGGTTTCAGTAACAAACAGGATAGCCCTCTGCAGTTCATTTTGGAGGTCACCAAACAGTGGTAATCGATTTTCTTCATCCCATCAACTTCGTTTTCTACATTCCTCTGATGTTTCTCAGCGTCTCTTCGATCGCGTTGATCACCGAGCGCGTTCACGACGTTTTGAAGAACCCCCTTCTCGATGCCGAGACCTATCGTTCCCTGCTCAATGCTTTGAGAAAGCGCGATCTACAGCCTGTCAACGAAAGACTTCAACACGGGAATCACATCGAGATCCTATTCGTCAGAGAATTTCTTCAACTTCGAAAAACAGGGACGCATAACATTCTTGGTCAGTTGGAACTCTTTGCTCGGGAACTGATTATCTCACGGGAGTCACGACTCGATCTTTTGGGAGCGATGAGCGGTGTTGCCACGATGCTCGGCCTTCTCGGCACGGTAACCGGTATGATATGGAGCTTTCAGGCCATGAGCGGTGCGGGCCGGCCCGATCCTGCGGTTCTTTCCGGAGGAATTGCTCAGGCACTGATCACCACGGCCCTGGGACTCTTCATCGCCATTCCCGCATTGTCGACGTCGAGCGTTCTGAAATTACGTGCCAGGATGCTCTCCAACAGGCTCGAATTTCTTTACGAGGAAATGACAGCCATTCAAATGGCAAAACAAGGTTGAACGATGGGTTTCAAGTTCCGACGCTTCTATCAACGTGAAGACAGCAACCCTGAAAGCCTTCCGCTCACCCCGCTCCTCGACATCATTTTCCTGGTCACGATTTTCTTTGTATTGACATCGGGGGCCATATTTCAGCAAATGCTGGAAATCGATATCCCTGAATCGTCCACCAGTGAACTCTCACTCGAAAAAAACTGGTCTCTGGTCGTGTATTCGTCCGAGAAAATTTTGTTCAACCGTCAAGAGTACGATCTGATTTCTCTGGGAAAAAAAGTAGAGGAAGAACTATCTCGAATCGATGCCCGAGAAATCCAGGTTTCTCTTGCCGGCGGTAAAACATTGGAGTACGGTGTTTTGATCAACGTGTTCGATATTTTGCGTCGCCATGGTATCACGAAAATTTCCTTGATTGTTGAGGATGAGGGGACATGAAAGGAAGAGGGTATCTGTCGATCAGTGCCATTACCCACTTCGTGTTGGCGGCCCTGTTATTTTTCTTTTGGCCGCGTTTTTCTCAGGTAAAAAAATTCGAGATCCTACTTCAACCGATGCTGCCTCAAACCGAAGCGGACAGTCGAAACGAAAGTTCTGAGCCAATTTTTCATGCCACCAAGTCTTTTCAAGGGGTGAACCAGTCTTTTTTTGATGTCAAACCCGTTCCTGTTCCCGATGTCCCCCTACCGAAGCATAATCAGGAAAATGTACCTCTCGATGCAAGAAAGGCTTATCTTCCCAGTTTGGATGATTTGGCAATTACAGAAGAAATGATCATCAGAACCTTCACTCCAAATCTTGAAATTCCTGCGGAATCTCCCCTGCGGTCGTTATCTCGCAGTCCCACCAATGCCGAAATTTTTTGGATCGAAGGTGAAGAGTACTTAGCGGAAAATTTCAGCAAAAATGTCTTCAGCCAGCTGCTTCTCAAGAGCCAGTTGACCATCGAGGTGAGTATAGAAGTCGAAGAATCTGGGATAGTGTCGAATACGATCAAAACTTTGACCGGAGAACCCGAAATCGACCAACAAGTCGATCGCTTTTTGGCGCAAATGATCTTTCGCCCCTCCAACAGGCCCTACACCGTTCGATTTGTCGTCAAGTTGATACCCGGAACGATTTACCAATGACAAGCAAGATCAGGATTCTCATTTGGGGACTGGGCCTTTTCACGATCGCTCTCTTTTATTTTCCGGTTACCTCCGCAGTGGATAGGGTAATCCAGAACGCGCGTGACCGGCTGATCCATGAAGTCGAAATGAGCCTGGGACGAAATTTCTCGTTCCGACGCATCTTACCCTTCCTCGTTCAAGGGATCGAGATCGAAGACTTTGTGGTCACCAGCAGTGCGGGAAGAGAAGTTCTCCGTGTCCAACGTTTGGTCTTGAGTTATGACCTGTTTGGCCTACTGCTACGAGGCGATTTTCCCATCGATAATATTTTGCTTCAAAAAGCTTCCATCACGTTGAGGTCCATCGAGGACCAGGATATTATCGACCAGGTCATTCAGCTTATCTCTCAAAAAGGCGGCCTGCCCCCGATTACAGTGATCGGAGAACAGGTCGATTTAAGCCTGGAGTTTAAAGAATTTGATCTCTCTCTGAAAAATCTCAGTTTTCGATTTGATAATTTAATCGATTATTACAATTTCACCTTGAATGGTGAGATGATTGGCTCCCTGAAAAACGAAATTCCGCTCACAAGTTTCAATGCCTCTGTTTTTTCGAAGGGTCGGTTCGATCCCGCGTTTCAGGACGCTAACATGGAAATCGACCTGAGAGAATTCGATTCAAACCTCTTCAGCTTCAAGAGTCAAAGCTTCAAAATGACGAAACTTGGGTCCACATACAACATTCGAACGATTAACAACGCACAACCATATGACCTGGAGTTTCAATTCAATCTCGAGAAGATATCATGGTCGATGACAGTCCTTAGCGACCGAGCCAGACTCTCGAACATCTTTATTCTCAAACAAATACCCAGAGATTGGATTCCGTTGTTCAATGCTCAATTCACCGGAAGGTTTGCAGCCTCTCAAGAGGAAAACCTAAAATATGAAGGCAAGGGCACCCTCGATTTTATGAACGTGTCTCCGTTCGGACGTCTTTCGTTACAGTTTGACGTGAAAGGTGTTGATTCGTCTTTGACCCTTACCGATACTTTTTTCAAATCTGCCAATTTGGATTTTTTATTCAATGGACAAATCGATTTGTCCAACAAATTTAAGGTAGACGGTGATCTGGAAATTTCTCGGCTCTTGAGCCCATTTGACTACCTCTACAGCGGCAAATTTAACATCATGACAAGAGGAGAAGAAACTCTTATCAAAGGGACAATTCTAGATGAAAGTGTCAATTCGGAAATCACCCTCAATGGATCCCTGATCCAGGAGTCTTCTTTTTATGTTCTTAAAGCCAAAACCGAAGGTTTTCTTAACCTCGAGGCTGAAACAGCTTTCTTTCCGTACACAAAAGTATACTCCGGGTCCCTGGTTATCCAAGGATTGTTAATCGAGGATTTATTTCGTCAGACGAATTCTCGGAGTTTAATGGGGATTTCTTATTTGACATCCTGGGTAGCCGATCTTCAGTTTGGTTTTTTAATTTCGGAACAAAGGAGGTTTTTCTCCCTCGACTACCTTAAAGCCAGGGATCGCAACAACCCTATTCGGTCTCTCGAAATGAATGGTCAAGTCAATGATCAGTCCCTCGATTTTACCATTAAACGTTTGATGTTGGACTTTCTCGACATCAACGCAAAAGTTACTGGAGCGGGAAATACCGAGAAACTCGATCTTGATATAACCCTCGATGCCAATGGTTATAACTACTCGGGTAAAATTGAAGGAGATTACATCAACAATTCCTGGCGATTGATCAGTGGAGATGTCACCCTGGTGTCATGGAACCGTCAGGAAACTATCGAATCCCTGGTTTGGAACCTAACCGAGGTACCTTTTTCGCTGGAAAGTTGGAAAATCGTTTTGACCTCCAATGGAACTCTCAATTGGGACAGTCGTAACGGTATAATTAACAACGTTACGGCATATGTGTCTGTTGGAATCGACAAACTGTACAATCTCAGAAGTTTACGTCTCGAAGCCGCTCTTTCTTCCACAAACGGAAATGATTTCCTGATTGAACGGCTTTCTCTCGGTGACAGCCTGGGTACCTATCAAGGAAAGGGACTCATTAGTTTTCGAAGCCTGGAAGATTTTAAAGTCGATTTTGATATGCAGGCTGCTCAGGAAGGGGAGATACTTTTAGGATTGAGCTATTTTGATACTGAGTTGACCGTGTCGGGAATCATCAAAGATTTTGATCTGAAAAGATTTTTTTTGGATAACTTCTCGGGAAAGCTCGATACTCAATTTTTGGTTTCTTTCAGGAATAGCGGCTCGATTTCTCGGGGCAATGTTTCCATCAAGAAAGCAAAATTTGGCAATGATCCCCTTTCGGCAGTTTTCAGTTTTGATTATAAGAACAATCAATTCCGATTTTTCGAGGCATCTTTCACCTTGGGCAATCTCATCCTCGATCCCTTTACGATGGCGCTCGATATGTCGGGAGGGAGATTCAAACTCGAAACATTTGCCAAAACATCGTTTAATGGTATTCCCGTGAATGCCCAAATCACGGCAAACATCGAAACAGATCAGGAAATATTTTTCGGTAACAATCTTCTGGGTGTCGAGAGAATCATCGGAAATATCGGCATCGACAAAATCCGGATCAACAACACACCGCAAAATGCTTTTGATCTCAACTTCAGTAAAATCCGCAGTGTGACGACCCTGAGGGGCGGTGAAAACAACTTTTTACTCGGCCGCTTTACAGATGACGGAGATTTTCGATTGGTGCTGAACAAGCCATTTCCCATTAACGCATCGATAGAAGGAAAATTGAAGGATGCCAATATCGAGGCCAGGGTGCAAAACTTTTTCGCTCAGGCCGATATCATCAATTTTTTCATTCCGTCGTCTCTCTTCAAAATACTACGCGGAACCCTGGAAGCTGATGTCAAAATTCAGGGATTCGTGACCGATCCAACTTTTGAGGGCAATTTCAGCGTCAAAGATATCGTGGCCCAAGCCCCCAATTTCAAGGGATCGATCGGTCCTCTCAGTACTTCCATTTCTCTGGAAGGGAACAAATTTTCCCTTCCTACAACCCAGATCAATGTCGGGGGGGGAAAACTAAAAATTGGGGGTGATATCTACCTGACCCGCTTGATACCTGATCGATACCGTTTGGTGGTGACCATGGACGACATTGCACCCATCGGCGTCGATTACACTTTTTCCATAGTACGCCTCAGTGGATTTGTTTCCGGACAAATGGTTTTAGAGGGAAATCTGACATTCGCAAAAATTACAGGCGACATAGAACTTCAAGATTCCTCGATGCTCCTTGGGATAGACACCGCTGGCTCCGGATCCGAATTCAAGTTTCCTCTCAACATCGATCTGGTCATTCGAAGCGGAAACAGAGTCTTTCTGATATGGCCTCTTATGGATTTCCCCATCATTCGAGCCTATATTTCTCCCAAACAATTTCTCCGTTATCAGAGCGATTCCCTGCAAAATAATTTCAAACTTCTGGGTGATGTGGCAATACGGGGAGGAGAGATTTTTTACCTGGGTCAGGTGTTTTATCTTCGGGAGGGCAGAGTGTCGTTCAAAGAGGATCAGAATAATTTCGATCCTTTTGTTAACCTCTTGGGGGAACTGCGTACCAAAGATGCCTCGGGTCCGGTCACAGTTTTTTTGACGATCGATGACTTTCTCAGCAAATTCACCCCGCGTTTTTCTTCCAGCCCCCCAAAAACCACGGAAGAGATTTCGACTATTGTAGGAAGTATTTTTGTACCCGATCGATATACCAGGGAGGGGTGGCAGGGAGCGCTCAACCTCGTAAGCGATGTGGGAAGCGGATTTGTTCTGCGCCCCTTCGAAAATGCCATACGAACCACCCTGGGTCTGGATATGTTCTCAATCCGGACCCAAATACTCAATCGTTTTTTGTTGACTCAATTATCCAATGAGCCCCCAACCCTCCAAGAGTATCTTGACAATACCAGCATCTTTTTGGGAAAGTACATCCAAGAAGATATATTTTTTGAAGGAATGTTCACATTGACCAATCAAGCCAGTGAGTTGTATCCCCTGTCATCCGAACTGAGGCCCAGACTGGAGTTGGGTCTCGAATTTCAAACCCCCTTTCTTTTAATTCGATGGAATTTTGTACCCGAAACACCATCCAAGTTGTTTATACCTGACAATACAATCAACCTCAATTGGCGATGGACCTACTAAATGGACCTACTAAAAGGAGAACTCATGAGGATTTTTTTGCTGCCTTTGATCATAGCGATGACTCTGGTTTCGTTGTATTCTCAGGAAGAAAGCAATTTGCCGGAAAGCTGGTATCTCAACAAACCTATCCGTGAGATCAATTTCGTTGGACTGAAAAATGTTGCTCGCACCGACCTCGATGCGGTCACACGTCCATATTTGAATAAAAATTTTACGGATGAAACATTCCGAGAACTCCAGGCAAACCTGTATGGGTTGGACTACTTCGAAGGATTCATTCGACCCGAGGTACAAAAAGGGGACCCGGGGGGAAACTCCATCGTCATTTTGTTTCATGTTCAGGAAAAGCCCTCGATCCAGGATATTCGTATTACGGGAAATTCTAGATTGTCCGAAGGAGAGATCCGGGATAAAATCAAATCCAAGCAGGGCGAGATTGTCAGCCAGTCCAGAATCCGCCGTGACGAATTGGAAATCAGAAACTATTACATCGAGAAGGGTTTTACTGGAGTATCTGTTGCCAGTTCGATCCAGCGTCTAGAGAATCAGAACGCCGTGATCCTCGTCTTTCGTATCGAAGAGGGCCCTCAAACAATCGTCAGATTGATTCGTTTCGAGGGAGTCAGTCAAATTTCGGAATCGAATTTGCGCGGTATTCTCAAAACCAAAGAACAATCTTTTTTTGAATCGGGTCTTTTTCAGGAAGCCAATCTTGCTTTGGATCGGCAGGGGATCCTCCAATTTTATCAGCGTCAGGGCTTTATCGATGCCAGGATCGTGGAAATTCGACGAGAGTCCGAGTTTCAGGAATCACAAAACCGAAACTTTTTAAACATTACCTTTGTGGTCGACGAAGGTGGGCAATTTGTCTACGGTGGAACGACCTTCGAGGGAAACAATCTTTATTCCACTGAGGAATTTCTTTCTTACCAGAGACTGTCCGTTGGACAGATTCTCAACAAAGAACTCGCTGACAACGCCTACAATCGTGTTTTGGAAAAATATTTCGAAGACGGTTACATCTTCAACACCATCGAACGAACCGAGAAAAGAGACGGAAATACGATTTCGTATCATATCCGAATCATCGAACGTCCACGTGCCCGAATCGAGAACATTATCGTCAAGGGCAACACGAAGACTCAAGATTATGTCATTTTCCGTGAAATTCCTCTGGAGACCGGAGATGTTTTCAGTCGTACCAAAATTATCGAAGGCTTGAGAAATCTGATGAACTTACAATATTTCTCTGCCGTCAATCCGGAGACTCCCCCCGGAAGTGCCGAAGGTTTGATGGACCTTATTATCAATGTCGAGGAAGCGAATACGGCGGAGGTGATGTTCGGTCTTTCATTCAGCGGTTCAGGTGACTTTCCCATCAGCGGCAATCTAAAATGGCAGGACAGAAACTTCCTTGGTCGGGGACAGACTTTTGGTCTCGAGGTAAATGTCTCACCTGTGCAGCAAAACCTGGCCTTGAATTTCACGGAACCCTGGGCCTTCGACAGGAGGATCAGCCTGAGTGGTTCGCTCAACTTTGGACATTTTTACCGCTCCAATATCGAACAGGACGTCTTGTACCCGATTTATTCGAGTTCCTACATCCCTGACCCTTACGACGATCAAACCTACGTTTTCACAAGTTCGACCACGTACAACAGCATCAATTACCAGGCAGGTCAGGTTTTTCCCGGTGTCCCCTCCTCGACGGATATTTCTACATACAACCTCAAAAAGCAATACGAATACGATAAAGAAAAGGGACTTTTGAAGAGTGGCCAAAATACCATGGGGCTCGATGAATATTCCTTTAGCCTCGGTACAGGGATTGGGTACACACTTGCGAGCTATCTGGGAAGGTTCATTTTCGGTGCAAGTGCCAACACAAGCCTTCAGTACATTTCCTACGACGACAATCTCTATCGGCCGGCCAACGAAGCTTTACGCAAAAACCTCAACCTGTGGCAATTCGAAACTAGCCTGGCATTCCGGACATTCTGGGATACCCGGGATTTCATTTATAATCCGGAAATGGGTACCCTTCTGGGGTATAATTACACTGTTACCGGCGGTTTTCTGGGAGGTGCCGCTCACTTTACCCGTCTTCAGTTGAAGGGGGAGGGCAATTTTCGACTGTTCCGAGTCCCGCTTGTTGATTGGTATACCTTCAGGGTCGTAGCTCGTGTACGAAGCGCCATGTCGTTTATCATGGACCCCATCGGCTATCCGGGACAGGTAGTCGCTCAGCCCAAGCACCTGCTCTACGTCGATGGAATGACATCTGGCAGAGGCTGGCGGCCCTCCACGAACTTGCAAAACGGTTTTTCATCCTGGTACGTCAACTTCGAATTTCGATTACCCGTCGTCGAGAACTTCCTTTGGTTCGACACCTACCTGGACACCTTTGTTTTCCGACAACAGAATGTCCCACTCTTTCCCGTCCAGCTCCAGGATTGGTACTTCGCGTGGGGCCTTGGTTTGAGAATTACCAATCCGCAGCTTCCTCTGGGTTTCTATTTGGCAAAACCGTTTCGGTATGATTCCAACGGGCAGGTGCTTTGGGAAAAGGGGGATGGAGTTTTCTGGGATGCCGATATGCGATTGGTTGTAACGTTTGGTTTTGATCTATACTGATAACATTCGGAGGTCGCATGAGAATCGTCAGTGTTTTTTTGGCGCTAATTAGTAGCGCCAGCCTTTGGTCGCAATTCGTCACCCGGGTTGCTGTGGTCGACATGAACAAGGTTTATCAAGCGTATTTTAGGGAGTCCGAAGATGTTCGGCGTTTGGAACAACTCAAAACCAATATTCAGAACGAAATCAACAGACTAAATGCTGAAATTCGGCAGGTCGAACAGCAAATGATCAACGCTCGCTCTTCCGGTGATCAGCGCACCGCCATCCTTCTCGAAGAAGATCTTCAAAAGAAACGGGAATACCTTCGGGAATATTCACGGATAAAACAAGCTCAATTGAATAATGAAAGGGAAGCGTTGACCCGATCTCCCAGTTTTCTCACAAAAGTTCAGGATGCTATCCGTTTTGTCGCAGAATCTCGAGGGTTTACAATCGTTTTTCGCATCGACGATCCCAATATGCTTTATTACAATGTCGAATCGGATATCACCAACTTCGTGATCGAACGCTTAAAATGATCGGGTACTACCAAGAAGACAACGGGGGGTTAGGGACTAACCCTCCTTTTTTTTGATCTCCTCCTTGAGGATCTTTTCCACAAGTGAAAATTTTGCTCGGTTTTCTTCATTGAGCTCCATCAGATTTTGATGAGCGTTCAACAGAAATTCCGCAGAGGGAGCTACTTCTGGAGAAACCTCATCGAGTTTATCGGGTAAGGGTGGGGAATCCTCGGAGATGGTCACAAGCTTGTTGATACCCAGGCTGACGAGCAACTTTAGACTTTCCTCCGTTGGGTTACCGATGACCACCGATTTACCGGCTTTTTCTTTGAGTAATTTATGCAAAGTCAAGATTAAGCCCATGAAGGTTGAATCCATGTAGGTGCACTCGCTGAGATCGATAAAGACTGCCTCGATGGGCACACCGTCGTTCACGATCTCCTGCACCTTTTCCTTGACGGTGGGGCAAAAACTCGCGGTGATGTGTCCTATGGCTTTGATATAGAAGGAGGATTTCTCAAAACCATAGAGTAGTTTTTCTTCCCTCATTGCTCAAAGCTACTATCTTTCCCAGCCTTTGTAAATACTCTATAGTGAGGATTGTGTCTGACCTGACGCCCATGATGCGCCAATACCGGGAGATCAAAGCCCAGTACCCCGGTACCATCCTTTTTTTTCGACTGGGCGATTTTTACGAAATGTTCGAAGAGGATGCACTAGAGGTAAGCAAACTTCTGGGGCTCACCCTCACACAGAGGGGTGGGGTGCCGATGTGCGGAGTGCCTCATCACTCGTCCGAAAACTATCTCAAAAACCTTTTACAGCACGGTCGAAAAGTAGCCATCTGCGAGCAGGTTTCCAATAATTCCCTGGCCAACAAAGGGCTTTTCGAACGAAAAATCACGGAGGTGCTGACACCCGGTACCCTTGTCGATGACGCTTTTCTCGAACCCAGGACTCCTTCATATATCGTTTGTCTTTATCCCGAGGACCAGGATTGGCGTGTTGTGTTTTGGGGCGTTTCCACAGGGGAACTTTGGACCGGAAGCGTCAGAGATAGTGGCGACTATCCAGGATTACAGCAGCTCTTTGAACGTTTTCAACCAAGGGAGATCTTGATACCCGAGGGCACCCTGGATTCCTATGGGGACCTTCAGCCTCTTTTAGGGAGTGCTGTGGTGGAGGAGTTACCGCGATCCTGGTACCTGAGGGAACTCGACCGCGATGAAAACAATCTGGAAAACCTCTTGATCGATTTTCAGGATGATGAATTCCTTTTTCCTGCGCTGAGATGTCTGGGACGATACTGGACGAAAATGTTGGGTCACCCCGTGCTGCCGTTTTGGAAAAGCCATCGCCTGAAGGAATCGGATCGTCTATTTATCGATTCATCGTCTTTGAGAAACCTCGAACTTGTCACGTCTGCTTACGGTGACTCTTCCATGACTTTTTATTCGGTGATCGACGAAACTTTGACCCCGGGTGGTGCGCGGCTTCTGCGACAAGAGATCCAGGCGCCTCCCGCCAACCCGGAACAGGTCAAAGCAAGTTTGGATAAAACTTCTTGGTTTTACCATCACCCCCTCGAACATAAGGCTGCCCGAGAACACCTCAGGGGCATTGGAGATTTGGAAAGAGTTCTTACCCGGCTTTCATTGGATAGGGCCAGCCCCTATGACGTCCTGAATCTTGGCAGCATCCTGGAAAAGACCCTGCAGTGCCACGAGGAGGTTCGCGCGTCTCTTGCCCTCGATGCCGATCTCCACACACTCTCGGAATTATTGCAGCTCATCAAAAAAGCTATTCACCCAGATGCCCCGAGGATAATCGACGAGGGGCCAAGAATCCGGGACGGCTACAATTCCGAGCTCGATCATTGGAGGCAAGTGTCCAAAAACGGCGAAAAAGTACTTGAAGACTTACGGGATCGAGATTCAACCAGCACCGGCCTTCCTCTCAAGCTAAAATACAACAGGGTACTTGGGTATTTTTATGAGTTAACCCGGGTACAGGCCGCTAACATTCCCGCAAATTTCATTCGGCGGCAAAGCCTTTCCAACGCGGAACGATTTACGACCGAGTCCTTACTGGAAGCCGAAATGCAGCTCGCTCAAAGCCGAGACAAGGCCGAGGAATTGGATCGCCTCTTGTTTATTGAGCTCCGTTCACATGTGGCGCAACACCTTGCCGAACTGCGGACCGTGGCCGATTGGCTCAAAACGATCGATTACCACCAGGCACTTGCCGAGGTCGCCAGAAGAAATCGATGGACCTGTCCGGTGATCGAAACCAACCCGGTTCTGGAAATCGTAAACGGGCGGCACCCCGTTGTCGAACGATTCAATCCGCCGGGAAGCTTCGTTCCCAACGATTTGAGCATTTCGAAAACCCAATTTTTTCATTTGGTGACCGGCCCCAACATGGCAGGAAAAAGCACCTATTTACGTCAAAATGCCCTGATTGTTCTGCTCGCTCACATGGGAAGTTTCGTCCCGGCAGACCATGCCATCATCGGTCTCGCCGACAAGATTTTTTGCAGGGTGGGTGCGTATGATCGTTTGGCAAAAGGTGACTCCACCTTCATGGTCGAAATGAAAGAAACAGCCTTCATCCTCCGAAACGCAACTTCAAAAAGCCTGGTCATCATGGATGAAGTGGGCCGTGGAACCAGCACTCAGGACGGTCTAGCCCTGGCCCGCGCCATCAGCGAGTATCTCCTGGACGTCGTGCGTGCCCGGACCCTGTTTTCCACCCATTATCACGAATTGACGGAACTGAACCATCCAGCATTCCAAAACGTGCACATGGAAGTGATGGAGCAAGGAGACGAGGTTGTCTTTTTAAGAAGGGCGAAACAGGGAGCCGCAGGATCCAGCTACGGCATTTATGCCGCTAAACTCGCGGGAATACCGGAGGTGGTTTTACGGCGGGCCGAGCACTTACTTCGTCAGGATTCCCGGCAACAACATGTTTCCACGACACGCGACTATTATGTAGCGGAGCTCTTTTCTCCACTCGAGTTAATCGGTTCGGAAGTTGTGAGCCTCAACCTGGACAAACTATCGCCCCGGCAGGCCCTCGATTACTTGTATCGATTGCAGGACCGATATCGAGGTACAAAAGCCCCATAATTTTGGATTATAGGGTATGAAAGTTCATGTCAAATTTTGTTATTGCTGCGGAAAGCCCTGCAAGGGAAGCCTGTGCGAGAATTGTTTGTCCCTGTTGCCGCGTGTCGGTGCCGGAGGTTGTCGGATTTGTTCGCGACCACTCTGGGGATTGGAAGGGCTGTGTTGGTCGTGCCGCGATCTCGATGTGGTCCTGACTAAAATCCAGGCCCCTTTTTACTACGCGGGCTTGGCGAAAATTCTGATGCAGCAATATAAATTTCGCAGGGGCTGGGGGCTGACGCAGTTCCTTGTTCAAGAGTTACAATCCTACCTCGAACCAGGTTATACCTTGGTTCCCATACCACCCAAAAAACAGAATTTATCCAAACGCGGTTGGGACCCCGTAAAACATCTTTGGTACCATCTTAAAGGAGGGAAAAATCCTGGACGGATATTATTCGAACCTGTCGAGGCCGGGGAACAAAAACTTTACGGGAGGGCCAAAAGAAAAACCATGACCTCGATGGAAAACAAAGCTTTCCTGGAAATCCCAACCAAAATAATTTTGCTGGACGACACCATTACAACCGGGGCCACCCTGAACTCCTATGCGCGGTTGTTGCTTGAAAAAGGGGCTCAGGAGGTCAGAGGGCTGGCGATTACCCTCGCCCCTTGACATGGCCTCGAAATATTATTCATACTCATTTTAGGAGAGCTTCACGTTGTTCAAAGAGTCTTCAGGACTCTTTTTTATTTAGGAGATTTCGTGATCGTCGAATTTGAATCCACGCCTTTGTTTGAGCAGTTGGATTTGATCGTTAGCAACCTTGGATATCGCCTGGTCGAGGCTAACTCATCGGTCAAGCCGAAGGGTGTCCAGGTTCATGTCGTGATTTTTCGTAAAGGTGGTGTGGATTTGAACGATTGTGCCAGGGTTACCCGGGCGATCACCAGTACCCTGGAAGCATTTTATGAAAGCCGTGAAATCTGGTTGGAGGTTTCGAGTCCCGGCCTCGAGCGTCAGCTAAAAACTTGGAGAGAATTTGAGATTTTTAGTGGACTTCCCGCCAGGATTTACCGCAATGGCGGCGACTGGGAGAGTACCACTCTGGGGCCTAACCTAGTAAGGCAG
The DNA here is from genome assembly GCA_937960645.1 of uncultured Spirochaetia bacterium. Lineage (GTDB taxonomy): Bacteria > Spirochaetota > Spirochaetia > JABEVK01 > JABEVK01 > DYOB01. The sequence continues at coordinate 85,291 of CALGPJ010000006.1, read as the reverse complement.
GATATTTTGAAAGCAAAATTGGATTTATTGGGAGAGGTAGATCGAGAATGACGGAAATTTTAGAGGCAGTTCAGGGTATTGCCTACGAAAAAGGGATCAATGCAGATCTCATTCGGCAGGTTATCCAGGAAGTAATGAAAGCCGCCTACAAGAAGCACTTCGGAACCGATGAGAACGCCCTCGTGGAATTTGATGTACTTTCGGGAACCATCAATGTTTATTCGCGTAAGGAGGTGGTTGCCGATGATGACCTCTACGACCCTGTTGCCGAAATCGAGCTTAAAGATGCCTTAAAAATCGATCCGCAAGCGAAAGTGGGGCAATTCATCGAAGTCAAAATCGATACCAGCGAATTTGACCGCATGGATGTGATGAACGCTCGCCAAAAAGCCAAGCAGATTCTGCGGGACATTCTCAAAGACACGTTGTTTTCTGAGTTCAAAGATAAGGTCAACGAGATCATCATTGGGTATATCCGAAGGGAGAGAAACGGAACGATTTACGTCGATTTGGGAAAGGCAGAAGGCATCCTCCCCAAAAAAAATCAGAGTCCCAAGGAAACATATAGGCCAGGGGACAAAATCAAATGCCTGGTTCAAGAGGTAAAAAAAGCGCCAACCGGCCTTCAGATTATTTTGACACGCAGAGATCCCGCATTCGTCAAAAAGTTATTTGAACTGGAAGTGCCCGAGATCAATGATGGTGTCGTGATCATTCACAAGATTGTTCGTGAGGCGGGCTTTCGCACCAAAATCGCCGTTCGCTCCACCAAAGAGGACGTCGATCCGGTGGGAGCCTGTGTCGGGCTCAAAGGGTCGCGCATTCAAAATGTAATGAAAGAACTCGAGGGAGAAAGGATCGACATTCTCCGCTATGATCCGGACCCGCAAACATACATCGCCCATGCCCTGTCCTCCGCGAAGGTTTTGCAGGTCATCATCACCGATCCTGTCAAGAAAAATGCCCTGGCCATCGTCAACGAAAACGACCTCAGCCTTGCCATCGGAAAAATGGGAACGAACGTCAAGTTGGCGAACCGCCTGGTCGACTGGAACATCGATGTCAGAACTGAACAGCAATTCGCGGAAATGGATATCTATCAGGATTATCGGGCTGCAGCGAACGAGTTATTCGAAGGTGGGGATGAGAGCGAACTCATCACGGAAATCAGACAATTGGACGGAATTTCCGAGAGGGTTTTGGATATCCTGGAGCAAAACGGATACATCTACATCGAGAATCTTATCAATCTCAAGCGGGAAGACCTCGAAAAAATCAATGGCCTTTCTCCCCAGGACATCGATACCATCCTGCGAGTCCTCGAGGAAAATGTCGAAGTCATTTATGAGGATCGTGACAACGAGGAAGAAACCGAATCCACAGTCGAAGAAGAGATCGAAGAACAAGATGATTCCGAGGAAACGGAAGAGTATGCCTGTCCCGAATGCGGTTTTCCGGTCAAAATCGGAATGAGTAATTGTCCTAATTGCGGTGTCGGGTTGAAATTTGAATATGAGGAAGAGGATGAGGAATAGTCATGCCAGATGAAAACAACCAAGACAAACCGAACGATGCTGCAAAAAAGAAGATCATCGTTGTAAAAAAGAAGGGAACCGCCGCACAACCCAAAAAAAAGGTCGTGATCGTTACAACACCAAATGCACAGGCTGACAAAACAGGGGGACAAGATGCCCAGCCCAATGTTTCCAAGGCACCTGCAGAGCGCCCTGCCGAAACAGCAAAAATCCAGGAACCCCAATACAAAAACATCTATGCACAGAACCAAAATTTGAGAAAGTCCCCGAGAGAAAAACCCATCACGCCTTCGGACAATATCGAAAAAAATCAACCGACTTCCCCTCAAGAAGATCAGCGAAAACGATACCCAACCTACGAGGATATCAAAAAAAACATCGAGTCAGGGCGTAAGGGACCTTCAGGGGGTAATCCACCACCGAAACACTCCGGTCAGGGAACGTATAATAAAACGTTCCCACCGAGAAACAGAAACAGCGAACCACAAAGGACAAACGAGAATCGACCACCGAGGTACCCTCCACGAAAAACCGGCCCGTCTCGACCATTCGAAAGTGGCACGGGAAGGCCGTTCGCTCCCACCGGCTCTTTTCCACCACAAAAGCCCGAAAGCGTTAAAAAGTTTCGTCAAAAAAAATCGAACGATAAAGAAAAGGCGTTTTCAAAAGATCGGGAGAGGGAAATCGAAAAATTCGATCGGATTTTAAGTACCAAAAAACACAATGTACAGAAAGCCAATCCCATTCCCAAGCAAATCGAAATCCTTGAAGCGATCACTGTCAACGATCTCGCAAAGAAAATGAATCTCAAGGTCAGTGAGCTCATCGGAAAACTCATGCAAATGGGTTTGATGGTCACCATGAATCAAACCATCGACCATGAAACTGCTGCAATCCTGGCCTCAGAATACGGTACCGAAGTCAAGGTTATTTCGCTCTACGATGAAACCATCATCAAAAGCGATGACGATGATCCGAGCCGTATGAGTACCCGTCCCCCTGTGGTGACCGTCATGGGGCATGTCGATCATGGTAAAACCAAACTCCTCGACGCCATCCGGCAAACCGATGTTGCCGGAGGAGAGCATGGCGGGATCACTCAGCACATCGGCGCTTATCAGGTACACCATCCCAAAGGTCCGATCACGTTTTTCGATACGCCGGGGCATGAAGCGTTTTCCATGATGCGCGCGAGAGGCGCACAAATAACGGATATCGTGGTACTCGTGGTCGCGGCCAACGACGGCGTCATGCCTCAAACGGTCGAAGCCATCAAACATGCGCAGGAGGCCAAGGTCCCCATCATCGTCGCGATCAACAAAATTGACCTACCAGATGCCAACCCGGAGCGCATCAAACAACAGTTGAGCGACTACGACCTTACCCCCGAGGAATGGGGGGGACACACACTCTACGTCGAAATCTCGGCTCTCAAAAAAATGGGTATCGAGGATTTGATCGATGCGATCCATCTTCAGGCCGAAGTTCTCGACTTGAAGGCTGATTTCAGCCGCAGGGCCGAGGGGCGTGTCATCGAGACCAAAATCGATCAGGGTAGGGGTATCGTTGCAACCGTGTTGGTTCAAAAAGGCTGCTTAAAAATCGGGGACTCCTTTGTCGGGGGTATCTACCCCGGAAAGGTCAGGGCCATGTTCAACGACAGGGGACAAAGCGTCACCGAGGCCTATCCCTCGACACCTGTGGAGGTCATGGGTTTCGAAGGCATCCCCAATTCTGGAGACCCCTTCCAGGTAACCAATTCCGAAAAAGAAGCCAGAGAATACGCCGAAAAAAGACAGGAACTGAAGCGGCAGGAATCCGGTAAAAATGTCAAGAAAATTACTCTGGCAAACATCTACGACAAAATCCAAGAAGACAGCATCATGGAACTCAAGGTGATCATCAAGGCGGATACCCATGGTTCCATGGAAGCCCTCAAGGGAGCACTCACCAAGCTCAGCTCCAGCGAAATCCGGCTCAACGTGATTCACGGAGCGACCGGCCCCATCGTCAAGGAAGATGTCTATCTGGCATCTGCATCCAAAGCTATCATCATCGGTTTTCATGTGCGTCCCAGTACCGACGCCCAGGCAGCCGCCGACCAGGAAAAGGTCGAAATCCGTAAGTACAACATCATCTACGATGCCGTCGATGATATCCGTGCTGCTATGGAGGGCATGCTCTCCCCCGAAATCCGTGAGGAGCAAACCGGAACGGTCGAAATCAGAGAGCTGTTCAAGGTTCCAAAAGTGGGCCTTGTTGCGGGTTGCCATGTGACCCAGGGAAAAATCAAACGAAACAGTGTCGTCCATATCATTCGTGACGGTATTCAGATTTACAGCGGAAAACTGGCGAGTCTCAAACGTTTCAAGGATGATGTCAAGGAGGTCGCAGAGGGGTACGATTGTGGCTTGAGCTTCGACAATTTCCAGGACATTCAACCCGGGGACATTGTCGAGGCCTATGACGTCATCAAAATCGCCAAAAAACTCGAGGCAACTCATGAATCCAGTCAGAAAGCATAAATTGGAAAGTCTGATTCAAAAGGAACTCGCCGAAATGATCCTTTCGGGAGAGGTCAAGGATCCTCGTGTCGGTTCCCACCTCTCCATTAGCCAGGTTAGCTTGAACAAGGACGGAAGTGTCGCCAGGATTTACGTGACTTCTTGGTTGGAACTCCACGAACTCGAAAAATCCGTGGAAGCATTGAATCACGCTCAATTTTTCTTGTTTCACCTTCTTGCCAAAAAACTTACGTTGCGAGTCGTGCCCAGGCTCGGTTTTTTCGTCGACGAATCCATCAGCAATGCCATGGCCATCAACAAAAAAATCGACCAGCTCGTTCACGCCAGCGATAACCACGATTAAGTCATTCTTGCGTTGACACAAAACCAAAGATCATTAGAATGAAAACTTGACAAAGAGGAGAAAAATCAATGGCTGTTTCCAAAGAGAAAAAGCAACAAATCATTCTTGAATTTGGTGGGTCCGCCAAAAATCCAGGATCAACCCAGGTGCAAATTGCACTTTTAACCGAGAGAATCAACGATCTTCAAAAGCATTTCGAGACGCATCGGCATGATCACCACAGTCGCCGCGGTCTGTTGCAACTGGTGGGACAGCGCCGAAGATTGTTACGCTACCTGAGTCAGAAAAACCTCGAATCGTACCGTGAACTCATCGCCAAACTCAACATTCGAAAGTAAGGAACCATGAAACCCTATACAGAAAAAATTACGCTTGGAAACAACGAAATCGTTTTCGAAACCGGAAAATTGGCGAAACAGGCAAACGGTTCGGTCTTCGCTGTCAGCGGCGGTTGCGCCGTCATCGCAACGGTGTGCTGTGCCAATAACCCCACCGAAGGGTTGGATTTTGTTCCCCTTTCGGTAGAATACAATGAAAAGTACTATGCTGCCGGTAAAATTCCCGGTGGTTTTTTGAAACGTGAAGGTCGGCCGCGAGATAAGGAAATTTTGGTCAGCCGCTTGATTGACCGTCCGATGCGGCCTCTTTTCAGCAAGGCCTTCGCTCGCGAAATACAGGTGGTTCCGACCACGGTCAGTGCCGACCAAATCAATCCTCCCGATGTACTGGGAATGAATGCGGCTTTTATGGCGGTCCACCTATCGGACATCCCCTTCGACGGACCCATCGGTGCTGTCCGTGTCGCGTATTTGGACGGACAGTTTCTGGTCAATCCCACCTTCGAAGAAATCGAGAGATCCGATCTCGAGATCGTCGTTGCCGGGTCGGAACAGGGCATTACCATGGTCGAAGGCGGCGGTAAGGAGGTTTCCGAGGAAATTTTGATCAAAGCGATCGAGTTCGCCGAGCCGCATATTCAGGCACTGTGCCGTCTTCAAAATCGGATGCGGGAAGCCGTCGGGAAAACAAAGCTTCCCCTGCCGGAATTCACGGAAATCAAACTTGACCGTGAAGAAGAAATCGTTGAGGCGCTTCGAAGGCCGTTATCCGAGGCGTGCTTCGTACGGGGAAAGTTCGAAAGGGTCGAAGCGATCAAAAAGGTAAAAAAGGAAATCCAGGAACAGTTCAAAGAGTCCATCGAGGGAAAAGAAAAACGCTTCAATACCCTGGTAGATGATTTGGAGCAGCAAATCGTCCGGGAGTCGATTCTGGAAAAGGGTATCCGAACCGATGGCCGAGGTCCACGTGATATTCGTCCGATTGCGTGTGAAATTCACACCCTGCCGAGAACCCACGGCTCGGCCTTATTCACTCGGGGTGAGACCCAGGCTTTGGCGATCACCACCTTGGGTACCAGCTTCGATGAACAGATCATGGACGATATCGATGGGGATAGACGCCAGACATTCATGCTTCACTACAATTTTCCGCCTTTTTCGGTTGGTGAGGTTGGGCGTCTCAGTACAGGGCGCAGAGAAATTGGACACGGACACCTCGCTCAGCGGAGCCTGGCCAACGTTTTACCGCCCAAGGAAAAGTTCCCCTACACGATCCGAGTCGTGTCGGAAATTCTCGAGAGCAATGGATCGAGTTCTATGGCGACTGTCTGTGGCGGTAGCCTTTCCTTGCTGGCGGCAGGAGTCCCACTCAAGGCTCAGGTGGCCGGCATCGCCATGGGCCTGGTAACAGACAACGAGCGCTACAAGGTCATCAGCGACATTCTGGGAGAGGAAGATCACCTTGGTGACATGGACTTCAAGGTCGCCGGCACGGACAAGGGGATCACCGGCTTTCAGATGGACATCAAGATCAAGAACGTTAGCCGCGAAATCATGACCAAGGCTCTGGAACAGGCCCGCGAGGGTAGGCTTCATATCCTCGAAATCATGAACAGGGTCATCCCCAGTCCTGCCTCGGATATCAGCGTTTACGCACCGAGAATCCTTCGATACAACATCGATCCCGAAAAAATCGGTCTGGTGATCGGGCCTGGCGGTAAGAATATCAAAGGCATCGCCGAAGAGTCCGGTGCAAAAATCGAAATCGAGAACGACGGAAGCGTGACCATCTTTTGCGCCCAAATGTCCGGGGCTGAACTCGCACTTGCAAAAATCAAGGCTATGGTGGAGGATCCCGAGGTCGGCTCCATCTACATCGGAACGGTCAAACGTATCATGGATTTTGGCGCCTTCATCGAAATACTTCCCGGGAAAGAGGGACTTTGCCATATCAGTAAACTTTCGAAAACCAGGATCAATAACGTTTCCGATGTACTCAAAGAAGGTCAGTCCATCAAGGTACGATTGACAGAAATCGACAAAATGGGACGCTTGAACCTCAGCATCGTCGATGTCGATGAAGAAGTCTGGGAGAAAAATAAATCGGCACGAAGATGAAAAGTGTGAGAAAACTCACCCTGTCTAACGGCCTGCCAGTGATTCTGGATCTGGATTCTGGCAGGGAATCCGTGAATTTGAGTTTTTTTTTGACATATCCCATCTGATCGTCTCGAAAAATGAGGCGGGTTACCCTCATTTTTTAGAACATTTTCTGTTTCGTGGGAGAGATCGGTCTCAACGGTTATCCTGGGCTCGAGTCATGGACAGGTTGGGGGGTGATTTTGTCGCCTATACCGATCGGGAAGATCTTGTCTTGAGTCTTACTTCTGAGTCGACTCTGGCCGATAAGGCGCAGGAATTTCTCATCGAAATCTTGCTGGAGAGAAAACTGGAAGCGAGCTCCATCGAGTCGGAGAAAAAGATCGTCTTGAACGAGATCAACCAAACCTACGACGATCCTGAAGAGTGGCTATGGGATGAGGCCCTCAGCAGTTTGACCGATGATTTTTGGGGGCTTCCGGTGTTGGGCCTTAAATCCTCTATACAACGTATCGACTTTGACAGCTTGCAACATTTTTACCAAAGGTTGTTGTCTGTTCCCAGGATGCTGGTGATATCCGGAAGCTTTTCGGAAAACAATCTTCTTCAAAACTGGGAAAATCTTTCCGTTCTCCAGTCCGCGAACCCTGGTACCCGTTCTCTCACCTTTAAACCCCCTCAGGCAATCCAAAAGTTCAAGCGAGAGTCCCTGCAGGTTTATCTTTTGGGTATTGTACCGATTGACCAGGAGCTCGATATTTCGATGTTCCTGATGTTGCAGGTTTTGATGCATTTTTGGGGTGGAGCAAATTCCTCCCGCCTTTTTCAAAAGGCCCGAGAAGAGCGGGGGTGGTGCTATAACATCCAGTCGGGGTTTCAGTCTGCATTGAAGCAAGGGTTGTGTTTTGTACAAGCCTCGACCTTACCGAAAAACAGTGAACGTTTGATACGACTCATTGAAAAAGAGTGGGTACAGCTTTGGGACAATTTAACTCCTGATGATTGGATTTTCTATCGTGATGCGTTCGCTGTTCAGACTAAACTTCAAATGGAGAAGCTGGATTTCCGTTCTGAAATGTTTTATACCCTCTCCAGGTACTTCGATGTTTCTTTACCTTTAAGTTGTGTTCTTCAAAAAATCTTGACTCTCGATTATGATTCCCTATCCGTCAGCTTGAAATCTTTTTTAAGGAACAAGGCCTTCCAATGGTATTGCGTCTCTCCCAAATAGTTTTTTTGCTCTTGGGATTTCTTTTCTTGTTAGAAAACTTATCAGCCCTGGGTACGAAAGAAGCGGAATCTTTACCTGAAAATCCATCTCCAATAAGATATCGGCCAATCGAGGAGACAGACGACGGAACATCGAGAACATTCCAGCGTCATGGCGCGAGCTTCGTGCCCGTCCCCGAGCATGCCGAGTTTTGGGACAAACTCGATTCCATGAACGTTGTCGATTCCCTGGTTTACCTGGAAAGGATGGCGAGGCATCCCTCCCTGTCCGATATCGAGAAGAACATCATTTATTTGGAACTTGGTAACCGGTGTTATGACCTGCGGCTTTTTGATCAAGCCTATAGTTTTTTCAGTCTTGTTTCTTTGGAATTTTTGAGAGGAAGGTTTCGCCTAAGGTTCACCGAACTCGGTGTCTATTACAAAAATTGGAAACCTTCTCAAACCATCTCTTACATCAAAGGAATCGATCCCCATTCTCTAGATAACCGAGATCGTGATATCTTCAGCTTCCTCTTGAGCCGATCTCTTTGGGAAAAAATCGACATCGAAAAAGCGGGAATGACCGATCCGAGTCTCAGTGCCCTGGCTCTGGACGGCGAGGATGTCTGGGGCGGAACCTGGAATGGTGGTATTTTCCGCTACACCCGAAGCTCCGAGCAAGTTACCGTGTTACGCCCAGGTCAATTTAAACTCATCCCGAACGCCATCACCTCTATTCACGTCGATCGATTTGGCGTTTGGTTTGCGGCACTCGATGGAATTTTCCGGTACAACAAGGTGACAGGGGAATGGAGCAACTTGACCTTGCCGAGTGAGATCCAGCCCGAACGTATCCAGCGCTTTGCTCGCTTAATGGGGACTTTCTACCTGGCTACCGCCGGACATGGTTTGTGGAAATACATCAACAATGGGTGGGAAAAAATCGAACTCGGTAGAGTAGGGCCCAATATCAACGGCGCATTTCCGAAAGACGATCAAACCTTTTTCCTGGCGACCAGGGACCGAGGTTTATTTGCCTGGAATCCGTCAACCAATGTCCTGGAGGCGTATTCCACTTATGGAGGAGCTCCGGTGAATGTCATCGCTGTGGCTCAAATAGGTAGGGATATTTGGGTCGGTACCTACGGAGAGGGGCTGTTTCGGTTCGACAGCACCACGAAAAGGTGGCAACGTTTCTCCCAGTCCAATGGCGACATTCCAGACGACTGGGTCATGGCTGTTTCAGCGTTGGAATCCACCCTCATACTCGGTACCTTTGGAGGCGGCATGGCCGTCAAAGATGACTCCGGTTTCAAATTTCTCAAGAACATGGGATCCCCCAGGGACGTCGTTGCCATCCAACCCCATCGTGATAGACTTTACCTGGCAACCCTCCGTGATGGGTTGTGGATTTTCAATATGGCAGGTTATCGTGAGATTGCCCGGTAATACGATTTTCAACCGCTATTTGACGAAAGAAATCGTTTTTTCATTTTGGGTGAGCTTTCTACTCTTTTTCGTGATGTTTTTGGTCAACCAGCTCCTGGTCATGGCCGAGCAAATCCTGGCCAAGCGCGTTCCACCTTTGGAAGTGGGTCTTTTGATTCTTTATTCAATGCCCTCGGTAATCGCCCTGACTTCACCCTTTGCGACTCTCATCGGAACCCTTTTGGCGGCTAATCGGTTGAGTGCCGAGAACGAAATCCTTGCCATGGAATTTTTAGGCTTATCCAAGGTAAGGATCATGATGCCCTTTGTTTTTTGGGGACTAATTTTCGCTGTGGGCAGCTTTGCCGTCAACGATTATCTCATGCCTTTGGGACACGTGAATTATGTCCGCCTGTTGCGATCCCTGGTTCTGAGAGTCCCTGAAATCGAACTCAGCCCCTATACCGTTCGAGATTATCGCGATGTTATCATCGTGACAGGAGAAGTGGAAAAAGGGGAGGTGAGGCAGTTTTTGCTTTTCGACCGAACTTCCGACAACAAACTGAGGACCATTATGGCCGACAGTGCTCGGCTTCGTGAGGAATCCGATCAGGCGGGTGTGATCAGTATCGAGCTTTCCGGCAATGTTTTGGGAATCGTTCCTGACCAGAGAAGGAAGGAGACCTTCGATTATTTCAAGGCTAACAAAATGATCTACAAAATCTTACTGCAGGATATCGTCTCCAATGTTAACAATCCCGGTCCGGCGGAAATGACGAGTGCCGACGTGTACAAAGAAATTCAGTCCAAAGAGGACATCCTAAAACAACAAATCAAAGAGCGAGAACAAAAAATACAAAATCTGCGCAACGATTTGATCTATGAATACATGATGCGATCGCTACAATCACAAACATCGATGGTTTCGCAGAGTGAATTGGAACCGAAATTGAATCCTCTTTTTCAAGAATTGCAACGGGAATACAACACGCCGGTGATCGATCGAAACTTGCTCTACTGGAAACTGGAGTTTTATCAAAAATTTTCCATTCCCCTGAGTTGTCTGCTTTTTTCTCTCGTAGGATTTCCCCTCGGTCTTTTCAGCCGTAAGAGTGGCAGAATGATCGGTTTTGGGATCGGGCTCATCGTCTCCTTTGTCTACTGGGCCTTGTTGTTGGGAGCGCGCCGATTGAGTTACATGGTGGATTATGACCCCTGGATGCTGATGTTCACGCCCAACATCGTGCTCTTTGTGAGCGGACTGATTCTGGTTTGGAGTGTTCTCAAACGATGAAAATCCTGACCCGAATGCTTTATTCTTACTTTATCCCTGTTCTTCTGGGCGGTTTACTTTTCGCCGTTTTGATGCTCCAGCTCGTCGAGCTTTTTCAAAACCTCAATCGTTATTTGGCCAATTCGGTGAGTTGGGATAAGATCATCCAAATACAGTTTTTGTTCGTACCCAAATCGATCGGTTGGGCGCTGCCGATCGCCTTGCTGTTCGCAACGAACTTTTCGATGGGGACACTGTATTCGAGAAACGAGTTGATCGCCGTCTTCACATCGGGCATATCTCTTCACCGTTTTACGCTACCGTTGATCCTTCTGGGGATTTTTTTCAGCCTTTTTCATGTCGTCTTCGAGGACCAGGTCATCGTAGAGTCCAATCGACTTCATCGAATGACAAAGGCCGAGGCGTTGAATACCTACCAAAGTTTCAGTCAGTCAAACGTCTCCTTCATTAGTTCACGGGGACGAGTGGTTTATAATGTGGTTTTCTACAATTTCGATCTCAAAGAAATTAACCAGGTAACGATCGTCATCAGGGATGAAAACGGACGTTTTCAGCAGAGGTTGGATGCCGAGTCGGGGGATTGGAAGGACAACGGGCAGCTGACTCTTCGAAAGGTGAGGATCATAGGCTGGAAGAATGACGACTTGTACGAGTCATGGAAAGAAAATTTTTCTGATCCGATGATACAGGAAAATTATGATGTTTTTGAACAACGCATGACCAAATTGGAAGACTTAAAGATCGCCGAAGCCATCACATTTCTACAAACTCTGGAGAACTCGGGACTTCCTCTATTCCGTGAAGCCCAAACCGACTTTTATCAACGTTTGGCTTTCGCGTTCAGTCCTTTCATCGTCGTCCTGATTTCGAGTGCGATCGGCGGAAAATTCAAGAAGAATATCCTCCTGATGTCTCTTTTGATCAGCATCGGTATCAGTGTCTCTTACTACATTCTGCAAATGATCACCGGCCTCATGTCCCGTTTAGGTTTTTTACCGCCGATCGTGGGATCTTTTTTGGGCGTAGTGATCGTGGGCAGTATCGGGATTTATTTATACCGGAGTGCCAAAACATGATCGAAATTCAGGCGAGGGGCGATTCTTTTTCGCGCTGCGGCAAAATGTTTTTGGCCCACGGAGAGGTTGAAACACCTGTTTTCATGCCTGTCGGGACTTTGGCAACCATCAAGGCCATGACGCACGAGCGGGTGGCGGAATTGGGGTATCGGCTCATCCTCGCCAATACGTATCATCTCTACCTCAGGCCGGGTAAAGAGACCTTCGATCGTGTCGGCGGGCTTCACGGTTTCACTCCGTGGCGCTTTAACTATCTCACCGACAGCGGTGGGTATCAGGTATTTTCCCTGGCGGAGCTTGCCAGGGTAAAACCCGAAGGGGTGAGTTTTCAAAGCCACATCGACGGCAGTCGTCACTTTTTTTCTCCCGAAATGGTGATCGATTTTCAGGCGAGCATGCGCTCCGATGTTGCCATGCCCCTGGATGTTTGCACACCACCCGGGATAGAACATAAAAAAGCACGAAATGCCATGGAGTTGACCCACGAATGGTTGAGACGAAGTCTGGATCATCGCCGGCGTTATGAATCCTGGGACGGCAAGGTTTTCGGCATCGTTCAAGGTAATTTTTACGAGGACCTCCGTCGGGAAAGCGTCCAAAGGGTGGTTCAGCTCGAACCGGACGGTATCGCCGTCGGTGGCCTGAGTGTGGGAGAAACACAAGAACAATTCGAAGAAGCCTTGAGCTGGATCAAGCTTTACCTCCCCGAAGATAAACCCCGCTATGTCATGGGCATTGGAACACCCGATTTGATTTTCATCGCTGTCGAAAATGGGATTGACATGTTCGACTGTGTTTATCCTACCCGGGTCGCGAGAAATGGGAGCGCCATGACAGCGGAAGGACTCATCGATTTGACCAAGGCGATGTTCAAAGAAGATGACCGACCGATCCAGGAGGATTGCCCGTGCACGGCGTGCCAGCAGTATTCCCGAGCTTACCTGCGCCATCTCGTTCGATCGAGGGAAATCCTGGGGGCAATACTATTAACGGAACATAACCTCACGTTCATGAAACGCCTCATGGATCGAATTCGTGCCTCGATCCGAGAAAATAATTTTCTCGGTTTCAAGAAATCGTTTCTGGAACAGTACCGGACATGAAAAAAAACAACTCGGTCCCGGTGATTTTTCTAACCCTCGTCTCCAGAATCCTGGGCTTCGTTCGTTCAGGATTGACTGTATGGCTCTTTCCTGTATCGTCCGTTTCCGATCAACTCAATGCGGTTTTGGCGATGCCGAATGGTTTCCGAAAGCTCCTTGCAGAAGGAAGCCTGGGGGTGAATTATGCATTCCGGTTTGCTCACGATCGTAAATCTTCTTCTAAGATTCCGGGCTGGGATTATTTTCTCCGTCAGGCTGCCTGGTCTCTTCCCTCATTTGCTGTTTTGTACCTTCTCGCTCCGATTTATGTTGCGATGTTCTTTCCGGAAGTCGACAAAAACCATGAAGTCCTCGCTTCTTTTCGATGGGCCTTTCTCTATATTCCGCTGAGTGCCCTTTCGAGTGTCCCCTCCGGTTTTCTCGCATCCCGGCGTGAAAACCACCTGCTGATTCTCGGAACCCTGGGATTTTCCCTGGTGACGATCCTGGGCCTTTTTCTGATTTCGACGGGTCGAATCGGCAATTGGGGGCTGTTCATCGCTCTGGGCGGAATGCTGCAACTCGTTCTCCTCCTGGTACTGGCGCGTTGTTGGACGTGGGCCTCTCCAGGTAAAACCATCACCCGGGGTCTTACCCGGGAATGGCTATTTCAATTAGGCTTTGCCGCAACCCCGATGATCCTTTTCCTCGTGATTCAAATTTTGGCATCAAGATCTCAAAACACTGGTTTGTTGACAACACTGTCTATTCAGTACAATTTGCTCCAATTGCCTGTAGGTCTCCTGGTCAATACACACTCGATGGAAAGTTTTTCTGAAGGCCTGCACCGGGGGGAGCATAGCGCTTTCTATTATTTCCGTAAGCTTGCGAACCTCATTCCCTGGTTTATCGTGCTTTCGGTAGCCTCTTTTTACTTCGAGAAGGATGTGATGCAGTTTTTGTTTTCGAGCTCCGAAGCAATATTGTCTGAAGAAAAGCTCTTGTTCATCCTGACGCTTTCAGTTCCTGCCATCGCTTTTTCAAGTTTCATCCAGAAGTATTACTCGAATCTCGGACAGTTTTTATCGGCATTTCTGTTGCAACTTCTCGGCATAACACTCGGCTTCTGGATTTCGTTCCAACATCTGGGTGTCGCCTGGACTTTCAGTCTCACCATGGGCTCGATCATCCTGGCCTTGCCGATCATTTTTCGAAAAAACCTTTTTCAATATTTCAAGATCGTTGCTATTGTCTTTCGCTCCATTTTTTACTCGGTTCCCACAATAGTCGCTTTAATGATGATCGATCGATTGAGTTTTAACCTTTCCGCTGTTTGGAGGGTTTTATTAGCAGGGAGTGCCTGTTTGTTTTTCCTGATCGTGCCGAGTTATATACTGAAGTGGAAAGAGGTTCGTTTTTGGGAAGATTGACATCGCTGGGATACTTATTTTTATCTATACTCACCTTAAAAGCTCAAACGATGGAGGACATCCGTAACATCCTGCGTTTTGGTCTCGAAACCCAGGTGCTGGAAACTCTCCGACAGCTCTCGATACAAAAAGACGAGGAGTTTTCTTCGGAGGTCGAGAATCTTCTGACTCCTTATCAGACACCCGCTGTTAGAGAAGCATCGTTGCGCTATTTCACCGAAATAAAAAAGGCCGTATCGAAGGAGAGAATCGAAGCGATCGTTGGGGACCGAGATCGCTGGCCTAACAATCTTCTCCTCACTTTTTCGGACCATGTTGTGTCCCTCGACAGGAGGGAACTCTCCCCCTACATCCTGCCCCTGATCGATTCCGATTCCATCTTTCAGCGGGGTGTCGCGATTCGGGTCATCGGTCGGCTTAAAATCAAGGAAAAAGCCGAAGAATTACTTCAAATTCTCAAAAAACCCGATACCCCAGCCGAGCTTTTGGGGGACCTGGTGATCGCTCTCGGACGTTTAAGCTATGCCGAGGCCTCCGAAGAAATCAAACGGCTTTTCGAGGATGGTTCAAGCTCGGCGGCCTTGAAAGCCCAGTGTCTTGAGGCTCTCTCTCAGTTAGACGATTCCACAGCCAAATCGGTTTTCGAAGATGCGTTGAACAATGAAAACGCCATCGTACGATCGGCGGCCATACGTTTTTCCGCTAGCATGAAAAGCTTTGCACCCAGTTACGAAATTTTTCTTCGTGCTCTTCGTGATCAAAGCCCCAATGTGCGTCTTGCGGCCGCTGAGGCCCTTCAGAATCGGCCAATCCCGGAAACTCTGGACATGCTTCTGTTCCGGGCCTCCAACGACCCCGATTCGTCCGTCCGACAGGCCTCTCTCATGGCCATCAAAAAAATCGATGAGGGCCAATGGCGAGGGAGGGTAATCGAACTCATTAACAATCGCCGTGCCGATACCCAGCTCTGGCAAAAAATCCTTCAGGAAGTTTTTGAAAACAAGATTACCGAAGCCCTCGATGCCCTTCGAAAAGTGCTGATGGAGGATTCCAGACTTCCAAACTCGCCCAGCCTCAATTCCTTCGCTCAACGTTATTCCCTGACAGAGTGGAGCCAGGCGGATGAATTACTTCCTTTAATCTTTCGCAGTGCAAACGGCAGCGCTCAATTGACCATTTTACGGACGATCCAACGACGAAATCGCCGAGATTTTCAGCCTCTCATCGAAGAGACGGAACGGACAACCAGAAACGCTCAGGTCAGATCTTTCATCCAGAACTTATTGAAGCAATGGAAGGACTCTTAAATATCCGGATTGGTTTTTCCCAAATTGCGCAGAAACCTTTTGAACTTTTCCGCTTCTGAAACGTAAGGCTGAAGCACGACATGCAGCCCCATCTTGCCCGGAGGGGACCAAACGATTTCCCTATTGATGACATCGATCGGTTCCTTACCTGTATTGAGATTCTCGACCAGGGGCCTAAACCAGAGTTTATCGCCATCCCAGGTAAGCTCCCCCAATTCAGGTGTCCTCAGTATCCTGACGGGAATTCCCGTGGGAGCACCCAGGACTTTTTTATCTCCCACTTGAAAATAAAATCGCCCCCTCTTTCCTATATTGTTTTGGAACATGTAATCATCGGTCCAAATTTCCACGACAAAGGTACAATCTTTTTTCGTTCCTGGTTCATTCACGGCATAGGAATCCCTGGATTCCCAGGTGGGTTGCTTGTTACCGAAACGTGCCAGCTCTTCCTCCTTGGGGCCAGTAACCGAGCTTCCGGAGTAAGAGACAAAACTTTCCTGATGGGGCAGTGTCGTTTTCCGTCCTTCCTGAGTTTGGGGTTGCGCCCTGGGCACAGAGAAAGATTGAGTTGATTGAGATGCTGTTCGGGGTGTAACCCTCGCAGGAGACCGGTCCTTATCCGATGCAGTCAGGGGCCCACCCTTTTCTGCTTGAGCAGGCTTATCTCGTGATTCCTGAGGGTAACCTCGATCCAATGACCTGATAGAGGTTTGCAACTTACCCAGGCGTCTAGCGGCCTGGACCTTGTCAAGACGATGCCCCGTCGCCTGGTAATTCAAAAGCTTGATAACGAGCCATATCACTAAGACACCGACGAGGATAATACCGAAAATGATCAAAATCAGACGGATGTCTAAAATCGAACCGGTGGAACTGGAATAATTGACTTTCAGGATTCTTTTATTGGGAAAGGCTCGGTTACCGTCTTCAAAAACGACTTCGATCGTCATGGAATATTCACCATCTGCTTCCGGAGCGTTATTCCAGGATAATTCGGGATCGAAACTACGATTTGAATTCGGAGGCAGGCTCAAACTGAAAGGACGATTGAGCGCATTTTGACCATCGATGAGGATTTGCCGGACTCTGAGCAACAAATTTTCCTGTTCATAATTGATGACTTTGAGAGGCAATCGAAACGACCTGCCGATTTTCAGGCTTGCCTCAGGCCAAAAGATCCGGGGACTTCCCAGGAGTTTGTTAGCAAAATCTTCGGAGTCGTTCAGAATCGTCAAAGGGATCTCATCTTTCCAAATCTGCGATAGATCGAGCTCGGGCTGACTGCCATCATAAGGCAGCAAGACCAGTCGGAACCGCCATTTATTGGCGCGCAGGTATTGATGAAAATCGATCAAATTCTTTTTCCAGAGGACTGCGGCTTCTCCTCCGGGAGATTTTCCATCCATGATGAGAACGACCTGTTTGGTTTTTGCAGTGGCCAGGGATCGAAGGTAGTCTTTGGCCAGATCCAGTCCCGAAATCAGGTCCATTTGTTCGTCAGATTCGGGAAGACGGTACAAATCTACCAGAAACGATTCGACTCTTTCCCGAGAAAAAGAAGTTTCTCGGAACATGAGCCTCGGGACTTTCGCAAAGCCGATTAGATGAAACTCGTCCAAGCGGCTCGAATTGAGATAGTCTTTGAGGATGACATTTAAGAACACCGAGACAACACTGTTTCGGTGTGCCGTCAAGGCCGGTCCCAGGTCCAGCAAAACAACGAAATCCCGCGGATCCGTGATTTGGGCGCTCAATGAAGAAGCTACAAGAAACGATAAAAAGAATTTCATTATAGTTTTCATATGAAATCAGCCTTTTCGATGGATTTCACTTCGAAATGAAAGCTGCGATCATTGATGGAGAATTTTAGGCTTTCCCCAACACCTCTACCCAGGAGCTTTTCCCCCAACGGCGAAAGATATGAGATGATATTTTCTTCGGGTCGAGATTCCCATGGTCCCAGGATAACAAATTCTTCCATCTGATTCGTTACGAGATTGAGAAGTTTGACTTTGGTACCAAAACTTATCCTGCTGGGATCGACATCCTCAGGATCGACTACCGTAGCAATTTCCAGTTCACGGCTCAATTGGCTCACGGTAGCGTTGAGTATCCCCTGCCTCTCTTTGGCGGCATGATACTCGGCATTTTCTTTGAGGTCACCGAGGGCCATGGCATCTCCGATTTCTTTGGAATTCTTGGGAATCTCCACGTCAACCAGATAACTGAGTTCCTTACTTTTCTTGTTGTACATCGA
The DNA here is from genome assembly GCA_937960645.1 of uncultured Spirochaetia bacterium. Taxonomy (GTDB): domain Bacteria; phylum Spirochaetota; class Spirochaetia; order JABEVK01; family JABEVK01; genus DYOB01. Next base: position 67,364 of record CALGPJ010000006.1, on the reverse strand, counting down.
ACGTGTGGTGAGGAGGGCTTTCTTACTGATCACCGTCGACGAGGCGATATTTTCTTTTTGGGCGATGAGAGTGAATCTTTCGAAGATTTTGTCCTTGATGCTTTGGACTTCGGTTGCAGGTATTTCATGACTATCCTTGATCAGGGCAAGTAGACGTTCGGCCTTGTCCTGTTCGATTTGGTCGATAAACTTTTCCAGGAAACGATCCTTGAAAAGGAATGCGAGAATGGTTTTCTTAAATTTCTTTGCAAAGCTCGTATCTTTCGAATTGTTGATATCCCTGCCCGATATTTCGAGAATGTTCAGCAGATTGATGACAACCTTTTCTTTCGTGATGCCATAATTTTCATACTGGTCATAGTCCTCAAGATATTTGGCCAGCCAAATCATCGCTTCCTTGTTTTCCCGGAAACGGTCGACAATGGTTTTGAACAGGTGTTCGACTTCCTTTTTCTTTTGATTTCCCAAAAGCTCCTCGATGAGAGACTTATTTGGGCTGTACAAAAACATTCGCGAGTACAAATTGGGCCAGGTATCGATCTCTTTGACGGTGAAACGCAAAAATTCTTTTCTGAGTTCGTTGTTTTTGATTTTGATGTAGGTGTCGACAGGATCTTCCAGTTCCAGGAAATAATCCTTGAAAGATTTCGATGCAGAAACTGCAAAATAGGGATATCGTTTATAAAGGATCTGTAGCAACAGATAGGAGGATATGACCTCATCGTCAACCTTTGTTGACTTCGAAATGTTAATGAAGTGATTCAGAATATCGCTGAAATAATCCGAGCTTACCAGGTCTTCATCTAAGATCTCAAAAAAGACCTCGACCCTCTTGTAGAAATCACTTTCACCCCGAAACTTATTGAAAGCTTTTTCCTCGTAACTGATAGGTTGGAGTCTCAACAGGTAGGTATCGGGTTTGTCGGGGTCGAAGGCGAAATCGGGGCTTTTCTTGAGAGCTTTTCGAGCGTTGGAGCTCCACGTTGTCCATTCTGAAAGGCTCAGAACCGTGGGCACCAAAAGAGCACGAATTGTCTTGAAATCTGCCTTGTTTCCGAAAGACCTCAGAATCGTTTTTAAGGTTCCCTCGATGTCATCCTTGATCTTTTTCTTGAGATCCTCCGGTTTGGTCGTGGCGATGAGTACGCGGATATCATCCCGTTGGAGAGGTTGCAATGCCTCGACAGCCATTTTCTGAGCCATCCGGTGCTGTCTCTTTTTTTCGAAGTCGATGACGAATTCCTGCTCTTTTTCAAGGATTTCTTTGATGATACCGACACCCCAGGCATTGTGATAAACGAAATTGCCTTTAGCAAAACTGAGATGTTTGTAAAAATCTCTCAGAGCGTCCTCGAGGTTTTTAAAGCTCTGATTGATTCCCGACAGTTTGATATATTCCTCAATTTTAGGATTATCGGCATATTTTTTCTTGAGAGTTTCGACGATTTCCTTCCTGACACTTGCGGCCTTGCCCTCGTACTTGTAGATTTTGAGAAGGATTTCGACTGCCTGATCGTAATTCTCGTTTTTCAGTACCACAGGGTAGAGGTCCTCGAGCAGTTGTAGCGATTTCTCTGCATCCCACTGGAGAGACTTACTCACCTTGTTTTCGATTTGAAGAAAATATTCGTACTCTTTGGGAGACAGTTTCAGGAGCTTGTCCCAGGCATCCTTCAAACGCGCAAAGTTTTTGTTCAACAGAAACCTGTGGATGGATTTTTTATAAAACTCGATGGCCTTTTCCTGGTCTTGCAGACTTTCATATTTTTGCGCCAGGTCGAAAGTCGTTTCGGCATCCTCCAAATCAACCCTGACCAACCTTTCCTCGATTTGTCTGATCTTCTGTTCATTGTTCTCCTGTTTGGCCAAATCGAGAAGGCTGCGCAATGCGAACTTGTGTTCCCCGTGTTTGAGTATGCTGTTGCAAAGGTGCTCCACCAATACCGGCTTTTGATTTTGGTTCAGCAGATTGATCAGCTTGACCAAATTGGAATCATCGAGGCTCTGCCTGAGGAGGGATATCATCCCGGAAAAATAAAGAGCAGCGATGGAATTCTTGTTTGTCTGGAGAAAATCCTCACAGAGTTGAAGGATGTCGTTCACGTACCCACTGTTGATGATCAGCTGAAAAAGGTCTTCCAACTCTTTGAAATGTGTCAGCGTGTATTGGCTGATGATAGTTCTCGTCCACTTTTCTTCGTGCAGAACCTGACTAATTCTTTCAACGATTTCGTTTGTCTTGACCTCTGACATTGCAATCTCCTTAAATTTTTGTGTACATGTCGTAGATTCCTGGATCGATCATTTTAATACTCAGGAGTATTTCATCCCATTTGCTTCTGTCTTCTCGAACCTCCTTATAGTGGTCGAGAAGTAAAAAATACCTGTAGATCAAACGTGGCAAAACAGGTGATTTCGCGTCGCGTTGTTGTGTCCACTCGAGTTTAAGATTCGTGATTTCCTGCTTTAGGCGCGAGACCTCGAATGGGTCCAGCTTCCGTCGCACGTTGAGGTACCCTAGAAGCACACCATAGACGCCCATCCATTCTTTCACGAGATTGGGCGGTAGAGGTAATGCACTGAGTTGCTTTCGAATGCTATGAATCATTGGTGAGAGTAGAAAATCCAGGGCTATGGTTTGGGGACCGCTGTAAAAAGCGTCCCGAAAAAGCAAACGAGCCTTCTCTTGTTGGCTGATCATGTCGAAACAATCAGCGATCTCGGACAGACAATCCGCATCATCGATACCCGAGTTGGGAAAATGCAATTGAAGGAGTGACAGAGCTTTGGGGTAATCACCGACCAGTTTGTGGCAGCGTATGATGTCCAGGATGACCTGCCGTTCGTTTTCCTGGTTTTCCAGATGATGCATTTCCTCGTTGAGATAACTAAGGGCTAACCCGAAAAGGAAGACGCGGAGATTGTATAAAAGGGTCTCGTCGTAGATTCCATGGGCAGGGAGATAACGAAAAAGAAAGTCCGCATAGCTTTTAAAAATCAAGTCCGCCTTGGCCCCCGGCGCTTTCTGTTGTTCGAGTTTCGGAAGTTCGTTGAGCCAATAGGTCGAATAATGGAGAGCGATGAGGGCAAGTCCGTCCTCCAGGGTCTGCGTTCGTTCCTGAGCGGCAATGGTCTGAGCGCTCTTGAAATCCCCATTTCGAAAAGCTTCGTAAATGTTATTGATACAGCGCCCCCATCTATCGATTTGACAATAATTTAATTATACTGAATCCACTTCTTAGGTCAATCATGAGTCTTGACCGGTCCCTTGGATTTCCATGATAATTCACCTATGACCATAGTTGCTCCCTCCATTTTGGCAGCAGATTTTTCCAGAATTCATGAAGAAGTTCGCAAAATCGAAAGCAGCGGCGCCGATTGGATTCATTACGATGTCATGGACGGAACCTTCGTTCCGCCTATCACCTTCGGGCATCAGTTCATTGCCGCAGCCCAATCACATACATCGTTGACCGCCGATGTGCATCTCATGATTGAAGAGCCCTGGAAACATTTTGAGACTTATAGCAAATCGGGCGCAAAGTGGATTACCTTTCACTATGAGGCCGCTGTTCACCACCACCGACACATCCAGGAATTGAAAAATATCGGCGTCAAGGCCGGCATCAGCATCGTTCCCTCCACGCCGGTGGAGCTCATCTTCCCCTTATTGAGTTTTTTGGACCTGGTTCTCGTCATGACGGTCAACCCAGGCTACGGCGGGCAAAAGTTTCTCGATTTCTGCCTGGACAAAATCGCTTCCTTAAACCGGGAAAGGCAGAGACGTCATCTAAACTTTCTCATCAGTGTCGATGGGGGGATCAATCTTGAAACAGCCATGCAGGTGAAAGAGCAAGGTGCCGATATATTAGTAACAGGATCGTCCTTTTTTATGAATGATGACCCGGGAGACTATGTCACAAGGCTAAAAACATGAAAAAAATTGTATTCGCTTTTTTCCTGGTTTTGAGTGCTTCCGGTTTTACTCAAGATCTGTTGACACGAGGCCAAAACCAATATGCCCAACAGGACTTTATCGGGGCCAGACAGACCTTTTCGGCGATACTCGACAGAGAAGATCTCGTGACCGTTCACCCCAACTCTCTGCTATGGTTATGCCGGACGGAAATGTCCCTCAAGGCCTGGGACCGTGCGTCTGCCCTCGTTGAAAAGTTCCTTCAAAATTATCCTACGCATCCCTTGGCCAAAGAAGCTCTTTATGAAAAAGGAAGAATCCTGTTTTATATGGAGGATTACGAAAACGCCCTCAAAACCTTCGACAGCTTTCTTCAAACGGAACCCAATCAGGAATTTACATCCAACAGTATTTTCTGGATGGCTGAAAGTGCCTATGCGCTCGGGCGGTGGGAGGAATCCCAGGTTCTCTATAAACGTGTCATCGAATTTTTCCCGACGAGTTATAAGATAGAGGCTTCCCGGTATCGACTCGGCATGATCGAGATGAAGCTCAGGGAAGAGGAGCTTTTGCGCCTGCTAAGATGGAGCCATGAAGAATTACTCAACTCCCTGGATGAGTTTCGAAGACGGGAACGGGCTTACCAACAGGCGATTCAGGCATACCAGAGGCGTATTTTAGATTTGGAGAAAAGCGATCTTGCCGCGCGCATCCGCCAATTGGAGCAGCAGTTACAGGAAGCCCAGGCCAACCGGCTTCGGGTTCGCACGCCCTCGGTTGAAACGGTGGCTCCTGTACAACAAGCAACAAATCAAACTAATCAAAACTCGAGCGCAACTGCTTCCAGCAACCTGAGGATACTCCAGGAAATCAAGGCCAGGGCGGAAGAACTCAAAAGATTTTATGACGATTGGGAGGTCCTAAATGCGTCTGGCCGTTAGTATTCTGTTTTTGTTTTTCTTCACCCATCTCCTGCTTGGACTGGAGGTGACGCGTGGGAAAGTGAGGATCAACATCGACGAACAAAAAGGAACCGTTATCATCTCAGTGACCGAAAGCCTGGAAAACCCACGCTGGATACCCCTGACCTGGACGCGCGATGCTTCCACCACCTTTTTTAGTCTTCGATTTAACGGGCAAGTGCTCAATCTCCTGCCCGGTAATCAATTTCTGCTGAGTGTGTCCGAAGAACTCAACGGGGTTCGAATGAATTACCGGGGCGTTCGTGCCGATGTCTCCGTTCTCTACGAATTTTTAACAACGAAGTATAGTTCGATTTCGGATGGCCTGAGGATCAGCGTCGAGATCACGAACAAAACAGCAAATGAGGCACGTGTAGACTTGCGCTACCTAATCGATACCTATTTGGGAGAGCCGGATAACCACTTTTTGATCGACAATGTCGTGTACAATCGGGAACATCGTATTGTCGGAAGAACTGCTCAAACCTGGGTCAGTTCACGAAAGGAAAATCCTCCGCGAGTCGGACTGATGTTTTGGCTGGGCGATGGGGTCACCACGCCGACGCGGACTCTGTTCTCGAATTGGAAAAGGATTAAGGATAGTGGATGGGATTTCATCTATAGCGAAAATCGTGAATTCAACATGTCGCCGTATTCTTTTAACGACAGCGCCGTCGCCGTGTATTACGAGGGCCTGACCATTCAAGCGGAGTCTCGTCAAACGGTCATCATCGCGATGGCCAATGCCTCCGCCAAAGACCTCATCGGAGCAAAGGTAGGAAGCGAATCTCCGCTTGCCGATTCCTACGAAAGTACCGTCATCGCCCCAGAACAATCCAACAATCTCCTGCAACTTCTCCGAAGAGACAAAGAGGTTTTGCTGGATCTGCTGAGAAAACTCAACATCAAGATGAACAACCCGGATAGTGTGACCACTGAAGAAATCGAGGCGATGAATGCCATCCTCAGGGAGCTGGAAAACCGAAAAAGTCTCTTTCAATAAATGAGAAAACTTTCCAATCCTACCCTAAAGGACTTTAGATACCTCTATCATCGAAAAAAATACCATATGATCATTTCGGTATTGGAGAAAAAGATATTCGATTATTATGAGGATCTCGAATTTTTTCACATCCTTGGTGCCGCTTATTACCAAACGGGGGATCTTAATGGAGCACACGCCTTTCTCAGCAGGATGCTCAAGATCGATCCCCATCATGTGGACGCAAATATTTTACTCGCGGGTATCTACACGGTCAGGGGCGAGATCGTGAAAGCTGTAAATCATTGCCTGACGGCCCTGGACCAAAACCCCGAGGAATTTCGAGCGCGGCTGCTTTTGGAACAGTTGCGAAAAAAACAAACACGAGATGAACTACAGACCTGGGTAAGAAGCTCGCAATTTCGGAGAATTCAACCCGATATACCAGGTGAGTCCAAATATGGAAGATGGATAATCTTTCTTAGCCTCACGATTATCACTTCGATGGCGCTCTATTTTCTTTGGCCTGTCGTCAAAGGATCTACCGAGCCCCCTGCACCGGAAAACATCCGAGAGGGCATCCGGGAGAGGGGTATTGAAGGAATACGTGAACTCCTGCGTTTTGACGGTTCCTTTGAAGAAGTGTTGCTGGCTTCCGAAATCGAAAATCTTTTTCGTGAAGCTCAAAAGCTCATGCTGGAATATCGAGACAACGAGGCCAGAGTCCTCTTGAATCGCATTCTTTTTTCTAATGCCAGTGATCAGGTCAGGGAACAGGCGTTGAAGTTGATCGAAATGCAAACTCGGCCCGATTTTACGGCAGATTTTTTCTCCTTTACCCCTGCGCAAATCCTGGCGCGTCCGAAAATCTACGATGGCGTCTATGTGCGTTGGAAAGGCAGCGTTGCGAATTTGAAAGTTGGTGAAACCGAGATCGATTTCGATTTTCTTGTCGGTTACCACGAAGGCAAAATCCTAGAGGCCGTTGTTCCTGCAAAGATTCGCTTTGCCGTTCGGATTCAGAACGGCGATCCCATTGACCTTTTGGCACGGATTCGTACCGATGAAAGTGCCTGGTTTCTGGAAGTTATTGGAATTCACGTCATGGGAGTGAGGCGAAGCCCATGAGAATTCTTGTTCAGCGTGCCCTTCGAGGGTCGGTTTCCGTCGATCAAAAAATTGTCGCTTCTATCGAGAAGGGGCTATTGTGCCTGGTGGGATTTTCTGTTGACGATGATAAAGTCCTCAACCTTAGCAAGGTCGCGCAAAAATTGGTTGATCTGAGGATATTTTCCGACTCACAGGGAAAAATGAATTTGTCGGTGCGGGATATCGAGGGCGAAGTTCTTCTTGTCAGTCAGTTTACCCTGTATGCAGATACCAGCCGTGGGAACAGGCCAGGTTTCGACAAGGCGATGAAAGCCCAGATTGCCGAGACCTATTTTTCCAATTTTGTCGAAGAAGTCAGGAAATTGCATCGAAGAACCCAATGCGGAATTTTCCAGGCACACATGCAAGTATCTTTGATCAACGATGGCCCTGTCACCATTCTTCTGGAGTATTGACCTTTTTCTTTTCAAAACACGTACAAAGATGACTTTTTTTGTATTTTAAGGTATAGAGGGTACTATGGCGAAAAAAGAAAATGCTCCGACACCGGGATCGCAAATCAACGAGGAAAAACTCAAGGCTCTGGAAGCGGCCCGTCAGCAAATCGAAAAACAGTTCGGGAAGGGATCCCTGATAAAAATGGGAGAGTCTCCCCTTCAATTGGGCATCGAGGTCATTCCCAGTGGCTCCATCCTCCTTGACGAGGCCCTAGGCGTGGGTGGGTATCCCAAGGGCAGGATCATCGAAATTTTTGGCCCGGAATCTTCAGGTAAAACGACACTCGCACTCCATGCCATCGCCGAGTCACAGAAAAGGGGGGGAATTGCTGCCTTCATCGATGCAGAACACGCCCTCGATCCCGTCTATGCCAAAAACCTTGGGGTCAATATTGACGATCTATATGTCTCCCAACCGGACACCGGAGAGCAGGCGCTGGAAATCACCGAGGCCCTGGTTCGATCCGGTGGAGTCGACATCATCGTCGTCGACTCTGTAGCGGCCCTCACCCCTCAAGCTGAAATCGATGGAGACATGGGCGACGCCCATGTAGGACTTCAAGCCCGTCTGATGAGTCAGGCACTCAGGAAACTAACGGGCATCATCAGCAAGAGCGGGGCTTGTCTTATTTTCATCAACCAAATCCGCATGAAAATCGGCGTTATGTTTGGCAACCCGGAAACGACGACCGGCGGCAACGCGCTGAAGTTTTATAGCTCCGTCCGATTGGATGTGAGAAAAGTCGAGACCATCAACAAAGGTCAGGACGATGCCATCGGAAATCTCATACGCGTAAAAGTTGTCAAGAACAAGGTTGCGCCCCCATTCAAAAAGGCCGAGATGGAGATCTTTTTCGGATCCGGGCTCTCTTCAGTAGGTTCCCTGATCGACTGTGCGGTCAAATACAATTTGATCAGCAAAAGCGGCTCCTGGTACAGTTATAAAGAGGAGAAGATTGGGCAGGGTAGGGATAATGTCCGGGAATATCTTGCGGCCCACCCCGATTTACAGAATCAAATCGAACAGCAGCTTCGAAAAATCATTTTTCCTCCCAAGGATGGTAAGCAGGAAACTGTAGCCGTACCCCCACAATCGACTTGAACAGAGCGGTCATTTTGGGTTTGGGTTCAAACCTTGGCGACAGGTTCCAAAACCTGCGGGGGGCTGTCAATGAACTTGAAAAAATCTTTGGAACCGCAGCGATCAGCGGTGTCTACCGGTCAAAAAGTTTTTTTGCCCCCAACGAGCCCGATTACTTAAACCTCTGTGCTCTGTTCAGGACAACCGAAACGGCAACATCCATTTTGGGCCATATCCATAAAATCGAAGTGAGTTTTGGGCGCCCCTTTCCCCGACCGAAGGACTACGCCCCAAGAACCCTCGACATCGATATTCTCTGGATCGAAAACGAGGTCATCGACCAGGACGATCTCCAGGTTCCACATCCTGCCCTGTGGGAGAGACCCTTTTTTCTCGTTCCCATGGTGGAAATACACCAAGAGGCCCTATGTCCCATTCGAAAAAAAAAGTACAAGGAGGGCCTGGAGGAACTCGATACCTCTGGTGTTTACTTTATTGGTGAGCTTTTCTAAAATAAGTCTTATGGAAAACCATGAAGGCCATCGGTTTCATGTCGGCGGCTTCGAGGGGCCGCTCGATTTGCTCTTATTCCTCATCAGAAAAAACGAGATCAACATCTATGACATACCCATCGCACTCATTACGGAACAATACATGGAATACCTCAAGACCCTTTCCACTCCTGAACTTGACGACCTGACCGAGTTCTACCTTATGGCGGCGACTCTTCTCCACATAAAAAGCCGCATGCTTTTGCCCGTCCCAGACGATCAGCTGGAGGACTGGGAGGATCCACGCAAGGAGCTGATCGACAAACTCATCGAGCATCAGAAATATCGCCAGCTCAGTGAGCAGCTCGAAAAAACTTACGATCAGGCAGAATGGAGTATTGAACGCCGTAAGCAGGAACGCTACCTTCCTTTTTCCGAAGCCGATAATTGGGAAGAGATCAGCGTTTGGGATCTTCTAAAATGTTTCTCCGGTATCATGAAGGGCTTGACTCCCGAAGCCATCATCAATCTTTACGAGGAAATTTCCATCAATGAAAAGATGGCTTTGATCAACGAGTTTTTAGAAAGTAAAAAGCAATTCAATTTTTTTGATATCATCACCAAACCCGATAGTCCTTTAGACGTCGTGTGTGCGTTTTTGGCCTTGTTGGAAATGGTCAAAACCAAGAAAGTCGTCGTGTTACAGAATAAGCTTTTCGGTGATATCCTCATTCAAGCCAGGGAAACAGTGCAAGGACCGGAAGGCCATGGATAAGGAAGCTGCAATTGTCGAGGCAGTACTTTTCCTCGAATCTGATCCGATCGACATGAAGCGTCTTTCCAGGATAACCTTGTTGAGTAAAGAGGTGATCGAATCGGCCCTTGAAGTTCTTAAAACTAAATACAGTCTGCCTTCCAGCGGATTGGAACTCAGCGAAGTTGGGGGAGGGTGGAGTCTCATTCCAAAACATGAACTATGGAGCCAGCTCAAGGAGCACTATGGAAAGAGAAATGAGGACAAACCTAGCCGAGCGGCCCTGGAAACACTCAGCATCATCGCCTACAGCCAACCGATTACCCGAGCGGAAATCGAGAGTATCAGAGGTGTTGGAGTGTCGGGGGTCATAAAAATGTTGGAGGAGCGCGGGCTAATAAAAGAGGTTGGCCGGAAAGAGGGGCCGGGTCGGCCTGTTCAATATGGAACAACACGGGAGTTTCTCAAAGTTTTTCGGTTAAACTCCCTTGCAGACCTGCCAAAACTCGATGACTGGAACGAGGGCAAATTTGAGCTCGAGACCCTTAAATCTTAGATTGCAGAATGTCCTGGCAAGGGCTGGTCTTAGCTCGAGGCGTGGGGCGATCACCATCATCAGGACAGGGCAGGTTAGGGTGAATGGTAAGGTCGTAGTGGAGCCGGGTTTTCGGGTACAGGAAAGCGATGTAGTCTCTGTCAACGGGAAAGTGGTCCCGTTTCGGGTCAAAAGAAAATATTTTTTGCTCAACAAACCCCGCGGCTACCTTTGCAGCCGCAAAGACAGTTTTGAAAGGCCATTGGTCACACAGCTCCTTCCCGATAAAATGCGGAAAGGAGTATTCCCTGTAGGCCGCCTCGATTTTCTATCGGAGGGATTGATTCTCCTGACAAACGACGGGGATTGGGCGCAACTCTTCATCAAGCCCAAATATCAAGTTCCCAAACAATACCTCGTGACCCTGGCTCGTCCCCTGGATATCGAAAATGCCAAACGTTTCGAAAGGGGCCTGGAAATCGATGGGGTCAAATATAAGGCCAAAAAGGTCGAAATCATCAACCCACACTCCTTGAAAATCACCTTAACGGAGGGTAAGAACCGAGAGATCAGAAAAGTCATGCAAAAGTTGGGTTCGAAAGTTGAGCGACTCGTCCGAACGAAAATTGGTCCCTTCGAAATCGACAACCTCCCCCAGGGTAGTTGGCGTAAACTCGATGACAAAGAGGTAAAAATGTGTCAGGAACTCTATGGTCATAACGATTGATGGTCCTGCCGGGGTTGGCAAAAGCACCCTTGCCAAATACTTATCGGAAAAACTCGGCTGGCTTCATTTGAATTCCGGGCTCTTCTATCGCCTCGCAGGTTCTTTCTTCGATGGCGATTATTCCCGAATGCTTGATAAAGTTCACCAATATTTTACTATTCAAGATTTGAATATTGTTTCCGAATTGGCGCAACAAACCCACCTCACCACCGTAGAAGCGGGGGAACGTGCCAGTATCGTGAGTTCTTTCCTTCCTTTACGTGATCTCATCAATCAAAAAATCAGATCGATTGCGCAGAGTGTCCACCTCGTCGCTGAGGGACGTGACATGAGCACCGTGGTGTTTCCCGACGCCTTTCTGAAGATCTATCTCGATTCAGACCTCGAGGAGAGGGCACGAAGGCGTTGGTTGGAACAAGACAGAAAAGAAAATCTGGAAACCATCAAGGAGTCCTTGAGTCTGCGCGACAGGCGCGACATTGAAAAAGAGCACGGGGCGCTCCGGCAGGCTCCCAACAGCTGGTACCTCGATACGACACACTTGACCATCGATCAAGTTTGTGAGAAAGTCTTGTTAAAAATAAACTCTATGATGGGACAAGGGGATATCGATCATGTCGGATGACCTCAGCACAAACCAAATGCAAGAGGACTTTCTTAAAAACATGCCAAAACTCGAGGAAGGAAACCTTATCGAAGGGATCATCGTTGAGGTTCGGGGAAACAAGGTTGTTGTCGATGTGGGTTTGAAGAGTGAGGCCCTCATCGATCGTGTTGAATTCGATGAAGAGCCACAGATCGGCAGTAAGGTCAATCTGAAACTCCTAAAATCCGAGACAGCGGATGGTTCCGTCCTCGTATCCAAAAGACAGGCCGACGGCATTTATTTTAAAAAAGTTCTCGATGAAGCTTTCAAAAACAAACAACCCATCAAGGGAAAAATCATTGCCACTGTTAAAGGCGGTTATAGTGTCGATCTCGGGTATGGTTTTTCGGCCTTCCTGCCCCAATCCAAGGCCTCGATCGAGAAACTCGAGAACCCAGAAGATATCTTGGGCAACAAAGATGAGTTTTACATTGAAAAATACGAGTCCGGAAAACGTGTCAACATCGTATTGAACCGAAAGGACCGGATGAAAGAGGTTTTCGAAAAGCGCCGTAACGAATTCTACAGTACGGTAAAGTTCGGCGATATTGTGGAGGGCACCGTCAAAAGTTTTACGAGTTTTGGAGCCTTCATCGATCTAGGCGGTTTTGACGGGCTCTTACACAAAAACGATATGAGCTGGGGGCATGTAAAATCCCCCAGAGAATTCGTCAATAAAGGTGACAAACTACAGCTAGTCGTCATCCACATTGATCCCACCCAGTACCGAATCAACCTTTCTCTCAAGCACTTCCATGAGGATCCCTGGGCGCGCTTTGAAGAAAAATTCAAAGAGGGTGATATTGTCAAAGGAACAGTGACCAAACTTGCCGATTTTGGCGCTTTCATTCAAATCGCGGAGGGCATCGAGGGACTGGCACACATTTCGGAGTTCAGCTGGCATCGTCGTATCAATCACCCTAAAGAAGTGCTGAAAGTCGGTGATACCGTGGATGTAAAAATCCTTGGGTACGACATCACCGAGGGAAAGGTTAGCCTGGGCCTGAAACAAGTTATGGCCAACCCTTGGGACAACGTTTTTCAGACCTATCCCATCGGGAAAATCATCAAGGGCAAGGTTACCAAGCTCACGTCTTCAGGTGCCTTTGTCGATCTCGGCGATGGTATGGAGGGTTTTGTTTTTAACGAAGATATCAGCTGGACAAAAAAAATAAAAAATCCATCCAGTGAGTTGACCGAGGGTCAAGAGATTGAAGTAAAAGTCCTAAATATCGACACAGAAGCCCATCGCATCAAACTAGGTATCAAGCAGGTTGCTGAAGACCCCTGGTCAGCCTTGAAGGTTGGCTATCCCAGAGGAAGCCTCATCGAGGGGGTTGTATCCGGAAAGACAGAGTTTGGTATGTTCGTTAAGGTTACCGGTGGAATCGACGGTTTGATCCCCAAATCCATGTTGACAGAAAAAAAGGATGAATCCCCGGATAAAATTATGGAGAAGTATCAAGTTGGTGATAAAATCAGCGCGGTAGTGTTTGAAATTCAACCGGACAAGAAAAAACTGACTCTGAGTTTGAAGGATTACCAAAAGCAAAAAGAAAAAGAAGAGATCTCACATTTTATTCATCAAGGGGAAAAAGAAAAAGGTTTCACTTTGGAAGAAGTGCTTAAAAAGTCCTGAGTCGGAGCCTCGGTGTCCTCTGAATGGGTTTGTTTTTCCAAACCGATGCAGGAACTACTACAGATGGCCGATCGTGTAGGAAACGCCCAAGGTAATGTGCTGATCCTTGGGGCATCGGGGACGGGGAAGGCTCGACTTGCACGGTACCTTCATGAAAAAAGTGGATTGGGATCGGAGAGTTTTGTTTTTGTCGATTGTGCGGCAATACCGGAGTCATTGTTTGAAAGCGAGATGTTTGGAAGTGTGCGCGGAGCCTATTCCGATGCTACCGTCGATCGACCGGGTTTGGTGACTCGGGCCGAGGGGGGCACGTTGTATTTTCACCATATCGAAGCCTTTTCATCGACATTACAATCGAAGATCCTCCGATTCGTCGCTGACCGTGAATATCGCCCCCTCGGCGGCAGTACCACCTATCAGGTCAAGACCAGGATCCTTGCGAGCTCCGTTGTGGACTTGCCCAACCTCATTCAAGAAGGGTTTTTTCGACATGACCTGTATTTCAGACTGGCCGTGTTCACGCTTGTGGTTCCGCCCCTGAGTGCCCGTCTCGAAGACCTAAAATCGCTGATCGATGAATTTTCGAGGGACTATCCAAATCTCGGTGACATTCCGGCAGCACTCTACGCAGAAATCCTGTCTTACCAATGGCCCGGAAATGTCAGGGAACTCAAAAATTGGGTTGAACGCTCTGCCTCATCGGGATCCTGGCTTTCCCCTATGGGGAAAAAAATCGACTCGGTCAGCCTAAAGTTGAAAGATGCAGTAAAACTTTTCAAGCGAGAGTTTATCCAACATGTCCTGGCTCTTGCGGAGGGCAACCAAACCCGAGCAGCCCATTTATTAGGAATCAACAGAACCCACCTGATCAAACTTTTGCAAGAATCCAAACAAAAAAAGGAGAAATACGATGGAAAAAAAGTCAACTCTCAATGAAGGCGTCTACAGCTTCATATCCCGAAATCGCAAGCTCTTGCTCGTAGCGATATCGATAATCATGCTCGGATTTTTGGGTTTAGGAATTTTTGCCCTGGTGAGTTATCAAATGAACATGGATGCGATCGCCGTCGTCGATAGAGCCTCGATCCGATTTGAAAAATGGGGCCAATTGGAATCTTCGGCAGCTCAATTCTTAGAGTTGGAAGAAGAGATCAAAAATATCTTACGACCGTTCACCAACCCAAGGGCGGAGTCCTACGCCGGATCCAAGGCTTTGTGGATACTCTCATCGATGGCGGAAAAAAAACAAAACGTTTCGGATCAAAAAGAAAAGTTGATTCAACTCTTAAAATGGTATCCCAATTCCCCATATAACATGCAGGCTTCGTATAAATTAGCACAATTATACCTCGATGAAGGGAGTACGCTCGAATCGATCAAAGTTTTCGAGGAGATTTTGAAATACCGAGATATTCCCGCTTTATTTAAGGAAGAAGTACTTTTTACCCTGGGTGTACTTTACGAATCTCTCGATCCCGCCAAATCTCGAAATTATTTTGATGAACTTGTGCAAACCTATCCTTTGAGCGATTGGACAAAACTCACCCGCAGCCGTATAATTTATCAGGACTTATTGAAGTAAGGTAATTTTAGGGCAGGTTCAGGATGAAGGTGAAAAGCGCCATTCAAAAAATAAATAAAAGTAAGACCTATGGTTTTATCATCGCCTTCATCATCTTCGTTCTCCTGCTTTTAGCCAATCTTTTTCCCTCCCTGCCGTTTTTCAATTTGATCGGTCGTCTGGATGATCGTCTGATGGATTCCTACTTTTTTTTCAAAACCCAGGGCGATGTTTCTTACCAGAGGGAAGGGGTTACGACCATCGAAATCAACCGGATGGCAAGTCAGGACATTTTGTTGCTAGGGATAGATGAGTACGCTCTGCAGACATTTGGAAGGTGGCCTTTTCCCCGATCGGTGCACGGGAACTTTCTCAAGAACCTGGCACGGATTCAGGACCAGAATCAACGAGAAAACAGTGCCCTTTTGGATATTTTCTTCCTGGAGCCAAGTAGCAACGCTGTCGAAGATATCTTTTTATCTTCAGGAATCGAAATAAACCAGAGAACCTTCCTGGAAATCATTGCCAATCAAGCGGAGGCGGACTTCGACTACAACCAAAAAATGTTTACCCGATTGGAAACTTTAATGGACCTTCCTCAAGGCCGTTTAAGGGTGAATGGTGATGTTTCATTATTGCCTTCCTTTTTTTCTGTTGAAGCTCCTCTGAGCGAATTTGCCAAAAATGCCGCTGGTTTCGGTCATGCCATTTTTTTAGCGGATAGTGATGGTGTATTTCGACGCCAATTTTTGGTGCTGAAAACGGCTCAGCTGGTAGGGGAGTTTCCCTACGTCGCTTATAGGACCACCGAAGAGGATTCCGGCATCGATCCCAAAAACCCCGATTATCTTATACCAAAAGAAGAAATTCCGCTCCTGAGTGCCAACCAGAATTATGCCTATCTGGACCGAGACAACACGCCGACAACAATAGATCTCGATGATACAAATGAAACGATCAAAAAAATCTTCGAAAATGCTCTTTACCGTCTGGAAGACGTCGATGAGGATGGCACCATCGATCATCGGGTCTATTACATACGGATTTACCAAAACCGTATCGTGCCGTCGATCACCCTGGCATTGGCTGCCAGATATTTTCACAAAAGCCTGGATCAAATCGAGGTAAACCTGGGAGACAGCATCGTCATCAAAAATCCCATGGTTTTTGATTCCGAAAAAGGGGAATTGGTCCCTTACCAAAAAATCACCTACACGGAGGGCAGGGATGACTCGGGGAATTCCGTTCTCATCGAGTCCATCACTCCCATCCCTGAAATACGAATACCCATCGATGAAAAAGGTCAAATGCTGGTCAACTTCCTGGGACCAAGAACACAAAGCACCCCAGGTGGGCTGCGGACATTTAATTATAATTCCTACGCCGATTATGCCCGGCGTGTGACCAGCGACGATCCATCGACATGGCCCTTGCGCTTGCCGTTGGCGAACAAAATCTTGATGGTCGGGCCCTTCAGTTCCGGCATGGCCGAAGATGAAAAGACCACTCCTTTAGGACTTATGTATGGAGTGGAAATCCATGCTAATGCTTTGAACACCATCATCATGAACAACTTTATCCAAAAAATACATCTTGGAGGTCATATTGTCCTGCTGTTGGTGTTGATCTCTTTCATGGCCTTTCTGTCTAGCAGACTACCCACCTTCGTTTCCTTACCTTCGGGACTATTGCTCTTGTTTTCAACCCTCGTGATTTATTTAGTCGTGTTCGACCTCACAAGTTTTTATATTCCTTTTGGTTCCTCTGCGCTTGGAATCAGTTTTACCTTTATTTCGATTTTGGCCTACAGGGTCATCACCGAAGAAGCCGATAAGAAACGAATCAAGGGGATGTTCTCTAAATATGTCAGTCCCGAGGTGGTCAATCAAATCCTCGATAAACCACCCGAGCTGGGTGGTGTGGACAAGGAACTCACCGTTCTTTTCTCCGACGTCAGAGGATTCACCTCTCTCAGTGAAAGCATGTCTGCACAGGAGTTGGTCAACCATCTCAACATTTACCTGACATTGATGACCGATATCATCATGGAGTATAGAGGAACCCTCGATAAGTATGTCGGAGATGAGATCATGTGTTTTTGGGGTGCCCCGCTGAACGAGCCCGATCACGCCTTGCTGGCTTGTCAATGTGCCCTTCGGCAGATGGAAGCGTTAAACAAACTCAATCTCTCTTTTCCAGAAAACAGAAAAATTCATATTGGAATCGGATTGAATTCCGGTATCATGACGGTGGGAAATATGGGGTCGCCCGGTCGTATGAATTATACCCTCATGGGAGATAACGTCAATTTGGGCGCCCGGTTGGAAGGAACCAACAAGGAATATCGCACCAACATCATCATCAGTGAATTCACCTACAATTTGGTTGCTGACCAGGGAGCCATAGTGAGAGAGTTGGACAACATTCGGGTTAAAGGGAAAAACAAACCTGTACTGATTTACGAGCTCATCGATTTTGAACAGGGTTATTATCCGCCCGGAATCAAGAAGCGATGAGACAGAGTCTCCCCATCTTGATTCTGCTTTTTTACGGTTGCGGTCTCGACACGGTCAGATATCTCAACAATCCAACTGTCCTGACACAGACGAGTGACACCCTCGCAGTTTGGACGTATACACCATCTTCTTATAATGGAACGAACTTTCAGGGTTATGAGATTTTTTATAAGTACTATGTAGAATCCAGTGGTGCCAATTACGGTATTTCGGATCAGGATGCGTTGAAAACATCCGGTGGGGTTTCTGTGGTTCCCACACCCGAGCGTTTACAATCCCTGGGTTACTTGCGCTTCAATATCAACGAATTCGCTTTGAACTCAGAGCCTGTCATATCGATCAATCCTGCTGACCTTGGCGCCAACCTCAAATTCGAGGTCGATTTCACCAGCCTCATCAATGCGACATTGGATGTCAAGATCAACACGCCACCTGTTATCCGAATAATTAACACAGGAACTAATACCGTTCTGTCTGAAACCGAACTGAGACGCGGTACCAGAAGCGCGAACAACACGTATTTTCGCAGATTTTGGGAAGTTTATGATTTGACCTTGAGAACCCAGCAACCAAATTTAGAAGGCAGTCTGAGTACAGCCCTTAACGGTAAT
Organism: uncultured Spirochaetia bacterium; assembly: GCA_937960645.1. GTDB lineage: Bacteria > Spirochaetota > Spirochaetia > JABEVK01 > JABEVK01 > DYOB01. The sequence goes on along the minus strand of CALGPJ010000006.1, from coordinate 49,336 downwards.
CCTCCGGGTATCTGGATCGTGCTTTTTGTCATGGCCTATGGTTGGAGTCCCGAACAAGGCCGTGAAATCAGTGAGCCGGTCTATCTGGGGACCATCAAAACCTTTACTTTGAACTGGTAAGATGGACATCGTTATCATTCTTTTTGAAATTATGCTGCTATCCTGGGGATTCTCTTTTCTGTTTTTTTTCCTGAACAAGAAAAAAGACAAGAACTTTTTTTTATATCTTATTGTTTCGGTTATCGGAGCCTTAATGATGAACTTTCTGCTTTTGAGTTTTTTTCCTAATTTCCCTAGCGCGTTCTTTTTCGGCCTGGGAGCCCTTATGTCTGGTTTCATTTGGTATCTGATCGATTGTGAATAATGGATATTCGGTCTACTGCAATTTCGGTTTGAAAAATTACACTCAGAACATAAATCTTTTACGCTGGATATTGACCAGGATTCCCGAGGCCACGGATGCGGCAAGTATCGAACTTCCCCCATAGCTTATAAAGAGTAAAGGGATTCCAGTGATAGGCATGATTCCAATGTTCATTCCCACATTCAAGACAAAATGGAATCCAAAGTATGTCATAATACCAACGGAAATCAAACAACCAAAAAGATCGTTGCTCCTTAAAAAAGTTACATAGGAGCGAAATATGACAACGGCGTATAAGATTAAAACAAGCATTCCCCCTAAAAATCCCCATTCTTCAGCAATGATGGAAAATATAAAATCGGTGTTTTGCATGGGAATATACCGTAACTGGCTTTGCTGTCCCTGTAAATACCCCTTTCCTGTGATTCCTCCAGATCCTATGGCATTGAGAGATTGAATGATATTCCATCCCGCTCCTTGAGGATCCACCTGGGGGTTTAAAAATGTGATAAAACGCATAATCTGGTATTCTTTCAGAAAGGCTCTGAATTCTATGCCACCGACAAATCCCAACAAAATTATCGAGGTGACATAAAGTGCTTTTTTATAAAGAGGATGTTTCAGAAAAACTATACCAAAAATTTCAAGCACTATAAAAAAACTCAAAAAACCAATGACAATCAATTGGTTACTTGGATCAGTGAGCAAGGGCACGAGGAAAGAAACCTCACCAACGATTCGATTAAAATATAGAGGTATGACCCCCAGAAGAATACTCAACAAGCTGACACTGCCGAGAAAAATGAGATACCTGGCAGGTACACCACTGACAAAACTTATCGCGAAATAAATGGGTATGAATACAAGTGCAGTACCGAAATCGGGTTGACGCAGAATTAAAAAAACCGGTGGAGCCAAAATGACAAGGCTGACCAGAAAAGTCGTCAACTTTTTGATGTCCGAAATTCTGGAGCTGTAGAAAAAAGATAGAAAAATCACGAAAGTAATTTTGGCAAATTCGGACGGCTGAATACCCAAACCAAAAATCCCCAACCAGCTTTTACTGTTATTCACCACGCGACCAAACAACAGAGTGATGACTAGAAGAAAAAGAGAACCTAAATAAAGAATATATGCGAGATCATAATACAGATTATAGTTGATGAATCCTATGGATATGATGATGACCAATCCCATCAACGCCCAATAAATTTGTTTGATATATTCATCACCGATAGCATTCGTCACAGGATTATAACTGCTGGAAAAAACGAAAAGGACGCCGATGACCATCAACATCATCACCGCTATGAGCAAAGTGAAATCGAGGTTGAAAAATGAACGGCTCCGATTAATTTCCAAGGGGAATGTTCCTCGTGTAATAAGTGTTCAGCGTCCGAACTGCCTCTTCGAAAGATTGGTTAGCGAAGATACCTTGATAAATGATATTGGCCGCTTTCGGAGCCCAATAATCAATATTTTCCTGGGCTTCGACATTCACAACGACGACAATCCTGTCTTTAGGATCGTTGGCATCGTAGGGACCAAAAGACGCATACCAGTTGTGGTAGGCGGACTCAATACCAATTTCGGCACTTCCTGTTTTTCCAGCGACTTGAACGGCCTTGGTGGTAATCAGATGTGGGTTGCCCCTAACGGCAGTGTTTCGTAAGTACCCTTGAAGGTCACGAAACACTTGAGGTTTGATTTTGGATTCGAAGATGAGCTCCGGTTCAGTTTTTTGCACGATGTTTCCAGTCACCGGATCTCTCACTTCTTTTAAAAGATGCGGTCGATATAGTTTTCCCTCGTTGACGATCACCGACATCATCGCGGCCATTTGCAATGGAGACACCAGGGTAAAACCCTGCCCAATACTGTAATTGACGGTATCTCCTCCAACCCAGGGGGAGCCCAGGGTTCGTAATTTCCATCGGGGATTGGGGATGTTTCCAGCCACTTCACCGGGAATGTCAATCCCTAAAAACTCACCGTAACTCAACTCCCGGGCATACTCGTAGATTCTGTCAGGACCTAGATAACTTTGGCCGACTGTGTAGAAATACACGTTGCAACTATTCGCCAGTGCATCAGAAAGGTCCTGAGGGCCGTGTCCCGATAATTTCCAACAATTAAAAAATCGATCCCCTACCCTAAGTCGTCCGTTACAGACGATTTTACGCCGCGGATCAATGGCGTTGGTATCGAGAATCGCTGCTGCAGAAATGATCTTGAATGTGGAGGCCGGAGGATATACGGATTGAATCGCCCTGTTTAAAAAAGGTGAATCTCTATTCGTTTTCTGCTCGATAAATGACGAACTCTCGCCCGAAATACTGAATGAATTGGGATCATAATAAGGAACACTTACCATCGCCAGGATTTCTCCTGTGGCAGGTTTCATAATCACAACTGAGCCTTTTCTACCTACAAGACTTTTTTCGGCCAGAACCTGATAGCGGGCATCGATTGTCAGAACTAGATCTTTTCCCAGTAGAGGTGGAGTCTCTGGAGTACCACTCGCTTCGATTCGCCGCCCAAATACGTCCACAATTTGATGGATGACCCCATCGGTTCCTCGCAGTATCTGGTCGTATTGCCTTTCAATGCCGGACTTGCCGAGGATGCTTCCAAAACCATACCCGGCGTTGTATAAAACCTGAAGTTCCTCCTGGGTAATCCTTCCCACATACCCGATGACGTGACTCAAAGATCGTAGATCGGAATAGTTTCGCACAGGCTTGTTGGACCATGTGACACCTGGAAATAACTCAATTTGTTCCGCAAGTTTGTTGATAGTCTGCAGACTGACGTTCATCTTGATTTCTATATTTTGAAACTTATTGTAGCTGCTCGGTGGTACGAGAGTCTCGATCCTTGTCAGCGGCATTTCTAAAAAGTACGACAAATCGGAGAGAATCTTGGGGATGATATCTTTGGGAACATCGGCAGGGTTAAAAAAAACCGAGAAACTATCAACATCATAAACAAGAGGATATGTGACATTTCGGTCATAGATATCCCCTCTTCGCGCAGGAATTATTTGTGCGCGCTGACTGGTTTTGGCAGCGAGAGATTCATAAACACTCCTTTCCAAAATTTGAAGGCTAAATAACCGAATGACAAAAAAAGCAAAAACAAAACCAAAAACAAGGAGAACTAAAACTATTCGCCTCTTTGTCAATGTTTGCTCAAAGTTCGTATTAACCACCTGTGAAACCCCCATAACTTCTCACGAAACGGCTTTTAACAAGGGATGCCAGGGAGAAAACGATGGGTGAAAGAATGCTGGTCAAAGACAATTCCAGAACCCAGTGACCGCTGAAGAATGTCGATGCCGACATTTTGATTTGGAACATTCCAAAGACGAGCATGTACATCATCTGTTTATACAAGACAGCCAGGGCACTGATGACTATGGGGTAAAAAATGCTATCGTAGAAAAATCTTCCTTTTGCAATGCCTGCAAAATATCCAAACAATGCAAGAACGAAAGAGCTGACTCCAAGAGGAATTCCAATTAGAAGATCGATGACGATTCCTGATAAAAAACCCAGGATTTGTGCTGGTTGCTTTCCTTCCTGATAACCGATCCATAGCAAAAAAACCAGATATAAGGAGGGTTGACTTCCCCACTGAAACACCTGGGCTACCCATGTGGCTTGAATAGTGAGCAACAAAACAATCACGATGAAGTAAACGAAATACCTTAACTTCATGGTGCCGTCGATGCCTCTTCCGATTGGATCCAAAAAACATACTCTAGTTTAGAAAAATCCACGACTGGCTTGAGATCGAGTTCTATAGTAGTCTCATAAGCCTTATTGTAAACCTGAACGACACGACCAATCGGCAAATCCCGTGGATAAAGGGAATTCAACCCGCTGGTTATGACGAGGTCACCTGGCTGCACCTCATCCAATGCCTGCTTCCTGACGAATTGCATTCTTAAAGTTTCACGATCGTTTCCCCTTCCCGATACCAAGCCTTCGAATCGTGACTTTTGGAAGCGAGAAGCAACATAATTTGCAGGATTGATGATGGATTGAACCTGGGAGGTCGTGAATCCCACCTCGATAACACGGCCCACGAGTCCGTAATCATTTCCCTGAAATGCGATGATCGCATCGTTTTTTCGTACACCGTGTAAGTGTCCACGGTTGATCATGAAATTATGGGTGATGTTGGTGGGATCTTTGGCTATTACTCTTGCAGAAACAAATTGACTATTGACACTTTCCTTGAATTGCAATTGTTCCTTGAGTCTCTGGTTTTCCGCTCTCAAATCCGCTAAGATTCGTTCTATACCTTGATAATCCCGGTTCTTTTCAAGAAGTTGTTGATATTTTTCCCTGAGAGCGGAAAGTTCACCGATGCTGTTCACGAATCCATTGATACCCCGAAAAATGCCATCGAAAATCTCCTGAACAAAACCGACCACGCTCACACCAATTTGAACAGGAGAAGACAAACTGGAGCTACCACTCAAATAAATGGAAACACTACTGGTAAGTAAAAGCAGGATGAGAGTGACCAGTTGTGTGTTGGTTTTAATCCATTCGCTTAAATAAAACCTCTTCATAGGTTGAGGTTGTTATAAACATTCCTGGAACTATTGGCGTCCTTCGCATGTTCCCAATATAACCCGGCTCCCAGGGCGACACAGTAAAGGGCATTTTCTGCGAGGAATACGGGTACACCGGTTTCTTTTGAAATAAGTTTCGGTAAACCCTTCAAAAGAGAACCTCCACCGGTCATGACGATCCCGCGTTCCACGATATCGGCAGCTAACTCGGGGGGGGTTTGCCCTAGTGTTTTCTTGACCTCTTCGATGATGGCATTGATAGGCTCCTGCAACGCTTCACGCACCTCGATGGAATCGATCTCCAAACGCCTGGGGAGCCCGGTTATGGCATCGGTTCCTTTTATTTCCATTTTATCGATATTTTTTTCTGGGGATGCGTTTCCGATCGTTATCTTCAATCTTTCAGCCATTTGTTCGCCGATGATAAGATTGTGGACACTGCGAACGTGTTTGATGATGGCTTCATCAAATTCGTCACCGCCCAGGCGTATGGCATTGGTAACTACCATACCCCCCAGGGAAATAACCGAGATTTCCGTCGTCCCACCGCCAATGTCGCAAACCATGTGACCTGCCGGTTCGAAAATGGGTATATCTGCACCGATTGCCGCCGCAAGACTTTCCTCGATGATTTTGACCTCGCGCGCCCCGGCTTTCAAAGCACTCTCCTCGACCGCTCTTTTTTCGACGTCGGTGATACAACTGGGAACACCGATCACCATCCGAGGTCGAACGAGCCATCGCTTAGGAAGGACCTTGGCCAAAAAATATCTTATCATTTTTTCGGTAGCTTCGAGATCGGCGATCACTCCATCGCGGAGAGGCCTTTTAGCGATAATTTCGCCCGGGGTTTTCCACAGCATCTGCTTGGCTTCGTTGCCAACAGCGACTACCCTTTTTGTGCCTCTTTCCTCGGCGACAACCGAGGGCTCATTGATGACGATACCCTTACCTTTGATATAAATTAGGGTATTACAAGTACCTAAATCGATGCCAATATCGGTAGAAAACCCATTGAACAAATCCAAAAATCCCATTTTTCCTCCTAGTTTCCTCTCAACCTTATGGCGGCATTATAGTGATAGGGATCGAGTTGGAGGGCCCTTCTCCAAAAGGATCGGGCACGCTCGGGCTCACCCTTTTTACTATATATTTCCCCGAGAAAAAAGTGTCCTTCTGCCGAATTAGGATCCAATTGAAGGATCTTATCATATTCCTTTTCAGCCAATTCGATTTGATTTTGTTTCAGATAAATTTCAGCCAGGAGCAATCGGTACTTTTTTAAGAGGGCGTTCTCGTTCGTATTCATCAAGGCAAGTTGAAGGTTTTTCTCAGCTTCATTTAGATTGTTTTTTTTGTAATGTACAAAAGCTAAGCTCCATCTCAACAGGTCATCTTCGGAATATCCTAAAGCCCGCTCGAAGAAATAAATCGCTTTCTCGTATTTTTCCAGACCACTATAAGCTAGGCCCAGGAAACTATACAATTCTTTGTTGAAATAGCCCATTTCCAGAGATTTCTCCAAATGAAAGATGCTGAGGTCGGCATAATAGCGGCCAAGATAATAATACGCCTTGCCTAATATGAAATGAACTTCTTCCAAAAAAGGTCTTTGATCCAGGGCCAGGTACCTTCGAAGGTATTTTACAGCAGAATTTAAGTGTTGAACTCTTTGATCCTGAGGTAATTCGAGGCTGGCATAAAAATGCCCCATTCCGGCAAATACGAGGGAATTCTCTTTCAAAGGATTTTTTTCCAGGTCGTGTTCCGTGTAAGAAACGATTTCTCCCCAGGAATTGTTTTCCCAAAGGGATTTTAAATCCGCCTGAACTTCACCGACTGTAAAAAACGATGTGGAAAAATGAATTATCCCAAATGAAATGCCTGAAGCGACCAGACCTATGATTAGCAAAACAGGAAGCCACTTGACGAGGAGGATTCGCTTCTTTCTTTTGTAACCGCTAACGGGTCTATAGGTGGTAAACTCCAATCATCCTCCCAAAAAAAGCAGGCCGGTAAGCCGGGTTCTGTTAAAGTCGTCATCTATCTCGAGCTTTCGTCTCCGATAGCCTCAAGCAATCTACCCGTGGTTTTTAGGCAAGCGACCCAACCACTGCATGATTTTGCTCCGAACGAGGTTTACCCTGCCCTTCCTGTTGCCAGGAAAGCGGTGAGCTCTTACCCCACCTTTTCACCCTTACCTCTGAATCATCGCTGAAACAGAGGCGGTATATTTTCTGTGGCACTATCTGTCATCCTCTCGGATGCCCGGGTGTTACCCGGCGTCCCGCTTTTTGGAGCCCGGACTTTCCTCCAGTATTACTGGCGACGACCCAGCCTGCTGGGAATACAGTACCTAAAAATTCATTCTTCTTCAAGCACATCGGCCAAACCGCCAGCTTCGGTAACCAAGGGTTCGAAACGATGTTCGTGTTGATCGCTCTCGAAATACAAGACGCGGCTACAATAAGGACAAAACATGACACGTTCGTTTTTTCGGACATCGTTGACGAATTGCATCGGTAAGATCATGTGGCATCCCGTACAGACTCCATTGCGGATTGCCACGATACCGATACCCTGTTTCGATCGAATGATGCGTTTGAACTTGAATACCATGTCGCTATCCAGACCGGGGGTGATCTGAGCCTCGAGGTTTTGCAACTCACCAATTCTACCTGTCATGTCTTTTTCGAGCGCGGCCATTTTTTGCCGTTCTTCCTCGTATTCTTCTTGAATGGTCTCAATGAAGCTCTCGGCCTTTTTTTCCTCTTCTTTATTGAGATCGATTTCACGATCGATGTTGTTGAGTTCCCTTCGGAGATTTTGTTCTTTTTCTGCCGAGTCCTTGATTTCTTTGTCAAGGGTTTCGTACTCTTTTTGGGTTTTCACATTGTCCATTTGCTTTTCAAGATTTTCTTTCCTTAAGCTGCAATCCTGGAGCTCATAGTATAGACTTTGACGTTGTTTTTTCAGTTCCTCGAGTTTTATTTTTGTCTCTGCAAGCGTCTTTTTGAATCTGCTCAAAATTTCCGCTTTTTTGGAGAGATTTCTGGGAAGTTCTTCTAATTCCCGCTCTAAATTAAAGCGCTCGTGGATAATATCCTGAAGTTCTTTCAATTTTTCGAACAATGTCACCATGGTCTACCTCCTATGAATAATAACCTTTCAAGTTTCTGCTTTTTTGACGTAAATGCCTGAGGGCTTTGGCTTCGATTTGCCTGATCCTTTCCCGAGTGACTCCAAACAAAAGACCGACTTCCTCCAGGGTTAAAGAATAACCATCATCGAGACCAAAGCGCAACCGAATAACATCCCTTTCCCTTTTCGGCAATTCATCGAGTATTTTTTTCAGGTCCTCCTGTAGGAGGGTTTGAGTCGTCGTCGTCGATGGATTTTCAACGTACTTGTCTTCGATAAAATCTCCAATAGAGGAATCTTCATCTTCTCCAATGGGAGTTTCCAAACTAATCGGTTCCCTGGCAACACTTTTTACCTGTTTGACTCTTTGAACCGGCCACCCCAATCGTTCGGCCACTTCCTCATCTGTAGGTTCGCGGCCGAGGGTTTGCATCAACTGGCGGCTTTCGCGGCTGACCTTGTTGATTTGTTCGATCATGTGAACGGGAACTCTGATGGTTCTTGCCTGGTCGGAAATGCTTCTGGTAATCGCTTGGCGAATCCACCAGGTCGCGTAGGTGCTAAATTTGAATCCCTTACGATGCTCAAATTTTTCGACGGCCTTGATGAGTCCTATATTTCCTTCCTGCACCAAATCAAAGAACTGAAGCCCCCGGTTTGTGTACTTTTTCGCGATACTCACCACCAGTCTGAGATTGGCCTTGATCAATTTTTCCTTGGCGGTTTTCATCATGGTCATTCCGCTTTCGATTTCTTGGCTCATTTTAAGCAGATTTTCGGTGTTTGTTTCGAAGTCATATTCCAATTGACGCAGACGTTTGTCGGCGACCTGTATCTGGCGAATTCGTTCTTTGATCTGATCCGTGCTCATCATCAATTTGCTTTCCAATTCCTGGCGCCCTGAGGAAGTGGCAAGTTTACGTCCCAGGTTACGCAGATCCTTCGAAGACGACACACGAAGACGTCTTTCGATCTTACTCTGGTTTTTCTTGAATTTTTTTATGCGATTTGCCGCATCAAGAAATTTATTGGAAAACTTGTTGATTTCTTCGGGGTGGATGTCGACGTTTTCGATACTCTTGAAAATGTTCTCCCGAAGTTGCTGCAAATGCTCACTGGCAAAAACATCTTCCCCGGATTTTATGATTTTTGTCTTGAGTTCGATATAGTCGCGCAACGCGGGATATACCGGCCTCAATGCATCGCGGTAGAACGTTGTCAATCGACGCTTCTCGGCAAGGTAGTCCGAGATTTCTTTTTTGGACTTGAGAGTTTCATCTTTTTCCTTCATGTCAGAGCGGCTTAGAGTGTCGGATGCAAGGATATAAAACTCTTTGATAATCATACCGTTGGATTTGAGGATTTTCTTGATGCTGTTTTCCCCTTCTTCCATTTGCTTGCTGAGTATGACCTCCATGTCGGCTGTCAAAAGATTCTCTTTGCCGATTTCGCTCAAATACAGGCGAACAAAATCCTCCCCGGTTGTGCCTTTATCGATGAGGGTGGGCTTTTTCTTTTTGGCAGCCTCGAGGGATGGTGAAATTTCTGCACTTGCCGACACCCCAGCCAATATTTCCTCGTTGAGCATGGCGGTTTCCTCGTCCTCATCCAACAAGGGTTCTTCTTCGATTTGAATTCCCTGGCGTGATAATAATTCAAGAACCTCGTCGAATTTATCGGAGTTGAAGATTTCTTCGGGGACAAATTCTCGAACTTCCTCGAAGGTCAACGTGGTTTTGTTTTGGGCGTATTCCATGAGCTTCTGAATTGAATCTTCTTCATCAATTTTCACTTATAGCCCCCTTCAATTGCGAAATTTCCTGATCTAAAAATTTCAAGGTTTCTAAAAGATCCATTTGATCTGCAGATTGTAGTGATTCTAGCTTGTCCTGGATGGCCTTTTTTGCACCAAGAACTTTACGAAGCTTGATTCTCCGCGCCCCGTCCTGAATGATGGCATCTGGGTTATGATCATACTCTCCTCGCTTTAACCGTTCGTTAAGATCTTCGAGGAGGACATCGGGTAATGTTTCTTTGATTTCTTCCAAGATTTGACCACCTAAAGTATAATGTTGCCCCAATTTCGAGTCAAGACTTTTTAACACTTTTTGCAAAGTAGGATCCGTTAAATCTTCGGGAATGATGATTTGACGCAATTCTATGTATTTTTCCGGATGAGCCAAAATGCAGCCGACAAGAATCCATTCCATCAAAAAGTCCCGATTTTTTAGCTCAACTGCTGTCTGCGTCGTGTCGGTAGACGCATTTTTCTTTCCGGACATCAGATCGGTTTTGACGCTGTCAGGATTCAGCCGCGTTAAATTCGAAAAGGACTCGATGATGATATCTTTCCTAACCTGGGTTTTTACGTTCGACAAGAGCTCTTGAACCATCGAAAACGCCTTTTTGACACCTTCGGATCTGTTCTCCTGAAAACCGGAAAGACGGGGAAGGAGGTATTGCAAAGGATCTCGCGTTGACGATGCGATATCTTTGAGCGACTCCGCCCCCATTTTTTCGAGAACCTCGGCTGCATCCTTGCAGTTTTCCGGTAAAGGGACGACTTCCACACTGATCTGGTGAAGTTCGGCAAGATTGACCGCCTTCCAGGCCGAATTAAGTCCAGCCGAATCGCCGTCCATCAACAATTTGATTCTCCAACCAAAACGGCTCAAAAACTCGAAATGATCGTTCGTCAGAGCTGTGCCCAAAGGAGCACAGGCAAAAGGCAAATCGGCTGTAAAAAGCGACAGCACATCGACATACCCCTCGGTAAGGATGATTTCCCTCCGCAGTCGAGCTTCTTTTTGCGCCTGAAAAAAACCATAGAGCGTTTTTCGCTTCAGAAAAACTGAGGTCTCGGGGCTGTTGATGTATTTAGGCCCCTCGCCCTGGATAATTCTTCCTCCAAAGGCAACCACCTCGCCCCGATTGTTGGTGATGGGGAAGATGAGCCTTCCTTCAAAAAGGCTTCGTTTGCCATTTTTCACAAAGAGCCCCGTCTGTCGCAAGACCTCCTCGCTGTATTTTTTCTCCAACAAAAAATCCCAGAGCCAACCTGGCCGCCCGGGTAAATAACCCAACTCGAAAAGTTCTTCGATTTCTTCAGAAATCTTGCGATTTCTGAGGATTTGGCGCACCTCTCGGTGTTCGTCCTTCAAAAGGAAAAACCTGAAGGTTTTCGTCACCCGACGTAATATTTCCAAAATGACGTCGATCTGCGTCTTTTTAGCCACCACCTCTGCCGAATTCGATTCCCGAAGTGTCACCCCTGCTTTGGCGGCCAATTTTTTTACCGCATCCGGGAAGGTGATCTTTTCGTAATCCATCAAAAACTGAAACATGTTGCCATGCGCCCCGCACCCAAAGCAGTAGTAAAAGTTCTTGGCAGGATTGATGTTGAAACTCGGAGTTTTTTCCCGGTGAAACGGACACAGTGCCAGGTAACTGTTTCCGGACCGTTTTACATTCAGATACTGACCGATCACATCGACAATCGAAAGTCGGGAATTGATTTCATCGATATCGCGTTGATCGAAGGCCATCAGAGTTTAGGCACAAAGGTATTCAGATAAATCTCCCGAGCGGCAAGATGGTCGGTCATGTTACTGGAAAAAGTATGAGTGCCCAATCGGGGATCCTTGACGACAAAGAAAAAATAGTCGGTTTGGGCAGGTTGAAAGGCGGCCCGAAGCGCAACTCGACCCGGATTGCTGATAGGGCTCGGGGGCAACCCCTGATTGATGTAGGTGTTGTAGGGTGAAGGGATTTCGGTATGGGAGAAGAGGATCCTTCGCGGATGAGGTTTGCCCTGAATCTCCGTGATGATAAACTCGATGGTAGCGCAGGACCCCAGAGGTACTCGGTAACGCAATCTGTTATAAAAAACCGAACTGATGATGGGCGCTTCTTCAGGGACACGGTATTCCCTCTCGACGATGCTCGCCATGACGATTTTATCGTACCAGGTAGCTATGTTATCCAGGGTTGCCGCTGGATCGATTTCCCGAACTGTCTGAACAAACTTTTCCACCAGAACTTTGACCACGGTGTTTGCCGGGGTGTTTTTCGCAAAAAGGTAGGTGTCAGGATAAAGCAGACCTTCCAAAGTGGAGGCCGGTACACGATACCGGGAAACCAGTCCCGGGTCTTTAACGGCTTTGAGAAAACTATCCGAGTCGACGATGTCCGCAGCCTGGAGGGCCGAGGCCATTTTTGTCGAGGTCCAGCCCTCTTTGAGGGTCACTCGCTGAAGCAGCTGCCTGCCACTCACTATTTGGTCGTGAATTTCCAGGACATTGGAAGCGGCTTTGAGCAGATAATCACCCCTCTTGAAACTCCGTTCCGTGCCTTTCAGAAGAGCCAAACCTCGTAAAATCAATGCAGATCGAATGATCCCAGCTTCCACCAGGCGATGGGCGATGGAGGTAAGACTCTCCTGATCTTGCACCACGAACTGCCGATCTTCGACAAATGGCTCGGGAGGCGAGATGAAATAACTCACCCCACCCACCGCAGCGACAATTATGACAAGAACCAGACCGAGCGTAATTATCCGTCGCAAAAATTTATCTGTCAAGATAGAAAACCACCCTGCGATTCTTCCAGCGGTTGGGCGCGTCCGTGTGAGGTACAGCCGGCCGCCGGCCGCCGACTCCTTCAACGCGCATTCGGGAACGGTCGACACCACCGCGAATCAATTCATCCCGCACCGTCTCGGCTCGGCTGAGGCTGAGAGGAATGAGGACCTCGGATTCTTCCCGCTCGTAACCTGCAGTGCCAAATTGCAGACTGGCTGCGTGTCCCTCGATGGTGATCCGATACGTATTGAAACGATTGAGCACCTCTGCCAGGCGGCGAAGGATTCGAACGTTGCGCTGCGCTTCCTCCGAAGCATCGGCCAACAACCGGGGACTGTTGGCCTGGAAAACGATGCTGGGAACGGCAATTCTCAAACGGTTTCCTTCACGGATAACCAGAATGTCGGTGGTAAACTTTTTTCGGGAGACGGTCTGCAATCCCACCTGATCACGAGCTGTCAAAACGAGTTCATAATCGCTGGCGGCCTGTACCAATTCTCCCCCCTGCCCCTTACCATCCCAAACGATTTGAGGTGCCGGTGTTCCCTGCCCCTTCCACTCGTGGAAGGGACGGCCGGTCGGGTCGAGGACCACAAGACTCCAATCGCGAATCCCGCTCTGGTCTTCCACGCCGATTTGTATTGTCAATTCGTCGTTAAGATCGTCATCGTCGGGGCTGAACAGTTCCGGCGATGTTACTAGATTCAAAATGGGGGCGGTGGTGTCGACGAGTACTGGGGCCGATTCCACTACGGGAAGGTTACCCTTCGCATACACTACCGAGAACCTGCCGATGTAGCGCCCATCGGCTATGCTGCGACCCGGCTGTGATTTCCAGGCAACCTGGGCGGGCACAGCCCCATTGTTTCCAAAACTCTCGACAACTCTTTTTTCGCGGGCATCCAGGATTTCCAGTTTCCAGGATTCGATGCCATCATTTGGCTGAGCTGTCAATCCCCAGCGTATTTCCCATGATCGATCTTGGGCAAGAGGGGCAATCGCATGACTGCTGGTTATGAAGAGTTGCACGGGACGTCTGTCGATACGGATGTTGGGAACTGTTTGTTCTACACTGTTTCCCGCCTGATCGCGACTAAAGACCACCAGGGTGTAGGCTCCATCTGCCTGGATATTCCCCTGGTCGTCTCTGCCGTTCCAACGGATGTTTTCAGGAATCCTTCCGGACCATTCGAAACGCCGGACCACCCGTGTGCCCGATCGAATTTCGCCGAGCCATTTTTGTTCTTGTGAGCTGTTTGCAGCGACTATGGCTTCTTGCTTGGAACTTTCTCCATCAGGACTGAACAACGTAATCTGGGGGTTGAGGGTGAGTGTTGGCGGTGTGACATCGAGGAGTATTTGACTGATGGCGGCCCGCAGGGTTTGGCCGTTGAGAAGCTGCACTTCCAGGCTGAGGGAATAGAGACCTTCATTGGCCCGAGTGCCGGACTCGGTGTTTCCGTCCCAGAAAATACTCTCGGGCAGGGTTCGAGCACCCGAGTAAGTTCTGACTAGCTGGCGCTGTGCGTCACTGACCTTGAGTGTCCAGTTGCCGATGCCTTCCTGAATGTTCAGACGTGGGAGAAGCACCAGTCGGTCAAGGACTCCATCGTTGTTGGGACTAAAGGCCAGGGATTCCGCCGATAGAAGGAGATTCCGTTCTCGGGTGTCGATGGTAAACACAGGTGTATTGACGACCGTTTGATTTCCCGCGGGGTCACTGCCCTGGATCTGAAGAAAGTAAGAATCATCGGGCAAAAGGCGCCCGTTGTTATCGGTACCATCCCAGCTGAATTGGGGCGGTAAGTTAGAACCAAAAGTAAGGGTACGAACCACCGGACCGGGTGAGGCCGGTGTCCCCTTGATGACCTTTCCTGTCCATTGATCTTCCTCATCCGGGCGGGCTACCCTGGCAAGGAAGGGCATCACGGACCGGCTCCCCTCCCCACCGGGCGAGAAGGTAGGAGCGCCATCGATGTTCACCGTGGCAACGGGCGGTGTACGATCCAGCCGGAAAAGGCCTGTTTGTGCTGAAGGGTTGTTTCCCTTGACATAATTCAGCGTCAGTCGCGCTCGGTAGTGCCCGTCGTCGGCCTGGCCCTGCGTGGCTCTGCCATCCCAAACAATTTTTTCCGGGACCTGATCGGTTCCCTCGAACCGGTAAACTTCTCTTCCCTCTCTCTCGATGATCAGGTTCCAACGAGCAATTCCCTGTCGAACCGGAATGGATGGAGTGAACTCGATGGTATCGCGCCTTCCATCTCCGTTGGGGGAAAAGTGAGCATAGGAAAGATTGAGGTCGATAGGAGTTGGAACCGTGTTCACGATGATGTTGTTGATCGCTACGGTATTACTGTTTCCGCCAGCATCCGTGGATTCGACATTGATAAAGTACACGCCGTCGGGAACCTGGTTACCCTGATCGTCCTTGCCATCCCAGGTGATTTGGTTGAGTTGCTTGTTTTCAAACTTGATGGTACGCACAACCTGCTCGGCACTGTTGGTGACACGAAGTGTCCAGAGGTTTTCGGTGGAAGTGGTGATGGGAAGGACGAGTTCATCTTTGAGCCCATCGCCATCGGGACTGAAGATCTTCAGCGAATCTGCGATCTGCGGTAAATCGATTTTGGGTTTGACGGTATCCAGAGTCACCGGGAATGGCTCGGTTTCAGAACGATTTTGATTGTCGTCCTCAGCACGAACGATGAGCGTATAGATTCCCTCGGGTGCGACATCCCCCGCGTCGGTACGACCATCCCACCGAAGGGTGTCGGGAATGGCGACCCCCTTTTTGACGTAGGTCAGGCGCTCCAAAAAGTTTTGAAAGTTCTGTAATTCCGGTCGAATTTCTTTATTACGGATGGTTCGTACGACCTTTCCCTCAGCGTTGCGAACTTCAATTTCCCAGGAAAGGATGAATCTCTCATCCGTGATCGTCCATGGGATGGAAACTTCATCCTGAATACCGTCGGCATTCGGAGAAAAATAGATCATACCGGGAGTTTCGAATTGAATCCTGGGTGGCTGGGTATCGATACTCCCTAGAGCGAGGTTCGCGCCGATACTGAAGGCGTGGGTATCCTGGCGGATTTTAGCCCAGGAAAATGCCGGACGGAAATCACTCTTTTTATAGGAGGGATCGAGAAAACTGAGATTAGGATTTTCGGTATCGAGGGTCGCGACACTCGTGAGAAAAATGCCCACACTCGGCAAGAGGGAGCTATTCCGTGTGGTGGTTTCCAAAAGGTCTCGGACATCCAAGGTCCAACCCGATCGTAAACCGATTCCCCAGTCCGCACTCAGTCGTAAAAAGGTTTGAACATTCAGCGTCGAAACAAGGTTTTGAAAGAAGGGAAAACTCAGATCGCCGCCGATATTTAACTGAAAGGTACCCGGCGGCAGGACGTCGAAGGAGGCACCGATGGCCGGTGTGGCCAGCAGAGGCAGGGACGAATACCCCTGGATGGATTCAAAAGTTTTGCCGAGCTCCCGAATCGCCATGCCCCACCGAAAGTTCCTCCAGAAGCTCCCGATGTTGGGGCGGTGAACGAAACCCAAACTCCCGGTGACCGAATAATCGAAGAGCCCGTTGGGGCGGCCACCTGCCCCGGCATTCAGCCCGACTCCCAGAAAAAAGTCGTCATAGACATCCTTCGCAATACCTAACCTCACCCCGGCAAGAGTGCCCGCCTGAAAATCGGGATTGGCACTGGTTAACATCCATAATCCTGCATTCCAGACGGCGAATCGAGTCGGGATGGAAAGATTCAAACTAGCGCTGTGTCCCCAGGGATCTCCCGCCATATTGATCAGGGAGGTATACTGAAAATCGACGGTGTTCCGCTGGTTGTCGGCGGAAACAGCGGGATTGAAGTGTTCGTTCGTACCCGCAAATCCATTGACAAGAGAACTTCCGCCACCCAGGGACTGAGGTCCCAAAAAACGGTAGAGATCTTCACTCCCAGGAGAAAACTGGGAATGCGCCGTATAACCGAGAACCAGAAAGAATATTAATGTCTTTTTCACTTTTCCTCCCTGCAAAAATAATACTGACGAATATTGATGATGGTGTTCAAATCCAGGTAATTTCCCAGATACTTTTCCATTTTACCGATAACTGATAAACATTTGAAGTCATGTTCAGGTAACGACTTCAGGTGAGCGTACACACTGAGAGTTTCTTCGAAATCAAGCGTAAAATCGGGTTTCATAGGTAAATTCTTTCACCTTCACGGGAAACGGAGATCTTGATGCTCTTGTTGTGAAACTTTTCAGAGTACCAGGTCGCGATCTGTCTCAAGGATTCGAGTTGTTCGTCGGAATAGTTGGGCTCATGATGGAAAAGATACAAATGGGGAATGTTGTATTCCAGGGCAAATTCTACTGCCTTGCTAAAAGAGGTGTGCCCCCAGTTTTCCTTGCTGATGAATTCGTTGAGGGTGTACTGAGTGTCCATGACGAGTACATTCACCCCACCGTAAAAGCTGTGATTACCCTTGGTAGGAATAAAGTCCGAGGTTTGTAACTCGGTATCGGTGCTAAAAATAAAGGCTTTACCATATTCCTCAAATCGGTAACTGATGCAGCCGCCAGGATGACTGACTTCCCTGTAACTGATAACGACGTCGTTGATCTTGACGGGCTCATTTTTCAAGATGACATATTCCAATTTGGCAGGAAAAACGGACATGCGGATCGGGAAATAGGGCTCCACCATCTGGTTCGCGAGGATCTCCTGCAGATTGGGATTGTTACTGTAAAAGGTGACCCTGTTATTCGGGTTGAAAAACAGGTCGCAGAAAGGAATGCCTTGCAAATGGTCCCAGTGGAAATGCGTTATGAAAAAATGAACGTGAATCCCTTGCTTTTTGTCGTAGTGGAGCTTTTTACTCAACATTCGCAGTCCTGTTCCACCATCGATAATGATCAGGTCGCCTTTTTCACTTCGCACTTCAAGACAGGTGGTGTTTCCTCCAATCAAGTTCCCCAGGTCCGGTGGGAGGTTGGCGAGGAAGCGTTCTTTCGATTCCGGAGAGGACAGGTCTTTGGGCTGAATACGATTCACAAGCATCGTCAACCTTTGGCGGTATTCTTCAGGGGACATTGGGCACGGAATAGATCCACGGACTCCCCAGAAGGTGACCGTCATGAAGGTGAGCAACCCAGAGGCTTGTTTTTTGACATTTGTTCCAAATATTCTTGAATTTTTTCTCTTGGAACGATGGGCCCCTTACCTATTCCCGGACAAAATTGGGCTTCCCTTTTCCAGGAAAGCTCGGTAGCGACAACCTTGCCCCAAAACGGATACGTTTGACACTGAAGAGGACGAGCGGGGTAGATAGTGCAACCCTTATCCCAGAAAATGCAATCAAAATTGGTTTTTTCTTTAAGACTATAAACCGGCCCGGACCCCAGATCGACACAGCGGCAGTACGCATCAAGAAAATCTTTTTCGGAAATGGCAAGGTGGGCGGTGAGCCTGGCGATATCCTCCGGGGATAAAAAAACATACCCGGGATCGTGACGACAACATGCGTGACAGCGGGTGCATTCAAATCTAAGACCGTTTGTCCACATGCTCACCGTCCCTTGTTCCAAATTTGGGGAGAGTAGGATTCGAACCTACGAAGCCGAAGCAACAGATTTACAGTCTGCCCCATTTGACCGCTCTGGAATCTCCCCGAACGTAGAAATTTTCATAACACAAACCAAGTACAAATGTCAAGCCAACTGCCGGATTCGAACCGGCGACCGCTAGTTTACAAGACTAGAGCTCTACCAACTGAGCTAAGTTGGCAATAGTAAAATCTTACCAAATTTGACTTTGAGGCTCAAGACCTGAATAGACAGGTATCCATACCTGTTTCACCACTTCACCGATTTCGAAATCCCTGGTTCGATGGAATCCCTGTGTGGCGATGAGACCAACCTTCCGAGGATCGTTTTTCTTGAGTTCGATGGCCTCGGATACGGCCTCGGTCAAGGTTTGGGGCGGTGCGTACACAAAACCTTCGACAAGATGGCGAATTTTCTGCAAACCGCCGGTTTTTCGGACGATGGGGATGGCCCCATAATACAGGGCCATGAGGTCCGTGAGAGCACAAGGTTCGAAGACACTGGGTATGAGAAAAAAATCCGTGCTCGCCAGGAGAATCAAAAGCAAGCGATCATCGTAAAAAGGTAAATAACAGACGTCTGGTTTTGTTCGAGCAATTTCGCTGAGAGCTTCCCGGTAACGCTTTTCTCCCTGTCCCATGACCACGTAGGTCACATCGCGAAAATCGAATCCCAAAAGTTGCAGCACATCTTCGACACCTTTTTGACGTGTGAGCCGAGCGTGGAAAACCAGCCAAATTTTGTCGGGGTCCGGTATCTTACCCACGAAATCGCGCAGGGCCAAAGATTGGCCAAAAAGCCGCTTCGCTCTGGACTTGTATTCCGACAAGTCAATAATTTTCTGCGTCCAACGGTACCAAATAGATGCCAATTCCCCCTCGTTACCAGGATGAATCCTGGAAAAGTTGTAGCCATTGAAGTAACCCTTCAACTGGAGGTTCCTTTTGTGTAGCTCGAGAGCCAGGGGACCAGTCTCCCCTTCTCCGACCTCATTCATAATTTCTTTGGCATAATAAGGGCTGACGGTGTATACCCTGGAATGACTGAATGCATAGAGGATGGGGGACCAATGGTCCTGAACGAGGAAATCAGTCCAACGTGAATCGAGCTGCGGAAAAAATTGGAGAAGGTCATTTTTGTTGACAATATTCTGCTGATAAGGATAACCGGCGTTATGGAGGGTGAGGATCTTTACAGAAGCGGAGACGGATCCCCCAATGAGGGCCGTGTGAGCGTCGTGAGCATGTAAAACCTCGGCGTCGGCCGCAAGATCCTGAAAAGAATCCACCACCACTCGTTGAAAGCTCAAATTCCTTTGTTGCTCGGTTTCGTAGCCCTGGCCCTCTTTGCCCTCCCCACGTTCCGATTCTCCACGTGTATAGGCATAGACCCCCTCAAACACGCCCAGCCAGGGGGTATCGACCAGGAGCAATTCGATTCCACCACGTTCCATCTTGTAGACCCTGGCCTTCCACCCCTCAATGAAACGTTCCCAGATCAAAACTATTTCTTTCTCGAGAGGTATTTTGAGGAAACCGTACAAGGGAGTGAACACTTTGACACGGTGCCCCATTTGCACCAGGGTCGACGCAAGATCGTGAACGACATCTTTGACCCCGCCGGCCTCGCCGAGACCTCGGAATTCCCGACTGACATGAACGATGTTCATGAGGAGTACGGCAAGGTCAATACCATGATCAACCTCGAATAAAGATAAAAAATGATGTTGATGAAGATCATTAGTAGAGTATAAGAAAAAAAGAGCCGGGTTTTATTTGCTGTTCGCTCCTCGAGCACGAGAAAAATCGGCCCAAAGGAACAGGCGAGATAACTCGATAAGGAAAGTCCCTCGATCAAATCGACCAGGGTGCTCTCCAAAAAATCCTGATAATTGGCGATGATCGACAACCAGAAGAGAAGGAAGGACAGGGACGTGACGATAACGTACAGCAACTGATAAAATTTGCGGAACATCTGACAATTTTCATCATATCATCTTCCCCCCTTGTCTAAAAGTCCCCGGCTCGCCTAGTATGAAGTTATTACCAGGAGGTTTTTATGTACAAAGTTGTGCTCATCCGGCACGGAGAGAGTGCCTGGAATCAGGAAAACCGTTTTACCGGCTGGGTGGATGTCGATCTCGCTCCCAGGGGTATCGAGGAAGCCATCGAAGCTGGCAAGACCTTAAAAAAAGAGGGGTATACCTTCGATTTAGCCTACACCAGCCTGCTCAAGCGGGCCAACAAAACCCTGAACCTCGTCTTGGAACAGTTGGATTTGCTGTGGATACCTGTCAGGAAAACCTGGAGGCTGAACGAACGCCACTACGGAGGACTGCAGGGGCTCGACAAGGCGGAAACCCTTCAAAAACACGGGGAAGCTCAGTTCAAGCTCTGGCGCCGAAGCTACGATGTCCCGCCACCGGCCCTGGATGTCAGCGATGCCATGAATCCAGCCAGGGATCCGCGCTATGCCGATGTTCCTCCCCAGGAATTGCCTCTGACCGAGTGTCTCAAAGACGTCGTACGGCGGGCTGTTCCCTACTGGCAGGTTGAAATCGTCCCCGAAATTCTCAAAGGTCGTCAGGTTGTTATTGGAGCCCACGGTAACAGTCTGAGGGCTCTGGTTAAGTACATCAAGAACATCAGCGATGAGGAAATTGCCGAGTTGAACATTCCTACCGCCGTGCCCCTGGTTGTTGAATTCAACGAAAAGTTCGAATACACCAAGGATTATTACCTCGGTGATCCGGCAACCATTCAGGCCAAGATCGGCGCTGTGGCGAATCAGGGAAAAAAATGAGCGCAACGGGGGCGGCGGTCTGCCAGCCCCCTAATTTTCCCAATCTCTGATCTTAAAATTGTAGTAATAATTGAAACTATCGACCAGAGCCTCCCAGCTGGCCTCGACGATGTTGGCGCTTACTCCCACGGTGTCCCAGCTTTGCTCCTCCGTGGAAGAAGTGATGAAAACTCGTACTTTAGCCTCTGAGTGACTTTCCTCTGCATTGAGAACCCTGACACTGAAGTCGGTAAGGGTAATTTCATTCAAAAAGGGATACACGGGTTCCAAAGCGTTCCTCAGTGCGGCATCCAAAACACCGACGGGACCGATACCCACACCCGCGCCCATGTAACGGCGTCCGTCCACCGTCACGAATATTCTTCCGACAGTTTTCGATTGTGTGTCAAAGGTCTTGAAACTTTCCAGATGATAATTGTCCAAATCGAACAATGGCCGAAATTTTTGGAGAACTTTAAGAATAAGAAGCTCGAAGCTGGCCTCGGCGGCCTCATACTCATAGCCCTGGGCTTCCTTGTCTTTGAGGATGGTGGTGATTTCAGCAACGACGGGGCTGCTTTTATCGAACTGCCCAAACTTATTCATCTTGAGTGCAATCGTGCCCTTTCCCGCCAGTCCGGACAGGAGGACCTGGCTATTGTTGCCGACAAGAGCTGGGTCCATGTGCTCCATCAACGATTTGTTTTTGAGTAAGACATCGGCGTGTTGTCCTGCTTTATGGCTGAAAGCAGCCTCACCGACGAACGGCTGACGACGATCGGGAATGATATTGGCTTTTTCGCTCACAAAACGACTCAACAACGTCAGATCCTTGAGATGAGAATCCATGTTCGTCGAGAATCCCATCTTGTACCTGAGAATAGGTACGATGGAACACAGATTTGCATTTCCGCAGCGTTCGCCCCACCCATTGATGGTCCCTTGAACGTGAATACTTCCTTCCCGAACACTCGCCAATGAATTAGCAACTCCAAGATTGAGGTCGTTATGGAAATGACTTCCGATTTTCCCCGGATATAACGCGCAAATCTTTTGATAGATTTCGGCGACCTCTTCGGCGAGAACTCCGCCGTTGGTATCACAAGGAACGAGTACCCGCGCACCGGCTTCGTAAGCAGTCTGCAAGACCTGCAGCGCATAATCGGGGTCATCCTTGTAGCCATCGAAAAAGTGCTCTAAGTCGAAGATCACCTCACGGCCCTGCTGGGTCAGATAGCTCACCGAATCGAAAATCATTTCGAGATTCTCTTCCAGGGATGTTTTGAGGACTTGGAGGACATGGTCCTTCCAGGTTTTACCCACGACGGTGACGGCGGGGGTTTCTGCCTCTAGCACAGCCCGGATGTTCGGATCTTGATCCGCTCGACTATGAGGTTTTCGGGTACTCCCAAAGGCACATAACTTGGCATTCTGGAAGGGGTGCTTTTTTAATCTTTCGAAAAAGGCCGCCTCGACATCGTTGGATAGGGGAAACCCACCTTCGATATAATCGAGACCCATATCATCCAGCATCAGTGCGATATCCAATTTATCTTTGAGAGTGAAGTGGACCCCTGTTCCTTGCATTCCGTCACGAAGCGTCGTATCGAAAATTTCGATTTTACTGCTTTTCAAAATGATAACCTCGAAATCACCTTCAGGTTTTCTTAATTTTGTATTAAAATTATAGCAAAACCACGACTTGAACAAGAACCGAGTAGTAGTGAATTCATCGTCAAGGAGAGCGAGTGTCGAGTCCGAGCACCTTCGATTACCTGGTAAAAGAACTGAGTCATGAAGAGCGCCGCTACCTCCTCGATAAACTCGCAACAAAAGAAGAGCTTTCCCTACAGCAACCTGCGGAAAAAGAAGAAGAGGTTCTGCCGGATTACAAAACCATCCTGAAACGGTTTTCCTGGTTCACCCAGCTCATTCTTTACCTGAAAAGTCTGTTCAAAGGTCTTCCCCTGGAAAAGATCGTGAAAGACCGGCTTTTCGAGGATGTGGGTTCCAGTCTTCAGCGCCAATTCCCCAGCTGGCTCCAGGCACGGACACGAATGTTTTTTCCCCAGTTCTATTATGAACTCAAAAACTTGCTCGACTCCCTCGAGGTTTTTATCGATCCTTTGAACCTGGCCATGGGCCAGGATAAGGGTGAGTTTTTTGCATTCTTGATAGGTAATGCCATAGAAGATATTCAACAACGAATTTTGTTCGAAACCGATTTTTGGATGGTTTATGATCAAAACCAGGAAAGGTCCAACCAGGATATCAAAACCATCGTCGAGGGCAACTTACGTGTCATCCTGGATTCCATCCCGCAGGATATTCGCAAAAAGGTCTACAACGAAGTCAAGAAAATGCACCACCTTTATCTGCTCTGCAACTTTCCCAAAGAACAGATCTACGCCCCCTTCTTCATCACAGGTGAAGGTCCCAACCCTGCCCCCTTTGAAGAGTTTTCCCACCTGCTCGTCAGTCTCTGGAGCCGTCTCTCGGCCCTGGACGACCAAGACTTGTCCACGGTCTTGGAAAGCTTGTTCATTTACTATCTCAAAGCCAAACTCTTTAAGAGAGAAGAATGGGATCAGTTGTTGGAAAAAAATTTTGCTCTGGCTAAGGAGTCCCTACAAATCATTCGGGATTTCCGGGCCAGGGTGCCGATCGGTAAATTATGTGCCCTGGTCACCCGTAACATGGAAGTCAGAAAGGAGCCCTTGCCCGGTATCGAAGATTGGTTCAACATTTATAGAAGTTTTTGGAAGTCCAAAATTGCCAGGGATTATAAAGTTTTCAACCGTGAACGTACTCAGAGGATACTGAACTCGACGCTGACGCATTTTCTCAACATGACCGAAGACGAATTCGAAGAGAATAGAGTCTTTCCCAAGATTCTCACCAACGAGGTCTACCCCTACCAGGATCGAACACTCACCTTCTTGCGACTATTCTACAATCGAGTATTTCCTTATCGTTTCCATCCCTTGCTCAAACTTGTATTCATGGAAGGTGAATTCTATAAAAAAGCGAACAAGACCGAGTTTGGTGAAACCTATTCCCAGCTTTTGAAGTTTGCCGACGAGGTCGAAAAGCTCAGCATCCGCATTTCCACCACTGGCGAGTGGGGCTCACGTTTACTCACCATTGGCTCCTTGCCCAGGGATCAACAAATCGCCGAAGTCAAATCGGTATTTCAAACCGCTACCGAGGCTATCCTGGACCTTCTCAAACGCATGACTCCTGTGCTGCAAAGTCTGTACAACTTGCTTCATGGCATCGTTAAGACCGAGGCTGGGGGCGTTTATGATGGTCTGTCGAATTTGAGCCAATTGGGAGGA
Organism: uncultured Spirochaetia bacterium; assembly: GCA_937960645.1. GTDB lineage: Bacteria > Spirochaetota > Spirochaetia > JABEVK01 > JABEVK01 > DYOB01. The sequence goes on along the minus strand of CALGPJ010000006.1, from coordinate 24,931 downwards.
AGAAACAATTCGATCGTCAGGCGGGAATTGGTGTCCCTCACGAACAGGGCGGATTTGCTTCTTAAACTTGTGCTTCAATTGAAAGAGATCGAACAGGAATGAGTCAAATACTGTTCATGAAATCGCGTACCAGATGGTCGATATCATCCTGAGCGGAATCCTCGGCTCTTTCATAGGCGAGTTCGCGGTTTACCATGCGCAATTTTCGCAGCAAACTGTAGATGATCATCATCAAGAGTTTTACCCCACCGCTGGCATGTTTGGATATGAACTGTAAAAGGTCCTTGCGTTGCAACCGATATAAAATCCCATCATCAGCCGCAACGACACTGGCACTCCGGGGCATCTCTGGAAAGATTCCTGACTCCGAGAAACAATCCCCTTCACCAAGAACGGAAACAAAAGCATTACTGTTTTGATTGGTGTTCACCACGACATTGAACGATCCCTGGTCGATAAAATAGATCTCCGGACTCCTGGAAAACTCCTCCACCACCACATCTCCTGATTTGACGGGAACCTCGGTCAAAACCCCGGCAAGATCATTGAGTTCCGCTTCACTGAGGAAGCGAAACGCGATAATTTTCTTCAAGTTTTTTTGCATTCAACACCTCATGCTGTTATGATAATCTATATTATAGTGAAAGTTGAGCTTTTTCAGGGGAGATCGCATGAAAGACTATCAAATAGAAGAGAAAATCCTCAGAGCTTTAAGGGATTTGAACCTTTCATCGACAGTTGCCGAGCTGATGGTGAAGACAGAACTCCCCCGTAACGTTATCGAGGAAACCCTTCCGGTAATTGTTCAAGAGCGCCGCGGCCAATACCAGGTAAAAGAATCCGGAGAAATTGTGTACACCTTTCCGAAGGGTCTGGCCAATATCGAGACAGGTTTTGGTGCAAGATTTCAAAGATTTTTGAGGTGGGTCACAAACGTTTTTTTGCAAACCCTGGTCTTTCTTTTCAAGATCTGGATCGTCGTGATGTTGGTGGGGTACTTCATCATCTTTGTTGCCATTGCTCTGCTGTTTTTGTTGGCACTGTTGGCGGCAAGTTTCTCTTCAAAAGACAACCGTGAGTCCAAAACCTCCAATCGAGCAGGGTCCGCTGTTTTTTCTCTCGCAATGAACCTTATTGAATTCATGATCCGACTTTGGTTCTACTCCCAACTTTTCGGTGCCCCAAAAAAACAAAAAATCAAGCACCAAAAAACCTCTCCTTTTCACGAAGCAGTTTTTCGTTTCGAGTTTGGTACCAGCGATGTCGTAAAACCTTGGGAACAGGAGGCCAAACAACGGCTGATTGGATATATCAAAACCAACCGGGGTATCGTAACCCTCGATGAAATCCAGCTATTTTTGGGGGTGAACCGGGAAGAGGCGAACAGGTACCTGAGCTATCTCCTCCTCAATTACAAGGGCGACGTCAGGGTCTCCGATTCCGGGGGGATCTACGGCTGGTTTCCGGAGATCCTGCGAACGATCAGATCGGCACAAATAAAGGATCCCCCTCCTTCTATTCCCATGCAGCCATTCAGTGGAAATTCCAAGGGGGTTCAGCCCTGGATCATCACCTTCAATGTCGTAAATTTTGTTTTTGGAGTCATGTTTACGGCATTCTTTTTTGAAAAGGGAGATAACTTAAGTTTCCTGACCATTCTCCCGTACTTTTTTCACTCGGTTTTGTCGGGCATCATCGATTCGGCAAGCGCTTTCTCTGTGAGCACGGTCGGTTTGGGTTTCGTCCCCCTCTCCTTTAGCTTCCTCTTCTTTGCGGTTCCCTTGTTGCGGTGGATCTGGCTGAAGTCTTACAATAAAAAAATCCAAAGTCGCAATCAGGCCATTTCTATTCTTCGTGGGATATATCAGTCGCCTCAAAAGTTTGAAATCAAAAATAATTGGGAAAAACGCATCATTATGGATTTTGCCGATCAAAGAAAGATCGATGTTGTCAGTAACCGGGATCGTTTGTATTACTCTTTACCCCAGCTCATCAAAGAAAAGGAGGATCTCATCCACCTAAGATCGAAAATCGATCCCGATCACTACGCACTTGGCGAAACGATCTTTGACTCAGGAACCTAAAGCAAAAAAACGGGGGTCTGTAAAATCTGCCGGCCCTCGTATTCACCGACATTTTGAAACAGATTTTTGACTTTAGGGGGAAGAAGATCGCGGCAATCTTCAGTAATACTGAAGGCGTTTGCAGGAGTCCTTTTCATACCGAGATGAAACAAAGAATTGATGGAGTCGGAAACAACCTGGCCGGTCCTTCCCGGGGGCTGCCAGGGGGCCGTTCCGATGTGCATGCTCACCCGAAGGTCCACAAAAAAACGCAGGTCGAATACCTCGATACAGTGTAAGGAACGAGACAGCAAAAGCTTCAACCCCACAAAAACCGCCATTTCGATACTTTTTGGCGAGAATGCCACCAAAAAAGTGAATTCCTGCTGGATCCATAGGACGCCACCGTTATCCTGGCAAAGTTTTTCCAAAAAGTTTTTGTATCGATTACGAAAAAGGGCCACCCCCCTGTCGCCCAATTGATTGCGAAGGTTTTCCGGCTTGTAAAAATCGACCAGAAGAAAACAAAACCGATAATCCTTCCCTATCAAAGGTTTTACCGGATCGAAGTCCGCCATTTGGATGCGTGGCTTGACCTCGGGTTCCCAACCGGCCCATCCAAGGGCTTTTTTGAGTCTCGCTTTTTCAGGTAGTTGTTTTTTGAATTCCGGGCCTAGGTAATCGAAGGCCCCCAGATGAAACAAACTCGCAGGATCTTGCTGAAGTCCGTAAGGGTCGAGAATGGCCCAGGTTTTTGCTGGGCGTTTCATAAGAGCCCGTAGCAATTTTTGATTCAGGGTCTCATCCTTCACCCACTCGACGAAAACGAGGGCCTGTTCATGAGCGCTCGATATCTGCTTGACAACATCACCTTCCGTAAGAACCCGCGTGTCCTTGTCCAAAGTTTTTAGGATATCGATGAGGCCCATTTTTCCAAAAACGCTTGAAGAAACGAGAATCATGGCCCCTCCAATTTTATTTTGTAGGCAAAAATGCCGCTGGCTTTCTGTTTTTCCTCGAACAAATTTGACAAGGTCTTTTCCAAAGTGCTGTTCACCCCTTGAGAGATGACGAGTTCGTTCGGTGCGCAATACTTAGATTCCAATTCAACAACTCGGACAGCGGTATCCGATTTCTTCCATTTCACCTGATCGGTGCTGTATTTCTGCATACCGGCATGGACAGCCATTCGGATTTGCAAATCGGTGTCCAAAGGATTCCGTAAAAGATTGAACAAGAAGAGACTTTGCAAAATATCCAGAGCGCAGTAAACAGCGTAGGTTTGCCGATGACCATAAAAGAAGGCGGCCATGCCTCCATCACCTTCCCAGGACCAAATCCTGCCCCATCGGTGGTGAACCTTTCTTTCGATCATCTCATAAAAGTATCCATACGCTTGATCGACTTTTTCTTTGACATTCTGACGTACGATTTTTGTGTTGTGAACGATGTCAAGCCTCAAGAGAGCGAGGTAGTAGTCGTTATCCTCAAGAAGCCTTCCCCAATTTTTGCTTGCATTGATCTGTGCATCTTCAAAAAACAGTTGATTGACCTGATCATAGATAAAGCCCAGAGATGACAGCCCCTTGATAATTTCGTAGAGGTTTTTAATAGGGTAGGATCGACCCATGAAGCCTTTTTCGCTGATTTGAATCATGTTTTCGACGAGATTTAAGAACTTGTTTTGACGGACCATTTCCTTGACGATGACACTCGCACAATCCTGTGAATTGACCGGAATGCTCTCTCGAAATCCGGAGACTTTATAAAAATCGAAGTCTTCATCGACCATCTTGGCCAGTTTCATCATGATGTCGATGTGGAGATTTTCATAGAGTACTCTGATGGTTCCATTGATCAGGCTTCCAGGAATGCGCATGACTGTAGGCTAACAAACTCCTGGAACTCTGTAAACAGCCAATCGGCATTTTTTTGATTATTTGGTATACTGGGGCTATGAAGACGTTTTTTTCTTTTCTTCTGGTGCTTGTTTTTGCTGGGTATATCTTTTTTTCCGGTTGGCTCAGTTTTTGGTCAGACCCCTCTCGCAAAAACGTCATCATCACCAAAACCTCCGGGGTACTCGAACGCGTCGTTTCGGGCGCCGATTTTTTTTGGACTTGGCAGGGCATTCTCCCCACCAACGTCTCCTATGTCGGCTTCAGAGGTCAGTCCTGGACAGAATCTTTTCGGTTGCTTGGAAAACTGCCGCGCTCATCCTATTACGCGAGTTTTCTCGGGATCGATCCCGGTATTTTTGATTTCAATTTTCAAGTTAGACTGGAATTGGAGTGGGACCCTGAAAAACTTCCCGATCTTGTGCGCCGCAATACCCTTACCCAAGAAATCCTGCAGTCTTTTGAAGACCAGCTCCGCACACAACTGGAACAACGTGTCAGAGCTTGGATTGAAGGCTCTTCAGGAGATTACAGCCCAGTGCCACGCCTCAAGAAACTGGATCCCGCAAACCTCGCGTTGGACTTTATGGAAAAAAACCGGGACGTCATTACTGGATTATCCCTCCAAAAAATAATCATCGCAATTGACCAGGAGCCTGATTGGGAGCTTTATGAAAAAATCAAACAGGTTGTCGCTTCGATCGATAATCTCATCCTCGAGCAACAACAGGCCCGATCCCTGACCCGACGCCTTATCGCAATTCGAGAAAATGAAAAACGGGAGCTGTTAGCTCAATACGGAGAGCTCTTCGAGAAATATCCCTCCCTGGTCACCTTTTTAAGTTCGCCGGCCGCCACTCAGATTTCCGACGTACTGCCCAGCATCACTCCTCCCGAGACTCCTCGGTAAAAAGGTCGCTGACGAGGTGGAGTAAGTTGTTGATCGTTTCGATTTTTTCCTGGACTGCTTCCCTCATGGATCGTTTGGCCCCGCCCATGATGTAGGGAAGCTTGAGGGAACTCTTCATTTTCTCACTGGTGTTTTCGTAAATTTCCTCAAGAATTTTGCGTGCGCGGGAAAACAACTCATGACTTTTTTCGATAAGTACCGCCGCTTCTTTATCTTTTTTATGGGTGAATTCATTCATTCCCCGGGCCGCCAGGGGTTTATTTTTCAATTCTTGTTTCAATCGCATCAAACTCACCCCATCGTTGCCCTCAGGGGACAGGCTCTTGTCGAATCGCATCAGCATGATTCGAAATTCTTCCAGTTGCGAGAGGACGTCGAGGAGGTTGGAATTCAGCGACTTGAAAGATTGAAGCACGACTCGGCTCAGTGTTTGGAAAAGCGGCAACACCTGTTGCACATAATGGGTCTGAATAAAAGTGTTGATGAGATTCAACGAATCCACGTGCCTGAATCCATTACATCCCAGGGCTCTGATTTCTGAATTGGTTTCCCAGTTGTAATGGTTGAAAAGTTGCGAGTTTTGATTGGGAAAAAGTGCATTTTTTTCTTTCTCAATGACGCTTTTTCGCAATTCAGGAAAAATATCTTCTACCTGTTCCGAAAACCGTACTACCAGGCTGGCACGGTAGAAGCTTCTGACGTCGAACTGGGGCGTAAAAAACCTCAGCGTGTAGTACGGGTTTTCGTTGAGGGCTTGAATGATATCTTTCCAGGGAACTTCCCCGAAGATACTCTGAGATTCCTCGAGCAAGTTTTTGATAAACTTTAAATAGCCTTCGGTGTCGTATGTTTTTTCTCCCGTCGTGATGATGTAATTTTGAAAAAGGGGACGCCAGGTAGCCTCTTGAAAATTGATTTTGTTTGCTAAATAGAGACTGTAATATAGCTTTTCCAGAAAGTCCGTCATACCTCGAATGGGCGCCGGTCTCAATGGCGGACACTCGGTGGGTTCATCGTCAGATAGTATGACCCCGAAAGATTGAAGGAGAACGTGATAAGGATACAATACCAGGTACTTTAGATGATAAATGGGACTGATAAAATCTTTGACCTTCTTGAAGCTGTCGTCGGAGATCTGGTCCAGGTAAGGCGGAATCGAGTCACGAACTCGTTTATGAATCTTTTCTTTTTGTCCGCTGGTCCTGTAAATATCCGCCATTTCTGCCAGGGGTACCAGATCGAAAACGCTGGTTTTCGGATTGGGAATGATCGCCTCCAACAAGTCGGTCACCGTCTTTTCGATAATGGTGGTTTTCTTGCCGATTTCCGTAAATACAGGTATAAGGGGCCAGACCACCACATAAAGATCCCAAATTGCCTTTCCTAAAACCTCGCTGAGCTGGCCCCTTTCCCAGTAGACCAGTCCGTGCGACACCTTGTCGACGTTTTTTTTGAGCTCGTGAATCTTGCTGCGAAGGAGTAATTCTTCAAAACGGATGACCATGAAAAAAGAGATGATTCTGTAAATGAGTCTCCTAAAAAAACCCATTTTTTCCGCATCTTTCTTGAGGCTTTTATAGATTTCCTCCCGTGGGGGAGAATTAGGAGCGACTGTCTCCGCATCTTTTTGCGACCAGTTCAAACTTGACTGAATTTTTTCGAGGAGCTGACGCTTTTCTTCGGGACTCAACCCTTCCGTGAGCTGATCAAATGCGGAACTCAACGGCTACCTCCAGGCTACGAATGACCATCGCATGTCCAAATTCACAGTATACACTAAAATTATCGGTCATTGTTTCGTTGCTCAGGCTGCACATTTGTGTCCAGTCGAGACGGTCAATAGACCAACGAAGCCCTGTCGCCGACAGCCGAGGCGGATGGTAACCGAGGGGAACGATCGAGACCCTCTGTCCGGGAAGGGCGGGGCAAGCAATTTTTTTTCCCTTGGACAGCAAAAAGGCATGATCGTTTTCCATCCACCATTCTTCCCATTCGGAATAAAGGGGGATCAACCCCAAAAGCGCCAGGAAGTGATCGATTCGGGCACCGGATCCACCAATCACCTGCCAACGGGACCAATGGAGAACTTCTCTGGCATGGTCAAAAGCCAGTTGCGCGTCACTTTCGTCTTTATCTGTGGGGAACCTTCGATAAGGCACTCCCAGGCTTTGCGGATCCTTTTCGGTACTGTCAAGATCACCGATGACGATTTCGACCTTGAACCCCTTTTCGAGCAAAAAGTCAAAACCCGAATCGGCGCCGATAGCCGGGAGGTCTCGAAGTACCCGGGGAAAGACTTGCGGTTTTTTGCCCCCGAGTGCGATAATACCTTGCATGATCGAAAAGTATAAGGCTTCCTGTCGTTGACGGGCAAGTCTTTTACACCATAATGTCCTGGTGGGAAACCTGGAAGAACTCGATCGGATGGTTCAATCGATCACAAAGATATTTTTGAAAGCCGGATTCAGCGTTTTCCCGGTTGGGGGATGTGTTCGAGATTCCCTCTTAAACCGCAACATCGGTGATATCGATCTTGCAACCCCTGCCAGGCCCGAGCAGGTGAAGGCATTGTTTCGCAGGGTCATCGACACCGGGATCAAGCACGGCACGGTCACCGTGTTTTGGGAAGGCAAACAATTTGAGGTGACCACCTTTCGTTCCGAGGCTGGCTATTCAGACTATCGCCATCCGGACAAGATACAATTTCTGAGTGACCTCGGCGAGGACCTTCGCCGTCGAGACTTTACCGTCAATGCGATGGCCTGGGACCCTGTAAGCAAAAACCTGATCGATCCGTTTCAAGGCCGATGGGATCTTGACAATCAGATCCTTCGTTGCGTCGGCCTGCCCGACCAGCGATTTCAGGAAGACCCCCTGAGGATTTTTCGGTTGTTTCGTTTTCAAAGCCAATTGGGATTTGACATCGAACCCGCAACGCTCGCAGCGGCCAAAACCCTCTCCCCGCTTTGTGAGCGGGTATCCTGGGAACGAAAACGGGCGGAGTGGGAAAAACTCCTTTCCGGGGAACACTGGATTCAAGCCCGAAACCAGGCCTTGAACACCCAAATGCTTCCGAAACCATCCTTTACCCCGCGTTTACCTCCTTTCCCGGATGCCCTGGCAAAAACTCCAGACTGGGTCTACGGCCGTTGGGCCTACCACTATTGGGAAAGGGGATTTTCGAGAGTCGAGGATATCGAGTTCGATTTGGTGCGGTTTCGCTCATCGCGAAACGACATGTCGACCATCATCAAAACCTGGAAGCTACTCGATCTTTTGTCTCGGGGACACGAGGATGTCGAGTCGTTTTTCGATATTTGCCAGGATCGCCATTTCAACCAGTGGTTGGGATGGGTCGAGGTATTTCTCGGCAAAACCCGATCGAACAATTTTTTGAAGCAGTTCCAGGAAAGGGCCCTCAACCCTTGTCCTCTTTACCTGAACGAACTGCCCGTCAAGGGAAACGACCTGAAAGACCTGGGATTTAGGGCAGGTCCACGGATGGGTATTTTACTCCAGCATCTTTTGGCATACTGTAGAATAAAACGAACCAACGTCTCAAAAAAAACATTGTTGGAATACGCCGAAGGTCTCAGGAATTTGATTCCCTGAGGATCCGCCAGGCGCGAGCGGCCGCCTCCTGTTCCGCCTGTTTTTTGCTAGGACCAACTCCCTCGGCAAGTTTCTTGTTTTGGAGCCAAACACCCACCTGAAACACCTTCCGATGCTCCGGACCCGAGGTTGCGATCAGTTCGTACCGCGGAAACTCGCGATACAACTTCAAACAGAGTTCCTGAAGTGAAGACTTAAAATCTTTGATCAGTGACTCGGTCCAGCCGACCCGAACATCCAGCCACTTCAAAATCAAACTTTTGGCCGCCTCCCAACCCTGATCGATGAAATAGGCTCCAAAAAATGCCTCGAGGGTATCTGCCAGTATATTTTTTTTGACTCTGCCGCCGCTATTTTCTTCGCCTTTTCCTAAAAGGAGCAAAGTGCCTAAATCTTGGGATTGAGCAATAGGGGCCAAATATTCGGCCGAAGCGAGGTAGCTCTTGATTTTGGCAAGTTCCCCCTCGGCCTTTTCGGGGTAGTTTTCGTAAAGCCAGCCCGCGATGGCCATTCCCAAAACCGAGTCACCTAAAAACTCCAGCCTTTGATTGTTTCCGACTGTCAGGTGGGAGGGTTCAAGCTCATTTTCATTGGCCCAACTATTGTGAATAAAACAAAGGTTCAAAAGCTCGATGCTTTTGAACCTTAAGTGTCGGTTTTCTAACCAGGCAGTGAGTTGAGTGACTCTATTCCCGATGAGGCCATACTGACCCGGATCGGGCACCATGGTTATTTCTTGTTTTTCTTGATGAACTCCAGGACATCGCCCACGGTCACGATTTCGTTTGCCTGATCGTTGGGGATTTGAATGCCCATTTTCTCCTCAATGGCATAAACCAGCTCGTAAGTGTCGATGCTATCGGCACCCAGATCTTCCCGAATCTTGCTTTCGGGGGTGATTTTGGCCTCATCGACCCCATCGAGTTTTTCGATGATGATCTTCTTCAGTTCATCAAAAATTGGATCCATTCGAAACTCCTTTTTGTTGATTTTAGGCTAACGCCTCGATTTCCAAAACCTGTTTTCCATTGTAAAAACCGCACTTTGGGCAAACACGGTGGGGAAGCTTCTTGTTTCCACAATTGCTGCAAATCGAGAGGCTGGTGAGAGAGATTTTCATGTTTTCAGCCCTTCGCCGCCTCGATCTTTTTTGGGATGTCTTAAACTTGGGTACCGCCATTTTCCGACCTCTTTGAAATTTTCAGTTATATTAAACTATCCTTTATCGATTGTCAACTTTTACCGGCAAACTTCGTCTTGAGAGCCGACTCGACCATCGGACTGACCATGGAGCTGACGTCGCCGCCAAACGATGCCAACTCTTTGATAGCGGAACTTCTGAGCACGGAAAACTCATGAGCCGTGGGAATCAGCAAGGTCTCGATGTTATTGTCAAGCCCACGGTTCATCATTGCAAGCTCGAACTCATAAGCAAAGTCGGACAAGGCCCTGACCCCCCTGAAAATCACTTTGATAGCGTGCTTTTTTGCATAATCCACGATCAACCCCTCCCACACATCGATCCGGACGTTTCCAAGATCACGGACAATTTCTTCCAGAAACGAGCGTCTCTCCTCCAGGCTGAACAAGGTTTTTTTCTGCGAGTTGTGGGATATCAAAACCACGAGCTCATCGACTGTATGGGAGGCACGATAGATGATGTTGGCATGGCCGTTGGTGGGTGGGTCGAAGGTACCCGGAAAAACCGCTTTTTTCACAAACGCATTATATTGAATTGGTCGTTCTTTGACAAATCGACAGGGTCCATATACAATAAAGGACATGAGGGGATTATTGATTTCGATGCTTGTGGTTTTCAGCATTTTTTCGTGCAATACTCCCGCGCAAATGCCTGCACCCGCGACTCCCCCACCCCCTCCCGAGCCTCAAGCGCCGCCCCCAGAGGATCCGCCCAGCGTTACTCCCACAACTTTTCAGGTATCCGAACAGGTTTACAACGATACGTTCAAGGAAATCGAGGAACTGATCTTGAAGCTCAACAGAATCATCCAAAACAGTCAGTTTTCCGTTTGGCGCCAATACCTGTCACAGACTTATGTGGAGAAATTTTCCGATCCTGCCTACCTCAGAGAGATATCGCAAAATCCCGTTTTGCAGAGACGGGGTATCCGCCTTACCAATTTGCGGCACTATTTCGATGAGGTTGTCGTCATGAGCCGGGCAAATGCGAAGCTTGATAAAATCGAGTTTATAGACAATAATCGTGTTGTCGCCTACATGGAAATTCAGGGGGAAATGTCCATCCTGTATCAGCTCATCAAAACGAACGGTGAATGGAAGATTACATTTTGGTAAGAGGAGATTTTATGAAAAATGCAGGAGCATGGCTGGCTATACTGTTTCTGGGGGGCCTGGTCTGGGGACAATCCAGCAGTAACCCAACTGTCGAAGACATTTACCTTCGAACCACAGTGGAGGTCCAGGTCATTCGAAGCCTTGTTCAGAATCCCAGCCGCGACCAGAAAATGAAGGCCCTCGATTATATCGCCAACATGGTCGAGGAAGGGAAGGCCGGGGAAGACAACGTTCAAATCATCCAACTTCTCGATGAATTAGGCGCCGAGGGAACCTCCCGTAGGGTTTACGAGGACGGTCGCATCATGAACGATTTTCCCGAGGTGCGTCGACGCGCGGCCGAACTCCTCGGTCTCATCGGCGGCCCCAGGGCCCGTGATGCTCTGATCGATATCGCCAACAGAGAGCGCGAAACGATGGTCAGTGCCGAGGCCATTTATTCTCTGGGTCAGGTTCAGCCGGACGATGCTGGTTTAGTCGATACGGTCATCGCCGAGGTGATTCGACGCCAGGATGTGGTCCGTCCGGACAACAACCTCGCTTTTGCCGCCATCATGGCCCTCGAAAACATCGGCAAAGCGAGAAAAGGGCAGGTCAAACCCGAGGTGTTCAATGCCCTCCTTCAAATTGCCCAGGGCAACTACATTCGGGCTGTTCGCAATCGCGCTGCTAAACTCCTCGACGATTTCAGAAAGTTCAATTGATGGAAGATTCCTGTAAAAAGAGGCCCCTATGGGCCTTTTTTTAGTGGAAGAAGCTACTCATAAAGGTTTGTTTGATGTTTTTACGCCACTCGGGGATGTGGTCTTTGCTCTCCACGATGATTCTGCGCAGGATTTTGAATTGGGGCTTTAGACTGGCAATCGCAAATTGACCACAGCCGATGTAGGTAATCTCTTCGTTGGGTCCAAGGCCTTCCCTTTCGCGGTAATAATTCATGACACAGTCCAGGTGAGCCGGGTGAGATTCGGAACCAAAAGCGATCGCACAGGTCATATCGGCGATGACGTTGCCACACAGGGGACAGATATAGGTTCCAAAATCGAGGTGAATCAGATCATCCCTGGATTCCTGTGGGGGCTTGGGCTGGTTAAACCGATGGTTTTTTCGATGATGACGCATTTCTTTTAATAAAACCTTTTTCGACACCCTTGGTCAACCCAGTAGCCAATTCTTCGAGGGCTTGATTGATGTAATCTTTCGTGGATATCTCATTCTTGAGGCGTTTCAAATAATCCTCGCGGGATTCCCCTTCCCTGGGGCCAGCATCCGGAAACATCTCACCCATCCTTTTCCCAAGCACCCGGAAGATGAACCAAACGGTGTTCATCTTGAATTATACAATCAAAACGTACCCTTGTCAGGTCAGGGTCGAGATGGTTTTGGACGAGATATTCCAAACACGCGCGTTCTATCCTTGAACGTTTACGAAGATCGAGGGACCGTTCCATGTCTTCCATATCAAGAAACCTCCGTGTCTTGACCTCAACAAAGACGAAAACTTCCCCCTCCCTGGCAATAATATCGACCTCGCCGCGGGCTACCCTGAACCTTTTTTTCAGGATTTCGAACCCATGCTGCTCCAGATAGCGAGCGGCTCTTTCCTCCCCCTCCTGACCAAGGTCATGTTGCGTCATCGATATCCTGGGAGGAGACAGCTTTGGCAATAAACAGTTTTTTTGCGGCAAGGAGATCGATGACAGGTCCGGTTTCGTTCGCAAAGGGTTGACCTTCCGAGCCAATCAGGACACGTACCCGGGGACGAAGAGGTTGAGCGTAGTTGGTTTGCAGGACCCTGGCGACACTGCCGTCCGTGAGGAGCACCAGACTGCCGGGAGGGAAAAGTCCCAGGACATTCATCATGAGTTTGACCACTTCAGGTGAAAACCTGATTCCCGTTTCTTTGAGGACCTGCTTCATCGCCCAATAACCTACCAGGCTTCCTCGGTATGGGCGCTCACTGAGAAGCGCATTTAGGTATAAAACGGGTGCGATGAGCCGTGCAATTGGAGAAATTTCTTCCCTCCGGAGACCCTGCGGATAACCTTGACCATTCCAATCTTCATGATGCTGCAAGGCAGCGTTCAGGACCGCGGGAGGCTCCCCCCATTCTTTAAGACGTTCATACCCCATGTTCGGGTGGGCCTCGAGTTGAGCGCGTTCCCGATCGTCCAATTTACCGATTTTTGTGAGGATGGTTTTTGGCAGATAGAGCATGCCGATATCGTGGAGAACAACAGAACGCAAAAGGAGTTCGAGGCTCTCGACATCTGCAAAAAAATACGGATACAGCATGCCGCAGAAGAATGCACAATTGATGCTGGTGGCCGCTGTCCCGAAAATCTGGGACTTACCATCGTGAATGGTTCGAAGCATGACCCAAGGGTCGGATTCCATCTGAGCGAGCAGACTGTGAACCACTGAATCGATCAGAGCTTTTGGTCGAAGCCCACGCCTAATGTCTTGAAAGCATTCCTCCAATTTATCTACCCACCGCGAATGAAGCAACGCGACTTCGTTTTCGCTCTCGAAGGTCCAGTTCTCGAGTTTCGGTTTTTTCGGTTGGGGACCTGTCACGGATCAACCTGCCTTTCCCAGTTCTATCAACAACCGGGCCATGGCCTCGTAAAGCGGGAAGGGGATCTCGAACCCATCGGGAACCAAGGAAAGTTTAAAGCTCAAATCAGGGTTGCTGACAACGGGGATGCCGTTTTCCCGTGCAATGTGAATCATTTTGAGAGCTCGATACCCCCTGGCGTTCAGGATAACTTTGGGGGCCGCCATGTCTGCTTCGTAGGATACACCGGTGGCCCGAAGCCTAAAGATAGAGGTCAATTCCTCGCGATTTTCCTGGTTGTTCGCCATCATGAGAAATATACCACTTTCCATAAGCATCGGTCAAAAACCACCATTTCCTTACATGATCGCCGACACGACGTTCGAGGCAAGCTTTTTCGATTTTTCGGGAATGACGATTCCAAAGAAATAAGGCACGGCACTGCCCGAAAGATTTTGACGCGGGGTTTACAGGCAACTGTATCCACTGCCGCGGTGCTTCGAGGTTTTGGAAGTTTGGAGTTGCCCAACGAAGTAATTCGAGAAGGGCCTGCACTTCTTCCCTGCCCTCTTCTTCCGAAGACCCGGAATGGTGGATACCGGAATTGTCGATAAAGTCTTTTCCCTGTGTGAAGTTTTCCTGTCCGTAAGAAGGGTCAGAGTTCTGCTCGGGAAAAGGGGGTTCCGGCGGGTCCCCTGGGGGAAGGCTTGGTTCCGGTTCTTGTAAAATTTTTTCCGTCTTTTCCGGATTCGACCTTTCGGAGAGGGGTTCAAAGAGACGGGTTTGTGCGTTCCAAACGATTACTGACGACTGCCCGGACCGAAAACCCGGATGGTCAGGAATGATCGCGAGTTTTCCGGCAAAAAGAACCTGGCGAAGTCCCGGCCTTACAAGATCGAGTATTCGAACTTGGATACCGAGAAGGCTTTTAGGCAATTCAACGATCGGGCTGGGCACATTTTTCCCCAGGCCACCGGGTACCTGCACAAAATTATGGGGTGTCGACCCGCTTCTTTTTCAAGAGTTCCTTGATCTTGGCGGCCTTCCCCATTCGGTCCCGTAAATAGTACAGCTTGGACCGGCGTACCTTTCCCGGCCTTACCAGCTCCACCCTTTCGATTCTGGGACTATGAATCGGAAAAATCCTTTCGACCCCGACACCATTACTGATTTTCCGTACGGTGATGGTCTTACGGAGGCCGGAATTGTTGCGGGCGATCAGTGTGCCCTCGTAAGCCTGAACTCGCTCGGTCTTGCCTTCGATGATTTTAAAATGAACGCGGACCAGGTCCCCGATATTGATCTGGGGCTCCTCCTTGATTTGACCTGCCTCGACTGCCTTAATGAGATCCATGTGTTTTCTCTCCTTCCCAATTCCAAAGTAGTTCCGGCCGATACCGCCTGGTTTTTTCAATACTTTTTTTACGCCGCCACTGGTTGATGGCCGCGTGATTGCCCTCCAAAAGCACCTCTGGGACCGCTGCCCCCTCGAACACCTCGGGGCGGGTATAATGCGGATACTCCAAAAGCCCCAGGCCGCCGCTGAAACTTTCTTCCTCCAGGCTTTCAGCGGAGATGACCCCATCCAGCAAACGGTACACGGCGTCGATCACCACCAAAGCGGCCACCTCACCCGAAGAAAGCACGTAATCCCCGACGCAAAGTTCCATATCAACGTACCTGTCGATGATTCTTTGGTCAACCCCTTCGTATCTTCCACAGAGCAACACGAGTTCCTGGACCTTGGCCAAACCCGCAGCGATCTTCTGCTGGAAAAGCAGGCCGGATGGACTGAGGTAAACCACCGTCGATTGGTCAGTTTTGACAGATTCGATGGCTCGTGCCAGGGGTTCCGGTTTCATCACCATCCCGGCCCCCCCGCCGTAGGGGCTATCATCGCAGGTTTTGTGCTTGTCCCATGCGAAGTCCCGAATGTTGACCGTTTGATAGGCGACAAGCCCTTTCTGTACACTGCGTTTCATGATCGACGACCCAAAATATCCCTGAAAGATCTCTGGAAACAAAGTGAGCAGAACGAACTTCATTCCAAAATCCAGGGGGTCACAAGCTCGATGGTCTTGTTCGCCACGTCCACTGCCCCCAAATAGTGGTTCAAAAAGGGTACGAGGCGCAAGGCACCATCCTCGAGTTTCACTTCGAGCAAGACCGCCTGAGGGCCATCGTACCAGCCAACGACCTGCGCACACTCTTTGCCTTCGTGGATCAACCGACAACCGAGGAGGTCGGCCACATAATATTCACCGGCACCGAGGTCTGGCGCCTGCTCCCTCGAGAGGGTCACCTCCCAACCTGTCCACTTTTGGGCCGTCTCCGGGGTGAGATAGTTTGCAAATCGGACCAAAAAAAGTTTTCCCTTGCGTTCAAAACTCTCGACCTTCAGTTTGACGGTCTTGCTATTTTTCGTGAGGGTCCATTCCGACAGGCTTCGCAGATGATCGGTTTCGCCCGAATACGACCAAAAAACCAGATCACCCTCGACCCCGTGGGTTCGACCAATCTTGCCGGTTGTGAGAAATTCGTTCAACCTTCGATTTCCAGATACGCCCGCTGACCTTTTTTGCTGGCTGCCGCGTTGAGGACAACCCTGATGGCACGTGCGATTCGGCCTTGCCGACCGATCACCTTACCGAGTTCACTCTGTGGCATCGTCAACCGAATCCGTGAGGTATTTCCCTCGATCTGCTCTTCGAGGTTCACCGAATCGGTATTATCGGTCAAACTCTCTGCCAAAAAACGTACTAACTCCACTAACTCACTCATCGCTGACCCATAACTCACTTCAACAAAATGTTGTTACGATTGAGAATGGATTTCACCGTGGGAGTGACCAGCGCCCCCTTCTGCAGCCAGTCTTGAATTTTCTCGACCTTCAACTGCACCTGGTTCACGGGTTCCACGGGATGGTAGGTGCCAACCTCATCCAGGGTAATTCCATCGCGCCGGTTTTTCGAATCCATGACGACGATTCGATAATAGGGACGCTTTTTGGCCCCGAGCCTCTTCAATCGGATTTTGACACTCACGTTTACCTCCTGTTCGGATGGGGCATCCCCATCTGTGTCATGATCTGCTGTTGCATGCCCTTGTTTTTTGCCACCTTTCTCAAGGTGTCACGCATCTTTTCGAAGCGCTTGATCAATTGGTTTACCATAAAAACGCTGGTTCCGCTACCCCTGGCGATCCGCTGACGCCGCGAAGGTCCCAAAATCAGGTGGTTTTTCCGCTCCTTCAACGTCATGCTCAGGATGATCGCCTCTTCCTGTTTCCACTGGCCCTCGTTTTGAGTCAAATCGACATTGCCGGCCATACCCGGCATCATTTCCATGATCGATTGAAGGCTGCCCATTTTCTTGACCTGCCGGATTTGGTCCAGGTAGTCCTGGAGGGTGAAGGTCGAGGACGCCATCTTTTGGCGCAGCCTTTCCGCCTCCTGCTGGTCGTATACCTCCTGGGCCTTTTCGACCAGGGAAACCACATCCCCCATTCCCAAGATGCGGGAGGCCATCCGTTCCGGGTGAAAGACCTCGAGGGCTGTGGGTTTTTCTCCCACCCCGATGTACTTGATGGGTTTTTGAGTGATGGTTTTCAGCGAGAGGGCGGCCCCGCCACGCGTATCAGAATCGAATTTGGTCAGGATGAAGCCCGTTAGCCCCACCGTCTGATCGAAGGTCTGGGCAATTTCGACGGCACTCTGTCCGGTCATAGCATCGGCAACGAGGAGGGTCTCCACGGGTTTGAACCGGTCCCGTAGCTGAACAAGCTGATTCATGAGCTCCTGATCCACCTGCAACCGACCGGCGGTGTCGATCAGGACCAGGTTGTACTGTTCTTTTCGGGCGAGTTTCACGGCCTCGTCCACTACGCGAAGGGGATCGTGGCCCTCCCCACGAAAAACGGGGACACCGACCGTTTGTCCCAGCTTTTCGAGCTGATCGATGGCCGCGGGTCTGGCGCGATCTGCGGCGACGAGAAGGACCCGCCGGCCCTCCGATTGCAGCTTCAAGCCTAATTTGGCCGCAGTTGTGGTTTTTCCATGGCCCTGGAGACCCACAAGGAGGATCGTGGATACGACATCCGGACCCAGAAGGTTGAGGTCCTGCTTCTGATCCCCTAAGAGTGAGACCATGTTATCGTAGATGATTTTGACGAATTGTTCCCCGGGACTCACCGATTTCAGTACGGTCACGCCCAGAGCCGATTCCAGTACCCGATTGGTAAAACGGCGGACCACGCGAACATTGACATCAGCCTCGAGGAGGGCTGTTTTGACCTCTTCGAGCATGTCGCGGACATTTTGCTCGGTAAGGACCTTCTTGCCGCTGAGGCTTCGAAAAAGACCCTGGAGGCGTTGGGAAATACTCTCGAAAAAGCCCATGGTTAACTAGACTTTCTACCGCAAAAGCATCTATCTGTCAACGAATGAGGTAAAGGCGCTGCCTGAGGTTGGCCGAGCGTTCCGAGGCAATCCGGTGATAGGGACTCAGGGGGTGGTCCATCACCTGGTTGTAATGGCGGAGGGCTTCCCGGTAATCTTTCTTTTCCTGTTCCAGCCACCGAGCCATGAAATAGTGCCACTTGTCCCTGCCGCGACCGTCGGGATACCAATCCTCCCAAAGTCCCAGGATCGACGGAACTAGAGCGGGAGCTTTTTCGGATAAGGCGGCAACGAGGGACCAGAAGTCATCCTCGGAAAGGGTGGGCGGCCTTGTCTGGGACAAGCTCGTCTCGTAGAGGGTCCAAAACTCGACCAACCTCAGTCCATCCCGGAGCCGAACCGCCGCCATCAGTGACTTGACCAGGGTGTCCTGCTTTTCCTCGGCGTTGGAAGCATCGACGGCACGCCGCCACAGTTCCAGGGCTTCCTGAGATCTCCCCAGACCCTCGGCGGCCAGGGCCTTGAGCTCGACCAGCGAAGAATCGCCACTCGAGGGGCTGTTTCCTAAAAGTCGATAGAGTTGGGAGAATTGCCCCAACGAATACAGGCGCCGGGCCTGTTGCCGCAGAGCCTCCAAATGGGAAAGCGCCGGTGGGGGATTTTGGGTATTGCCCGATCCCATTTCCGGTGGGGTATTGTCACGAACATCGAGCCGAACCGTTTGATAAAGGATGCGGCCCTGAACGGGATCCTGGCGTTGAAAGACGACACGAAAAGTTCCTGCCGATTTTGGCTGAAAACGAAACCGGGTTCCACCCGATGTTCGTTCACGAACGGGAGTTCCCAGTTCAGGACCGGAGTTTTCATAAATCCACCCCTCCCCTTCGAAAAATACGTTGAGAGTCTCTCCGGTTCGAAGGGTAAAACTTCGCACGGGGGCGTTGGTCAAGGGGGAGCTCGATTCTGCCTCTCGTCTCTCTTCTTGCACGGTCTCGGGAACGGGAGTCTGTGGCGGCAACAACTGAGGCTGCGGATCGAGGCGGCTTCTAAGTTCCAGAGGAAGGTTGACACCCGGGCTGGCCGTCGGCGCATCCTGTGCGGAAAGAACAGTCGCGATGAAAAACAAAACGAGCACCATAATTCTATTATCTGTTGATTAAAACCTCATCTAAAGCTCTTTCGAGCTCCTGATCCTCGGTGTAGAGGTCTAAGGGGTTTCCCAGCAGCTCCCACTCGATGTTCAGGGAATCCGCACCCAAAACATTTTCGGATTTTAACAGGGGAAGCCATGGGGGAAGGAATCTGGGCAACCCACTCAAACTGAAGATGAAGTCCGAGTACTGGGCCGGGGTATCGATCAGGGGCGGAACACCGGTCCTGAATGGGTTGTAATCGGGTAAACGAGCTCTGGGTTCGGTGTTGGCTCGGGAATCGCAATAATTCAACAATCCAATGACGACACCCAGCAGGGCGCCCACCACAAGAATCAGGATGCCTCGTTGAATTTCATCGGGACTCAGCTTGAATTTCACTCTTCCCTCCCGTTCTGGCCCTGTCCCAGCCTGATAGTCAACACCTTGCTGACACCTGACTCTTCCATGGTGACCCCGATCAGGGTCGAAGCACCGGTGACAGTCCTTTTATTGTGCGTGATGACCACAAATTGGCTGACTGCAGAAAACTCCTTGAGCATGGTGATGAAGCGGCCAACATTGCTTTCGTCCAGGGCGGCATCGATTTCGTCAAGGATACAAAAAGGAGAGGGACGAACCATGTAGACCGCAAAAAGAAGGGCCACGGCAGTGAGGCTTTTTTCTCCACCGCTCAAAAGGGAGAGGCTTTCCAGTTTTTTCCCCGGTGGCTGGCAATATAGCTCCACCCCGGCATCCAGGGCGTTGTGTTCGTCGGTCAGACGAAGTTCCGCACGACCACCACCAAAAAGCCGGCGGAAAATTTCGTGGAAATTCTTCTGGATTTCTCGAAAAGACTGGAGGAAGAGCCGTGACGCTTCCTTTTGGATTTCCGTTACCACCGTCCTGAGGTCCTCGCGGGCCTCCCTGAGGTCGTTGATTTGCTGAAGC
Organism: uncultured Spirochaetia bacterium; assembly: GCA_937960645.1. GTDB lineage: Bacteria > Spirochaetota > Spirochaetia > JABEVK01 > JABEVK01 > DYOB01. The sequence continues at coordinate 5,098 of CALGPJ010000006.1, read as the reverse complement.
AGGAACTCGTAACGCTGACACACCTCCTTGAACTCTTCCGGGGCCATGAGGTTGACCTGGCCCAGAGATTTCTGCTCTTCCTTCAGACGGTTCAAGGTTAGCCTGAGCTGTTCGAGGTCTTCGTCGGGACTGGGCCCGCTTTCCAAAACTATTCCGTGCCGTTCCTTGAAGTTTTCCCGCAGCGAGCGGGCGTCCGCCTGGACCTCGCCGAGTTCCCGAGCGAGCTTTTCGACCTGATCCTGTACCCCATTCAATTCCTGAAAAAGGGCCTTCTGGATATTTTCCTTATCCGCGAGGCTGTGATTTTGCTGATGGATTTTTTGCCGCAGGTCTTCCTGGTGAGCGCGTAATTCGTCTTCCTGTTGCAGCAACTTTTGTTGCTTCTCATGCAATGTTTTTTTCTCAATCTCAAAATCCTCGCGTTTCGTCAGATCCGTTCTGAGGCTTTCGTTCAAAATATGAACATTTTTTTTGATCTGTTCGATTTGGGATTCCAGGCGTTTTGCATCGTCCAACCTGGTGCGTAAAAAGGATTCTTGACGAGCCTGGTTGATTTTCAGTTCTTCGAGGGTCTTCTCCCATTGACGGACCTGCTCCTGAGCCGAGGTCCTCGTCTCGACCAATTCGGCGCGCATTTGCCGTTTTTGGGTCAGCTGATCGTGTAGGTCGCGGAGATTTTGGTCCTGATGACGTTTTTGCCAGAGACTCCCCTGTGGGCTAAACAGCTCACCCAAAAGGTTCGGCACCGTTTTATACAGGCGTTTGAATTTAGCGACAACACCCTCGATTGGCTCGAAAACCTCCTGCCACTGTTTCAGGATCTGATCGATGTCCATTTGATCCGAGGTTCGGCGCAGATCTTCGATCATGGTTTTTTTTGCCTGAACTGTTCGGTACAAGGTCTCCAGGTCCGTGTTCAATTCGCCAAGCCAGGTGTTGAGCGAGTTCCAAAGCTCGGGATCTGCGGCAACTTCCTGATCGATCACCCGAATGAGGTCGTCGGTCAGTGCAGCCAAACGGACGGTCGCTTGCCGAATCGCTTCTTGAATCTCCGTTTCCTGCTGGGCCAACCGGGCCTCTTCGATGTTATATTGATCGATGCTGTCGAGTTTGGCCTTCAACCTCTCCTGGAAGGCGGTGATGTTTCTTTGATCTTCGAGCATATCCTTTTCGATTTTTTCGATCTCCCGACGAACCTCATCGAGTTGGCTTTCGATGTTCGACGTCATCTCTTCGGAACGACGCATTTCGGCCTGGGTGCGCTGGATTTGGTTTTCGAGGGTCACCGTCCTTTCCTGGAGCACACTGGCTTGAGCATGCAGTTTGCTGCGTTCCAGCTCGAGGTCGTGGATCTTTCTTTGAATCTCTTTCAGGTCATTTTCCCATTTTTCCACCCCAGCGAGCCCTTCACCCATATCCTGATTGAGCTGTTGCAGATTTGATTTCAGTTCGTTGCGTCGATTCTCGAGAGTTTTCAGCCTTTTCTGAACCTGGGTTTCCTTTTCTAAAAATCCATGGAGCCGGTGCTGGGCGATGCGTTGTTCCAATTGAAAAACCTGGGAGCGAAGCTCCCGGTATTTTTCCGTTTTTGATGCCTGGGCCTTGAGCGTATCGTAGCTCCTCTTGACTTCCCCGAGGATGCCCTCGACCTGGCGAAGATTTTCTTCCGTAAGTTCGAGTTTGCGCTCGGCCTCCTGGCTGCGTGACTTGTATCGCGTGATACCGGCGGCTTCCTCGAAGATGTAACGCCTTTCTTCCGGCTTGTTGCTCAGGATTTGATCGATCCTGCCCTGTTCCATGATCGAGTACGCGCTCTTACCCACTCCGGTATCCATGAAGAGGTCGCGCACATCCCGGAGCTTGACAGGGTTCTTGTTGATGGTGTACTCGCTCTCCCCATTTCGAAACAGACGCCGCCCCACGGTGATCTCGGGCAGATCGAGATCCAGGATCCCTTTCTCATTGCTCAGAGTGAGGATGACCTCGCACCAGTTGAGAGGTTTCCGGTTCTCCGTGCCATTGAAAATCACGTCTTCCATACTGTCGGCGCGCAAGCTCTTGTGGCTCTGCTCTCCCAACACCCACTTGACCGCGTCCACGATGTTGCTCTTGCCGCAACCGTTCGGTCCGAGGATGGCTGAAACCCCTCCGACAAACTCGATTCGCGTGCGTTCGGGAAAAGACTTGAAACCGAAAAGCTCGATACTGCGTAGTAACAACGTGAACCCCTGGAAGGAACTCCCTCTTTATGGCACTCTATAACAGCATGGAAAAAACTGCAAGCAAAGGGGCGATTGCCGGCATCGACGAGGCCGGGCGCGGTCCCCTTGCCGGACCAGTATATGCCGCCTGCGTGATCCTTCCGAAAAACTTTCCGCCTGAGTTTGCCCGGGACAGTAAAAAAATGAGTCCCGCTTCAAGGGCAAAGGCCGAGCGCATCATCAAAGATCGAGCCCTGGCCTGGGGAATCGGATCGGCTACTGCAAGAGAAATCGATCGAGTCAACATCCTGCAGGCTACCTTTCGCGCGATGCAGCGGGCCCTCGAGCATCTTTTTTTTCAGTTTCCGGGCATCCAAATCCAAAGGGTGCTCATCGATGGTAATCGACTGCCTCCATTGACCCACCCTTGCTCCTGCGTGATCGGAGGCGACGGCATGGTTTTGGAAATCGGCGCTGCGAGTATCCTGGCCAAGCAGGCACGAGACCGTTACATGGAAAGGTGGGCTATGATCGAACCCGTTTTCGAATTCGAACGGCACAAAGGTTACGGGACCTCGAGGCACCGAGAGCTGCTCCGTCGTTACGGTCCCGGCAAGCAACATCGGCTCAGCTTTTTGAGGAAGATCCTTCCCGATTCTTGAGAAAGTCCACGGCGCTCTGCAGTCCTTCCAGGAACAGACTCAGATCCTCCTCGAACACCAGGATGCTGCGCCTCTCGAAACCCCCGCCTTCTTCCTGAAACTTGCTTTCCACGAGGTTGAGATATAAATCCCCGTGCCTGTTTTCTTTTACATTGAAAAAGTAGGTGCGTCCCCCGGCGATAACCCTGGTTGAAAAAACTTCTCCCCTTAAACCCATCGCAACACTCCTTCTTTGCGAACATACTCAAGCTTTCGTTGTTTGGCAATCGGTGGTAAAATAGAGGTTGATGAAAAGAGCAGATCCCGAGCTGTTCGTCGAACTCGATTCCGGAGTGTACCGATGCGAGGTCTGCACCCGAAAATGCACCCTCAGGTCGGGCCAGAAAGGAATTTGCGGGGTCCGCAGCGCCCAGGATGACGGCATTTACTCCACGAGCTATGGCAGGATCGTCAGCTCAGCCATCGACCCCATCGAGAAAAAGCCGCTCAGCCGTTTTCTTCCCGGGACCCTGACCTACAGTGTCGCCACCCCGGGTTGCAGCCTGAGATGTCCCTGGTGCCAAAACTACTTCCTTCTCAACGCCGGACTTGTCGACACCGTAGAGGAACAAAGTCCCGCCCAGGTCATTCAAAAAGCCAGGGCCTCGGGTTGTCCAAGTTTCAGCTTCACTTACTCGGAACCCACAGTGAGCCTGGAGTTTGTCCGTGACTGTTTTGCCGAGGCGCACAACGCAGGTTTGAAAACGGTTTTGGTAACCAACGGAAACCTTACAAATAAGTCCCGAGGCTACCTCCTCGGATATATGGATGCCACGAACGTGGACGTCAAGACCTACGACTCGGCCTCCTACCGAAAACTCGGGGGTGACCTCGAAGAACTGCTGAAAACCCTCGAGCTTTGGATTCAAAATGACGTCCACGTCGAGATCACCACCCTGGTGATACCCGGCTACAATGACGATGCCGAAAGTTTCCAAAATTTTTCTCGGGTCCTCGCCCAAAGGCTGGGAACCGATGTGGTCTGGCATCTGAGCGCCTACCACCCCGCCTACCTTTACACCGAGGCTCCTCCGACCCCCCTGGACACCTTGAAGAGGCTTCAGACCATCGCCCAGGGGTGCGGATTTCGTGATGTCGTACTCGGAAATGTGAGGTTGAACCGATGAACACCGTGCGCCCCATGGCAGTCGCCAACCGCTTTTACCCGGGACGTGAGAGCGAGGCCCGAGCCTGGATGGTCCGGGAAATCGAGAAGGCTTCCCGGCTGGTCCATCAAAAACCCTGGGCCATTGTCTGCCCCCATGCGGGTTGGTACTACTGTCTGGATTTGGCTGCCCTGAGCTGGATTCAGACCCAAAATTATCACTACGACCGCATTCTTTTTGTGGGTCCTTCCCATTATGAACGTTTTTCGGGATGGGTGATCGACGAACACCCTGGCTGGGAAACTCCTTTGGGGATTTATGATCAGGATCAGGAATTCGCGGATCGGCTGCTCGCGCTCAAGAATTGGCGCAAAAACTCTGTCCCCCACCTTCCGGAACATTGCCTGGAGGTCATCATCCCCTGGGTCGGCCTCCTCCATCCCGGGGCCAAAATCGTCACCGCGATCCATGGAAGCCCGGAGGCCGAGGAGGAAGCCGAGAGACTGGCCGAGCTCCTGGGAGACAACGACCTCATCGTCATATCCACGGATCTCAGTCATTACCTGAGTGCTTCGGCCGCTGAAAAAAAAGATCGAGAACTCCTGGATCTTCTCGAAAAGGGAAGGCCTGACCTGGCCCCATCCGACTCGGCCTGCGGCCTGGGAGCCCTGCGGCTTCTGGGTCGATTGGCCCAGTTGAAAAAGAGCCAAATTCAGGTCCTGGCCTACCACCACAGCGGACAGGTCAGCGGCGATCTCACCCGCGTGGTCGGTTACGCTTCGGCGGTTGCTGTATGACACCACTAGAATGGGACATTTGCTGGAACTGGTGTCGGAACGTCCTGTTTTTTCATTGGGGTCTGGAAAGGGTTCTGTATCCTCCCGACCACGACTTCCTCGAGAAACCCGGTGCTAGTTTTGTGACTTTCAAGAAGCATGGCCAGCTTCGAGGCTGCATCGGCAGCCTCGAGGCTGTGGAGCCGCTTCGCGACGATCTGCGGAAAAACACCCTGGCCAGCGCCACTCGCGATCCCCGATTTCCCCCCATCCAGCCCCAGGAACGATTTCAATTAAACATGGAAATCAGCCTC
>CALGPJ010000005.1 GCA_937960645.1 uncultured Spirochaetia bacterium | reverse complement strand
TTCCGATATCTTACAGAGTCCCCTTCGAGGGTGTGCCCCTCGGGGTTTTTGCCGGCGCACAGTTGGGACTGGGGGTGGAATCTGCCGGGTTTACCCGGTCACCGAGGAACGTCCTCGCTGCGACCCTGGGCATTCAGCTGGACGCTCTGAGCTGGCGTCGAATGGTTGTGGCATCCGGGGTATGGGCGGGCCTCGAGATCGGTAAGGGGGTGGTAAAATTGGCCCTCGAAGGCGGTCTGGACTATTACATCCCTCTGGGAGAATGGACCCCGGCTAGCGGCATGCACCGTCTGGATGCCAAGCCTACAAAGGATATCAATCCTGTCAACGCCTGGTTTACCATAGGTCCGCATTTCAATTATTGATACTATGGATATCCTGAAAATCCTTAGAGACTGGGGCCTGGGGGCCCTGGTCTTTTTGGGATTGGCCAGTCAACCTACTTATTTCGGGGAACCGAGGTACGACAAGGGGATTTTGACCGTCGAACTTCAGGACGCCTTTCCCGAGAGCGTCGAAACGCTGATGCTGTACGGGGTCCCGATTCAAATAGAGTATCATGTCCGGTTGTACGAAGAGGTGGGTTACAAGGATCAGGTCATCAAAAAAAGAGTCGTTTATGATCGAAAGACTGGCCTGGCACAATGCTGGCTCGATGGCAAACCGGAAAGCCAATTCAATCTCTCTCAGGCAAAGACATGGTTGAAACAATTTCTTTTGGATCTCACCCAACGCAGAACAAGTCAGGTAACCTTGCGTGCTATTTTGGTCGTGGAGGGCCGCAGCATTCAGGAATCCCAGGGTCTCTGGGGAGGGTGGCCGAGTATGGTGTGGAGGCCGTGAAGCCATGAAAGCCTTCGCTCTGTCGTTTTTGTTGATCGTCAGTTTCGCGGTGATTGCTCTGACTATTCTCGACCTGGTGGCGATTCAGGAATTGAGCGCCACCCAGGTGTTTGAAAAAATCCTGGAGCTTCAGGAACACCCATCCGAGAGCGGGGAAATCGCCCGGCTGGCGGCAAATCAGGTCGTCTTCGGTGAACGCGTGTATCAACGCTGGCTTTTTCAAGTGAGCACACTCGGCTTTGTCCTTTTCCTGTTGTTCGTTTTCTTCAGTTGGATGGGGTACAAACGGCTGATTTTGCCCCTGAGAACTCACTACCAGGACCTCCTAAAAGGCGTGAGCTTGCAAATCGATCAGCAAGAATTTCAAGAATTAAGGCTTTTGGTGGGGGCGTTCATCGAGGCGCAACAGCAACTTCGTGAAAGGGAAAGGAGTGAAGTGGCAAAATACGTGGTCCATCAGATGAAAAACCTCTGGACGCCGGTGGCGATGGTGTCTTCGCTCCTGAAGTCGCAAACGGATCCACAGCAGCAAAGGGAGATGGCCCGGCTTCTTGAGGAACAAACCCTAAGGCTCAACCGGTTACTGTCGTTGTTCAAAGGAATTTACACCTTCCCCGACCCCTCTCCCAGGGATATCGATCTTGGAGAATTGGCCCAGGAAATCGGAAGGTCGACCGGCATTCCCGTACAATTCTTGAATGAGGCACAAGCATCGAATGCCGCTAGAGTCCACGCCGACGAGGTCCTCCTGTCTCAGGCGCTCGAGAATCTGGTGTTAAACGCCTGGGAAGCTCAGGACAAATCAGGGCCGCCGATCGAGGTTGTCCTGAAGGACGCAGGAATCGAAATTCGTGATCGTGGATGCGGATTTAGCGGTAGTACCAAGCAAAAGGGCTTGGGATTGGGACTGGAGTTTACGAAAAAAGTTGCCCAGGTCCACGGCTGGACCCTGGTCTGGCGTGACCGAAGGGGCGGCGGGGCGGAGGTTGCCATGGAGAAACAATTCCCATGATCCTGGTCTGTGACGACGATGAGGCGATCTGTAAAAGCCTCGTGATGCTATTGCGATCCCATGACTGGGAGGCCAGGTCCTGTGAGCCCTCCCGGTATTTACAAGTTTTGGATGATCAGGTTTCTGCCGTGTTGATGGATGTGAATCTGGGAAAGGAAAATGGGTTAAGGTTACTGGAGCTGAGCCTGGAGCGTTTTCCCTTGTTGCCTGTCGTCATGATCAGCGGGCAATCGACCCTGGGGGATGCCCTCACCGCCATCCGCCAGGGAGCCTATGATTTCCTGGAAAAGCCGTTGATGCCCGAGCGGCTCCTCGTGGTTCTCAACAATGCCACCCGGTACCATGCCCTCGTCAAGAAATCTTTGTCCGATGTCTATCCAGTTGTGGCCTCCAAAGCGATGATGTCGGCCCTGAACCGAATGGCCAGAGCAGCGAAGTCCGATATGCCGATTCTAATCCTGGGGGAAAGCGGTACGGGAAAGGATGCAGCGGCAGCCTACATCCATCAACTGAGTCCGCGTTCCGCTGGAAATCTGGTTCGATTGAATTGCGGGGCTATCCCGGAGTCCCTCATCGAGAGCGAGCTTTTTGGTCACGTCAAGGGGGCTTTTACCGGGGCACTTGCCGATTATGAGGGCAAACTGGCTGCTGCAAACGGCGGCACCCTGTTCCTCGATGAAATCGGGGATCTGCCCCTGAGTGCGCAAACGAAATTGCTGCGTTTTTTGGAGAATGGCGAAATACAAAAAATCGGGACGAGCAAGGTGCAATCTGCCAGCGTTCGGGTGGTGAGTGCTACCAACAAGGATCTCGAAAAGGAGGTTGCCGAGGGCAGGTTCCGAAAAGATCTTTATTATCGGATCAGCACCCTGCCCATCGACCTTCCGCCTCTTCGTGAAAGAAAAGAGGAGATCGGTCCCCTGATCGAGTACTTCCTTGCAAAAAGCGGGTGCAAAAGGCCCGCGAGCGAGGTGTTCAGCGAGGAAGCCTGGGACGGTCTTCTGAGCTACCCCTGGCCCGGTAACATTCGTGAACTCAAAGCACTTTGTGAACGGGTGGTGATCTGGGAAGATGGGTTGCCCCTGGATCGAAAACAGACGATGCAATACCTGGACCACAGCCGCGATATGGCCTACGACTCGGACAATATTTTTCATCTGACCTTACCCTATGCCGAGGCCAAAAGACGTCTGGAATTGACGTATCTTCAAACCCAAATTAGAAAATTCGGGAGCATAAAGTCGGCCGCTGAAGCCCTGGGCATATTACCCAACAACCTTTCGCGGCGGTTGAAGGAGCTTCTGGAGTGATGCGGGGTGAGTGTCAGCCCTCCCGGATGTAGTTTTGGATGAGCTGAACGAAATTGAACAGCTTTTTGTAGAGTTGGACCAGGGACTCTCGTAAATTCCCATCGAACGACGATTCCAATTGTTTCCAGTTGACGATCACCTCATGTTTTTGCCTCGGCATGTCCTCGATGACTGCCTTCAGGACTTTGCCGACATTGATGAGTTCGTTGCCCGTCTCGACCATGAAGGTCTTGGCCAACCCGTTGATGTCCCGCACCATGGTCTTGGCGATGTTTTGAGCGTTGACGTCTCGTTCTGACTTGATAAGGTGTGACTTGAGCCGAGATCCCCGCTCTCCTTCCTCTGCGAGGGAGTCGTCGAAGTTGACAAGCCTTTCGCTGATTTCCATGATGCGGTGGAACCCTTCGCTGAGAACCTTGCTGTTGTTCATTTCCACCCATTGGCCTTTAATGACCAGATGATTCACGAGGTCGCGCAGGTCTTTTTTGCAATAATCCACCAAGAACGTTTTGAGATAATTGAAGGCTTCGACGTGGATGAAAGTCCCGACGTTTCTTTTGGCAAGGATCGCGTTGTATTTTTCGTTGTAGTTTTTGGTTCGGTTTACGACCTCATTACCAAAAACATCCTGAACGAGTTTGCTAATTGCACTTCGTCGTTTCTGCGTTCGAATTTTGGAAATAGTCACGTCAACGCGCGTTTTAAGAGTATTGAGGTGGCTATCGACGAGGGCTTCTTTTTCGGGTTTGGAAAGCACCTGATACGTCAGGTCCTGGGACACATGCTGGATGATCAAGGGGATGATGTCGTTTTGTTGAAATTGTTGAATGCTTTGAATGATGCGTTTCCACCATCCCCGGTTTACCGGCTCGATGTTCTTATAGGCCTTGAGTGCATCGAAAACGCTGTCCCAGTCTGCTTGAACGGGGAAGTGGGCACCGATCTCCCAAAACTCTTTCAGGTCTTCGACGATGTACGAGCCATGAATCTTTTCGAACTTGGGGCGATAATTGAAATCGCGTTCAGGCAGGTAGGAATCGAATTTCTTGAGCAAAAAATAATAGTTAAATTTCAACATGTCGAGAAAAACGCTCAGGGTCTTGTAACGACTTTCGATTTTACGGATGAGCTCCGGGGTGAACAGGCTCGAGTATTGGGCAAGGATCTGTTGGCTCTCTTCCGCTAACTTTTCAATGGGCATTTGCTGCGATTTTGTTTGGAGCACCTCGTCGTCCAGGGAGCGCAGAAGTTCGAGCCCATCGGCCGTCAGGGCCCCCTCGATGATAATGTTTTTCAACGCCGTGCTGTTTTGCAGGTTCAGGAACAAGGTCTGCGCAGGGCCAAGACAAACATAAATATCGTAAAAAAACTTTGCCAAAGCGGGATCGGCCAAATCGGCGCCGACATGAAAATATTTTTTTCCGTAGATCCTCAAATTGTTTTTGATGCCCTTGAGGATAAGATATTTTTCCTTGTCTTTTCCGCCTAAACCTAAGAACAACAAGAGGGAGTCCCACCAGGATAGCGATGGCGTAGAAGTTGGGCCGCTGGGCATGAGGCTATTTTATTCTCAACAGGTTGAATTGACAAGGTAGGATAACGAGGACTATCATTCGTCCATGCACCCATTGGCACAAAAACTGAACGAAGCTCTCCACGACACTTTGATCGGTATCTGCTTAAGTGATTATGGAAAGGAGATTTATTTTCCGGAGGGCATCGTCGCTCAGGCAACGGAAGCCGGAAAGAAAGCGCATCGCTACAACGCCACCGTCGGAATGGCCTACGTCGACGGCCAACCCATGATCCTGCCGACCATCCAGGACAATTTGCCGCGGCTGACGCCCATGGAGGCTGTGGGGTACGCGCCGACGGCGGGCAATCCCAAGCTCCGAATCGCCTGGAAGGAAGGGTTGGTTCGGAAAAACCCCGAACTCGATGAAAGGTTCATGTCCCTGCCGGCCGTAACCAGCGGTATCACCGGAGCAATGGTTCTTGCGGCGGAACTCTTTTGTGCGCCGCAGGACCATGTTTTTTATCCCGAATTGAGTTGGGACAACTATGATTTGATGTTCGCCACCAGGTTTCAAGCGAGGGTCCATCATTTTCCCCTTTTCGACAAGAAAGGGGTCCTCAGCATCGAGGCCGTGGCGGACATGATCTTGAACAAGGTCCCAGAAGGCGGGAAGGCGATCCTGGTGTTGAATTATCCGCAAAACCCGACGGGTTACTCGCCAACGAAGCAGCAAGCCGTGGAGTGGGAAAGGGAGTTGATCCGAGTGGCGTCCCAAAATCGGCATGTCGTCGTGATCCTGGACGATGCGTATTTCGGCCTCTGTTACGAGGATGACATTTATCCGCATAGCCTTTTCAATCTGCTTTACAAGGCCCATCCCAACATCCTGGCCATCAAGTGCGATGGGGCGACCAAGGAAGATTACGTTTGGGGATTCCGGGTAGGCTTCTTTACGGTGGGAACCACCTCGATGACCCCGCAAATCGCCGAGGCCCTCGAAGCCAAGGTCAAAGGCGCCCTACGGGCCTCGGTTTCCAGCTGTTCCCAGGTGGCCCAGAGCATCCTGTACAAGGAGCTGACGAGCCTTGTGTATCACGGGATCAAGAAAAAGTACATGGAGGAGCTGAAAAAACGGTATGAGGTGGTCCGGGATTTGCTTAACCGGCGCAGTGCGGGACGGAAACTCCAAGAGCTGCCGTTCAATTCTGGCTATTTCATGTGCTTTGACACCGGGAATTTGAACGCGAACACTCTTCGGGAAAAACTCCTGAACGATGAGGGAATTGGGACCATCGCTCTCGGGGATAGATACCTTCGGGTGACTTTTGCCTCCATCGATGTGAAGGATTTGCCGGATCTCTATGAAACCATCTTCCGAACAGCCGACGCACTATCGTCCTGAGCATCGGCAGTTCTGCACGCACAGAACCTTCCGCCCCGTCGTCATGGTTTCGGCCGTGTTCCTCTTCGTGATGGCGGCAAGCTCCTGCGGTTTCTTCGAGAAAAAAATCGTCGTATGGCTGACTGAAGCCTCGTGGATGGAACTGATCGATGAGTGGGCTGAAACGGAGAGCGTCCGTGTCGATTATTTTTATCTCGAGGGGAACTGGCCGTCCCATCGACCCGAACCCGATCTCCTGATAGGTCCGGGGATTCATCCCTGGAAAGAACGTTATCAAGACCTTCGGCCGATTCTCGATGAAATCGACAACCTGAGCTCATCGAACTTCGTTCTGCGTTTTCCAATGGATGGGACGTTGTCGATGCTTGCGCTGACGCTGGTCCCCGCTGTGGTGATATATCCCAGAACGCGGTCAGTACCGCCGGCCATGGAGTGGAAAGATCTCCTGGAACTGCCGCCACGCAATCGGGCTGGGTTGAAGTTCAGCCCTTGGTGGGTTCCCGACCTGGTTCCGTCTCTATTGGCCGAAGACCCTCGGCAATTGGAAGCCTGGCGGCTTAGAGACCAGGATCTTCCGAATCGTCTGTCCGGGATAGTGCCCTTCATCGAGCTGAATAACGGCCGAATTCCGGCCTGGGTGTTGCCCCTTCACCGATTGCGTCAGCTGGAGCGGCAGGACCTGAGCGTTTTTTCCTGGAGTTTTCTCCTGTCCGACAAAAAACAGGTCCTCTATCCCCAGGGGTCCTTCATTGCCCTGACAAAAGCTGCCAACTCCGAGGCCAAAAAGTTTTTCCGGTGGCTCATGCAGCAGTCTTCCCTGCGCCGCTATCTCCAGGCAGCTCCCTCGATGAAGATGCAAAGCCAGTGGAGCAATTTTGCCAAAGACGCTACCGAGGATACGACTTTGGGCCGGGAGTTCCTCACGCCGATTTTTGGCCCTGACCAGGGATTGGAACGATTGAGGTCAGGCGAAATGGACGCGGAAAGTTTCCTCCAAAAATGCGTGTTGACGTATTGAAAACTACCCCTTAGAATATGAGAAACAGGTCAAGTTGGAGGTAATCGATGGCCCACGTGTTGCTAAAAGATGTCAGCAAAATCTATGAGGGGGATGTGCGGGCGGTTGACAAGGTCAACATCACGATCCAGGACAAAGAGTTTGTGGTGATGGTCGGCCCCTCGGGCTGCGGAAAAAGCACGACTCTTCGAATGATCGCTGGTTTGGAAGAGATCAGCGAGGGTGAACTTTATATCGACGACAAGCTCGTCAACGACATTCCGCCCAAAGACCGCGACATCGCCATGGTTTTCCAGAATTACGCGCTTTACCCCCACATGAACGTCTTCGACAACATGGCTTTTGGGCTCAAAATCCGAAAATATCCCCAGACCGAGATCGATACACGGGTTAAAGAGGCAGCGGAGATCCTGGACATCACCGCTCTTTTGGAACGAAAACCCAAGGCTCTCTCGGGTGGTCAGCGTCAGCGCGTTGCGGTCGGTCGGGCCATTGTCCGAAAACCCAAGGTCTTCCTCTTCGATGAGCCGCTTTCGAACCTGGACGCCAAGCTGCGGGTACAAATGCGAGCAGAGATCAGCGGCCTGCACACCCGGTTGCAGGCTACCATGGTGTACGTCACCCACGACCAGGTCGAGGCCATGACCATGGCCGATCGCATCGTGGTGTTGAGGGACGGCCTGGTCCAACAAATCGGAACGCCTTTGGGGCTTTACAACCATCCCATCAACGCCTTCGTCGCAACCTTCATCGGATCGCCTCCGATGAACATGGTCAACCTTGCCGTCGAGGCCCAGGGCGACAAGGTGCTTTTGAAGGAAGGTGGCTTCACCCTGGTGCTTCGTGGGGCTCAGGCGGATGCCCTGCGGGAGTACGACGGGAAGGAGATCGATCTCGGTGTTCGCCCCGAGGACCTTATCCTTCAGGACAAGCCGGGAGAGAACGTCATCCCGACTCGTGTGGAAGTTGTCGAACCCCTGGGTTCCGAAATCCAGCTGTACGTAGGAACACAGGACCATCAGCTCATCGTCAAGACCGAGCCAAGCCACTCCTTCGTTGTGGGGCAGGAAATCTACCTCAAGCCCAAATTCGAAAAAGTACACTTCTTCGACAAAGAGACGGAGCGTTCGATCATCTTCGATGAGGAAAAGAGTCTCACTCTCTAAGAGTTCTCCACCGCCTCGTCGAGGCGGTTTTTTTATGTTTTAATGCGGTTTACGGGAGTGGACTGACCTCATGAGTGTTTTAGCCCTGGCTTTCGACTTCGACGATACTCTTGCGCCCGATAGTTCCTCCTTTTTTTTGGAACGAAACGGAGTGGACCCCACGGAATTTTGGTCAAAAATCGTGGGTGCGCGGATCGCCGAGGGCTGGGATCCGGTTCCGGCCTACCTCTACGAGATCAAGCAACTCGGTGAGAGGTTGGGGCGCCCGTTCACCCGCAACGACTTTATCGAGGCCGGCCATAACCTGAGCTTTCACGAGGGCCTGCCTCAGTTCTTCGAGGAGCTGCGGCAGGATTTGAAACAGCGCCGGCCCGGTACTGAGATCGAATATTACCTGATTTCCAGCGGAATCGGGGATTTGATTCGTGCTACGGCCATCGCTTCTTTTTTCACGGATATCTGGACGTGTGACTGGCATTACGACGAAAAGGGAGTCATCGATTTTCCGAGAAACATCATCAGCTTTACCGATAAAACGCGCTTCATTTATCGAATCAGCAAGGGTTTGGTGGGACCTCAATATCGGGCCCGGCCCTTTGATGTGAACCGAAAGGTCGATTTGCTGCGCATTCCCATGGAAACGATCGTTTATGTCGGAGACGGTCTGACGGATGTGCCGGTTTTTTCCCTCCTGAAGCAACACAAGGCCACCTGTTTTGCGGTTTTTAATCCGCATTCCGACAACCGCTCCAAGGCCTGGGGCTTCATCGAGGAAGAAAGAGTTCGGGGACTTTACAGTCCCCGCTTCAGCCGGCAAAGCGATCTCTATCAGAACATTCTCCTTGCTCTGGAGAGTGCTGCCGACAAGGCCGCCAGAAACTAGCTATTCCAGGATTTTTCGACTTTTTTCAAGAGCTGGATAAAGTCCTCGGGCGCTCCAAGGTTCATAGGCAAGAGAACTTTCTGATTGCCTGAGGCGGTATCGCCGAAGATTTCGACAAAGGACTCCGCATTTTGCAATGTCACCGCCTCCAGGCCACCCGGTTGGGCAATGGCATGCGCGAGCTTTTCGATGCTAAAGGCCAGGGCCTTGGATATGGCGAGGATTTCGTTGGCCTTACCTTGGGCTTCGTTGATCAGCCGTTGTTTCTGCCCCTCGGATTTGTTGATTTCTTCTTCCATGGTGCCCATCGAGTAATTGATCTTGCTTTCCATTTCGCCGACGCTTTTGGCAATGGCCGCCCGTTTATCCCGTTCTGCCCTCATTTGCACTTCCATCACCTTGAGGATGTTGGCCGGGACCTGGATGTTTTGGATTTCGTAGCGGGTTACCTGGACACCCCATTCGGAGCAGGCGTCGTTGATGTATTTGAGAATTCGAGCGTTGATGTTTTCCCGTTCCTCGAAGGTTTTGTCGAGTTCGAGCAGGCCGATCACCGAGCGCATGGTGGTCTGCGCCAACTGGACGGCGGCCAAACGGTAGTTATCCACGGCATAGCTGGCCCTGCGAGGATCGATGACCCTCAAATAGAGCACCCCATCCACACGGACGCGGACGTTATCGGTGGTGAATGCCGGTTGGGAGGGAACGTCGATGGCGATTTCCTTGAGACTATGTTGGTAGGCAATGCGATCGAGAAACGGAAAAAGGATGTGAAAACCGGCCCCGAGGGTGCGGGAGTACTTGCCGAGGCGTTCGATCACCAGGACTGATTGAGCGGGGACCACGCGGATGTTTTGGAGGATGAGGATGAAACTCACTCCTCCTAGAACGATCAGAAGAATTGTCACGAAATCCATTATTTGACCCCCTCGTTTTTCGGATTGGTGGACTGCTGGAAACCGAGGATCTGGGCCAGGCCCTGAAGACGTGCGGCTTCCGCAGGAAGGATGCTAACCTTGTTGTGCGAGAGAACCTTTTTGAGCTGTTCCAGGTACTTCTGCACGTAGTGGACGCTCAAAGCCTCCCTGCCGCCGGGTTTTTGAATGGCCTCTCCGATCATTTTCAGCCCATCGGCCGTGGCGTTTGCCAGGATGGCCATACTTTGTGCCCGGCCCTCGGCCTCGTTGATGACTTTTTGTTTTTGCCCCTTGGAGAGATTGATCGCCTCCTCGCGGTCGCCCTTGGACCTATTGATTCGGGACAGTTTGTCACCTTCGGAGAGGAGGATCTCCGCCCGTTTTTGCCGCTCCGCTTCGACCTGCTGCTCCATCGCTTCGATGATGGAGGGAGCGGGCTCGATGTCACGGATCTCATACCTTTCGACTTTAATGCCCCAGGGGTCGGAGGCCTGATCGACGCTTTTCACGATGGCGTTGTTGATCGCTTCGCGTTCCGAAAAGGTATCGTCCAACATGATACGGCCTATTTCGCTTCGCATCGTGGTTTGCGCAAGTTGCACGGTGGCATAACGATAATTCTCGATGCCATAACTGGCCTTTTGTGCGTCCAGGACCTTGAGGTAAAGAATACCGTCGACGGTCACTTGAACGTTGTCGCTGGTGATGCAGATTTGGGGTGGAACGTCGATGACCTGTTCTTTCAACGTGTGCTTGTACGCCACCCGATGAAGAATCGGAATGACGATGTGAAGACCGGAACCCAGGGTCCTTTTATACTTTCCCAGCTCCTCGATGATCCAAGCCTGGGCCTCGGGAACGACCTTGACGGTGTTGACGAAGAGAAAGATCGCCAAGATCACCACGACTGTCATGATTATTTCCATGCTACCTCCTGATCGATTTTGTTTACTACGAGGGTCAACCCCTCTTTCTCCAGTACCTGTACTCGTTCTCCTGCCCGGAAACTCTCCGAGTAGGAGATGGCAGTCCAGGTTGTTCCGCCCAGGCTGATCCGTCCGGGACTGTTGGGTTCGATGGGCTCGACGACTACTCCAATTCTGCCCGAGATCTCGAAGGGGTCCTCGCGCAGCTCATTTCCCTGAAAGACACTTTTCACCTTTTTCCTGAGGAAAACGAATAACAGAAAAAAGGAGAACAACACCGAGGTAAGCTGGATAAGGTAGGCATTTTCCAAACCCGGGATCAGGCTAATGACGATTGCAGTTATGGTCCCCAACGCCACAAGGCCGAACTCCGGTACCGAGAATATCACTGCCCCGGCGATGGTGAGAACAAAAAGACCGAGCCAGAGAAAAAACATCACTTTTTCACTCTATAACAAAAAAAAATATTTGCAAATCATCAAAACATGCTTTATTCTAGTACCATGAGTGACGCAAAGACCCTCCTCAGCGAGATCACGAAGGACCTTAAGGTGTTGGATGTCGAAGCTCTCAAAAAAGTTTTCGACAGTGTCAAAAAGCAGGCTGAAGCGGCGCGTAAAAAGAAAGAGTTAGAGCGCATCAAACTCCAGAAGGAAAAAGAAAAGCTTGCGCAGGCCAAGGCCAAAGCTAAGGCTAAAGCCAAGGCCCCGGCGAAGGCTGCGGCTAAGGCACCAGCCAAGGCGGCCGCTAAAGCGCCCGCCAAAGCACCGGCGAAGGCTGCGGCTAAAGCACCAGCCAAGGCTGCCGCCAAAGCCCCGGCTAAAAGCTCCGCTCCAAAGGCCGCCAAGCCCGACAAGACTGAAGTCAAGATTCAGGGAACAACGTTGATTATTGGCAACAGTCGAGCGAGTTTTTCCGCCAACGAGCAGCAGGCGCTCAAGGAGCAGCTGAAAAAAGCCGAAGGACTGGCGGCAATGCAGCAGGCCGTCTTTAACTGGCTTAGCCAGAACAAGAAGGATCTTTTAGCCAGTGCCAAAATCACTTCGGCTAGCCATGATGCGATGAAGACTCTGGCGGAGTTGCTGAAGTCCTGATGCTGGTAACCTCGTCCCCTCTGGCTTATTATAGTAAGGGGGGACGATGCATCCATTCAAGATTTCAAAAATATTTACTATTGTCCTTCTCATCTGGGCAATTCTATTTGTCGCTCTGGCTGTAACCGTTCAATTCTTCGTTTTGCGGGGTCGTCTCCAACAAGAGTTCGAAGACTATAAGAGCATTACCCTTGGCCTGACAGAAAAAGTATTTCTCGACGTCCAAGATCCCAACCAGTTGAAAAATTTGCTCTCGTTTTTGCAAACCGTGAAAACACCTCGATGGTTCATCGGTGTGCGCGTGATTTCTGGATCGTCTGACCAGGATGACGTGAATTTCCTTCGGCTCGGGGATGAGTGGAAGCAACACGCAGAAGTGCCGTCCGGCCTTCAGAAAGAAGCCCTGGTACTGCGACGCGAGGTGAGCCATCCCCTCTGGAGTGCTATTGAACTTTTCTTTGCCAATGATGAACTGACCAATCGGGCGACGAGCGCCTTGGTGAGCACCTTATCCTATCTTGTATTGTTCGCAGGGGCGAGCGCTCTGGTCGGTTATTACGTCCTGAAAAGAAATGTGGTGCGCTCGTTGAAATCTTTGAAAACCGACATGACCCGTTTTGGCAACGATGTGAGGTACCGTCTTCCCAGGTATCCCGTCCAGGAATTCGAAGAAGTTGCCCAAGAATTCAACGCGATGGCGGACAAGCTGTACAAAAGCCAGGAAGACGTCCAATTCCTCACCAACCTGAGTCAGGAGGTTTTCAATTTCATCGACCAGCCCCTGCTGATCACCGAGGGCAATATCCTCATCACCTACAATTTGGCAGCGGAAACTTTTTTTGGATTAAGTCGTGTCGACTGTTCCCGGCCTGTCGACCATTTCAATCAGACCATCGACAAATTGCTGAGAAAAGCGGCCTCCGAACATGTTCACCGGTCCAGTGTGATCGAACGGAGGGTCAAGCTCAAGGCTACCTCCAACAGGCTGTACGACATCCACCTGACAAAAGTTAAGGGTAAATCCAACTTTTTTGCTGTGCAGATCATCGATGTGACCGAGATGGACAGGGCAGAGAAGGTTCAAAAAGTCCAAAGCCAGGCCGAAATGTTGGCCCTCGTTGCCGGTGGGGTCGTCCACGATTTGAACAACATCCTGAGCGGTTTGACGGGAACTACTTCGATTCTCAAATACTTGATCGAGAGCAATTCTGTGATCGAATCATCGGCATTAAAGGACAAAATAGCCCTTTTGGAAGCATGCAGTTCCCGGGCTGTCCATTTGTCCCAGAGTTTGCTCCACCTCTCTACTCGGCGAGACATCGAATATAAAGCCTTCGACCTGAATCAGGCCATTCTAAATGCGCTCACCATCGCGCAATCGAATGCCGGAACGGGCGTCGTTTTTCAACAGGAGGGGCCCCCAAGCCCAGTATACGTCATGGGAGACATTGCCAGAACCGAGCAAATCATCTTGAACCTGCTGATCAACTCCATCCACGCCTTGGGGGTAATGGCCGGCAAGGAGGCAGCGGAGGGTCTGATTCGTCTCAAAGTACAGCGCCTTTCCCCCCAGGGTATCCTTCCTGCGATGTTTCCGGAACTAAAAAAGGAGTCCTATGTCAGACTGCGTGTAACAGATAACGGTGTAGGCATCCCGAACGAGATTCAAAAACTGATTTTCGAGCCATTTTTTACGACGAAGTCTCGAGAAACAGGCAGCGGCCTGGGGCTGAGCCTCGTTCTGTCCGGAATGATTTTGCAAAAGGGCTGGCTGAATCTTTTCAGCAAGCCGGGTTTGGGTACATGTTTTGATCTGTACTTTGTGCCCCAGGATGCTGTTGCGCCGCCTTCCAGGAAGCCCCTTAAATTGATGTTCTGTAACCAAACGATTCCCATAACGGAGGATTTGCTCGCTGCGTATCAGGAAGAAAACATTGAATTGGACCTCTACGAGGATTTACCCGATTCCGTATCCTGGGACGGTTATGATGGACTGCTGATCGATTCCAGCTTTTTGCTCGAGGAACCATCACCTTTCGTATCCGGCTATCTTTCGGAAAGGAAAGCAATAGTGGTTTGCCAGTGCCCCGAAATCATGAAAATCCCTGGAGTATCAGCGGCTCATGTTATCAGTTTTCCTTTTTTGTGGGAAGATCTGGTTCAAGTGTTCTAAAAGCTTGATTCATCCCGGAAATGGCATGACAATTCCCTTATGCGGTTGAGCAAGTTTTTCCTGGTCGTACTCACCCTCCATCTTTTAGGGACTGCCCTGATTTTCTCTTCTTTGCCACTGGAAATCCCCCTCCTATGGTCCCTAACGGGCGATCCCGATGCTTTTGTTCCCAGGCCTGCCATTTGGTTCGTCGCGGTGTTGCCGATTTTTGCTTACTTTTTTATGGGCTTGCAGCCAAAAGTCGATAGTCGATCCGAATATTTCGAAACCCAGGAAAACCTGTATCTCTGGGGAGCGCGATCTTTTCTCACTCTATATCTCTACCTTTACTGGTCCGCCTTGATTTTTGCCCTGGGCGTTTCCCCCATCGTTGCCGTTATCATTAAAAGTGTTCTGGGGATGATTTTCATCATCATCGGGAGCTTTTTGTATCGAACGCCTTTTCGGTCTCGGTGGTTTTGGGCCATCAAGACACCCTGGACGGTTGCGGATGAGAAAAACTGGAAACGGATGCACCGAATCGGCGGCTGGTTGTTGGTCATCTTTGGTCTTTGTATGCTTCTACTGATTTTTGCTCCTCGGGGTTTGGACATTTGGGTTTTTCTCTTTCTGATGATGGGGTATATTGCGACGTATATTTGGCTGAGTTATCACTACAGGGATTCGTGACGGAGAGAATCGAATCATGAGCGAGGCGTTTCGAAAGACACAGCGGCGGTTCCCAAACATGCTCGATTGTGAACGGGAGGGGCTCGAGGCTTTGGCCGCCGTGGGGAAGGTGGGTGTGGCCAGGGTTCTCGGCTACGGAAAATCGAGCGAGGGTGAGTGGCTGGAAATCGAGCTGCTCGAACATCCTTCGGGAAAACTGAACTACTTTGAATTTGGCCAGAGGTTTGCGGAACATCACCGAGTCCGCGCAGGGAACGATTACGGTTGGGGGAGAAACAACTACATCGGCAATAATGTTCAGATCAATGATCCCCATCCCGATTGGTGGGAGTTTTTTGCCACACGACGCCTGGAATTTCAAACCAAAATGGCCAGGGATTCGGGTCTGATCGACGCCGAACTTGCCAGACAATTGACCGGAATTGCCCAACACCTGCCCGAACGTTGGAAGGGACTCGAGGTTTGGCCGAGCCTCCTTCATGGGGATCTTTGGGCAGGCAACCACCTCATGCGTTCCAATGGGGAGGGGGTCTTGATCGATCCTGCCGTATATCGGGGCCATTGGGAGGCGGATCTGGCGATGACCAAGCTCTTTGGCGGTTACCCGTCGGCCTTCTACGAGGGATTTCATCGCATTCTCCCCAAAGAGAAAGAGCACGAACGCCGGGAGATGTTGTACAATCTTTATCACGTCCTGAACCACCTCAATCTATTCGGAAGGAGTTACCTCGGGCAAGTGCGAACCATGGCCAGGAGTCTCTGTTGAGTGAGGATCGCATCCGCCTGGAGCCGGGTTGGAAGGCCCGGCTGCAAGATGAGTTTCGGAAGCCCTATTTCCAGGAGCTTCGGTCCTTCGTCTACGAGGAATATCGTCGATACGCGGTATTCCCTCCCGCTGCCTTGATTTTTCGGGCTTTCGATCTCACGCCCTTCGACAAGGTGCGCGTCGTCATCCTGGGACAGGATCCCTATCACGGCCCCGGGCAGGCAATAGGACTGTGCTTTGCGGTCAACGCCTCGGTCGATATGCCGCCTTCTTTGGTGAACATCTTTCAGGAGCTGCGAGAGGATTTGGGACGGGAACCGCACACCGAGCGCGACCTGATCCATTGGGCGAAGCAAGGGGTGCTGTTGCTCAATGCCCTCTTGACGGTGCGCGCCCACGCTCCGGCATCCCATCAGGGCAGGGGCTGGGAGCTGTTCACCGATGCCGCCCTCAAGGCCCTCGATCGGGATGAGAAGCCCAAGGCCTTCGTGCTCTGGGGGGCCTATGCGCAAAAAAAAGGCGCCTTTCTGGATCGAAGGCGCCATCTCGTTTTGGAAGCCCCTCACCCTTCGCCGCTTTCTGTTCACCGCGGCTTTTGGGGTTCCAGGCCGTTCAGTAAAATCAATTCCTGGCTGGCCTCTCAGGGCCAACCCGAAATCGACTGGTGATCATTGCATCAGGGCCAGCACCTGTTCCGCATTGGTCTTGTAGTCCGCAGGGTTTTCGGCAATGGCCTGCCGCAAGAAGTTTGTGGCATCCTCGTATTGACGCAGGTAGAAGCTGTTGAGACCCATCGCATAGGCGATCAACCCCGGCGGCGGATTAAAGTTTTTGGCGTTGTTGTAGTGGATGGCCGCAGCCTCATACTTTCCCTCGGAGTATGCGGTCAGGCCGAGGTAATAATGGGGCCGGAAGTCGTTGGGCCTGAGCGCCAGCGCCTTGTTGAAGGATTCCGTAGCCGCGGCCCAATTCCCCGATCGAAAACGGTCGATGCCATCTTCCATGAAGGTCGAGAATCCCTGCAACCCGTTGAGGTGTTGACTTAGGTTTGCGGAGAGGTCGGACAGGCTTCGGGCACTGGTGATTCGATTGAGCACCGAACGGGAATTGTTGCTGAGCGTCTCGCTGGGGGATAGGGCGATCAAAACATTCGCAAAGAGACGGACATCGGCCGAATTGCTGGTGTTGCTGAAGTAATGGACAAGGGCCCAAGAGAGGTAATCGCTGTCCGGTGTGACCCTGGCCTCGTCGAGGGTAAGTAATTGATTGAGATCGGGTGCTCCCCGCCGAATGATGTTTTTCGCGGCATCAAGAAAGGTCAGGTTATCCGAGCGTTTGACACTGCCGGTAGCTTCGTCCCACTCGAGGTCCCAGAAATAATACGCAAAACCATTCCGAAGCCAAATCGGCGGGTTGGGAAGGAAGCTCCAGATGTACTGGATGAAGCCCTGAAAGGCCAGAGATTTGAACCAGTTTTCGTCTTCACCCCAGGCAACCAGCTCATTTTTGGAAGCGTCCCTCCAGCTCAGGAAAACGAAATCGTTGCGTGACCCTTCGACCCTTTTACTGGAAAGGTAGGCATCGAATCCTTGCTTGGTCGCGAACCACCGAATCTGTAAAGGATTGGTCAGTTTCGACTTGTCGAACTGAAAAACCTGGTTGTATTGGTCGTAAAGGGCCTGAACAATAGTCAAAACTTTTTGTGCATGGGCGCTGCCCAGTTCGCTTTGCACAGCAAAGATATCGCTATTGGCGGTGGCCAGACTGGATGGGGTCTGGGCCATCATGGGGAACGCCGCCAAAACCAAAAACATGACAACCATCCGTGGTTCTTTTTTCATGTTTTACTCCTTTAAACAAGTTTCGTGACCTTGATATTGACTTCCCCGATCGATAAGCCCGTGTACTGCTCGATGTGCTGTTTGATGTAGGCCTGCAATCGAGGAACCTCCAGCTTCAATTCTAATCCATACGCCGCAGAAATGCAAAGATTTATCGTCAATTTTTCGTTGTTTTGGCGAATTTTACACGAGATGAAGCCCAATTGCGCGTTGAACTCGTCCACACAGTGAAGAACCAGGCTGATGAGGGCCGACTTCGATAGGGTAATCCGGCCGTTGCGATGGAAAGGAGGTCGAACCACAGTCTTTTCCCAACGTTTCCGCCGCAAAAGCCAGTCGAGACGCCGACTCAGGAGGACCTTGATTCCGTCGATTACCAGCTGAGCGAAATTTTTTTGAACCTCGAGCGCCGGAACCGGAATGACGTGGCGTCCCTGTTCGCGGTCCAGCCGAGCCAACTGCAATTCCTCGGTGGTGCTCATTTCTTCGATGTGCAGGATACGTTCGGGCAGGGGTAATTCCAGGCGCTCACAAATTCGGCGGATCATTTTTTCCGAGGTTCCCAGGATCAGTATTCCCTGAATCTTTTCCTCTCTCAGGCGTTTTTTTACCTCTTCACGGTGTTCCCATTTGTCGAAAACGGCGGTTTGAATGGCGCTCATGTAATCTGGATCGTTTTTGGCACTCCGTCCCGCCAGGATTTTTGGGCCAGCGATCAACAGACCGTCGTCGATGATATGGCTGAGCCGATACTTTTCGGCAATCAGCTGGGCGCGAAAACTTTTGCCGGTACCGCTCTTCCCCACCAGGGCGTAAATCCTGGTGCCCTTGACCTTCCAAACGGCAAACCGAAACAGGGCGGTGAGATTCATCGCCCTTCCTGCCTTTCGAGGATTTTTTCCAATTCCTGGGCCGTCACATTGAGTCGGGTCAGGATGCTGTTCCGGCTGGGGGAGGGCAGATGGGCGATCAGGGGGGCCGGACCCAAAACCGAATAAGCCTCTTTTGGATAGTGAAGGCGCCAGGCGTGCAAGACAAAGCCCCCCTCCAACTTACCGCCACCGTATTTGCCGTCACCGGCCAGGGGGTGGCCGATTGCCTGGGCGTGAACCCGAATCTGGTGGGTCCTTCCTGTTCGAGGATAGCACAGAGCCAGGGTCAGGCCGTTTTTGGCCAGAAGTGGGACGAAGTCGGTGGCCGAGGGCTTTCCTGAAGGATCGGGTTGCACCAAACCGCGCTGGCTGTCTTTGAGAAGGGGCAGGCGGCATTCCCTCTTTTGAATCATCTGGCCGCAAAGCAAGGCGAGGTAGGTCTTTTTCAGGAGCCCCGACCGGAGAAGGTGGTCGAAGACGCGGGCGGCCTCGAGGCTCAGACCAAAAACTACCAGTCCGGAGGTGTTCTGGTCCAGGCGGTGGAGGGGGCCCGGTTGGAAGCTGAGACTCTGCGAGGGCAGGTGAGTTTTCACGAGGCTGTCCAGGCTGTCCGGGCCGTGGACCAGGACGCCCCGCGCTTTGTTAAAAACGATCACGTGATCGTTGCGGCGCACGATCATCGCCTCGAGGTCCAACATGTTCCAGCGCCGAGGCCTTTTGTGCGCAAGGCGAGGTCGAGGAGGGGAGTTTTGTGCCTTTTCCACAAGCTGCTCGTAAATCTCCAAAATCTTGCCCGCCTGGACCCGGTCGTCGGGATGGGCCCTTTTTCCGTCGATTCGGATATCGCCCTTGCGGATGGCCTTTTGAATCACGCCGAGACCCAGCCCCGCCAGGATCCGCCGGCAGATGGCGTCCAGCCGTTTACCGTCGTCGTCTTTGGTGGTCTTGAAGGTCTGGCGCTTTCCCATCAGGGTTTTAATGCCGATTGGATTTCTTTGGTAATACTATTGAGGTTTTGTGTCACTTCCTGAAGCTCGGTGAGGATGCTGTCGATTTTGTTACGGGTCGAAGGTCTGTTGACATAGCCAAAGATCGATTCGCTGCTGTTCAGGGTCTTTGCCAGGGACTCGATTTGAACGGCTGTTTTCTGGATGCTTTCCAGGGTGGGACCGAGCATGTTGGAAATTCTGGTAACCTCAGTGTCCAGGGTGTTGACCGTCCTGCCTAAGACCTGGAGGTCTTTGGAAAGTTTTTCGATGTTGGAAAGGGAATTGCTAATGGACTCCGAGTTTCTGTCGATGAGGTTGCCGATCAACGCACTGACCCGTGTGACTTCCTTCAAAACGTCTTCGCCGGTGGCCGCGATGGACGCGAGATCGAAGCTGGGCCGGCCCTTGATCAGCGAAAAAGGGGCATAGGCTTCGGCGGAAGGATCGCCGGGGAGGATGTCGATGAACTGGTCCCCCAATAGGCCGCCGGTGAGGATGGAGATTTGATCGCTTTTCCGAATGATGTTTCCCGGGAACAACCGTACCAGGAGCAACACGGTCCTTTGGGTTTCCGGGTTAATGTTCACCTCGATCACGCTGCCCACCTTGACTCCGGCCTTACGTACGGGAGAACCGGTGACGATGGTCCCGATTTGATCGAACTCCATGTAATAGTTGATGCCGGTATTGAAAAAATCGACCCTGAAAATCATCGAATACAAAACGACAACAGTGAGGATACTGATGAGAACGAGAAGGATGGTCTTAATCGTTTGTGAAACCTTGTTCATTCTGTATCCTTTTTCGACTGGCGATGAAGGAGCGGTAAATGGGTGAATCCTCCCGAAATGCCTCTTCCCTCGTCTGTTTATATAATATTTTGCCTTCATCCAAAAGGGCAACATCTTCTCCCAGGAAGGCCACCAGATCGATGTCGTGGGTCACCACGAGGGTGGTGATATCGAGCTGCTCTTTGAGCTGACGGATCAGGATTTCCACGATGGCACTGGATGTGGGATCGAGTCCGGTGGTCGGTTCGTCGTAAAACAAGTATCGGGGTTGGAGCATGATGGCGCGGGCGAGCGCCACCTTGCGCCGCATTCCCCCCGAGAGGTCCTTGGGCATCAGGTGAAGGCTGTCTTGTATACCGACCAATTCGGCGTATTCCAGAACCTTCCTGCGGATTTCGGCAGGGGGTGCCTTTTTGTGATAGGCCAGCGGAAACGCGATGTTTTCTTCCACGTTCATACTGTCGAAGAGGGCCCCGTTTTGTAGCAGCATACCAATGCAGGCAGTCATTTGCTTTTTTTGGGCCTTGCCCGCACTCAGAAACTCGGAACCGTCGATGAAAATCCGGCCACTGACGGGTTGCAGGAGACCGAGGATACACTTCAAAAGGACCGACTTGCCGATACCGCTTTTGCCGAGGATCACCGTGGTGCGGCCCTCCGGGATTTCGATGTTCAGTCCCTTGAGCACCTCTTTGGAGCCGAATTTGACCCACAAGTCTTCGGCCACGATCACGAGGGAGCTCCCATCGAGAGCTGGGTACTGGCCATGCCGATAGCCAAATCGATCAAAAGAAGGGAAAAGATGTTGACCACCATGCTCTTGGTGGTGGTCCGCCCCAGTTCCTGCGCGCCGTCACAGGGGTAAAAACCCAGACCAACGGCATTGAGGGAAAGCACGAAACCGATGATGAAAGATCGAACCAGGGAGTTGGTGACGATGTCTCCTCCGATGTAGTTGAATGCATTGAGGAAAAATTGCTGGAAACTGATGTCCCAGAAGATGTCGGAGAGCATCCAGCTGGAGATGATGGCCACCCCGAAGCTGAAGCCCACGAAAACCGGTAGAGCGAGAGTCGAGGCCAGAACCCGAGGAATCACCAGGTATGTATGCGGTTCCACATCCATGATTTTCAAGGCGGCGATTTGTTCGGTCATTTGCATGGAACCGACTTCGACGGTAAAAGCCGTTCCGATACGCGCCGCAAACAGGACGCTGGTCATCAGGACAGAAAATTCCCGTAAGACGGCGAATACCGTGATGGTCCCCAGCCAACGATACCCTCCGAACTGCTCACCATAGAAGCCCCCCAACCACATGACGAAGATACCCTGGACCACACTGCCCCAGAACACCGTTAGCCATCCATCGTTGATGACCTGGCGAAATTGATTCCAAATTTCCCGGGCTGGAAAATGCCCCATGTACAGCCAGAAAAAAAAATCCTTGTAGGCAGTGAGGATCGTATCTCTAGCCAGAGCCCATTCGCTCTTGGTACGGTTGATCATTCCAATGATAGATTACTTGGGTTCCTATCAAAGATCAACTCAGTCTTGACAAAAAAAAGCCAAGGAAGGAAACTAGGCTTGTGCCACTCCAACCCTTCGATAACCTCGGAACGTTTTTTTCTCAGCCTATCATATTGGCTGGGATCTCCGCCTGGTTTTTGGCACAATTCATCAAAGCGCTGATCGCGATTCTGAAGTACAATTCTCGCCTGGGAAAAGGATTGATTGTGACCTTTCTGTGGTCTACCGGGGGCATGCCCTCCAGCCATTCGGCCGTGGTGTCGGCGGTGACCACTGTGGTGGGGTTTCAGGAGGGCGTCACCAGCACCTTGTTCGGTGTTTCTCTTTTTTTTTCGCTCCTGGCGATTCGTGATGCCCTGGGTGTTCGCCGGGCCGCTGGACTCCAGGCCAAGGTTCTGAACCAAATCATCACGGACCTCAATCAAAAACACGGCATGGCGTATAAGCATGTCAAAGAAATCAACGGACACAAGGCGGCCGAGGTCTTTGTCGGCATCATTCTGGGAATCTTTCTCGGGATTGCGTACACGAACCTCTAGGAGTGATGTATTTGGAAAAAAGTTTGCCCATGGTGGTTCTGTTGCTCCTTCCCTTGACAATTCAAGCCTGGGAAAACTGGAAACCGATATTTGTCGGAGGTTCTCCCGAGGATGAAAACAGGCTGGCGCAGTTGGTCAGGGAGCAGGGTTGGGAGGGGGTGCTTTCCCCCAGCCTCGCGCTGGTGTCTTTTCACGACTTCAGCAGATTCGAAATCATTCCGGTCTCGGCAATCAGCCAGAGGCTTCACCCGACAGATCCCCGGTGGGATCCCTTTCTCAGGAATGTGCCCAAGCTCTTTATAAGCGATCACCATGGTTTCTGGATATATGTGCACGCATCGCGATGGAACCAGGGCTTTGGTGATTGGCTCGGCCGGCATGGATTCCACTGGCACCAACCCGGCAGTCAATTGGAAGAAAGGAGGGTGACCCAGCTTCCCCTTTCGATCGCCGCGTTTTCCATCTTCCTGTTTCTGATCGGCTTGGGAGTTCGGCGACTGCTTCGCCCCTGGCTGTGGGCGCTTTGGGGCATCGGAATCCTTTACCTGTGTTTGGTTGGCGAAAGAGGGCTCTTGAGTCTTTATGCGGCCTCCCTGTTCATGGTTCTGGTGCTCGATCTGTTGCGGCATTGGTTGGAAAAAAGGCAACGCGATGGGCCATTGAAAAAAGCCGACATATTTACCATATTCACCATCCCCAGGCTTTTTCTTTTGATACCGGCCGCCGGTTTCGTGAGTCTTTTCACTTCGGAATTCCTGACGGTTGTTGTAAATATATTGGAATTCTTTTTATTGTTAGGGGTTCACGCGCTCTTTTTGATGTTCGTCCAACGTCATTGGCGAAGAAAGCTCAGCGAGCTCGAGCATCGTCTCTTTGTGCCCATGGAGCTCAGGTCACGCCAACCGGGTTTCCGTGACAGGGTAAGAACTCTTTTGGCGCTGGGAACTGTCTTGCCGTCATTGCTGTTGAGCGGCACGGAGCGGGTCGAATTGATGCCGCCCTGGATCAAGGTACCCCGGCCCTCCCAGCTGAGCGGTGAGGAATCTTTCGAGATCGAACTGCGACAGGGAATTCCCGGGCCGAGGTTGTTTCTGGCACATTTGATTTTTCAGGAGGCCTTTCCTTATGGCGTGGAGTTCGGAAATCCGGAGGAAAAACCTCTCACTCAGCCGTTTTACCGGCGCGAAGGCAAAAACATTCGTGAAGAATATGCGGTGATTTTGCCGTTTGATCAGAAGTGGAGGGAAGAGGCCGCCAAAAGGGGAGGGGCTTTAGGATTAGGGAATTTGATCGGAATCGGCGACACGGAGTATACACTCTCGCCAGCCACAGAAGTACGGATAATGACATCGCCATCGATCTTTCCGGCTTTGAGCCTTTTGGGGATCATCGTTTTATCCTTGTTGTATGGGAATCCGCAGTTCGTTAAAAGGCGGCGATCGGCAGCCGAGGGGCAACAGAGGAGGCAGGCAGCATGACGCGGCACATGGAATCGAGGCTCAAGATCGACCCATTTCTTGAATTGACACAAAGACACGGCTTGGTAAATGCTGCCCTGCCTCAGGTGGCGGTGCTGACCTTGGGGCTGAACGTCGGGACAGGGGGGGAGTGGCTCATCAAAACCGGGGATTGGGTCGAGGAAGAACAAATCATCGGACAGGGACCGCAGGGCAGGGTTTTTTCACCCATTCCCGGCCGGGTTGTCAAGGTTACCAGTATGGTTCTTCCTGATGGTACGGAATCCACCGTTGCGGCCATCGCTCTGGAGGGGGCTTTCAAAAGAACGGGAAAATCGGTCAATCCCCAACCATGGGAGGAGTGGAATTCCACCCGTCTGTTCGAGATGCTGGAGTACTATAACTTTTTGGCGACCTCGAGTGCCCTGGAACCGCCTTTCCATCTGGACCCCAGAGCACGAATAAAGAAGGTGATCGTCAATTTGCTTCAGCCGGAACCTTACCAGACGAATTGGTACCACCTGTGCCTCTACGAGGATCAGAACATAGTGACCGGGATCAAAATCCTTAAAAAGCTATACAGCCCCGAGGTAATCGAGTTTGCCGTGCACAAACGCCCCAAGGATTACGCTGCCAGGGTCATCAGCAAATTCGGGAGTGGCACCTACACCGTCACCTGGCATGATGCCGAGTATCCTGCGGCTCACAGTAAACTCCTTTCCAACTCGGAAACGAGCCTTGTCATCGATGCCGACAGCCTGGTGGCATTATCCTTGCTGGCTCGGTACTCCCGTCCTCAGGTAGAATCTTTCGTGACCGTGTCCGGGTCTGGGGTCGCCCAACCCAAAGTTTACAGGGTAAAGGTTGGGACACTTGTATCGAACTTGCTGGAGGAGTGCGGCGTCAGTTCTTCCGGAGAACATTCCGTGATTTGGGGCGGGCCTTTCAGCGGATATCGCCTTCAGACCGACACCATGATCACGATCACCACACGGTCCATACTGGTCTTGAACCCTCATGAAACTCGAATAGCCGAGCAACAGCCCTGCATCCGCTGCTCGGCCTGCGTCGATTCCTGCCCTGTAGGCATCAACCCGATTCGACTGTTTGAAGGACTCGAGGTGAAAGACGGGTTTCAGGAGTTGAGGCCGGAGCTGCAACGGTGTCTGGAATGCGGAATATGCTCTTCGGTTTGTCCCTCGCGGATCCCCCTCCTGCAGAGGTTTCGACAGGAAAGGAGGAACCAATGAAACAGGAGAAAGGCGGGAATTTTCCGCCGCAGGCCTTCATTTTTCGTACGGTATTCAACCGAAGTCTCGAGATCGTCATCGTATTATTGCTGGGAATCCTGATCGGGCTCAACGACATTTTCACCCTCGTCACCGTTTTCTTACACGGAGTCGCCGGCCCCTTAATTTTCTCTTTTTTCAGAAAAAAAGAAGAGGTCCTCAGTTGGTTCCTGCAAAATCTTCCCTATGGACTTGTGCTCTACCTGGTTCTGCCGCTGACCTTCCCCTCAATACTGGGGGTGTTGCTGAGTGTCGGTCTGGGGGCTTTGCTGTATTTCCGGCCAAGACTGCCGGCTTTTTCCCTTGTCGTCGGGATGGCTGTGCTTGCCTGGCCCCTGCTTTTCCAGCAGGTCGAGGCCCCGCTGTTTCGATACTATCAAAAAGTGAACGAGGGGGTGGTGGGAGACAGTATTGGCCTTGCAGGCATCGAGCCCGGCAGTGACGACAAGGCGATCACGGATAGGATCAACAACATCCTTATCCTGGCAGGGGCCAATATGCCCGTCGGATACGTCGACGCCCTAAAGGGGGCCGACTCGGTGATTCCGGCCGACAGGGGATGGATCCTCCTGATTTTTGGTTTTTTTTATCTGTGGGCGCGGGGACACCTCACCTGGATCGCGGTTTCAGGCTTTACGATCGTGTTTTTTCCGTTATACTTGATACTTGCTGGAATACCTATGGGAAAAAGTTTCTGGGAAAGTGACGCACTTTTTCTTCTCTTCAATGGCAGTTTCATGGTGCCGCTTTTATGGAACCTTTCGGATTATCGGCAATTACCCCTGGGCAAATGGGCCCGATTCGTCCTGGGTCTGTTTGCAGGGCTATTGTGCTTTTTGGGGTGTTTGGTCAACGCATACACGGCGGTCCTGGGGACATCACTCCTGCTCTGGCTGACCCAACGTCTCTTCGAGAGAGTGGCGGTCGACGAAATATACCACAAAAACGACTCCCTGCTGCTTTTACTCAAGAGGAATCATCTATGAATCTGTGGTTCCTCCATGTTTCCCTCGTTCTGGGAGCGAATATCTTCTTCATCAAGGGCATCGGTCTGGAAGTCCTGGGATTTCAAGAAAGGTTTCGCTTTGCCGATGTCTTGCGTCTTTGGGGCTGGAATCTCCTGGCCAGCGTCCTGATGACGATAATCCGCCTAACCCTTCCCGTAGACTGGAACTGGATGGTCCCCCTGATTCTGCCGACGGCCGCCCTGGTGCTCTGGCTTCTCTTCGGCTTGTTCGAAACCGAGGAAAATCAGCTTCTTCCCCTGCTAGCACAAACCGCCGCCCTGGGGACGTCCTTGCTCCTGATGAATTTGACGGATCTGGGACAAGCCCTCTTTGCGTGTTTCACCGTTTCGCTGGGCTATTTGATTTCTCTTGTCATTCTGAGGGAGGTGTCACGGTTTTTACCCGATGAGATTCCCTCTGGCGCTCGATTCAGCCTCCTGATGCTCAGTTTTGCCCTTGCGGCTACGGGCTTTGGATTGTTTCATTTCGGGGCAGGTCGAATGTGAGGCCGAAGGTCTGTCTTCTCTTAGGCGCCTATTTTCATCCCCCTGTTGCCTGGAGCAACGAAGAACTGGAAAACTACTATACCGGAAATTTGAAACCCCTGGTTTCACAGGCGTACAGCACCAAGGACTTTTGCTTCAGTCTTTATTTCTCCGGGCCCTTTATCGAATGGATGAAGGAATATCACCCGGAGCTCATCCGTGTGGTCGATGAACTCGTCAAGGCGAAACGCATGGAGGTTTTGGGCGGTGGCTACAGTGCCCCTCTTTTGCCTTTGATCTTTCATAAAGACCGACTTCTCCAGATAGAAAAATTAGCGACGCTGATCAGTAAGACTTTTTCAAGAAAACCCCGTGGGTTGTGGCTGACGCGCGGTGTCTGGGACGAAAGTCTCCCCCCCGTTCTCCAACAGTCCGGAATTGAATATACCTTTCTGCCCATCGAGGCATTTCAGAGGATCGGTGTGGAGGACGTGCGCTCGATATACCGGGTCAGCCTTACCGAGGCCCAGGGACACACCCTGAGCGTCCTGCCCTTCTCGTTCAAACTCGGCAGGAAACTTCAGGAAGGCGATCATGCGGAGCTTTGGGATCTTGTCGATCAGCTATTCGAATCGGAAAATGCCCAAAAAAACCACTGTATCGGGCTTTTTTGGAATGGACAGCGAACCTTTTCCGAAGAGACGTTCAAGACGTTCATCAATCAGGCGCGAGACCGTTTTGACCGTATCGAGAGCCTTTTGCCCAATCAATTCATGAAGCGTCAGCATGGGCCGGGTCACCACTATTTTTTCCCGACACCAGGCTATCTGGAGATAACGGAGGCGGGCGCTGACCTGCCGCCCCAGGAGCACGCCAAGGCCCGCTCGAGTTTCAAGCAGATTCTGAGTGCCACTCGGGGGTTCAATCAACTCTATACGAAAATGGTTCATGTGAGCTTCCAGACATGGATGGTCAAGGGCGACAAGTACCGCAAGGAATCCGCCCTGGAGGAGTTATATCTTTCTCAGGACCACCATTTTTACTGCACCTGGGACAATCTGAATAACCTCGATCGCGGGTTCAAAAACTATGCAATGGAAAAATTGATATCCGCAGAGACCATCGGGCGGGGACCCGCCTTTGCACCGACGCTGCTTCGGCAGGACTTCAACCTGGATTCGCACACCGAGTACTTGTTCAAAAGCAAGTCCCTCAACCTCGTCATTACCACCAACGGCGGCCAGGTCGTCGATTGGGATCTGGTCGAGAAAAAGCTCAATCTTTCCTGGGCACCCTCGTATGAAAGCAAGGAAGATCGCCGCTATATTTTAGCGGATTATTGGGGGGGATCTCCCAGCCTGGAGGAGCTGAGGATGGGAACGGAGCCCCTTTTCGACAAATTGTGGAACAAGGAATATAAAGTAGGTTCGATCGAGCGGGATAAAAACGAATTGAGTTTGAGTTGGCGGGGTGCTGTCAAAACGCATGGGCCCGATCTCATGGTCAAAATCGACAAGAGCTTCGTTTTTCAGGAAGGCGAATGGTCGGTGCAGTATTCGGTTCAGAATCAAGGACCGTTAAAGTTGGAAGGTCATTTCGGGACGGAGTTTCGGCTCAACATCGCGGAAGAAAAAAGTTTCGATCTGGCCGATGTTTTAGAGCATGCGGTCACGAACGATCGGAACAAGGCAATTTTTTCTATTCACACCGACTCACCGTGTACCCTCAAAGGTGTTCGCGTTCGGCCGGACCTGGGAGATTTTTACCGTCTTTTGTTTTTGTGGCCGCTGAATTTGAATAGTGGGGAAACTTCACGGATGAGCTTCCGGATTGTGAGGATCCGGCATTAGGAATGCACGAATCCTCGGAGTGCTCTGACGCAAGGAAGGAGAATCGATCGGTTATTTGGGCGCGCGTTTACAGCAGAAAGCTTTCAAGTCGATTCCTTCCTGAATGGAATATTGTTTTTCCTGAACAGTCCAGCCGTTTTCCTCGAGGTTGTAATCTGGCGATAGGGTCTGGACAAGCTCCGGCGTCGCGACCAGTTCCATTCCCTCGGCCTGAG
This sequence comes from uncultured Spirochaetia bacterium, assembly GCA_937960645.1. GTDB lineage: Bacteria > Spirochaetota > Spirochaetia > JABEVK01 > JABEVK01 > DYOB01. The sequence goes on along the minus strand of CALGPJ010000005.1, from coordinate 36,547 downwards.
ATTGGAGCCGGATGGCGGTGGTGATGAGCTTGCCGAAGTAATCCAGGTTGTTTTCGACCTTTATCGCCAGGGCGTCGCCGTGATGCATGGCGGCCTTGATCAGAAGGTGTTTGTCGGCCGGGTTTTTTTTGTTGTGACTGAGAACCCTGTCCATGATTTTTTCACAGGCCAGGGCCCCTTCGTCGGGCTTGTGAAAGATTGCCATGATCAGGGTGCCGAGGGTTTTCACCACCACACCGTTGGTGAGGGTGACGAGGTCCTGCAGGGCGCTCAACATCTCCTGAATAAGGTGGAAGGCTTTTTGATCTCCCTGGGTGGTGTACAGCTCGTAATTGGGCTCCATTTCAGCAAAGAGGATGGTTAGGTCCGTGACCGGAAATGCCTTGTCGCCTCCGGCCTGGCTGAGAACATTGTACTCCTTGTAGGAACGAGAACTCAATAAAATCTTGGCGGTCAAAACCTGGTCGCTGCGCGGGGGAGAGTTCTTGAGAAGAGTTTTAAGGCGGGGAAGGTCATCGACAAGGACGAGTACGCCGGACTTTTTCTTGAGGTTGCTTTGAACCCAAACCTCGACCCTACCGGGCTTGCAGGTCAGTTCCCTGGGTTTGAATCCGTCCTCGTTCAATTCGATTTCCAGACTTTGCGCGGGCTTGCCCATGCCTGGCATGACGGGGGTCTTGCTTTCACGGTAAAGAACCATTTTGTTGAGAAAGCTCGCCTGCTGCGGAGAGGCGGCCACCCTTAACAGGACGTTCCCCTGAGTTTCGAGACTGATGATCCTGTACGTTTTTCCCGCTTCTGCCTCGAGCGATATTTTGCCAAGCTCAAAACTGTTGAACACATGGAAAAACTTGGTGTTGTCCTTACCGAGGTAGTGATCGATTTCTTCGGAAAAGTGGATTTTTTGACTGCGAAAAAACGTGATGTAGGATGCATAGTCGTCGTAGGGATTGATCTCGTCGTTGTAGATACCGGGGTGAACCTGAAAGCAGACTTCCAGGTTTTTTTCCAGGTCGATGTCGATCACCTCGGAGGTTAGGGGGCAAAACTCGCGCTCTGTATAAATCGAGGCGAAATCAGGCCAGGTTTTGAAATAAAAACCGGTTTGGGCATCAACCAGGCACCAGCGAGGGATCAAGAGTTCCACCTGAACAAGTTTCAAAAAGAATTCGTACAGATCCTCATCACTCATGTCGAGGACAGATTTAAGATCGTAAGGGTTGATCTGGCAACGCTTTTCGGGGGGAAGATTCTCGATGGCCTTCCAGCGCTCTCGAAGGGTTTCGAATTTGATTCCCGTCAAATTGGAGTATCGAGTCAGCCGATCACGAAGGATAAAGGGATCCATTGCTTTTAGAGTAAATGGAACACTTTAGATTGGCAAGGGCCCCATTTTGATCTAAGATGACTCGGTATGAGCAAATACATCATCCTTGGTGGTATGTGCTTCAGTTTGTTGAGCGGCATCCTGTTTTTTTGGGGTGGTCCAGAACTTCAGTTTTTGGTGATGCCTGCTGTTAACCTGGCCATTATTTTGACAGTCGGAGGAACGGTGGCCCTGATTATTCGGGGCGATTGGTAGCACCGCTGGACAGGATTTCGTCGATTTTCTCGGTGATTCTACGGGCCCAGGGTTCCACCTGCTCGCGTCGTATTCCAAGAGTTGTATCGATTTTCAAACCAGGCAAGAGAAGTTTGATACCGGCATTTTTCAGACGATTCTCCAGGATGACCACAGCCTCGGCGAAATACCGGTAGCGTTCGGCCCCGGTACCGAATGCCGCCCCGTAGACCCCTTCCAGAGTCAATTCGCGCAACGCTTTTTCCCAGGGAAAGAAGGCCGGCAAAAGGTCGCCTTCGCCGATGGTGCTGCAGCCGGCCAGGATCAGGGGAAAGCGGGTCAAAAGCTCCGGGTGAAAATCCTGTGCGTTGTGCTTTACGGTCTGATGGCCTTTTGCCTGGAGTATATCGGCAATCCATTCGGCAGCACGCTCGGTATTGCCACTGCGGCTGGCGTAGAGGATGAGGGCATCCATGTTGGAATCTTAGCTGTTTTTCAAATAATTTTCTCCGCTCCTCCTTCAAAAACAGGTACAAAAATCAAAAAAAACGGGTTGTATAGATGAGCACCAAAAAGAAGGAGGTAAAAAATGCTCAGGCTCGGTAATTCCATCGTGATGGAAGGGAACCTCGTGAAGGACCCCACCATGATCACCACCCCAAAAGGGTCAAAGGTCTGTAAGTTCAGCATCGCGCACAACCGTTATTATACGGTGAATGACGAAAAGCGCAGCGAGGTGTCGTTCTTCGATGTCGAGGTTTGGAATCAGACGGCCCTCAAGTGTCAGGAGCTTTTGAAGAAGGGCAAATCCGTCCGTGTTGCCGGCAGGCTCAAACAGGATCGATGGATGGACGACGAGGGCAAGCAGCACTCGCGCATCAAGATCATCGGCAACGATGTCCAGTTCTACACCCAGACCGCCCCAACCAAAGCAAAAGACGAGGAGGAGATCATCGAGGATGAGGAAGTGCCCGCTTTTTGAGCTGTCTTGACCGAAGGGGGGATCTCCGATAGTTTGAACCAGAGGTCCCCCTTTTATGCCGGAATCACTCATCAGAGTGTTGCAAGGGGAAAGATACACCCCTTACAGCCTAGCACGCAAACTCGGGGCTGCCGTTCTTCTCGAAAGCAGTTCCGCGCAGCATGGCCGCTCCCGCTACAGTTTGCTTCTGGTAAGGGAGGCGTTTCGAATCATCCAGCAGCAACGGGAATGCTTTTTCGTCAAAGAGGGGAAAAAGAGCAGAATCAGGAGCATCCACCGCGATATCCTCGATCTTCTTGTCTACTTCGCCAATCAGCTTCCGAATCCGCGCCAGGATTTTCCCTTTCCTTCGGGGGGCGTGGGTTTCCTGGCTTACGAAAACTGTCGGTACTTCGACACGATCGTCCTTCAACCCCAGGACGATCCCTTAAATCTACCCGAGGCCATCTTTCTTTTTGGGCACGTTTGGGCCGTATTCGATCATTATACCGACCTGATCTATCTGATCGGGATGAACTGGAAAGAGGCGGACATCGATCTGGAGGAAGCCCTGCAGGGCATCGAGGAGCAGATCGGCGACGGCCAGTGGGAATTCCTCAACGCGGACAGTACATCCACCAGGGCCGTACTCTTACCCGATGAGTGGGCCGATTCGTTTCGCCACGGCGTCGAGGTGGTGCGTGATCACATCATCAAGGGCAACCTGTTGCAGGGGGTGTTGAGCCGTCGCCTTCTTGTCGAAACCGATATTCCCGCGATCGAGGCCTACCGCCACCTCCGATCCAACAATCCTTCTCCCTACATGTTTTACCTGGACTTTGGCAACGGTCAGCTTTTTGGTGCCAGTCCCGAGGTCCACGTCAAGGTCAAAAACGGCCAGGCGCTGATCCGGCCGATCGCCGGCACACGTCGACGCGGTAAAGACGAAGGGGAGGACAAGGCCCTGGAAAAAGAACTTCTGGCCGACACCAAGGAACAGGCCGAACACCTCATGCTGGTTGATCTGGCGCGAAACGATTTGGGCCGGGTCTGCGAGCGGGGAAGCATCGCGGTGCCCGACTATTACGTGGTGGAGCGCTACAGCCATGTGATGCACATCGTGAGCGGGGTGAGCGGAAAACTGCGCCCCGGTATGCTCGGGACCGACGCGCTGCGGGCCACCTTTCCCGCCGGTACGGTTTCCGGGGCCCCCAAGATTCGGGCCATCGAAATCCTGAGCACGTTGGAGCCGGTGGCCCGCCGCTTCTATGCCGGGGTGGTGGGCTGGGTCGGACCCGGCGGCGACCTGGATACTTGCATCGCCATCCGCTGCGGCTGGAAGAGCGGCAATCGGTTGGCTCTCCAGGCGGGTGCGGGTATCGTTTACGACAGCCGGCCCGAACGCGAGCTGGAGGAAACCAACGAAAAACTGCGCGCCATGGCCCACAGCGTCGGGCTGGAGGTTTAAATGTACGTCGTCATCGACAATTACGATTCGTTCACGTTCAACATCGTGCAGTACCTCATCGAACTGACCGACCAGGAAATCAAGGTCTTTCGAAACGACGAGATCACGGTCGCACAGCTGGAAAAAATGCAACCCCGGGGCATCCTGATCGGACCCGGGCCAGGACGTCCCGAGGAAGCGGGGATCAGCGTCGAGGTGATTCGTAAGCTCGGAAGCAAGATACCGATTTTGGGCGTCTGCCTGGGGCACCAGGCCATCGGTTATGCCCTGGGGGCACCGATCATCCAGGCCAGGGACATTGTGCACGGCAAGGTCCACGCCATTTCGCACGACGGCAAGGGGCTGTTTCGGGGCATTCCCTCGCCCAGCAATTTTACCCGGTACCACAGCCTCGTCATCGATCCCGATCACCTTCCCGAGGATCTCGAGGTGACCGCCCGAAGCCCCGATGGTGAGATCATGGGGGTGCGGCACAAGGTCTGGCCCCTTGAAGGTGTGCAGTTCCACCCCGAGAGCATCGCCAGCGAACACGGCAAGAAGCTCCTGTCCAACTTTTTGCGGTATCGGCGCGAGTCTTTTCCCTATCGGGAATACCTGAACAAACTCATTCAGCGCCAGGATCTGGAGAGACAGGAAGCCGTCAATGTGATGGACGAGATCACCGAGGGGGCCATGACCCCGGCCCAGCTCGCCGGTGTGTTGGTTGCCCTCACCGCCAAGGGGCCCTCGCCGGAAGAAATCGCCGCCTGCGTGAGTGTGCTGCGCGACAAGCAGCGGCCCTTCCCCGTGAGCGTGCCTACCCTGGACACCTGCGGAACCGGCGGCGACGAATTGGGGACCTTCAACGTCAGCTCGCTGACCGCCCTGGTGACGGCGGCCTGTGGGGTACCCACCGCGAAACACGGAAACCGCGCCGTGAGCTCCCGCAGTGGCAGCGCCGAGTTTTATCAGGAGCTAGGGCTGGACATCGAACTCGAACCCGCCGAGGCCGCCGAGCTCCTGCAGACGACCGGATTTGCGTTTCTGTTCGCTCCGAAGTACCACGCCGCCATGAGGCATGCCGCCCAGGTTCGCCGGGAGCTGGGGGTCAAGACCATCATGAACCTGTTGGGGCCTTTAGCTAATCCGGCTCGGGCGGCCTTCCAGGTGATCGGAGTCTTCAGCGACGCCCTGGCCCCCGTTCTGGCCCGGGCCGCCCGGCTTTTGGGTGTTCAGCGGGTCGTGGCTCTCCATGCCGAGGATGGCCAGGACGAGCTGAGTGTGTGCGGTCCGACGAACCTGTATGTTGGGTTCGAGGGCGACGTGGAGCGCCAAACGGTGCGGCCCGCGGACCTTGGTCTGGCAGAGCACCCGCTGAGCGACATGATCGGAGGAACGGCCGCCCAGAATGCCGAGTTGGCCCGGGAACTGATCCGCGGCGAGGGGCGGCGTGCTCTGGCTGACGCGGTGGCGGCCAATGCCGGTGCCGCCCTTTGGGTGGCCCGGAAGGCGGACACCTTAAAGGATGGGATCGCCCTGGCCCGAGAAGCCCTTGCAGGCGGGCAGGTTCGGGCTAAACTGGAAGAGATCCTGGATACCGTTCGTCAGATCAAGGCAAGACGATGAAAAAAGGCATTTTGTTCGACATTCTTGAAAAACGATTGGAAACCATGGGCCGCCTCGGGCCGGAGTTCGGCCACCCGGTGCCGGAGCGCCGCCAGGTGCCCGTGTCGTTTTTTCTTCGCCAACCCCCCGTGATCTGTGAAATCAAAAGGCGCTCCCCCAGCCGCGGCGACATCGACCCGGATTTAGACCCTGTGGAAATGGCCCGACGCTACTACGAGGCCGGGGTGCGAACGGTGAGTGTCCTCACCGAGGAAGATCGTTTTGGCGGGAGCCTGGCAGACCTCATGGCCGTCAAAAACGCCTTCCCCGATCTTGCCGTCCTGCGCAAAGATTTTCTCTCTACCGAAGAGGACATCGTCGTCAGTTGGCGGGCCGGAGCGGACGCCATTCTCTTGATTGCGGCCCTGTTGGACCAAAAGACCCTGACCGAGCGCTACAACGAAGCACGGCGACTGGGGCTGGCCGTATTGATGGAGGTCCATGACCGCGAGGACATGGCGAAGGCGCGCCGCCTTCGTCCCCGGTTTTTGGGGATCAATTGCCGGGACCTCGCCACGTTCCGGGTCGACCCCGTGCTCCCCCTAAAAATTCGCTCGCTGGTGGATTGGAACGCCCAGGTCATCTACGAATCGGGAATCTTTGAACCTTACCAGGCGAACTGGACAGCGTTGAACCAGTTTCATGGCGTCCTGGTCGGGGAGGGGGCGGTTCGAGATCCACAGCTGGCCCGAAAATTGGTGGCGACCTATCGTCCCTGGCCCCGCCCCTCGTTTTGGTCGAGGCTTTACGCTCCCAAAGTCAACCCCGGGCCCCTGGTGAAGATTTGCGGCATCACCCGGGAGACGGACCTCAAATTGGCCGAACAGGCTGGGGCCGACATCGCCGGCTTCGTCCTGGCCCCCAGCCCCCGGCAAGTGAGCCCAGTGTTTATCCGCAGTCTCGGGGGATGTTCTCTCCTCAAGGTGGGCGTGGTTCAGCTGGGGCCGGACCAGCCGATACCGCCCCCGATCGAGGAGCTGTTGGAGGAGGGCTCCCTCGATGCCCTGCAGTTTCACGGCGAGGAGACGCCGGACTTCGTCAAGATCCAAGCCCATCGGGCCTACAAGGCCATCAGCCCCCAAACCGCTATCGAATGCGATCCCTGGCGGGGAATTTGGCCGCCGCGGTTCCTGATCGATGCCTTTTCGCCGGATCGGAAGGGGGGGACGGGTCAAAGGGTGGCCGACGAGATTCTGTCGAGTATCGAGGATCAGCCCCTGTGGCTCGCCGGCGGGCTGGGGGTAGAAAACGTTGCCGAGGTGGTGCAACGCTGGAAGCCCGAGCTGGTAGACGCCAGTTCCCGGCTCGAAAAACAGCCCGGGATCAAGGACCCGGAAAAAATTCTTCGTTTTGTCGAGGAGGTCCGCATTGCCTTCCCGTAACGGCTACTTTGGCGAGTTCGGCGGCCGATACGTGGCCGAGGTGCTTCGCCGCCCCCTCGAGGAGCTCGAAGAGGCGTTCCACCGTTTTTATCCCGATCCGGCCTTTCAATCGGAGCTCGAGCGCTTGCGCGTCGAGTACATCGGACGTCCCACTCCCGTGCTTCGGGCGCATCGCGCCAGCGAGGAACTGGGCGGGGCCAACATCTACGTCAAGCTCGAGGGACTGGCCAACACCGGCGCCCACAAAATCAACAACGCTATGGGTCAGGCCCTTCTGGCCAGGATGATGGGCAAGACCCGGATCATCGCCGAGACCGGGGCCGGCCAGCACGGGGTGGCAACGGCCGCCGCCTGCGCGCGGTTGGGCCTGCCTTGCCGGGTCTACATGGGGGAGGTCGATGTGCGGCGTCAGCGCCCCAACGTGTTCCTGATGGAGCTCTTCGGGGCCGAGGTGGTCCCGGTGACCTCGGGGACGCGGACCCTCAAGGATGCGGTCAACGAGGCCCTGCGCGATTGGGCCGCTTCCTGGGAAAACACGCATTACCTTTTGGGCTCGGCCCTCGGCCCGGCACCCTTCCCGGATATGGTGCGGGAGTTTCAGTCCGTGATCGGGCGGGAGGTCAGGGAACAACTGAGGGATGTCAAACTGGATGCCATCCTGGCCTGCGTGGGCGGCGGCTCCAATGCCATCGGGCTGTTTTCGGCCTTTGTCGACGAGGATGTGCGACTGATCGGGGTGGAGGCCGGCGGCCGCGGTCCCCAGCTGGGCGAAAACGCGGTGCGTATGACCCAGGCCGGGCGCGTGGGCATCGTTCAGGGGTACAAGAGCTATTTCATCCTGGACGATGACGGCCAGGTGGAACGGACCCACTCGGTCAGCGCCGGCCTGGACTACGCCGGCATCGGCCCCGAGCTGGCCTTTCTCGGAAAAAGCGGCCGGGTGGAGTTTCAGAGTGTCACCGACCAGGAAACCCTGGATGCGCTGAAGTTCTTCGCCCGGACCGAGGGGATCGTGTTTGCCCTGGAAAGCGCCCATGCCGGTGCGGCGGCGATCCGTCTGGCGCCCCACCTGCCCCGAAAGGCCAACATCCTGGTCAACATGAGCGGCCGCGGCGACAAAGACATTTTTATTACGGCCAAGGCCCTGCAGCCGCAACAGTGGCGGGATTTTTTGCTCAGCGAGGCGGCTTCGATTTCGGAGGCGGAAAAACACCATGGCTAAGCTCCTGATGACCCATCTGGTGGCCGGCTATCCCTCCGACGAGGCGTCGTTGGGCGCTGCCCTGGGCATGGTCCAGGGGGGTGCGGCCTACCTGGAAGTGCAATTTCCGTTCTCCGACCCCAGCGCTGACGGTCCCACCATCCAGGGGGCCTGCCAGTGGGCGCTGGATCGGGGGTGGAAACCCGAGAGGGGGTGGAAACTGATCGAGCGCATTCGGGAGTCCCTGCCCGAGGTGCCCCTTTACATCATGGCCTACGCCAGTCTGGTGTACACGCCGGGGATCGCCTCCTTTTGCCGCCGTGCCCGGGAGCACCGGGTGACCGGTTTGATCGTCCCCGATCTGGCCTACGGCCAGGACGAGGGCCTTGCCGAGGAGTCCCGAAAGGTGGGCCTGGACCTCATGCCCGTCATCGTGCCCAGCATCCTGCCGCAGCGTCTGGAGCACATTCTTCAGGGCGGCTTTTCCAACATCTACGTGGCCCTTCGCAGCGGCATCACCGGCACCCATACCGAGCTGCAGCCCCAGGTGCTGGACTTTCTGGAATCGCTGAAAACGCGTGGGGTGCGTGTCTTCGGCGGCTTCGGCATCGATAGCAGTTCCCAGGTAAAACTGCTCGCTCCCCACGTCCATGCCATCGTGGTGGGAAGCCACCTGGTCCGCGCCATCGGCCAAATGCCCCCTGACTCCAAGCCCGAGGACTACACCGAGCTCTTGTGCGCTCGGGTTCGGTCCCTTCTGGATTGAATCATGCTCGATTGGCTTTTGGGGAAGGGCCTCAAGGCCCAGGAAATCGAGAAGGCCGTCGAGAAGATCCTCCAGGAGTACGATCACTACATCGTCCACTACCAAAAGCCGCCCAGGGCCAAGCAGGAGTTCGAAAACCGCTACCGCCTGGCCCGCCTCAAGATGATGGACATGGCGTTTTTCCTCAGCGAAGAAATCAAGATCCTCAAAGCCCTGATGGCCAAAGCAGAAGAAGAAAAACGGGAACAGCTGCTGGCCGAGATGAATCCCCGGCCGAAATCCGACAAGCCCAAGAGCTACGCGGACCGGGTGATCGAAAAACTGCAGAAGGCCATCGAACCCTATCCCTCCCGCGGTATTCACCCTCAGGCAAACCTCGACGTGGATAAACTTTACGGGGCCCTGGAATGGCTGGCCACCTCGATCTGGCCCCAGATGGTCCCGCACCTGCGAACCATCGACAGCCAGAAAACACGGGAGCGGGATCTGGAGCTGAGCCAGCTCATCCCCGCCAGCGGCCGGCTGGGTCGGGAAGAGGAGGTGTACAAATCGTTGCTGACGGAACCCGCTCCGCTCAACCGCATCGCCCAACAGCAGAAGGAGCTCATCCTGCGGGCCTCGTTCTGGCTCCACCGGACACGAGTGCTGATCCAGACGGGCAGTGCCTCGAACGATACCCGGATAAAGGAGGTTTGTGAAAAGGCACTTGCTTTTTGGGATAGAATTATTGTAGATTTCCGCCTGAGAGATCTCAAACCCCCCAAGGAGGACTGACCATGGCCGACATCACCGCCCTGGACTCAAAAACCTTTGAACAAACCATCAAATCCAGCTCCGAGCCCGTCCTGGTCGATTTTTGGGCTGAATGGTGCGGTCCCTGCCGAATGATCGCCCCCGTGTTGGAGCAGATCGCCCAGGAGCGTCAGGGGGTGATCCGTGTTTGCAAGGTGGACGTCGATGTCCACCCTGAAATCGCCGAACAGCTTCAGATCAACAGCATCCCCACCCTGGTGATTTTTCGCAACGGTCAGGAAATCGGCCGAAAAACCGGGGCCTACCCCAAAGCCCTCCTGGACGACTACCTCGACAAGGTCCTCGCACCCTAGCATGACGTTCAGGGGCTGTGTGCCTGAGTGGTGTTGACGGCCCCGGGGGTTGCCGTGCCGCTGGCTCCCGTGAACCACGCACTCTTGCCGCTGCCGGTGTTCTTTCGGTTCAAGGTGCGGGTCGAGGTCGCGTACGACGAGGGGACCGCGTCCTCGGGGGCGAGTTTCTCCGCCGTGCCGTCCCCCCAGGTGCCCAGGCGCGCCAGCCATTCCACCCGCTGCAGCATTGCGGCGCTGCCCCAGCCCTGGTAGCGGTCGTCGCTGGCTGAGGTGCGGTTGGAGTACAGCACAGCGTCCAAACCGCGGCCGCGCGGATTGTCCAACAACACCACCAGCCCGTTCGTGCCCGAAAGCCCCTTGCCCCCGCGCCACCAGAAATCCCAGGCCGTTGGCGAGCTGAGCAGTCCGCCGCTTTCCCACTTGTTCTTCGTCTCATCCTTTTCTTGCGGGATTCCCTGGGGTTTGGTATGCAAAAGGATGTAGTCCCCCTTGCGGACCTCGACCGAGGGGAAGGTATAGAAGGCCTCCCCGTCGGCCGGTTTCCCCAGGGCAACCACCAGTCCTGCGAGGTTGCCGTCCCCCAGAGCCAGAAGTTCGATGTAATCCGGTTTGGTGTTGCTGCCCTGGATGCTCAGTTCGTTGAGGCGCACCGGGGGCAGTCGGGGGTTGACCCCGTACACCGCCACCAGATAGAGGGCGCTATTTCCCGCTCCGTCGGCGGCTTGAACCTTGAGAACCCACTCGGCCCCAGGCTGGGGATCCACACTGAAGGAAAGTCGGAAATCCAGGCTGTCCTCGCTTTGATGGCCAACCTCCCCTTCGGGGGCAGTGATGGACAGCTGGGCGACTGGTTTGTCGAAGCGCAGGACGACGGTATTGGAACCGTCCCGCTCACAGGAAACCATCCGTGGCGGCGTGAAGTCCACCTCCCGGGGGACCCAAATATCGGGCGATTGAGCGCACGACGCCGCCAGCAGGATGACCACAAACACTTTTCGATAAAACATACTCACCTCCTCAGATATATGCACTTTTTTTTGCATTTTGAACGTACTCTGGAACGAAAATCCGAATTGTGGCATGATTTTTTTCCGATGAACGTTTTGCCCAGCCTTTTTGGATGGACACTTTCCCAGCTGGAACAACTCTGCCGTGATCTGAACGCCCCCAGGTATACCGCCCGCCAGCTGGCCGAGTGGATGTACCACAAGGACTGCCGCTCGTTTGCGGCGATGTCCAATCTCCCCAGGGTCCTGCGCAGCCGGCTGGAGGCCAGCTTCACGCTGGACCGGCCCGATCCCCACCTGGGAGCCGCGTCCGCGGACGGAACCAAAAAGTACCTGTTTCCAGTCCCCTCGGGAACGGTGGAAGCCGCCTACATTCCCGAGGATGAAAGAGCCACCCTGTGTCTCAGTACCCAGGCGGGTTGCAAGATGGGCTGCAAGTTTTGCATGACCGGGAGGCTGGGATTCCAGGGCAATCTGGAAAGCGGTCAAATCCTGGGCCAGTATGCGCAACTGCCCGAACGTTCGCGGATTACCAACCTGGTTTTCATGGGCATGGGGGAGCCCCTGGACAACATGGCAGCGGTTTTGCAGGCGCTCGAGGTCCTGATTTCAGACTGGGGCTACGGACTCAGCCACCAGCGCATCTGCGTCAGCACCGTCGGGGTCTTGCCCCACCTCGAGGAGTTTCTGCGCAAAACCCCGGTGCGCCTGGCCCTGAGCGTTCATTCTCCCTTCGACGAGGAGCGCGCCCGGTTGATGCCCTGCCAGAAGGTCTGGCCCATCGGTCGAGTGATTGACCTGCTGAGGCGCCACGAGGACGGGAAACGACGGATCTACGTCGAATACATCGTGTTCGATGGGCTCAACGACAGTCCCCGCCATGCCAGGGAATTGGTGAGGCTCCTGCACGGCCTGGAGGTGCGCGTCAACCTGATCAAGTTCCACAACGTCCCCGGGACGGAATTTCAGGCGGCCTCCCGCAAGCGCATGGAAGAGTTTCAGCGGGTGTTGCTCGACAAGGGAATCCGCACGACCATCCGCAAAAGCCGGGGTGAGGACATCGAGGCCGCCTGCGGGCTATTGGGCTCTCGCGGGACCTACGCGGGGTACTGAAGGTTTTCGGGCCGCGGGTGTTCCAGCACCTCGGTCAGGAACTTTTTGGCCTCCCAGCGGGCCATGTCGAGGTTGTGGTCCCTCCAGTTGCCGCAATCCCTCGCGGCCGCACCGGGTACCTGGTCATTGAAGTCCACAATCCAGCGCATCATGTCCCGAACGATGGTGAGAGCCTCTTCGCTGGTCTCGATGCCGCGCAGGATCATGTAACAGCCGGTGCGGCAACCCATGGGCCCGAAGTAGATGGTCCGATCTGCCAGTTCCGGGTGATTTCTGAGGTAGGTGGCGCCCAGGTGTTCGATGGTGTGCAGGGCGGGAATGTCCATCACGGGTTCACGGTTGGGCTCCTTCATGCGGATATCGAAGGTGACGACTTTTTCCCCGCCCACCTCGTCGACACGGGATACGAAGACCCCCCGGCTCATTCGGATGTGGTCGATGGTGAAACTCACGATTTTTTTGAGATCCATGGTTATACCTCCTGTACCATTTGAATCAGGCGTTCGACCAGGGCCGCACTGCGGGTGGCGGCGATGGGCAAAAACTCTGCAAAGCTCATGGGGCTCTCTACCCCGGCAATGTCTGAGAGGGCCCGGGTGACCACGAAGGGCACCTCGAAATTGACGCAGACCTGGGCGATGGCCGCCGCCTCCATTTCCACCGCGACCGCGTTCGGAAAGGTCTTTCGAATTCGCGCAGCCTTTTCGGGATCCGCGATGAACGAGTCTCCACTGACCAGAAGGCCCCGGTGGTGGCGGGTACCCGGTGGAAAAATCCCCTCTTTCAACAGGTTCTCCATGGCCTCCTCGGCCTTTTCCACCAGGAGAGGGTGGGCGGGGTAGTCGGCCTCCTGACCGGGGATCTGGCCGGGACGGTAACCGAAGGCTGTCACGTCCACATCGTGGTGGGCCAGCCGGTCGGGAATCAGCACGTCCCCGAAGCGTTGGATCTGGTTCAACAGCCCCCCGGCACTGCCAGTGTTGATGACGTAACGCGGCCGATACTCCCGCAGCAAAAGGGTGGTGGCGCTTGCCGCGTTGACCTTGCCAATTCGGGATCGGACAAGGACCACATCCGTGTCGTGGAGCTTCCCTGTGTAAAAGACCATACCACCATGCTGAATTTCCTGAATCGATTCCAGCTTGCTTCTGAGCAGGGTGACTTCCTCTTCCATCGCACCGATGATGCCAATCATGCCCCCATTATGCTATATTGTGATGGAAATGTCTTGGCTCCGGCTTGCTTTCCTGGCCCTGTTGGGTTCCTGTTACCTGCCCTCTCTGATCCTTCCCGAGAGGGTGGAACCCGAATTCATTTTCAGCCGGCCCTCTCCGCGTCCCGACCCCGGCCAGTTTCAAATCACCGGGTACCTCCCCGTCTACAGCCTGGCTACGGTGGAACCCTCACGGCTGGAATACCTGACCGATTTGGTGTATTTCGCCGCCACCCCCGAAGCCGACGGATCGATCAAAATCAGTTCCGGCCGGCGGGGGGAGTGGAACCGGGTAAGACAGTGGGGGCAGCAGTACCAGTTGAGACTCCATCTGGGGATCAAGGACCTGGGGGACCTGCCTTACCAAAATTCGCTGGCCCGAATTGCGGCCGACCCGCAGCTGCGTCGGCACTTCGCGGCACAAATCACCCGGACCGCTGTCAAGGAAGGCTTTGTCGGCGTGGACATCGACTGGGAATACCCGCGCGGCTCATCCCTGAGCGACTTTGTGGCCTTGCTGGCGCAGCTGCGGCAGATGTTTGACCCGTATGGGCTGAAGCTCAGCGTTGCCGTCAGCCCCTACGTCCCCCTGCTCACGGAGAGCTACCGTTACGTCGATCAGGTTCACCTCATGAGTTACGACGACAGCGGTATCCATGCCAGCTACGAAAAAACCCGTCAGCACCTCAAGATGATCCTCCGCCAGGTCCCCCCCGAAAAGGTGGTCCTCGGGCTGCCGTTCTATGGTCGTATCGCGGTAGAACATGGTACAGGTCCGGCCCTGAGCTACCGGGACATCATCAAAAAGCTGGACCCTGGCCCCGATCGGGATGAGGCTGGCGGTTACCATTTCAATGGTCCGAAAACCATTGGGCAAAAGACCCGGCTCGCCCGACGGTTGGGCCTGGCGGGTGTGATGATTTGGCAGCTGGGCCAGGACGACCCCGGGGAACGGAGCCTGCTCCGGGCCATCAGTGAGATCAACCGTGAATACTTTCCCTTCGTGGCACTGCGGCCACGTTAACGCCGGGGAAACAGAAAGGTGAAGATTTCGGGAAGGCGTTTGGCCCAGGCCGCCTCGTTGTGTCCGGCCCCGCGGTCCTCTACCCATCGCAGGTCCTGACCCTCCTTCCAGCCCAAACGGAGCAGGTGTTCGTTCATCTCGCGGGATCGGGGAACGAAGAGGGCATCCACGTTTTCGGTACCGCAGTCCAGCCAAATCTTGATGGGGAGCTTTTGACGAATGAGGGTGTCCATGAGCCAGGGGTACATCACGTAGGGTTTGCCCTCCCACTGCGGATTGCCCGGGGAATAGTTTCCGCCGCTGACGGCCGCCACCTTGCCGAAGACACCGGGGTAGGCGAAGGCGATGCTCAGGCTGACTCCTGCCCCAAAGCTGGCCCCCCCGATGGCGGTGTTGGCAGGGTCGGGAAGGGTGCGGTAGGTTTTGTCGATAAAGGGTTTGACCACCTCGACCACGTAGCGGCGGAACTCTTCGTGAAGGCGCCTGGCCTGGCTGACGAAGCCCTCGTCCAGGGTGGGCGTCATTTTGTGAAAGATGCTTCCGCCCACGTACTCTTCGGCCCGGCGCGACGAGTTGGCGATTCCCACGATGATGAAGGGCTCGATTTTGCGTTCCTCGAGGAGGCGGTCGGCGATGGTGTTGGCCTTCCAACCGCCAAAGGGAAGGCCCGAGCCGTCCCAAATGTTCTGGCCATCCATCATGTAGAACACGGGATAACGCTGGTTGGGGCGCTCTCGGTACCCGGGCGGCGTGTACACCGAAACTTCACGGGCGCGAACCAGGAAGCCCTCTGGTGGAATGGGGCCCCGGAAAAAGCTCACGATGCCCATTTTGTTGCTGTCAAAGCCCATGATGTTCCTCCTGGGGCGGCCGGGTGTCATGGCGGGGTTGTGGGGATCCAGCTCGATACGCGGGATTTCCAGGTCGTAAACCAGATAATTGTACTGCCGGAGACCGATCTCGGGAAGCTGATAGGTCTTATAAAACAAACGGGTTTGCCCCCACCGGTAAAGGTAGTCCTGTTCCGCCCAGTTGTTGAAGTCGGTTTGAAGGCTGACGCGCGAAACATTCAGCTCCGTATTGCTGTAGAAGAAAACGAAGGTCACTTTGTTCCCCTGAAGGAGGGGAAGTCCGCCGCGTTCCTGCATCCAATCTTCCCATCGTTTGACGATGTCGTTGGCCTCGGGCGTATCTCGGTCACCGAGCGATTTGAAAAGCTCAGCCAGTTCGGCGGGGTACTGGTTCGGCGGAAGAACCGTGACGCCTTCGGTATATTTGACACTCACGCTTTGGCAAGCAGAAAGGATCATCAGGAGCGAGATCAAAAAAAACATTTTATTCATCGAATACCATCCTCCAACGATTTACTTTAAGTATCGAACGGTTTGCACCGGGGATGAACCCCGGCCCTTGCGGAACGCCCCGTTTCCGCTATAGTAACAATTCTATGGCCAAGGACGCAAATTTTCAAACAACCCTCGTTCTTTTCAAACCCGATGCGATTCGACGTGGCTTGATCGGCCGCATTCTCACCCGGATCGAGGATGCGGGGTTGAACATTCGCGGAATGAAACTTGTCCGGGCGACCGAAGACCAGGCCCGCGCCCACTATCTCTGGGAAGACATCGGCAAGCGCCATGGCGAGACTGTCTGGAAAAACCTCATCGATTTTTTGCTCTCGGGACCGGTTCTCGCCCTGGCCGTCCACGGGAACGGAGCCGTCGAGGTGATGCGCAAGCTGTGCGGCCCCACCGAACCTCTCACGGCGCCTCCCGGAACCATTCGTGGGGACTTTAGCCATCATGGCTACGCCCTCAGCCGGGACGCCAACCAGTCCATTCGCAACGTCATCCACGCCAGCGCCACCCCCGAGGAGGCCGAGCGCGAGCTGGCCGTGTGGTTCGACCCCACGGAGCTCTACGATTACCGAAGGTGCGACCACGAGGAGCACTTTTTGGAGTGAAGGGGCCATTGACATCGCAGCCCATACCCCGTACTGCCTGGCCCGTAAAAGAAGAAACCATGTACCAGGAAAACCGAAAACTCGGGCGTGGGGCGGCACCATCCTTCCCATTTTTGGGGAATTTACAGGTTCTCCTTCCTCATCGCTGTTTATGGCGAGGGATCCCTGGGAGGTATGGTACTACCCTGCACTCGTTGCGAAAAGGGGCTCCTTATTCTTCCGTCCATATCAGTCGCACCCATTCGGGGTGATCCACAAAGGGGTTACGGTTGCCCTGGTAGCGCTGGTAAATCTTTTCGTTGCGCAACCGCTCCCGATCGTCGACAGGGTCCAGGTCGTGCCAGGCCAGAAGGTCGTTAAGGTAGCCGATGTTGGGTTCTCCGGAGCTGGTGGCCCGGTTAACGATTTCCAGGTCCGGTTCGTTTGCAGAGGTGCCCTCGTAGCGGACGGCCATGTAAAACATCCCGCGAGCGATATCCCCCTTGATTTCGTCCGGTGGTTCCCAGGTTCCTGGTGCGACCTTGATATTGGGCGATTCGGAGTGCGGTTCTCCGCCGCTCTTGAAGTCGCGGTCCCCGCGCGAAGAATTGATGGTCCGGTCTTCGGGGCGCATGTGGTGGAGGTCGGTGTAGGCCGGCCACTTGCTGTTGTTGAAAGACCGACTCTTGGGGAAGGTGTGCTCCCGGTTCCAGGCGTCCATATCCGACGGATAATTGTATTGAGTACGATTTTTGGGCTCACTGCGACGGGAGTAGACGTAAATCACGTTGTTGGTGTTATTGGGATCCTCATCCAGGTCCATCAAGGCGCCCCAAACTCCGCTCCCCGATGTACCGTAGGGAACGATGGTGTGGTTTTTGATGATGTTGTGCAGGGCCGCCTTGAGCGCACTACCTGTCAGGTTCTGAGCGGGAGCGTAGTACGCCTCGAGGAAGGAGGGAGGCGTCGTAACGGTCTGCGGCGGAGTAGGAAAGTCCGGCGGCGGCGAGCTGATGTTGGCACAGGAGCCAAGGAACAAGCCGAAGGCCAGGAGAAGGCCCAGGAACAATCGTTTCTTCATGTTCTCTACCCCCAGGCAAAAGCCTTAGAATGATATCAGAGTAAAAACACTATCAACTTATTTTAAATCAAAAAATTGACCTATTGATGTTAGATTTTCGTTAGTTTCGTTCGCGATCGGCACGCTAAGGCGAGCGTCCGTTCAGCCTTTCTTGCTGGACCGGCGGGCAGGGAACGTCCCCGTATGAACAAAACACGCAACAGTCCCCTGGTTTGGGACGCAGAATCTGGTGGCAATGGGGGCACTCAAAAAACACCTGGCAGGCATCCTCCGGCATGGTGAGAGATGTTGTTTTTTGACAAAAGCAGCAGGTGAGGGTGGAATGGAGCTCAATCATCGCGTGGTTCCCTCAGGAAACACCCTTTTCCTGGAAAAAGCTTTTGTATTTCATGTCGGCGCCCTGGATGTGTTCTACCAGCCACTTGCGCAGGAAATCCAGCAGGGGAACGCCGATGGTCGTCTGTCCCGATTCGTAGTCCTGTTTGAACTTGATGACCTGGTCGGTCAAAGCCTGGTGCTGCTGAGTGTGTTCCGCGTCGAGGGGATAATGGTGCTTGTGGAAATACTCTTCCTCGCTGGAAAAATGTTCCGCTGTGTACTTGATGAGGTCATCCAGGATGGAAGACATCACGCTGCGGCTCTTGCCCTCGAGCATCGCCTCGTGGAGCTTGTTGACCAGGGCCACCAGTCCTTGGTGCTGTTTGTTGAATAGGTTGACGCCGACATCGTACTCGGCACTCCAATCGATAAACGCCATTTTTTACCCCCTGAAATTATCTTAATGAAAAGATGCCGGAGAATCAAACCGAAGCACCTCGACGCGGCCGCCCGGGTGACCCACCACCGCAGCGTGGGCCAGTCGGACAAAGAGGCCGGATTCGAGCACGCCGGGAATGGAGTCCAGCTCCCTTTCCATGGCAACCGGGTCGATGGGGGCAGGGAAGACGACATCGATCAGAATGTGGCCACTATCGGTGATGACCGGCCCCGCCTTGCCGCCCCCCTGCCGAATGTGGGCCTGGGCCCCCATCTCCCGCAGCAAGCGCAGCACCAGGGCCTGGGCCTGGGGGAGGACCTCGAGAGGCAGGGGAAAGCCGGTTCCCAGGTGGGGCTGGAGTTTACTCGCGTCGGCGACCACCACGAATTGGTCCGAAGCGCGGGCCACGATTTTTTCGGTCAACAGGGCGCCCCCGCCGCCCTTGATCAGGCTCAGCTGTGGTGCGATGACGTCGGCTCCGTCCAGCGTCACATCCAGCCGGCCCTGGATGCGGGGATCGTCCAGGGTGGTGACGGGCAGACTCGCCTGACGGCAGGCCCACTCGGTGCCCAGACTGGTGGGCACCACCAGGAGCCCCTCGAGGTGGCCCGCGTTCCACAGGGCGGTGACCCTTTCCAACACGTAGGCTGCGGTGGATCCGGTGCCCATCCCCAACCGCACACCCGGCTTCACGTAGGTGTCAACGGCCTGGTAGGCGGCCCGCTTTTTTGCCTCTTCTATACTCATGACCAGCTTCCCAGGAGCTTGAGCAGGTCATTACGGCCGATGATCTGGATAAAGTTCCCGAGCCGGGGCCCTTCGGTCTTGGCGATGAGGACCAGGTAGATGGCCTGGAAAAACTGCTTGGGGTCCAGACCGTGCTCCCGAGCCAGCTCGTAGACCAGGTTTTGCCAGCCCTTTTCGTCGTACCGATCCCAGTCGTCGCGAAGGTGGCGGTAGAGGACGGCCAGGGCGGGATGGAAGCCGGCTTCCAAAACGTCCCGAGGGGCCGGCTCGGTTCGGAGGCTGAACTTGAAGTCGGCGGGGGCGTGGTGGCTAACCCAATTCCAGGCGCAGCGGATGCGCTCCTTGAGTCGGGCCACCTGATCGGGGCGCACCCCGGGCAGGGCGGCGAGGGTGCGTTCCTGGTCCCCCATGTAGGTCTGCAGGAGGTTGGTGAGTTGGCGGATGCCGGCCTGGTACGGCATCTGAGGTTCGGGTTTATCCCTTTGGCTAAGTTCGTAAATGCGCGATTGTTTCTTGCGTTCTTTTTCGTTGACTTCCTGGACCCCGTAGTAAATCCGCTCGCACCTGTCGTAGTCTTCGTAAATCTTGATCACGTCCAGATCGAAGCTGATGGCAAACTCGGCGTTGGGACGGGTGCCAGCGAACAGATAACGGGTGACCTCGGGGGTGTAGATCTCCAGGACGTCGGGCAGACTGATGACCTCGCCGGAGCTGGAGCTGATCTTGCCTCCTCGACCCTTGATGCTGATGAAGTCGTACTGAAAGGTGACGGGGGCGGTGCCGCCGAAGACCTTGACCGTTTCCCGGGCGGTGTCGAAGCTGCCGCCCTCGCTGTGATGATCCTTGCCCGCGGGCTCGAAGTCGACTCCCTCGTAAACCCAGCGCATCGGCCAGTCCACCCTCCAGGGGAGTTTCACGGCCCCTGTGGTGCGCAGGTCCACCGTCTCTTCGTTGCCGCACGAGGAACAGGTGTACGAAACGCCCCATTCCCCATCCCAGCCGGTCACGGTGGTGGTGTCGCGGTTGCAGCGGGTGCAGAACACGCTGACGGGAAGCCAGTCGTCGGGAAGGGGCTCGGTACGGTGCGCATCCAGGGTGGCCTTGATCCTGGCCGTGTTTTCCAGGGCGTGGCGGATTTGGGCCGCGTAGGTGCTGCTGCGGTACCTCTCGGCCTGGTAGATATACTCCGGAAAGATGCCGACCAGGGGCAGGGTTTGTTCCACCTCGAGCTCGTTCGCCCGGGCGTAATTTTGCGCGCGGCCGGTGGTGTCGGGGACCAGGGTGATGGGCTGTCGGAGATAGGTGGCAAGGAGCTCCTGTTCGGGCATGTTCTTAGGAACCTTGCGAAACACGTCGTAATCGTCCCAGGAGTATATGAACCTGACCCTCTGCCCTCGGTCCCTCAAGGCACGCACCACGAGGTCCACCGAGATGATCTCGCGGAAATTGCCGATGTGCACCGTGCCGCTCGGGGTGATTCCCGAGGCGCACACATACTGATCTTTGGGCCCTTTTTCCCGCAAAACCTTTTCGGCGTAAATGTCGGCCCAATGTCCGGTATCGAGGTCGCTCATGGCTGTGTATTCTAGGTTGATCTGTAGTTTGAGACAACCACTGCCGATAACGGGGATATGAGGTACCTCCATTTCTTTTTGTTGAGCCTCCTTACCCTGTCCTTAGGCGCGCAGTCCGGATCGGGTCTGGCGAGCTGGTACGGCCAGCCCTTTCACGGTCGGCGCACGGCCAGCGGTGAAACCTTCGACATGAATCAGTACACGGGCGCCCATCGAACCTTGCCCTTTGGAACTCGGGTACGCGTGACCTTGCTTTCGAGCGGTCGGAGTGTGGTGGTGCGAATCAACGACCGAGGTCCCTTCGTGGAAAACCGTATCATCGACTTGAGCCGGGCAGCCGCCCAGGAAATCGGCCTCTTACCCCTGGGAGTGGGCCGGGTTCAGATCGAGGTTCTGGACAATCCGGAAACCCTGGCCGAGGAGAGACCCATCACCTCGCCGCAACCGGTAGCGCCGCCGACGGTCGATCAGCCAAGGACCCCCGTGGCTTCCGAAGGAAGCGTCAATCCCGTCTTCGTCCAGATGATCGCACTCAGCAGCCGGGAACGGGCCCTCCAATATGCCCGCGATCTGGCGCGTTTGGAGCTGCAACCTCAAATCCGTAGCGAGGGGTCGATTTACCGTGTGTTTCTGCAGGTGGAGGAGCGAAACCTGGCTTCGGTGGAAAGCCGCCTGAATCAGGCGGGTTACCGGGACTGGCAAACCCGACGCCGTCCCATCCCGGGAAATACGGTGACCATAGATTAGGCAGTCCATCTCTAAATAATAGTCAGACTTACTGATAATTCATTATTAAAAATCATATTGACAATTTTATCGCATTTTCCTAAATTAAAACTATGCCGAATCTTCAACGCATCGTGTTGGTCGACGATGAAAAAACAACGGCCAAAATCGTCGAAAATGCCCTGTCTCGGTTTGACCTGGTGATCTTCAACGATCCCAAAAAGGCCCTCGCCTATTGCCTTTCCAAACCCTTCGATCTTTTGATCGCGGATCAAAAGATGCCGGGAATGACTGGTCTGGAATTGATCCGGGAAATCAAAAAACAAAAAGACGACTATTTCGCCCTGGTCCTGTCCGCTTATACCGATACCGAGATCATGCTCGACGCGGTCAACAGCAAACTCCTCTATCAGTACCTGGTGAAACCTGTCGAGGTGGATCGGTTGGAGAAAATTGTCGAAGGGGCTCTGGCCGACCTGGCGCGGTGGCGTCACGAGCGTCAGGAGCGGGAAGAACAGGCCAACGAAAACCAAATTCTCCGCCAGGAAAACTCTCTTCTCAAGTTTCATAAGGCCAACCCCCTCGACGCCATCTACGGCACCCATCCTTCGATGCTCAAGATCAAAGAGCAGCTCAAGACCTATGCGCTCAGCGACCACCCCGTCCTGATTTCGGGCGAGGAAGGCACCGGCAAAAAACTCTGTGCCCAGGTCTTGCACAAGCTCAGCAATCGTCGTGACCTTCCCTTCGTGCATTTCGATGTGAGCAACTTCAACGAAGAAGCCGTGGAGCTGGAGCTGTTCGGATTCAGCAAGGGCGGGACCAAGACCGATCGCGAAGGGTTTCTTGCCCAGGCTGACCGCGGAATCCTGTACATTTCGGGATTTATGCTGCTCGACAAGGCCATCCAGGCCAAGATTTTACGTTACCTGAACTACGGCACCTATTACAATGCGGGGGGTGATCAGGAGAAAACGGCCGATGTCCGCCTGATTTTTTCGTGTGTCCAGGATCCGCTGCGGGAGGTTCAAGCCGGCAAAATACGGAAAGACCTCTTTTACAAGATCGGTACTCTGCATATTCAGATTCCGCCGCTTCGCGACCGTCGCAGCGACATCGTCGGCCTGATCGACTTCATCGTCAAGCGGCGCAACATCAACTTCCCCCCGTTGACCACCGAGGCGATCGAGTTTTTCACCCGATATCTTTACCCGGGGAACGTCCGCGAACTCGAGGGACTGATCGAAAAGGTCTACGTACAGACGCGGAGCCGAAAAAACGAGGCCATCGACCTGGAAGACCTGGGAAAGATCCTCGACGAAAACGTGGAAATGTACCGCAAGATTCAGGGCGAGACGGCCGTCATTCGCACCATCCAGCTGCCGAATGGGGCCCACGCTTACAGCATGAAGGAGTTCATCCGCAGCATCGAAAAAGAGTTGATCCAGAACGCCCTGGAGCAGCACAACCTCAACATCTCGCAAACGGCGCGCAACCTCATGATCAGTCGGCAGGGGTTGAAAAATAAGATCAAGCGCTATGGCCTCGAGGGCTACGACGACGAGGGCGAGGTCGAGGGCGAGGATGTAGACTCGGGAACCGACGACGAAGACGAGGACTAGATCGTTCGGCCATAATTCGGGACAAATCCCATGAAAATTGCCTTTTTTATCGGAGGTACCGATGAAAAAGGCTTTTTTGATATTTCTGTGCCTTGTGTGGGGGTGTTCCTGGAGCCTGCAGCAGGAGGTGGCGTTCCGCCTTCTGAGTTGGAACGTGCACAACTTGTTCGATGACGTGGCCGATGGCGGTGAACCCCCGGAGTTCGATCCGACCCGAGGCAGTTGGAACCGTACCTTGTTTTTACAACGTTTGGAGCGCACCGCTCAGATCATCCGCGAAGCTCCCGGAGGCATACCCGACGTGGTGGCCCTTCAGGAGGTGGAAAACCTCAACACCGCACGCACCCTGAGCAGTCGGTTTCTCAATCGGGAAAACTACACGGTGGTGGGATTCGACGAAGCACAGCTTCGGATCATTCCCGTATTCCTCACCCGGCAGCCCCCGCGAAGGGTGGCCCGGATCGAGCTGCCCGACTACCGAGGCGAGCCACAGCGCCCCATCCTGGAAATGGAGCTGGCCTGGGAAGAGCGCACGCTGGTGGTGTGGAACAACCACTGGAAGAGCCAACGGGACGGAGCCACCTCCACCCGCCAGGCCAGGGTAGCCGCGGCTGCGCGTTTGAGCGAGCGGGCCACGTGGCTCCGCTCCCGGGATCCCGATCTCATCCTGATCGCTGTGGGGGATTTCAACTCGGACCTTCAGAGTGAGGGGCTTCTGCCGGAATGGATCCAGGTGAGGGGCCGCGGCGGCACGTATTTTTTTCGCGGGGTATGGAACACCCTGGACCATGCTCTGGTGTTTCCGCCGCAGACCATTCAGGCCACCCTGGAGATAATGATCTTGCCCCATCTGTTGACCGCAAACGGAGCGCCGCGCGGTTATTCCCAGCGCGACCGGGGCGGCTACTCCGACCACCTGCCCATCCTCTTACAGCTTGCCATACCTGCCGCTCTGGGGTATACCATTGGTAATGGAGTGGAGAGATTCGACAGCCTACCGACAGACTCTGAGGTCCTGGTCACGACTTCCGGAAGGTTTTAAGGTGGCCACCGGCCGTCTGGAGTTTTTTCCCGCAGAAAAGCCGGTCGAAAAACCCCTTCCCATGAAGCTCGCTGCCCTGGTGCTCGACGAACCCACACCGAGTTTCGCCGCCGTCCTGACCCGGAATGCCTTTGCGGGTGCGCCGGTGGTTCTGGCACGCCGCTTGTTGGGGGAGCCTTTGGCCCGTGGTGTGCTGGTGAACACCAAGGTGGCCAACGTGGGGGCTCCGGGTGGCCTGGAGGATGCCCAGCTCCTTCAAAAGGCCGTCGCCAACGAACTCAAGGAGGAGCCCCAACGTCTCTTCGTGCTGAGCACCGGCGTGATCGGGTGGAAGCTGCCGGTCGAGCCCATGTGCCAGCTTCTGCCCGATCTCATCTCTTCCCTGGGGCAAGGGGATCTCCTGGATCTGGCAACCGCCATCATGACCACCGACTCCTATCCCAAACTCCGTTCGGTGCAGCTCGGCCAGGGGCGCCTCTGTGGCGTGGTCAAGGGGGCCGGCATGATCGAGCCCAACCTGGCCACCATGATCGGGTTGATCCTGACGGACGTCAGCGTTGGGCGCGAAGAGTTGCGGGAGGCGCTCTCCGCTGTTGCGGCGGACACCTTCAACCTGATCAGCGTGGACGGGGACCAGAGTACCTCGGATGCGGTCCTGGCTTTCTCGTCGCGGCGATATCCTGCGGTTAGCGCCGCCGAATTCCGGGACGCCCTGCATCGCCTTTGCGCGCAACTCGCCGAGGATGTGGTGCGCAACGGAGAAGGGACAGCCCACGTGATCGAGGTGATTGTCCGCGGCGCCCCGGACCGTGCGACGGCCCAGGCGGCAGCTCGGCAAATCGTCAACAGCCCCTTGGTCAAAACCGCCATCTACGGCAACGATCCCAACGTGGGGCGGATCCTGGCCGCTGCGGGTTCGAGCCTGGGACGAATCGCCCCTGATGTCGATCTTTCCGGCATGCAGCTGTTTATTGGCGGCCTGCGAGTTTACGGGGAGGGCTGTTTTCAGCTCGGTGACGAGGCAGAAAAGCGCCTTTCGACCTACCTGAGGCAGGTCTCCCTGCCCGAGGTGCGGGATTATCCGCCCCACGAGGAAAAGGTGCTCATCGAATTGGATCTCCAATGCGGCCCGGCTGAGGCACGGCTTTTGGGAAGCGATCTTTCGCACGAATATATTAAGGTGAACGCGGATTACAGGAGTTGACATGGACCATCCCTACCATGAGGGGCGCATCCAGCAGGCCCAGGAGCAAATCAAGGCTGTCCGGGAAGAAATTGCCAAACGCATCGTCGGACAGCAAAACCTCATCGAGCAGCTGCTCATGACGGTCATCGCCGGGGGACACGTCCTCCTGGAAGGGGTGCCGGGTTTGGCCAAGACCCTCTTGCTCAAAACCCTGGCCGAGGCGATGGGAGTGAGTTTCAAACGGATTCAATTCACCCCGGATTTACTGCCCGCTGACCTGATCGGAACCCTGATTTACCGTCCGCAGACCGCGGAGTTCGTCTCGCGCAAGGGCCCCATTTTTGCCAACTTCATTTTGGCCGACGAAATCAATCGGGCCCCCGCCAAGGTTCAAAGCGCCCTGCTGGAGGCCATGGCGGAGACCCAGGTCACCATCGGGGACGAAACCCATCCCCTGCCGCGGCCCTTTTTCGTTCTGGCCACCCAAAATCCCATCGAGCACGAGGGGACCTACGCCCTGCCCGAGGCGCAGCTGGACCGCTTTATGGTCAAGCTCCTGGTCGATTACCCCAGTCCGTCCGAGGAGCTGCAAATCCTCAGGACCGTTGCAGCCCAGGGCGATCCCCAGGGGCACATCGAAACCGTCCTGAACCCCGATGCACTCTACCAGCTGCGCCGAGCGGTGGAGGAGGTCAGGGTGGACGACAAGATCGCCACGTACATCATCAGCATCATTTCGGCAACCCGAGAAACCGATCGCAAAGCTCATGCCTTCGCGAGCTTCCTGGATTATGGCGCCAGCCCGCGTGCCAGCATCGCACTTTACCGGCTTTCCCGTGTGCGGGCCCTGTTTCAGGGGCGGGACTACGTCCTGCCCGAGGACGTGAAGGCCGTGGCCCATCCCGTGTTGCGGCATCGGGTGGTGTTGAGCTACGAAGCCGAGGCCGAGGAACTGACCGCCGACGAGGTGATCACGATCGTGCTGGGGGCCGTGGCCCTGCCGTGACATGAAGGATCGTACCGAATTCTACAAAAAGGTCCGAATGTTGCGGCTCACCAGCCGCAAGCTGGTGGAAGGACTCTTCCCGGGAAGCTATCACACCGCCTTCCGCGGCCCAGGTCTGGAATTCGTGGAGGTCCGGGAATACGTCCCGGGGGACGACGCTCGCTTCATCGATTGGAACGTCACTTCGCGCCTGAACAATGCGTACACCAAGGTGTACCATGAAGAGCGGGAGATGAACCTCACCCTGGTCGCCGATCTTTCGCTGAGCATGGGGCAGGGAATCGGACAAACGAGCAAGAGGGACCTCCTCGACATCCTCTTTGCGCATTTGGTCTATGCCGCCAATCACAACGGCGACCGAGTCGGGGGGGTGTTTTTTGCCCGCAAGATCCACAAGGTGCTGCGACCGAGAAAGGGCAATGCCCATGCGGCCAAACTCCTGCAATACTGCCTGGCAACGACTCCCCGGGAAAACGGCACTTCCATGTCCGAGGCCCTCCTCGCCACCCGGCAGTTCATCAAGAGGCGCGGGATCGTCTTCATCCTCTCCGATTTTCGAGTGGGAAATTACTGGAGTGCGCTCAGCCGCCTTACCGTGCGGCACGAGGTCATCGCCTGCCGGCTGCACGACCCGATCGACGAGAACTTTCCCGAGGCCGGCTATTTGGAGGTGATCGATCCGGAGACCCGTCAGGTGATTTCTACCTGGGGCCGTAGCAGCGACTTTTTGAGGGAACATCGCGATTTCAACGCCTTGCAACGGCTGATTTGGCTTCGGGAGTGCAAAAAGCGAGGAATTCGAACCCTGGAAATCAGCACCAACGACAATCCCGGTCTCAAGCTCCTCGATTTTTTCGAACGCAGGGTGACAACGTGATCGTTCTCCTTTTCTGTTTACTGGCATCGTTACTGTCGGCACAGCAGAACATCACCATCCGGCAAACCGTCTTCGTGCCGCCCGAGTTTTACGTGGGCGATCAGGTGGAGCTGCGCCTCCTCGTCGATACGGAAAACCCCGACGCTCTCTTGATACCCTCGCAATTGCCTGTCCACGAGTTCATCGATATCCGCAGGGTGGAGCTGGTGCGGGTCGGTGCTCAGACCTGGGTCAACATTACCTTCGTGAGCTACGCTCCCGGCGAAAGAGTGTTGCCGACATTGCAGCTCGGCGGCGGCTCGATTGCGGGAGTCTCCATTACAACGAGAAGCCTCCTGGGGGCAGAGCAGGAACTGCGGCCCTACCTGGATCCCCTGCCCATGCCGCAAACGGTGGCACAAATATCCCTCTTGCTTTTTCTGGTATTGGGCCTCCCGGTACTGTTGTTTTATGGACTTCGGTGGGCGGGTCGGTTTTATCGATCCCTGGGGGAAATCTATCGCCGGGTATTGCCCTATCGCTACCTTTCGAACAAATTGGAGCACCTCAAAAAAAACTCCTATCGGCTGAGTGCGCGTGAATTTTACGAGGAATTGAACGTTTCGATTCGCAGGTGGATCGTTGCAACTTCCGGAGATTCGGGGCTGAGCAGCTTGACGGCCACTGAGATGGCTGCCGTGATTTCGGATTACATTCCCTCGGAGGGCATGGTTTGGGTGGACCTCCTGAGCCGATGTGAGCGGTTTATTTACAGCGGAACCGAAAATCTCCCCGAGGCCAGGATGGATGATGTGGAACGCGCCCTGGCCAGTCTCAGGACTTTGACCGACCACGCCGGCAGGAAAAAGGTGAGCGCATCATGATCAGCTTCGAAAACCCCCTGGCCTTGTTTCTGGTTTTGATCCTCCCTTTGGGCTATTCGCTGCGCAAAAGCGGTTTTTTTCAGGGGGGCCGGCTCGTTTTTTCCCTGGGTATCTGGCAGGGGCCCGCCCACCCCTCGGCCCCCCTGGGGATCCGTGCCCTGAACCGGCTGAGCGCGGTATTGTGGAGTCTGGGTCTGTTGCTCCTCATCGTCGGCTTTGCCAACCCCGGTCTGGCTCGGCGGGAAGAAGTGATTCTGGAGAGCGGGACCACCATCGTGTTCGTCCTGGATGAAAGCCCCACCATGGCGGCCCAGGACCTGCCCGGCAAAACTCGTTTCGATGCCAGTCGCGAGGTCATCGAGCGTTTCGTGAAATCGTTGCGCGGGGTTCAATTCGGCCTGATCACCTTCGCTCAAAACGCCGCCTTGCGCGTGGTTCCCACCCTGGATCGCGACACCTTCCTGGAAAAGATGTGGGCCTTGCAAATCGCCGATCTGGGTTACGGGACTGCCCTGGGGATGGGGCTGGCCCTGGGCGGACTCTATCTTTCCGAGCTGCCGGGTAATCGTGTGCTGGTCTTGCTGACCGACGGCCAGAACAATGCCGGGGAGATTCGACCGGAGACCGCCGCTCGCTCTCTTCGGGGTCTGGGTGTCAAGACCTACATCGTAGGCATCGGCTCCCGCGAAAGGGTGCCGGCGGTCCTGCGTGATCCCGCCACCGGTCGGATTCTTGCGGGCACGCTGGAAGAATCGTTTAACGAAGCGGAACTTAAATCGCTCGCCGGGCTTTCCGGGGGAAGTTATTTCACGGCCCAAAGTCCCGGCCTTCTGGAGGCCATTCTGAGATCCATCCAGTCCCGGGAAATCACCGGCGTCAAGACGAGTGTCCGGGTCCGGTTCGAAAGCTTTCAGGGGCTGGTTGCCCAAATCGGTGCCCTGCTCCTGATCGGCTGGCTTCTGGTCCGCAAAATCCTTCTTCGGGAGGTGCTGTGAGCCTTTCCCACCCCGAGTACTTGCCCCTCTTCTTTTTGATCCTCCCCCTGGCGGCACTATTGTTTTTCGCGGAACACCGCGCGCTGAAAAACCTTTTGAAGTTTGCGCCACGAGATCGGCAGGTGGGGTATCGGCGCTATTTTGCGATCAAAACCTTTTTCTCCCGGTTGTTTTTTCTGTTGGCCCTGGTGTCGGTGGGTCTTCAGATCGTCGGGTTGAGCTGGGATTTCGAGACACAGCCCAGCTACGAGGATCAGCTGGAAATCGCCTTCGTCGTCGATGTCAGCCCCAGCATGTTGGTTATGGAAGGGGCGGCCTCGCGTTTGGAAACGGTCCGTGGTGGAATCTATTCGGCACTTCCCGCCCTCCGGGGGAGCTGGTTTTCTCTGGTGGTTTTTAGGGGAAGCGGCCTGATCCTTCAGCCCCTCAGTCAAAATCAGGGAGCCCTGCGAAACCTGGTGGGCCTCCTGCACCCCTCGATGGTCACGGAGCCGGGATCCAACCTCACCGAAGGGCTAATGGCGGCTTATCGCGCCCTGAGCGTCCCCAGTAACCGCCGCAAGGTCATGGCGGTATTCTCCGATTTCGAGGTCGAGGACAGAGATTTCGCCTCGGCCCTCCGGCTCATTCGCGAGGCCGGTATCAAGATTCTATGGGTCGGCGCAGGCAGGCGGGAGGGCGGTCGGGTTCCCGATTCCGCGGGGGGCTGGGTCAAGGATGCCGAGGGGCTGGAGGTGGTGTCGCGTTTCAACGAGCGTCTTTTTCAACATCTGGCAAATCTCTCCGGGGTCGATTCGTACCATCTGGGTCAAGGCGGGGTGGGATTGGCTCAGCAGTTGAGCCTGTACAAAAATCCCGGATTCCTGATGGCCGTGCGGCCTCGGGCTACAGGCAGTCTCTTCCTGGGTCTGTCGATTCTGTTTCTGGTCTTATCGTGGCTGGTGAGGGTGATCAAATGGCGCGGTTACTTTTAATAGCAATTTTGTCCGGGCTTTTTTTCGGGTGTGCCAACTGGAACGAAACCTGGTATGTCCTTCTGGCCAACGACGATTATCACCGGGGCCGCTACCAGAATGCGCTTCAAACCTACTGGGATATTCTGTCCTCTCGGGTGGAGGTCCCGCGAATGCGTTACAACATCGGGGCTGTTTACCGCGCACTCGGGGAGGCCGAGGCTGCGGCCGCTGTCTGGGAACTGGTAGAAGCCGGTGAAGACGCGGAATTGGCGTTTCGGCTTGCGTACAACAGGGGCAATCTTTTTTATGAAAGCGGCGATTATCGAAGGGCCTACCAATCCTTTCGCCGGGCGATTCTCCTGAGGCCCACAGACCTCGATACCAAGCACAATCTGGAACTCAGCCTCCAGCGGTGGCAGTCCCGGCAGAGCGAGCCGCAGATGTCAACGGCCGGTGGAACGGCAACAGAGGCACGAAACCTACGGGATGCGGAGGTCGTTCTCGATTTTATCAAGCGATTGGAGGGAAGTCAGTGGCGCACCAGAATACTTCGCGACACACCTGGCGGCTATTCGGACTGGTAACAGTCTTGTCGTTTTTGGGCGTTACCCTGACCGCCCAGCAGGAAGACGAATTACAATTCATCGCGAATCGGGTTTCTGCTGTTGTCGGTCAGCCGATACGATTGACGCTGCAGGTCCCGGAAGCCGATCCTGCTCGGTGGGAAACCGGAAATATCCCTTTTCCGGAGGGACTCTCCGTTGTTTCCGGACCAAACGTTCGTGCGGCTTCCTGGGCCGATCCTGATGGCCGGGTAAGAACGGGGACGCAGGTCACCTGGAGCCTGACCAGCCGCCGGCCGGGCTTCTATACGATCCCCGCCTTCAGCCTGTTTCAGGGGGGGCGAAGATACCGAGTGGCGGAAACCGTCTCCAGCTTCGTTGGCCCCGAGGAAGCAGGCCTTCGATTTCCCCTGAACCTGAATTGGGTGGCACCTGCCCGAGTCTGGGTGGGGCAACCCTTTTTTCTGGCTTTGCAGGTACGAAACCTGGAATTCGTACCCGAGCCGGATTCCGCCGATCTGACCCTGCGGCAGGATGCGGTGATTTCTCGACTGCGCGAGGGTGGGGACCTGCGGCAGTACCAAATAGGCCCCTTCCAGCTTTTGGAACTGAGCTGGTCCGCCTGGTCCGTTATTCCCCTGCGCCCGGGAAACCTGGTCGTCCCGCCGTCCACCTTCACCATCGCGGGGGTGCGCAAGCAAAGTCCTGAAATCGTGATTCCCGTCATGGCCGTCCCTTTCGAGAATCCCACGGGCGCCGTGGGGAATTTCACCCGTGCGGCCCAGTTGGAATCAGGACCGGGTGAATTCGAACTTGTCGTAGTCCAAACCGTCCAGGGACTCGGGAACTTACCGGTTCTGAAAATTCCTCCTCCCGGGACACAGGGACTGACCCTGATCAACGAGACGGAAGAGCAAAACTTTCTTCCCACACCCCTGGGCTACGAGGGCAGCATCACCAAAAGGTTTTATCTTCAAAAGGTGGAAGGGGAAAATCCCTTCCTGGTGGTTCCGCCCTTCAGCTTTTTCGATCCTATCGACCAAAAGCTCCGGACTCTGCCGGAAATCCGTTTGGATCCGGGGATCATGAAACAGGATGCCCCCCAGGAGCGACGGGAGGACGCCTGGCCTGAGGTCGAAAAAATTCGTTCGACCATCAAGCTGGGTCTTTTGGAACAGCCCCTGGCCTATTTGGCGCTGGCTCCCGGTTTGGTCTTGTTTTTGGTGATCCTATTCGGGACAAGAGTAAAGCGTTCGACCATTTCGCCGATTTTGGGGTCCCTGGTGATGCTCGGTATGGCAGCTTTCGAGGCCGACTTCGATGACCGATACCAGGAGGCCGCAAGACTTTACCAGCAGGACCGAACCGAGGAATGCCTGGACCTTCTGGATAAACTGATGACCGAATATCCGCAATACCCCCTGTTGGGCTACCCCAGAGCGCTGGCCTTGAGCAAACTCCAACGTCAGGCCGAGGCCCTGGTGGAGATTTTGAGATTGGAGGCGGCCGGCATTCAGCATGAAGGCATCGACGTTCTTCGGGCCAAATTGACCGCCACAAGTCCGCTCATGCCTTCCGCGAAAGTCCTTCCCATCGTCAACGGCGACATTCTCTATTTCGTGATCGTTCTTTGCGTCAATGCCGGATTGATATTTCTGGCCTTTGGCCTGAAAAAAGGTTCAGTGTTTCACCTCAGTGCCAGCGTGACGATGGCCCTGATCCTCATCGGTGGACTGGGGATGTACGCGATGAGCGGGGCTTTGAGCGGCGAGCGGCTGGCTGTGATTGGACCCGAGGCGGCCGCGTTGCGCCGTATTCCCGAGTCGAGTGCGGAAGTCTGGGTGGCTCTCGACAAGGGAACCCAGGTCAACATCTTTGGCAGGGCCAACGATCATCTCAGGATCAAGACAGCCGATGGAATGGAGGGCTGGGTGCTTCGGGATGAAGTGCTGGAGGTTTATCGCTCGCGGTAAATAATCCGCCCCTTGGTGAGGTCGTAGGCGCTCAGGGAAACCTTGACGCGGTCACCAGGAACAATCTTGATATTGTTCTTGCGCATTTTTCCGCTGAGGTGTGTCAATATCACGTGGCCGTTTTTGAGTTCGACCCGGAACATGGTGTTGGGCAGGGACTCTTTGACCACGCCGTCTATTTCTATTTCGTCGTCTTTTGCCATTTGCAACATTCATACTAGGTACGGGATTAGAAAGTGTCAAGGCTACCAACTGTCATTCCGAGCGTCCACACTGTCATTCCGAGCGAAGCGAGGAATCTTTTTACCCGCAGCCTCTAGGTCACAAGATTCCTCACCTGCTATCGCAGGTTCGGAATGACAGGATAGCAAGGAAAAGCCAACCCTTGACATTTTAATGTAAAATGGTCATCTTTCCATGCTTGAATAGTTAGGAGGAAGGGATGCTGGAACCCGAGTTCATCGAGAGAATGCGCCAGGAGTTGCTGCGAATGCGCGCCGAAATCCTCAATCAGCTCCGGACTGATGATGAGGATTACCGAACCATCATCGATGACGAAAGCCCGAAAGACCCCGTAGATGCTGCAAGCGATGACGTCGATCGTCAAAATCTGGATGCGCTGAGTCAGGTGGAGTTAAAACGCTTGCAAATGATCGAGGCCGCTCTCTCGCGGATCGATAGCGGTCTTTACGGAATCTGTGCCGATACCGGAAAACCCATTCCCAAGGCACGGTTGGAAGCCATTCCCTACACCATACTGAGTGTGGAAGCTCAAACGGCCCGCGAAAAGGCCAGAAAGCGCTGAGACGTTTCGCGCGTCTGGACGCGCCCGGCCTTGTTGATCGCTGCAAACAGGAATATCCTTAAACAAAGGAGACAACATGGCCGCAAAGTTTGAGGTTTACCAGGAAAAAAAAGGAACCTACCGCTTCCGGTTCAAAGCCGGTAACGGTGAGATCATCGCCGTCAGCGAACCTTACAAGACCAAGGAAGGTTGCAAGAACGGGATCGAGGTCCTCAAGGACAACGTCGTCAAGGCCAAGGTCGAAGAAATCGAATAAAAAAACTCCCTGCGTTCCGCAAGCCCTCAAGTGAAACGCCAAAGGCGTCGATATTTGGAGTATGGGACCGGTAGCGGGAGTGATCCTGAACTACGCAACGATCAACTCGGTGGCACAGGGGAACGGCAAGATGACCGTGCCGGTGCACCCGTCGCAGTCCATGTACGCCACTTACTCCAACGTGAAGGGGGTGCCCGCTCCCGACGAGACGGCGGGACTTTCCCTCATCGGGCTCAAAATCGTGGACACCATCATCGAAAACATTCGTTCGGCCCGGGCTGCCCAGCGGTCCACCATGGACGGCATGGATTCCTACCGCGAGCTTTTACAAAAGTTTCAGCGCGCACAACAGGGTATGGGGCCCTACGCCCCTAAGCTGTCTTCAGGTTTGGTGCTGGACCTGACCGCTTGAACCTCTCATCCCCGAGCGAAACTTCGACGAGCCCCATGAAACTCAGAGGGCCATCAAACGAAATTATTTTCACGTTTTTTGCCCGATTGCCTTGACAGTATTTCCCTCAAAACATAAGGTGAAAGAAGATTAGAACCTGGAGGCCCCGGTGGATAAATCTCTTTTAAGCCGCTTCGTGCTATTGGACGATGTTCGGGAAACCCTGGAGAAAGTCAACGACATTATTATCCCCAGGGATCGGAATCACCTGCTCGAACTCACCTTCATGGGGCAGGAGGTTTTCGAGGTTGCCTACGATGTTCCCGGCAAGGGGCGCTACGTCGAGGCCACGGTGACCCGTTGCAAAAACGGGGCCTCGGTCAACTACACAGAGGCGTACATGAGGCGCCGTGACCCGGATGCCATGGTGATCGCCGATGACCTGCCCACCGATAAGACCCGTTTTCGGGAACGATTTGGTCGGGAATTTGGTCCGGTGCGCCGGGAGGCTTTGGATTGGATCAGCAAACTGGACAGTGTCATCCTCCTGCCCTTCATGTCCGGCGATGCCGAGACAGGCTACCCGTCTATACTGGTGGCGCCGGGCAATGCCGGATTTTTTGCGACGGGTCTGGCCGACCTGCAGGGCTTCATCCCGCGGGATGCCCTGCCGCAACGATTCGAACCGGTCGGGGCCCTGTTTTTGGTGCCGCCTTTCCGGCACACCCATTTCGATGGCAAGCAGATCGTGGCCCACCACCGGTTAGAAAAGGTACACGAGCTGTTCTGCTTCAACCTCTACCCCGGGCCCAGTGCCAAGAAGGGGGTGTACAGCATCCTCATCCACGAAGGGGAAAAGGAAAACTACCTCACCCTTCACGCCAGCTGTGTCCGGCTCAAGACTCCCTACGATAACGAGTTCGTGATCCTCCACGAAGGGGCCAGCGGTGGCGGCAAAAGCGAGCTGACCCAGGCCATCCACCGTTTGGAGGACGGGCGCATCCTGGTGGCTACCAACACACTGACAAAGGAAAAAATCTACCTGGACATGGTGGACACCTGTGAACTCAACCCCGTGACCGACGACATGGCGCTGGTGGACAACAAGGCCTCGATCGAGCGCGGAAAGCTGGTGGTGGAAGACGCCGAGGAGGGCTGGTTCCTCCGGGTGGACCATCTGACCCACTACGGCACCGAACCCAGCCTGGAAAAGCTGTGCACCCATCCGCCGGAGCCGTTAATCTTCCTCAACATCGACGGACACGCCGGGGCCACCGCCCTGATCTGGGAACACACCCTGGACGCCCCGGGCAAGCGTTGCCCCAATCCCCGCGTCATCATGCCCCGCAAGCACATCGCGAACGTGGTTTGCGGCAAGGTGGAGGTGGACGTGCGATCGTTCGGGGTCCGAACGCCCCCGAGCACACGAGATAACCCCAACTACGGCATCATCGGCATGTTGCACATCCTGCCACCGGCCATCGCCTGGTTGTGGCGGCTGATCGCCCCGCGCGGCCACGCCAACCCCAGCATCGTGTCGGGCGGCGGCCTGGTGAGCGAGGGGGTGGGGTCCTACTGGCCCTTCGCGACCGGCAAGATGGTGACCCAGGCCAACCTCCTGCTCGAGCTCATCCTCAACACGCCCAACACCAAGTACGTGCTGATGCCCAACCAGTACATCGGGGCCTACCACGTCGGGTTCATGCCGGAGTGGATCGGCAGGGAATACATCGCACGGCGTGGGGGGGTGCGCTTCCGGCCCGAGCAGCTCGTGCCCAGCCGTTATTCCCTTTTGGGTTACACCCTGCCCTCGCTCAAGATCAACGGGCAGGAAATGCCGCTGGGGCTTTTACAGGTCAACGAGCAGGTGCACGTGGGAGACGAGGGCTACGACGCCGGCATGCGCATTCTTCACGACTTCTTCCTGCAGGAACTTAAACTCTTCGATGTGCCCGAGCTCCACCCTCTGGGTCGGCAGATCATCCAGCTGGTGAAGGACAACGCTCCCCTGGAGCGCTACGAGGAGATCATCCCCTCGGTTCGGCCCATCCCCCTGCATCCGGAGAATGCCTGCACCTGAGCCAGCGCCATCCGGGTTGTCTGCCCAAAAGCTTTCGTAGTGCCTCAGCAATTGTCCCCCAGAA
Source organism: uncultured Spirochaetia bacterium (assembly GCA_937960645.1). Taxonomy (GTDB): domain Bacteria; phylum Spirochaetota; class Spirochaetia; order JABEVK01; family JABEVK01; genus DYOB01. The sequence continues at coordinate 595 of CALGPJ010000005.1, read as the reverse complement.
TTAACGACTTTGGGCCAAAAAATTAGTAAAAATGTTCGCAAAAGCCACGATCCTCGAACACATTCCCCAAATAATGGAAACAAATATCGGCCGCAAAAACCCGGATTTTCCCACTTAGGCGAAAACCACAAGCTATATGGGCCCATTTTGGGGCTAACGGACAAAACTTGAGCACAATCAACGCGGCACCAGGAACGCTTTGAAAATCCTTCCCTCCGATTATGCCAATTTATTCACCGCTACAAAACGTGAAAACATTTTCCAAAAAAAATCTCCATTTGCCTTGACGGTTTCCTGAACCGGGGGTAAACTAAAATTATTAACAGTAGGTTAGGGGGTGTTTGATGAAACGTGGAAACGTTACATTTATTGCCATTCTTATTTCAGTATTTTTCTTGATGGCCTGTCCCAATCCGGCAGCCGACTCTGGAGGTAGTGGCGGTGGCGGCGGCCCCTCCAACAGCCCGCCCACTCCCGGAAGTGCCATCACGGCCAGCAACGTTACCGCAGCCAGCGTAGATTTGAGCTGGGGAGCCGCGACCGACGACTCTACCCCGGTTGCCTCCCTGGAATACAGCGTTTGGCGCGCCAACGC
>CALGPJ010000004.1 GCA_937960645.1 uncultured Spirochaetia bacterium | reverse complement strand
TATGTCATTCCGAACCTGCGCAGCACCCAATACGTCATTCCGAACCTGCGCAGCGCCCGATATGTCATTCCGAACCTGCGCAGCGCCCGATATGTCATTCCGAACCTGCGCAGCGGGTGAGGAATCCTTTTAACCAGCAATCCCAGGTGAGGAATCTTTATACCCCACATCCGCAGGTGAGAGTTCTCTCGAACCTGCGCAGCAGGTGAGAGATCTTCTCGCTTCGCTCGGGGGCAAGGACACTCCAAAAAACGATTCCTCGCTTCGCTCGGAATGACAACGCGCGCTCGGAATGACATCGGGGCTTGGGATCACACAAGGTCGGCCACCGCAAGTCGGTTGCGAATTTTCATGTACGTGATGACGGGTTTTCCGGTACCATCGTCGATGTAGCGTTCGTCGTAGAGGCTGGGATCGTCCACGGGCCTGCCTTCGAGGTCCAGGGCAGGGCAATTTTTGTAGTGGATCCCGAAGACGGTGTGCAACAGGAAGCCCCGGATGTTGCCGTACAGGGGAATGGTGCCATGGTAGTGGCTCAGGCTAGATCGAATGGCTTGCTGGATGGCCTCTCCACGCCCTTTCTCCGTCAGCGAGTTGAAGTTTTGGGGAAGGGGTTCCTTTTTGTACCGGTGCAATCCCAGGAAGGCACAGATGGTCAGGTTCGACGGGCGCCACCTTTCGGTCACGACGTAGAGGTGGGGCGTGTAGTTCTTCTGCATCAGCTCTTCTAGGCGCCTGGCGTGTTCCTGCTCCTCCTGCTCCATGAGGTCCCAGGTTCGTTGGAGCGTGTCCTGATACAGGTTCCGGTCTACCTCGATCGCTTGCCAAAAGTCATTATCGTAGAGACCGGAAGGCACCCCGTCGACCATGTACTCCTGGAGTTTGCGAACGCCTTTAGAAAGATTTTTATAGCCGACCCTTCGGGCAACCTCGGAACGGGTAAGCCCGAGCTCCTTCATTCGATTTTGAATCAATTCTTCGATTGGATACATAATTGCACCTCCTTATATTCTGTGATCTCGAAGAATAAGAACGATGGAGCGGGAAAAATTCGGAAAAATTATTGGCGGAGTTGCCAGTGGAAGTTAACCGCCATCCCTCAAGAGACGGTTCTACGTCAACAGCGCATTCAACCGCCGATAAGCCCCATTGATTTTTTTCCAGACCTTATCCGGCAGGCCGGCGGCGTTTCGGTCGTCGGCCAGATTCTCCAGGGCAAGGAGGCTCTCGGTCAGGGCCGACGGGAAGGTTTTGTGAACTTTGAACCAGTATTGGCCCCGACCGTCCGACTGTAAAGCCAGAAAGCCCAGTTCGCGGCTGCGTGGCCGCGGAGCGGTGGGTTGGAGCAGCACATCCAGCCACTCCCCCAGGCGTGGCAGCCGCTTCGGGCCCACAAAGTTTTGGCCGCGCGGCCAGTCCTCCAGGACATCGGCCAGGTTGATCATCCGGGCGATTTCGAAGATGCGGCTGACTTTTACCCCCTCCAATACCAATCGGGACCCGACTTCCACCCTCCCCTTGAGGTTTTTGGTGTCGGGCATGGCGGGGGGAGGCACGGCCTCCAACACCTTTCGGATCTTTTCCCAGGGCATGAGAAGGACCTTGTCGTTCTTGCCGCCGAGTCCCTTGAGGTTGAACACCTCGGGGCCGATACGCACCTGCCAGGGTTGGTCCCCCGGTTCGAGTTCGTCGCCGATCAACGATTTGCGGCTTTCCTTGAGTGCCCTGGCGATTTTGCGGTCAATGTCCTCGAGCCATCCGGGTTGGATGGGGCTGACGCTTCGGGCATAGATGCGACTGGTCCGAACGATTTCCCCGGCCACGATGTACGGGGGGCTCTCGCGAAACATCACCGATCCCGGGTGGATCATGATCTTCTCGGCGGTGAGGCTGCGGTAGACGCCGTTACCCGTGGCCATGCACACGAACTGTATCAGCCCCTTGGCCACCGCGCAGAGGTAGTGTTTCGGCGGACCTCCCCGGCTGATCGGGACGCCCAGCCGGGACACAATGTCTTGCAATTGGCCCTGAATGTTGACGATTTCGTTCATGGTTCTAAGTTCCAGATAGTGCTTTTTGCAAAAGGTCTCCTTGTTGGGCGAGGCCAAAAAGGCGTAATAAAGCTTGAGGTAGCTCATGAAATCTCCCAGAGGATCCCGGAAGGTGTGGTGGGCCCGGCGGGCTTCCATCTCTTCGCCCTGTGGCAGGAGAAAGGGGCTGTCGGTGCTGAGGAAGCTGGCCGCGATGGTGACCTCTTCGATCACGTCGGGGTAACGGTAGATCGCCTCCACGATCATCCGGGAGTGCCGCGGCAGCAGGGGGAACTGGCTCATCATTCGGCCAATGTCGGACAGGGAATGTTCGGGGGTGATGGCATCGAGCATGAACAAAATCTCCACCGCGCCCAGGATGCCCTGGCGCCCCGGAGGCGAAAGAAAGTCGAAGCTCTCGAAGTCCCGGATCCCGATTTCGGCCATACGCAGGACGACCTCGCTGAGGTCTGTTCGGTAAATTTCTTCGCGTGTGAAAAGCGGCCTTTCGTTGAAATCCTTTTCGGAATAAAGCCGGTAGCAGACCCCAGCTCGGGTGCGGCCCGCCCGGCCTGTCCGCTGAAGGGCGCTGGAACGGGAAATCTTGTCTTCCACCAGACTGCTCGTGTAGGTCTTGGGGTTGTAGTAGTTGATCTTGGCCAGGCCGCTGTCGATTACAAGGGTGACGCCGTCGATGGTGACGCTGGTTTCCGCGATGTTGGTGGCCAGGATGACCTTGGTCTTGCCGGCCGGGGCGGGATCGAACACCTTCTGCTGGTCCTCCTTGGGCAGGCGGCTATAGAGCGGCAGGATGTGCAGCCCCTCATCCCGACGGGAGCGGACCAGCTCGGACCAAACGTCTTTGATTTGCTTTTCTCCCGAAAGGAAGACCAGAATGTCCCCCTCGGTCCCGCTGGCCTCGTCGAGGATGATTCCAGCAATTCGGCCGATCATTTCCTCTTCGGTGTAATCGCGGTCGCGCGGGTGGTCCCATTTGACCTGGACGGGAAAGGTGGAAGTCTCGATGCGGACGATGGGGGCCCCGTTAAAATAGGCGCTGAACACCTCGGTGTTGATGGTGGCGCTGGAGATGATCACGCGAAAATCGGGGCGCTCGGCAATGATGGTTTTGAGCAGGCCGAGGATGAAGTCGATGTTGAGGCTGCGCTCGTGAGCCTCGTCCACCATGATGACCCCGTAATGGTAGAGCTTGGGGTCGTTCTTGATCTCCTGAAGGAGCGTGCCGTCGGTGACGATCTTGAGCCGGGTAGCCGGGCTGGTCACGTCGTCGAAGCGCATCTTGTAGCCCACGAAGCCGCCCAGGGGGACCTGCAGCTGCCGCGCTATGTAGTCGCTGATGCTGAGGGTGGCGATTCGCCGCGGCTGGGTGATGCCCACCACGCCGCGCTCGGTGTAACCGGCCTCGTGGAGGATGATGGGCAGCTGGGTTGTTTTGCCGCTGCCGGTGGGGCTTTCCACGATCACCACCTGGTTTTGTTCCAGGGCCCGGAGGATGCGCTCTTTTTCTTTGTATACGGGCAGGTCTCGGGGATTCATGAGGGCATCCCGGCGAGGAGGGCGGAGGTCGCCTCGATGTTTGCGAGGGTCTGAGCCCTGCCGGTGGGGAGATGCTTCACCAGGAAGCTGCCGTCGGCCTTCGGAATCACCACCCAGGGGATGCGCTTTTTCTCGGCGTACTGGTACTGGGCGGCAGGCTTTTTGGCCTCGGTGAACACATCGACCCGGTGGCCGCGCCGGCGCAGTTCCTGTGCGGTCCGCCAGGAATCGAGGGACTGGCCGTCCTCAGCGGCGAAGACCATGACCGAAGCACAGGCCGAATTGCCGCTTGTTTGCCCCAGTTCCTCCAGACCGGCCAGGAGGCGGTCCAGGCCAACACTGGCGCCCACTCCGGGGAGCCGTTCTTTGGTGTAGAGCTGGGCCAGGTCGTCGTAGCGGCCCCCGCTGCACACGCTTCCCAGGCCACTCAGGTCCTGCAGGAAGGATTCAAACACCACGCCGGTGTAATAGTCCAACCCGCGGGTGATCGAAAAATCGGGGTAGACCTGATCCAAAATCCCGGCCAGATCCAAACGGGCCAGGATGTCCTGGAGTCTCTGGCGTATGGGTGCGGATTCGGTTCCCAGGCTCTCCAGGCGTCCCAGGGCCTCGTCCCAGGAGGCAGCGGGGTCCAGCAAATTCAAGACCTGCGATACGCCCGCCACCGGCAGCAACCGACTCAGGCCGGCCTCGAATTCAGTCTGCTCGATTTTGTCCTTTTTATCGACCAGCCGCAGAACTTCCACGGGATCGCCCTCGAAGCCGAGGCCTTTCAGCAGGCTGGGCAGGATCTTTCGGTGGCTGAGGTGGATGCGCACCGGGGCTCCCGCGAGTTTCAGGCTGTGGGCCATGAGCTGCAAAATTTCAGCGTCCGAGTCAGGGCTTTCGGCCCCCACGATGTCGAAGTCACACTGGTAAAACTCCCGGTAGCGGCCCTTCTGGGGGTTTTCCCCGCGCCAGACCTTGGCCATGTGGTAGCGCTTGAAGGGCAGGGGGAGCTGCTCGCGGTGTTGGGCGGTGAAACGGGCGAAGGGCACGGTGAGGTCGTACCTCAGGGCCACGCGTCGGCCGCCGTGGTCCTCGAAACGGTACACCTGTTTTTCGGTCTCCCCGCCGCCCTTGCCCAAAAGGATTTCCTCGTATTCCAGGGCTGGGGTATCGATGGGTTCGTAGCCAAAGGATCGAAAGGCGTCCTCCAGCCGGGCCATGAGGTCACGCCGTTTGATCTCCTGCACCGGGAGGGAATCCCGGAAGCCTTTCAGGGTCTGCGGTGGGATCAGGTTGCTCATGGGGACTAATCTAACCGTTTTGAGCCATGTTCACAAGCCAAGGCGTCTCTATTATACTGTGTTCATGCACGGACCCATCGGCGAGGAAAAGAAAAATCAGGATGAGAGACTCAACCGGTTCAACGAGACCTGTGCGGTCAAGATCATGGTCCTGGGCGGCAAGGGCGGCGTGGGCAAGTCCACGGTGGCGGTCAACCTGGCGGCGGCCCTGGCCCAGCTGAACTACCGGGTGGGGCTTCTGGATGCGGATCTGCACGGGCCCAACACAGCTCGAATGCTGGGCCTGGAGGGCGCACGATTGGAGGCGGGCAGCCAGGAGGGGCTAATCGCCCCGTATCCGGCCCGGCCGAATCTCCGCCTGGCCTCCCTGGCCCTGACCAACAAGGAAGATACCGCCTTTATCTGGCGCGGGCCGCTCAAGATCACCATCATCCGCCAGTTTCTTGCTGACACGGAATGGGGTCCGCTGGACTTCCTGATCGCCGACTCGCCGCCGGGCACGGGGGACGAACCCCTAACCCTGGCCCAGTCGCTCAGCGGCCGCCGCTATGGTCTGGTGGTGACCACCCCCCAGGAGGTCGCACTCCAGGACGCTTCCCGAAGTCTGAGCTTCGTACAATCCCTCAAACTTCCCCTGCTGGGGCTGGTGGAAAACATGTCGGCCTATCTGGGGCCCGAAGGAACGGAACTCCCCCTGTTCGGCGGCCCCGGAGCCGAGACTCTGGCCCGCGCCTACGGCACCACCGTTCTGGCCCGCCTGCCGCTGGACCCCGCGGTGGGGCAGAGCCCCCAGACCCCCTTCGTGGAGGGCACGGGACTGCTCCGGGAGAGGTTTTGGCCGGTGGTGGATGCGGCCATTCAGGCATTGAAGCAGCCGCCGGTCCTCGGCATCTCCCTGAAAAAGGTCCTATGACGTGAGGTACAAGTACTCCCTCGACAGGAACGGCAAGCCCGTGCGTGCCGCGGTGATCTACACCCGAGACGAGCACGGCATCGAGATCCAGGACATCGACGCCGACGCCCTTTTTGTGTGTCGCAAATTGCGCAACGCCGGGTACGAGAGCTACATCGTCGGCGGCGCGGTCAGGGATCTTCTCCTGGGCAAGAAGCCCAAGGACTTCGATGTGGCCACCTCGGCCCATCCCCGACAGGTCAAAAGAATCCTGCCGCGTTCGCGCATCATCGGCAAGCGCTTTCGCCTGGTTCACGTTGTCTGTCCGGCTAACAAGATCATCGAGGTGGCCACCTTCCGCTCCGACAAGACCGAAGATGCCAACGTTTTTGGGACCCTGGAAGAGGATGTGCGCCGCCGGGATTTTAGCTGTAACGCTCTGTACTACGATCCCAAAGAGGAAACGGTGGTGGATTACGTGCAGGGGGTCAAAGATATACGGGCCCGCGTGCTGAAAAACATCATTCCCCTGGAAAAGCTCTTTGTCGAAGATCCGGTTCGTATGCTTCGGGCCGTCAAGTACTCGGTACTTGGGGGGATAAAAATTGGCTGGAACCTGGGGTGGAAGATCAAGGCCCAGTCCTCCCTGCTGGCCGGCATCAGTCCCAGCCGCCTCACCGAAGAGTTTTACAAGATCCTGTTTTGTGGCCGATCGCAGCCGCTGTTCGAGGAGCTGCATCGGTACGGGATTTTGGGGCATTTCCTGCCTAACCTTGCCAAATCTTACAACCGAATCCGCGGACCCCTGAAAACATCGCTCTCCCTGCTGGATGCCATTATCACCGGCGAGGAAACCGACAGACCCACCGATCGGGCCGAGGTCTTTTATTTCCTGCTGGAAGCGGTGCTTCTCGGCATGGGGCAAAAAGAAAAGGCCAGCCGGGAGGCATTCGAGGAGCAAATCGATTGGATCAAGGACTTTTTCCGCCCCATCGTGCCCTCCAACCGGGAGTGCGACCTTGCGTTGAGGGCCCTCTACAAATCCTGGGGGGTCCGACCGCCGCGGCCTCGAATGCCCCGGGCCGTGGCCTCTCGGACCGATCACGAGGCAGCCGCCCCTCCACCAGTTCGCCGGCGAAGGCGCCGGCGCCGCAAGTCCCCGACCGTGGAAAATTTACCACAAAATTGACAATGAGCCTTTACAGTACTAAAAATAGCCTTGTGAACAGAGCTTTTTCCCTTGGAATACTGGTCCTGCTTCTTTCATCCTGTCAGGTGTTGCTGGTGGAGGGGGGCAGGTATCAGCCGCAAGGCGGGGTTTTCGATTTCAAGGATCTCAATCCCTCCAGTGCCGTGGTAAGGTTGGACGGTGTTTGGGAATGGCTACCCAACAGCCTCTCGGCTCCAACCGCGATCTGGGATGATGCCAGCAGCCAAAAGGTCAAGGTCCCTGCCCGATGGAGCTCATATCAGGTAGACGGCAAACCCTTTGAGTCATTCGGGGTCGCGACCTATCGAATCCGAATCTTACCGCCGCGAGCCCTCGGTCCCTGGGGTATCAAGATCAACTCGTTGGGGTCCGCCTTCGAATTTTATGCCAACGGCAAGCTTTTAGCTAAAGCAGGGTCTCTGTCCACTCAGCCGGAGGGGGGTGTTGCGGCCTATGCGCCCCAGGTCGTCACCCTTCCCGACTCGGATACAGGCTGGGAAATTCGCCTTTTGGTGTCGAATTGGGAGCATCGCGATGGGGGGTTGTTCTACAGTCTGTTTTTTGGCCAACTCAATCAGGTCCTCGCCCTACGGCAAAACCTCCTATTCATGGACCTCTTTGTCTTTGCCAGCCTCCTCATTATGGGGATTTACAACCTGGGGCTGTATTTCTTCCTGAGGCGCGACAAAAGCCCCCTGTGGTTCGCCCTGACCTGCTTCCTTTTCGCGATTCGCACCGTGGTTTATGGAGAGTATTTCATTTTGTCTTTCTGGCCGGAGCTAAACTGGCAAATCCTTCAAAAGTTAGGGTATCTGACCCTGTATGCGGCACCGGCGTTGTTTTTCCTGTTTTTCGACGAACTGATCCACAAACAGGGGTACCGAAGCATTCCCCGCTGGCTGGTTCAGGCAGTGAACGGGGTGGCCGCCGTCAGCGGCCTCGTGACCCTGGTGTTTCCCATGTTCTGGTTTAGCCAGCTGCAGATTCCCTATCAAATCTGGATTGTGTTGCTCTTCGCTCCCTTGCTCTATTTCCTGATCCAGGCCATTCGGACCGGTTTTTTGGAGGGGTACTGGTTTTTGGCGGGGTTGGGTGTCCTGGTTCTGACGGTGGTAAACGATGTTCTGCACACATCCCACGTCATCAACACCGCCAACATCAGCTCCCTGGGTTTTCTGACCTTCCTGGTGTCCCAGAGCTTTCTAGTAACCCAAAACTTCAGCAAGGCCTTCTTCAAGGTAGATCGATTGTCGCAATCTTTGGAGTTGACCAACCAGGCCCTCCAGCGGTTTGTCCCCACCGAATTTCTCAGTTATCTGGGGAAGAAAAGCATCACCGACATCGAGCTGGGCGAGCACGTGGAACACACCATGTCGATCATGTTCTCGGACATTCGCTCGTTCACCCGCCTCTCCGAGAAAATGAAGCCCGTGGAAAACTTCAATTTCATCAACAGCTACCTTAAGCGCATTACCCCACCCATCCGCAGCAACGGCGGCTTCATCGACAAGTACCTCGGTGACGGGATCATGGCCCTCTTTCCGGAACAGGCCGACCACGCTTTGGCCGCAGGCCTGGAAATGCTCGACAGTCTGAATGTCTACAATCAACATCGCATGTCCTCGGGGTACGATCCCATCGACATCGGCATCGGCATCCACACCGGATCGCTGATGATGGGGACCATCGGCAACGAGTTCCGGATGGATTCCACCGTGATTTCGGATGCGGTGAACCTGGCCAGCCGCCTGGAGAGTCTGAACCGTGAGTTCGGCACCCATCTGCTCATCAGCCTGGAAACACTCCAGGCCCTGCAGAACACTGACCATCTTGCCTACAGGTTCCTAGGGGTCCGTTCGATCAAGGGAAAGACCGATCCCGTCCCGGTGTTCGAGGTTTTCGAGAACGATCCGGAAGAAATGAAGCAACAAAAAATCGCCATTCAAGACAGGTTCGAGGTTGCGGTCAACCTGGTACTCGAGGGCCACTCCAAAGATGCGAAAAAACTTTTCAAGAAACTCCACAAAGAGGCGCCGTTGGATTCGGTGGTGCGGCATTACTGGGAACAGTTGTGAGGCTCAGTACAAACCCAGCTTGAGAAGTTTTGGTCGGATTACGACCTGGCAATAGCCCGCATAGGGATTCTTTCGGTAATAATCCTGATGGTAATCCTCGGCGGGGTAAAATGCCGAACGCGGGACGATTTGGGTGACGATGGGGCTGGATAACCGGGACTGTGCCTGATTCCTGCTGGCCTCGAAACGCTTTTTTTGTTCCTCGTTTTCAAAAAACATAATGCTGCGGTACTGGGTCCCAACATCGGCGCCCTGACGGTTCAAGGTCGTGGGGTCGTGCATCTTCCAAAACCATTCCAGGAGCTGGGCTTCCGAGATTTTGGCAGGATCATACACAATCCTGACCACCTCGGCGTGGCCGGTACGGCCGCTGCAAACCTGCTCGTAGGTGGGATTGGGCACCGAGCCACCGGCGTAGCCGCTCTGGACGTCCAGGACACCCTCCAGGCGCTCGAAGGCCGCTTCGAGGCACCAGAAACATCCCCCACCGAGGATCAGATCATTGTGTCGGGTTTGAGCGTGTGCCATGGTGGAAAAGATAAGCATCAGACCGAGGGGGCGGCAAATGTTCATTGCTGTTGGAGGAGCTCCTGTAAGTTTTTGATCGCCGCGCTCAATTCGCTGGTGGCCTGGCCCAGTGCAAGTACTGAGCTAATCAGGCGATTGTTTTCCTGGTTGAGCGATTGGGTCCGGGTCTCGATATCCTTGAACGAACGAACGAGGGTATCGATCTTCTGACCGATGGCGGTGCTGGAGTGAGTCTGCGAATCGGTTTGCTTCTGGATGTCCTGGGCCACGGTATCGAGGTGTTTGAGGGTTTTGTTCAGGGCATTGGCGACGTCGCGCTGCAGGAAGGCGGACTCGTAGACCTTCTGCAGCTGGGTGACGCTCGAGGCGCTTTGACTTTGAACGGTAATGAGGAGGTTTTCGACGTCCGAGGTGAATCGTACGCCGGTCTGGATGCTTTGCAGGATCTCCTTGACCTGCAGGCCAATTTCTTTGGCTCGGGCTGAGGAGCTGTCGGCGAGTTTCTTGATTTCCTGGGCCACCACCGCAAATCCTTTTCCCGCATTACCCGCGTGAGCGGCCTCGATGCTGGCATTCATGGAGAGCAGGTTGGTGCGCTCCGAGAGCTCATTGACGGTTTCGACGATCTCGCTGATTTTCTCGCTGCCTTTGCGGATGATGTCCATGCTCCGTTGACTCTCCCGCATGGCGCTCACACTTTTCTTGATGTTTTCGTCCAGATTTTTGATGAATTCGAAGGTGTGATCCAGGTTTGTGGAAATGACCTGGATGCTTTCAAACATATCGTTCATCGATTGGACGCTGTGGCTGATTTGTTCGTTTTGTTCCCCGATCTCCTGGTTGATTTTCTGAATGCTGGCCAGGAGTTCCTCGAGGTTGGTTTGGGTGTTGGCGACATGGCGGGACTGATCCTGGATGAGCTGGACCATGGTCGAGGTATTGTTTCCCAGGACGTTGATGACATTTTGCGTACCTTGCATGGCCGTTTGCAGGGAGATGGTGGTCCTGCCGAGGTTTTCTCCAATCGTTCCGATTTGGCCCAGGGTGTGGATCAGTTGTTGTTCGCGTTTTTGCAGTCCTTCGCGGGAAAGATCCAGGGCTCGGTTGATTCGGCCGCTGATCAGGGCTGTATAGAAGAATACCGCCATGTTGAAACCGAAAATGCCGATGCCCTGAACCCAGGCAACGGGCAGGGTGTTGTTCACCATGTGAAAGATGTCGTGAGAGCCGAACCCCACACCCCAGGCGCTACCGATCAGGATGATTCCTGCATCCTTGTTTCCTTTTAGCCAGGAGATGACGCTCATAATGATGAGCATGATGATCATGATCTGACCGGGCAGGAGGCTCAGAGTAAAGACTGTAGTGATGAAGGTGAAATCGGGATGGAAGAACATCTGGATGAAGCCAAAAACGCCAGTGATTGCCAGCAGGATGTAACGCAGGAGCCTGCTTTTCCATATGCCAAAGAGATGCACGTAGAACATGAAGAGGGAAAAGAATGCGACGTTCAAAAAGGCCCGGGTGAACCCCAAAGTCGGCAGGAAGGGAAGCCAGTGGAGAGGGTCGCCGATTCGGAGAAAATAAATGAAAAAACTGAGGTTGGTGAGTGCGTACCAAAGGTTGGCCTGGTTGGACCGTTGAAAAAACCACAGCATGACGAAATAGACCGCAATGAAGAGGTTGAGATAGGCGAAAATGACGTAGATTTCCTGATTGAGAAAGCTGACGAAGTATTTTTCGAAGGTGGCGTCCTCGTGCTGGCCCAGCCGCATCGGTTGCAGGTTGACTGTTCCGCTGTCCCGAAAGATTCGCAGTGACAGTCTGTTCTTTTCCTGGATGAGTTGGGGCGGGATTCTGAGAACATTGCTCGATCCATTGCCGAATGAATAATCGGGAGGAAAGCGGCCAAATTCCCCTAAAAGCACCCCGTTAAAATACACTTGCATAGCGGCATCGAATCTGCCGAGGAGCAAATACGCTTCATCCCTCGAAAGCTGGCTCGAGGGGAGATCGGCAATGAGCCATCGAATCCTGGTCTGCGTGAAGTCGAGGTAGGCGGGCAGGGTGATCCGCTCCCATCCTTCGGCCGCCACATCGAGGCGAGAATATTCCGGCCTGTCTTCCCGGCTGAGGGACCACACCTTTAGCGACGGAAGGGCCTCCTGGCCGTAAATACCCTGCGCAAGGAGGAAGGTAAGGAAAAGGCGCCGGAATCGCATCATGGTCTATTCTAATTACCCAATGATTTTAATAAAAGGGGAGAAACTTGCCAGGGCAAGGGGTTTTCCTGCATAATGAGAAAAATGTTTTGGATTTATCTGGCTTTTTGCCTCCTGTTGGTGCTTTCGGGGGTTTTTTCGGCTGCCGAGACCGCCTTTACCTCGCTCTCTCCCGTTCAGGTCATCAAGCTCTCTCAAAGTAAAAATCCGACCAAAAAATTGGCTGCCCGACTTCATGGCCAGGTGGATGTCCTCATCACGACCATCTTGATTGCTAACAATCTGGTCAACATTTCGGCGACGGTTTTGTCGACCTTGATCATCCTGGAAAATTTCGGCGATAACGCCCTGACCGCCGGCACGGCTGTGCTGACCCTGCTGATCATTCTTTTTGGGGAAGTCATCCCGAAGCAGGTCGCGATTTCCCATAACGAATTTTTGGTCAGTGTCATGGCCCTCCCCATCTTTGCCTTCATGAAGCTGTTGTACCCGTTGTCCTGGCTGGTATCCCGACTTGGGGATATGTTCCTTTTCATCTTTGGGGCCGCCGCCGACGGGAAATATCGTTGGAGGGTATCCTCATCATGATCCGGGCGGCCCAGCAGCGAGGACTCCTCGGCGTGGAGCAGGATCGAATCGTCAAGAATGTGTTCAGCACCCAGACCACCACGGTGCGTTCGGTCATGACCCACCGGACGGTGATGTTCAGCCTGAGTCAAAAGCTTCGGGTGGAGGAGGCTCTGCCCCGGGCGCTGGAAGAGGGGTACAGCCGTATCCCCCTGTACCGCGATCATCCCGAGGAAATATCCGGAGTCGTGTTACTCAAGGACCTTGTTTCGCACTACCTGAAGGGGAACAGAAACTGGCCCCTGCACCGCATCATGAAAGAGGCGTACTTCCTCCCCGAGAGCCGAAAGGTGAGCCAGGCCTTCTGGGACATGCAAGCGAAAAACCAGGGTCTGGCCATCGTGTTGGACGAGTACGGCGGGGTGGCTGGCCTGGTGACTCGCGAGGACCTTCTGGAGGAGTTCGTCGGCGAGATGTACGACGAAGATGAGGTCATCCACGAGCAGCTCATCAAGCCCCTGGCGGACGGTACGTACACCATCCTGGGAATGACGCCCCTGCATGTCCTGGCCGATTTCTTCAAGGTCGGTTTTTCTGTCGAGCGGGTCCACACCTTCGGTGGGCTGTTGCTTCAGATTTCGGGCCGGGTTCCCGTTGTGGGTGAAGAAATTTCCACGCCCTTTGGTCGGGCCGTGGTTCGCGAAATGGAGCGGCACCGAGTTCTCTCCGCGCTCTTGATTCCTGAAGGCAGGGTGGCTAATCTGACCCCATGATCAAAATCGCGATTTTGGCCGGAGACGGTATAGGCCCCGAGGTGATGAATGCGGCCCTGACGGTGCTCGATCGTGTCGAGAAGGTTTTCAACGTCAAAACTGAAAAACGCGAAGCGGATGTCGGAGGCGCGGCCATCGACAAGCACGGTAGCGCCCTGCCAGAAAGCACGCTGGAGGTTTGCCGTTGGGCCGATGCCATCCTGTTCGGCTCGGTCGGAGGGCCGAAGTGGGATCGCCTGCCGCCGGACCAGCAGCCTGAACGTGGCGCCCTGCTTCCTCTCCGAAAAACTTTCAATCTTTATGCAAACTTGCGGCCCGCCATCGTGTTTCCGCAGTTGACCGCGGCCTCTCCCCTGCGGCCCGACATCGTCGGCACGGATGGCTTCGATATCCTGGTGGTTCGCGAACTCACCGGGGGCCTGTATTTCGGCCAACCCAAGCTGCGGGAGGGAGACCGAGCTGTCGACACCATGGTCTACACCCGTGCGGAAATCGAGCGAATTGCTCGGGTGGGCTTCGAGGCGGCCCGCCTGCGTCGCAAAAAACTGTGCAGCGTAGACAAGGCCAACGTGTTGACGAGTATGGTGCTTTGGCGGGAAGTGGTCAGCGAGATGGGACGCCTGGAATATCCCGATGTGGAACTCTCCCACATGTACGTGGACAATGCGGCCATGCAGCTGGTGAAAAACCCACGGCAATTCGACGTGATGCTCTGCGAAAACACGTTCGGAGATATTTTGTCGGACGAGGCGGCCGCCATTGCCGGAAGTTTAGGGATGCTTCCCAGCGCTTCCCTGGGGAGCGGTTCCTTCGGGCTTTATGAACCTTCGGGGGGCTCCGCGCCGGACATCGCTGGCCAGGGTATCGCCAATCCGATCGCGCAGATCCTGTCGATGGGAATGATGTTTCAGTACAGCTTTGGTATGCCCGCGGTATTGACTTCGCTTCAGCGAGCGGTCAGCGCCGTTTTGGACTCCGGCTATAGAACCCGTGACATCGCCTCGGAGAACAGCAAGGTGATCGGAACGGCAGAAATGGGTCGATTCATTGCGGAGGCTCTGGGGCCGGTTTGAAGTAAAGATTGACGCTGGTACCGAGGCTGGGCCTGCTCTGGACCTCGACCCAGCCGCCCATCGCCTCCATCACCGAATAAACCATCGCCAGACCCAGGCCGCGTCCTTCCCCGCGGGTGCTGACGTAGGGGTCGAACACACGGCGGGAGATTTCCTCGGGGATGCCCGGGCCGCTGTCGATGATCGATACTTTGACCCAGGTTTCCTCTCCTGTAGCAGTGACGGGTCTCCTTCTTCGTTCCGATGAAATTTTAGCGACCAGGACACCCGATCCTCCCATGAAATAGACGGCGTTGTTAAAAAGCTCACCGATGATCGAGGCGGTTTTGGATCCATCGGTCAGGACAGAGAGATGGGTCTCACCCTCGATGTGGAAATTGACCGAGGAGGTTGGCGCGAAATGCGACCAGACGTCTTTGATGAGCTTCGCGATGTTGATGTCCTCGTACTGATACACGCCGCCCTGCGAGACCGCCATCAGCGACAGCAGCAGCTCTCGGGCTCGCAGGATTTCGTTCTGGGAGTGTCGGATTTCCTCCAGGACCTGGCTTTCACCTTTTTCGATTTTCATCTGGGCCAGGGCGAGGTAACCCATGATGTTCATAAGGAGGTTGCTGAAGTCATGGACCACACCGCTGGAAAACTTGCTCAGGGTGGCGAGTTTTTCTCGGTTGCTGAGGGCTTCGGCCAGTTGCTCCTGCTGGGTGATGTCCCGGGCATTGATGACGATCATGGGCTCCGAGTCGGTCGAGCTGGGAATGAAGCTCAGGCGGGATTCGAGGATGACGTTCACGTTGTTGAAGCTGACCGAGGTGCGGTACTGGCTGACGCTGCTGCCGCGCATCAGGTCGTTGACGATGGTGAACCACTTCTCACGGCTGATGGGAAGAAATTCGGTCAGGTTGCGGTTGATCAGGTCATGCTCCTGAATTCGAAAAGTCCGGGTAAGGCTTTTGCTCACATACCGGATCTGGCCTGTAAAATTCAACAGCATGATGAAGTCCGCCGAGTGCTCGATGAGGCGCTCGAAGTAAGTCTCGTTGTCGATCACCGGCCCATGAGTCAGGAAGTGTTCGCGGTGAAGGCGCTCCAGGGCCCGTACGATGTGTTGAAGGTCGTCTTCCTCGAGGTCCGGGTAGTTTTGGATGGCCTTACGGTTGGAGATGTCGTCGATGAGCTGTTCGACTCGATACATTTGCCGACGGCGATGGGCCCTGTCCTGGCTCACCGCAAAAGCCGTGATCGCACCGAGTATGAGGAAGACCATAACGGTGAAAATATTTTTCTGAATGCCCAGGAAAGATGCCCAATTCACGTCGGTTTCAGTCCAGAAGACCAGTCCGCTTTTTTCGTGATAAAAACCGTAACACACGCTTGGGTACCCGATCACTCCCTGGTGAAGCCCCCTGACCGTCTGCCTCATGAGAATCGTTTCGAGGTGCGGGCGTATCCCTGATATGGTTTTTGGCAAATTGTCGGTGTACCCTGTGGACCAAAGTGGCTCTTCGGTATTTCCAGCAAAGATCAACTGGCGGACCGGGAATCCGTGGGATGGGGTTTCAGGGGGGATGAGGTTGTTCAAACGGAGTTCGCCCAGAACGAGCCCGGTTTCTTCGGAGCCGAAAAACCAGGGACTGGATACCATCAGGGCGATTCTCGATTGGCCGATCACCGGGGCCAGGGGGTACGATTTGGGACTGGTGAGTCCCGCCTTGAAATAAGCCGACGATGAGAGATCGGTGTTGCGAAAGGCCGGATCCGATGTCGTGATTACCCTGCCCTCGGTGTTCACGAGGTGGAGATGTTCAAACATGGGATGGCCGGAAACCAGCCCGAGAAGCTGACGATCATTCCAGCTTCGGCCCCCGGCGGCACGCCGCAGCAAGGTAATAGCCTGAACCGCATTTTCCAGCCGGATTTCGAGCTGTTCGGCCCGGGTATGACCCTGGGACCTCAGCATTTGAACAGTCTCTTCGAGATACCAGGCGCTCTGAATCAGGGTTTGAAGAGCCAGGAAAAGCAGAAACACCAGGACCAAGACCATCCCCATGATTCCCGAGCGCCTCATCGGTGCCTCCTGGCCAGCACGTCGAGCACGTGTCCGAGGTCGAGGCTGTTCACTTCGAGAAGGACCATGAGGTGATAGATCAGGTCCGCGGCCTCCGAGGCCAGCTCGTCCCGGCTTTGAGCCAGGATGAGCTCTACAGCCTCTTCGCCGGTCTTTTTGCGGATCTTGGCCTCACCCTTTTGAAACAGGTGGGTGGTGTAGCTTCCTTCGGGGAGGCTTTGCCGCCGCTGGCGGATCAGGCGGGTCAACTCCTCCAGAAAGGCCAACTTGTCCCGAAGCTCGGTTTCGGTAGAATCCGGCGCCGAATCCGTCGATTCAGCCGCGACATCGGGAAGGATGGGGGGGTGGGCATCGAGCCAGTCTGCCTCGTAGTGGGTGCCCAGAAATCGGATCGGGCACCCCTGGCTGTGCGGGAGGCTGAGCACGCGGAGGGTGATCGGGTGTACGTACCAGATCTCGCCCTGTTCCAAGCTTTTTTCATAGCTTTTCTGATTGCCCAAAAGGTAGGCCACGCCGCTGTCCCGGGTGCGGATGAGCAGTGGGAGAAGGGGATGTATGTTCATCGCGATGCCTCCTCGGTTTGAAGATAAAGGCGGCAGGCGAAGGCAAGATCGAGATTGCCCTCGTACAGCGCCCTACCCAGGATGACCCCGGCGATCTTGCCTGTTTGTGCGGCACGCCGGATGTCCTCGAGGCCGGCCACGCCGCCGCTCATAATGACCGAAAGCCCGCTGGCCTCCTGGACCTGGAGGGTCCGTTCCCAATCGGCCCCGCTGAGGGTGCCGTCTCGGCTGATGTTGGTGTACACGATGCCGCTCACGCCCAGCTCTCGAACCCGGCGGGCCAGCTCCAGGTCCGACACGCCCTCGCCCTCTTCCCAGCCCTTGATGCGAACCAGGCCGTCTTTGGCGTCGATGCCGGCAAGGACCGCCGAGCCGGACTTCGAGACGATCGTGGCGGCAGTTTCGGGGTCGGTGACCAGGATCGTTCCCAGGACCAAGCGGTCAACCCCGAGGTCCGCCAACTTTTGGGCATCTTCCACCGAGCGGATGCCGCCCCCCACCTGGATTTGTCCGTCGAACGAGCGTCGGATGGTGTGGATGATCCCCCGGTTGTCTCCCTGGCCGCGGGCGGCGTCCAGGTCCACCACGTGAAGGAAGCGTGCACCTGCTTCCTGAAAGGCGCGGGCCACGGCAACGGGATCCTCGGCATAGGCGGTGGACTGGTCGTAGCGGCCCTGATAAAGACGGACGACTTTGCCGCCCAGAAGATCGATGGCGGGGAGCAGGATCATAGGTTGTTCTACCCTACCCCCACGGCTTTGACAAGAATCTCAGGAGCGGTTGGGCAGGAAAGGAACGAGCATCTGGGCCAGGGATCGGATGTTGCGCGATTGAATCCAGATCCGGCCCGGACCGGTGTAATCACAGACCAGACCCTCGCCGCTTGCCAACGTCGAAAACAGGCCCTTGGAGGCCATCTTGATCTTGTAGGTGACCGACTCGTCGAAGGCGACGATGTGGCCGGAATCGACCGTGTAGTGTTCGCTCGGTTGAAGGGTTTTGATGTAGATCGCACCGTAACTGCCCACGAAGAGATCGCCGCTCCCGGTGATCTTGGATAGGAAAAGCCCCTCACCGCTGAACATTGCCTTGAACGAGCCCTGAGCGGAAATGGTAAGGCTGGGAGAACCGGCCAGGTAGGCCCCCGCCTGAGTATACACCGTTCCCCCGTTCATGGGGATGTGAACGATGTCGCCGGGAGCCGAGGGCGCCAGAATGACCTCACCCGATTGATGGGCGGTGAATTCGGAGGCAAAGAGACTCTCCCCGCCGATCATCGCCCCGATGGCTCCGAAAAAGCCTTTGCCGGTAGTTTTGGCTTTGATGTCGATTCCCGGGCTCATACTGACCATGGCGCCGGACTCGGCCTTTATGGTTTCGCCGGCTTCCAGCTGAATTTTGAGAATGGAGAAGACCGGCCCGAGTTCTATGGAATGTTTCATGGATACCTCCTCCCTCAGATTAAGTCACGGGCCAGGTTTTTGCAAATTTCCTGAAGTTGTGCCACGCAGTCGTCAGATGTACCGGAACCAGGAAGCTCATCCGCCGCCCAGGGCTGTCCGAGGGCCAGGCGGATCGAGACCGTACGGCCAAGACCGCGTAACAGCTGGTACCCTACGGCACGCCGCTCCTTTTCCGCACGGTCCCTGCCCCGGTTGGCCCACCAGGAAAAGAGAGCTTTTCGGGCGAAGACGTCGCTGACCATGACGGGCCAGATGCGGCCTCCCGTCTGGCGCAGACGCCGGGCGATCAGGTTCACGACGGGGCTCCACTTGCCCAGAAGCGGTTCCCCGGGCCTTGTCCAGCCCCACCGAAAAAATGCGGGATCCGGTTCGATGGCACCTGCCGGGTAGAGCACCACCAGAAGGCCCCTGTCGATGGCCTCGAGGATCTGACCTACCACGCTGTGGCGTTCGCGGGGGTTCTCGGGAACATGGATCAGGTGGCGGTAAACCTCGGGCAGGGCACGGAAAAACAGGCGGTCGTGGGCCACCAGACGGTAACGGTTGGGGGGGAGCACCGCCATCAAAGCGAGGCTGTCACCCAATCCCGGGTGGTTGCTGACCACAAGTCCGCCACGGTCAAAATCGGGAAGGGGGGTGCGAACTTCCAGCCCGCGGTAGAACACTTTCAGCAGTTTCCGAGCGGCAAACCGGGTGCCGCCCAGCCGAAGCTGGCGGTTGAAACGGCTCAGGCGGTAAGCAAAAAGCGCCGCGGGCAGGGCCGCCGCCGCCCATACCAAAAACCGCAGGGGGTGGCGTCCCCATCCCATCGAGCGGGTAAGGTCCTGGAGGTTGTCCCAGAACAAAAGGAGTGCCGAAATCACGGGTATTCGAGGAGGAGGTCCAGATGGGAGACCCGCAGGCCCAGTTGTCCTTCCTGCGCCTGGCGGCGGCGGGTGTCAATCCATTCCGTCGCATCCTTTCCCAGCACCTGGGCGATGGTTTCCAGCAGCCAGAGCTGGACGGTGCGGTCCGAGGTCGAGGCCTGGGTGGTGATCACCCAGTCCGAGGGGCCGATCGATAGAACCTTGTAGCCGGTCTCCAAGGCCCGGTTCCATAAAAGGCGGCCGGAGCGGGGTCCCGATCGTTGACCGTTAAACACCACACCGGCCATGTCGGTGTGGTAACGGGACATGAGAATATCGTCCGCGGGAAGAGAGGGAAACCACTGGGTCAGACCGTCAAAAATGAGGCTCAGATAAACCAAACCGCCGGGCCGAAGCACAAGGGCCAGGGAGTCCAGAAAGGCCGGCGCATCGACCAGGTCGACGAAGGCGTGAGCGATCACGGCGTCGAAGGGTTGGGGGGGTGGTTGCTGGGCGTAGGTTTGCCAATCCCGGGCGAGGGGGTAGAACACTACCTCGCTGGCGGTTTGGGGAAAATCCCGGACCAGGTTCTGAACCCGCAGTCCCGCCTGGCTCAACAGGACCGCCTGGGGCTCCAGGGCCCAATACGCGCATGAACCAAGAGCGCCGGCGCAGAAAAGCCTTTCGATCATGGTCCCGATTCCGGCACCCACCTCGAGGATACGAAGCTTTGCCGAAGATCTCAGTCGATTTACGAAAACCTGCCAGGTAGCTGCATGAAGGCTTCGGGTGTCCAGGCCGGCTTTGGCACGGAGGTAGTCTTCGAAGCTGGGTGTTGGATTCTCCATGAAAAAAGTATAACTCAAGGTGGTACCGAGGTCACCCGGCGGGGGGGCGGACATTTGACGAGCGCCCATGGACTCAATTACATTGAAGTCATGGCGCAATCTTTTCCGTTGGGTCGAAGATTTCTGGCCTGGATTTTGGATAACCTTCTGATCGCCGTGGTGACGGTCGGCCTGGTGTTGGTGGTCGGACCCAACCAATGTGGCCTGCCGTCCCTGATTCGAGAATTGGAAAAAACATCTCCTGAACCCAAGCTCGAGGATCTGGAGCGGAGCCTGCAGGCGTTGAGTGCCGATGAATGGCAGGCCGTCAACCAGGCTTTGGCCGATGAAGTGTTGCCGGCTCTGGAGTCCCAGTGGCCCGGCCAGGTGCTCGATCAGATCGGCGTCCTACTGGGGCCGGGGGAACTGCTACAAAAAATCCTGCAGTCTGCCTTTCAGCGGCTGACTTCCAGCGAGAGGCTGGGGTCATTGAGTACCGAGTCTCGCCGCCAGCTCGCCGGGATGTTGCAAAAATCGCAGGGATATTTGGAAAAAATGCAACTGTCCGACATCCTTGCTCTGTTCTGGCGTCTGGTGCAGCCCCTGATCTTGTTGTTTTGCTTGGTTCCCCTCGTCTGGTTTTTTCCTGAATTTTTGTTCGGCTGGAGCCTGGGAAAGCTGGCATTGGGACTGCGGGTAGGGCGACGAACGCGGGAAGGTATCAAACCCGCAGGGCTCATGAATGGGTTTTTCCGATGGCTGGTCAAGGGAGCGGGCTGGTGGGTATTCATCCTCGGAATGATGATGGAACTCTGGATTGTACTCGCCGTTGGGGCAGGACTGGGGCTGGTGCTGGCCCTAGGGAATTTCGGTATTTTCAACGATTCCTTTCAGACCCTCCACGACGGGCTTTCGGGGACGGTGATCGTCGTTAAAAAAGAGTTAGAAACCTCCCAAACAGCTTGACAAAGGCTTGATTCTTCCCATGCTAGCGCCATGGGATTCGAAAAGTACATGCCCCGGGCCTCCTGGGAAAAGCTCAAGTCACATGCCGACAAACTCCAGACTCCGCTGATGATCTTCGATGTGCAGGGAATCGACGGCAAATACCGCGAAATGACCGAGAACTTTCCGGGCGCGGATATTTACTACGCCATCAAGGCCAACCCCGCTGCGCCCATCCTCGAACGGCTGATTCAGCTGGGGTCGTGCTTTGACGTGGCCTCCCGGTTCGAACTGGACAGGGTTCTGGAATTAGGCTGCCCGCCCGAGCGGCTGAGCTATGGCAACACCATCAAGAAGGCCGACGACGTTGCCTATTTTTACCAGCGCGGGGTGCGACTGTACGCAACCGACAGCGAGCGGGATTTGGAAAATATTGCCCGAAACGCCCCCGGATCCCGTGTGTACGTGCGCATCCTCAACGAGGGGGACAGGACTGCCGACTGGCCCCTGAGCCGCAAATTCGGTTGCCATAACGAGCTTGCCTACAGTCTTTTGGTTCAAGCCCGTGACAGCGGATTGGAGCCAGCGGGCATCAGCTTCCACGTGGGAAGCCAGCAGCGTGACATCGGCGCCTGGGACGCCGCCATCGCCAAAGCCTCCACGATTTACTATCGACTTTTGGAAGAGCAGGGGATCAAGCTTTCTCTGCTCAACCTGGGCGGCGGTTTGCCTGCACACTATTTGTCCAAGGCGCACACTATCGCTACCTACGCGCGAGAAATCAATCGCTTTCTGGAAGAGGACTTTGGGGCCGACATGCCGCGGTTGATCCTGGAACCCGGCAGGTCCCTGGTGGGCGATTTGGGCGTGGTGGTAGCCGAAGTGGTGAACGTGGCCCGTAAACACAAGAATGACCTTTATCGATGGGTCTATCTGGATACGGGCCTTTTTGGGGGACTGATGGAGACCATGGGGGAGGCAATCAAGTATCCGATATACACCGATCGGACCCTGGAGCAAACCTTGCACGCCGATCAGGAAGAGGAGGTAATCCTGGCGGGTCCCACCTGTGATTCCATGGACGTGATGTATCAAAACTTCAAATATTCCCTTCCCCTGGACCTCGATCCCGGCGACCGCTTGTATTTCTTCTCCGCGGGTGCTTACACCACTACCTACTCCTGCGTGGCCTTCAATGGTTTTCCGCCGATGAAGGAATACTATATTAATTAAAAATTTAGTCTTGATAATATTCAGAATCGCTCTACCCTTATTATTAAGGGGGAACTATGCGTACAAAATGGATTGTCTTTGCCATGGTCGTGCTCGGTCTGGCGGTAAACGGACAAAACCTGACCAAGACCAAGATTGGTACAGGTGGGGAATTAGCGGGAATCGTGGCCATCACCATGTATCAGGGAAACATCTATGCAGCAAAACAGGATGGAACCTTGATTCGAATGGATCTGAACAATGGTCGGATAACGACCATCGGCAAGCCGGAGTTCGCCGGTACCGAGGTACTGGTATCCTCGGGGAACAAGCTCTATTCGATCGAAGAGGGCAGCCTCTACGAAATCGATCCGAATACGGGCAACTGGCGGAGTATCGGTAATCCGGGCGAGTGGGCGAACACCCAGACGGGTGCGGCCTTTGCCGGTAAGCTTTATTCTGTCGAAGCGGACGGCACCCTATATGAAACTGATCTCGGCACTGGCAGGTGGCGCGCCTACACCGGTGACTACAGTGCGACCCTGGGCATATTGACCTCACAGGGGGTGATTTGGACCGTGGATACCAACGGTTACATCTGGAAGGTCGCCACAGCCGACGGCAGCTGGACAGCTCTCTCGGCGACCGTACCCAACAGCATTGCGGGAACCAACAACGGTAACAACCTGTACATCATCGACGAGGCGGGATCCCTGTACCGTATTCACGGCCAGACCGGAAACAAGCAGACCCTGGGACAACCTACCTTCGGCAACACCGTTTGGGCTGGATTCCACGGGGGCAACCTTTTCTTGGTCGAAAAAGATTGGAGTGTGTACCGAGTCAGGGTCGAGTGAGAGTTCCGCGGTCTCCCTTTCCCAAAGGAGAGGGAGACTTAAAAAATTATCCAGTGAATCCCGATATGGGGCCTGTTATCGGGGCATGCTATGATGATTTCGAGTGAATGATGTGGATTGAGAGTGGGTGTGTTCTGATGATACGATTTTTTCAGTTATAAAATTCGAACTATCCATCTCTCGCCGAGTCGCTCCATCCTAGAAATTCCTTCACGATATACTTTGCCCCCTCGGGCAAGAGCAGGCTTTGATAAACGGCCACGCCCAGGAAAGGTATTTCGATCGGTGGATGGAGGGTGTGGTCCAATGCCCCGCCCAGGATGGGAAGGGGACCTTGGCCGCGGCGACGAGCCAAGGTCACGTGGGGCAAGAGGCGGGTCGGTGAGTAGCGAAACTGGGGCAGGGAATAGCGGATAGAGAGGTCCCGTACCACTTCCTGTACTTGCCGGTACAGCGCCAGCAGGTTGGGCGGAGTGGTGGAGGCCTCGAGGGCCAAAACATTTGGCTTCGGCCCCGGTGGCAGGGTGATCCAGCGATCCAGCGTGAGGCGAATGGGGTGTAAGGGATTGAGGTGGGTGCGGAGGGCGGCGGTGAGTTCGGGGAGGGCGGGGGCGGGGGTATCACCGAGGAAGGCCAGGGTGAGGTGAAGGGATTCGGAGGTAAGATTTCGGTAGTGGCTCGAATTTTGTGGGTGGCGGCTTAGGAGCTGGGTCAGCTGGACGGCTGCGTCTGGCGGCGGCTTCAGGGCAACAAAAAGGCGCAGAGTATCAGCCATGAGAGTTGACCTTCCAAAGGGTAAGCCCCTGTGCACGGTATTTTTTCTCGAAGGATGTTGTGGGCCAGGATGGCTGTTCGAGAGGATGGGGACCCTCTACCTCAATACCTAAAATCCGACATGCTTGGGCCCATTCTTGCGCGTAAAGCTCCCAGTTTGTTCGCATTTCAAGCGGCCCCAGCCGGACAATCAGAGGAAACAGGGGGTGGTGGGGCCAGCGCCGCTTGGCCTGGGTGGACTTGGGCCAGGGATTAGGGTAGAGAACGTAAACCTGTTCCGCCTTCCATCCCGCCTGGACCATGAGGGGGACTAAATCCTGGAGTTCTCCCCGAACAAGGGCCATTTCTGGCGAAAGTGGGGGCGCATCGCGAAGACGGTGGGCGCTTTTGTCGATACCCAGCACCTGTGCTTCGGGAAAGCGTTCCGCAAGCTGGCGAGTGGCCAGACCGCGCCCGCAGCCCAGGTCGAGGAAAAGCGCCCGCGTGGGATGGCGCCAGGTCTCGAGACAGCGCCAAAGTTCCAGACTGAAGGCGGCGGGGGGACGCCGCCATGGGTGGCATTGGTGTCTGTGGAGACTTCTCTCCAATTTTTCTAGTGGTCCGAATTTTGTGGGTAGCGGCCCGTGAGAATTGCTCAACATCGGATAAAAGTATAGCATGCGCTGATGGCCGCCTCTACAGAACGTTCGCGCATCCTCCGCCTGGCCTTACCCGCTGTCGTCAACAACATTTCCCTAACACTCATGCAGACGGTGGACATGATTTTCGTCGGCGGCTTGGGCCCGGAGGCGATCGGCGCTGTGGGGACCATCGGCACCCTGGTTTGGGCTGTCATGACGATCGCGGATGGCCTGGGGACGGGTATCACTGCGGTCGTGGCCCGAAAATTGGGGGCGCGCGAGTGGCATGGGGCTCGAGTGGCGGCCTGGACGGGACTGGTAGCGACCCTGGGTTTGGGGCTGGTTATCACTCCCTTTTTAATTGTGTTTCGTTCGGGTCTACTTCAGGCGATCCAGCTTCCCGCGGAACTCTGGAATCAAGCGGATTCTTACCTTCATGTTTTTTTGATCTTCCTGCCAGCGGCCTTTTTTCGAAATGCCTTAGACTCGGCTCATCGGGCCAGCGGAGCGGCCGTAGGTCCCACCCTCATTACCCTGGGGGCCAATGTGCTCAACGTGGCTCTCGATCCCCTCCTCATTTTTGGGTGGTTCGATTTTCCTCCCCTGGGGACTGCGGGGGCCGCCCTCGCAACAGGCTTGAGTACCTGTATTGCCGGGCTGGTTCAGGCGATTATGATCGGGCGTACTCCTTACAGTCCGTGGCGGAGCCTCGAGCTAAGTCGGCGGCTGCTAGGGTCCATCGTGGACATTGGTTTACCAAGCTTCCTAGAGCAGGCGGCGATGGCGGTCAGTCAAAATCTCCTGATCGCCTGGGCCGTCAACCCCCTGGGGGCCCTGCCCGCCGCGAGCTTTCAAATCACCATGAGACTATCGAGCCTGAGTTTTACCCCGGCCTTCGGTTTCGGGATGGCTGCGATTGTATTAGTGGGGCAGTCCTTGGGAGCTCGGGATCCAGCCCTGGCTCGGCGCCTGGGTTGGCGTGCGACTTTTTATGCCATGGGCGTGTTGGGAGGTCTGAGTTTTGTGTATGCCTTTTTTGCCAGCGAGCTGGTGGGATTTTTCACGACGGACCCGGCAGTGATCGCTTTGAGCATTTGGCCTCTCCGCGTTTATGCATTAACCATGGCCTTTCTAGGTGGGACCATGGTGCTGGGGCCTGCCCTTCGAGGAGCGGGTGACACTCGATTCACCCTCTGGACGATGCTTGCTTCACGGTTTGGGGTACGCCTGCCGGTGGCCCTAATTTTGTGTTTGGGTGCGGATTGGGGCCTGGTCGGCGTGTGGATAGGCATGGGGGCGGACTTTGTACTCCGGGCCCTGCTTTTGGGGTGGCGTTTTCATGGCGATCGTTGGGTAAAGGCACTCCGCGTTTGATGCCTTCTGTCCATGTTGACCGCCAGCGGGTCGATGATTACCTTCAAGCCATGGCTAACAAAACCTTACCTTTTACCCTTGAAGAATTGGAAGGCATTGCTGCGCAGGTGCCTACACCTTTTCACATCTATCACGAAGCTCTAATTCGAGAGAATGCCCGTCGTTTCGCACGTGCCTTTGCCTGGGTCCCCGGCGGCTTCAAAAACTATTTCGCCGTCAAAGCTCTTCCAAACCCATACATTTTAGAGATTCTAAAGGAAGAAGGCATGGGGATGGACTGCTCGAGCAAGGCCGAGCTATTGCTTTGCCAGGCCACGGGCATCCTGGGTCAGGAGATCATCTTCACCAGCAACGATACACCCGCCCAGGAATACCAAAAGGCAGCCGAACTGGGGGCGATCATCAACCTCGATGACTTCAGCCACATCGATTACCTGGACAAAGCCCTCGGCGGCTTGCCGGAGACCTTGTGCTTCCGGTACAACCCCGGGCCCCTGAAACAGGGGAATGTGATTATCGGTAAGCCCGAGGAGGCAAAGTACGGTCTGACGCAGAATCAAATCCTCGAGGCCTATCGGATCGTGAAACAGCGCGGCGTCAAAAACTTTGGCCTGCACACCATGGTGGCTTCTAACGAACTCAATCCGGAATATTTCGTGGAAACGGCTGTGATGCTTTTCGAGCTGGCGGTGGACATCAAAAGTCGTTCCGGCGTGGAGGTTAGCTTCATTAACCTGGGGGGAGGCATCGGTATTCCGTATCGTCCCGAACAGGAAGCGGTGGACTTGGAGCGGTTGAGCTCCGGCATCGAGGCGGCCTATCGCCGAATTTTAGAACCTGCGGGGTTGGGCAGCGTTCGCGTAGTTATGGAAAATGGCCGCATGGTCACCGGTCCCTATGGGTGGTTGGTGTCGCGCGCTCTGCATAAAAAAGACATTTACAAACAATACCTGGGTCTCGATGCATGCATGGCCAACCTGATGCGTCCGGGTATGTACGGAGCCTATCATCATATTTCGGTGCCGGCTCGTGTCGGAGGTCCGACCAAGGTCTACGACGTGACGGGATCGCTCTGCGAAAATAACGATAAATTTGCCATCGACCGCGAAATTCCCGACCCTGTTTTGGGGGATCTTGTGGTGATTCATGACACAGGGGCCCACGGCCACAGCATGGGGTTTAATTACAACGGCAAGTTGCGAAGTTCCGAGGTCCTTTATCAAGGGCCGGGAAAGTGGCGCGTCATTCGGCGGGCTGAGTCTTACCATGATCTTTTTGCGACCCTGGATCACCCGGGTCTTTCGTCGGTCCTGAATTCTCTCTGAATCTCTGAGCCCATGGAACTTTTTGAGGATCAGGGCGATAAGCCCCTTGCGGTTCGCTTTCGTCCCAAAGTCCTGAGTGATGTGCTGGGGCAGGCGCACATTCTGGGGGAGGGAAGTCTGCTGCGCCAGGCGATCGAACGAGACCAGTTGACGAGTCTTATCCTCTATGGGCCGCCCGGTTGTGGCAAAACGAGCTTAGCACAGGTGATTGCCAACACCACGAAGCGGCGTTTTGTCACTCTCAATGCGGTGCTGAGCGGGGTAAAGGAATTAAAAGAGGTTTTGGAGTCTGCCCAGCAGCGAAAGCGATTTCACGGTCAGGGCACGATTTTGTTTGTGGACGAGGTCCACCGGTGGAACAAGGCCCAGCAGGATGCGCTTTTGCCCTGGGTGGAAGAGGGCACGGTTGTACTGATTGGGGCCACCACGGCCAACCCCTTCTTCGAGTTGAACTCGGCCCTCCTTAGCCGCAGTCGAGTCTACGAACTCCGGCCCCTAGAAAGGCGGGATCTCATGGAACTTGTAGAGAGGGTACTGGCCGATCGAGAGCGCGGTCTGGGGGGTCGGGGACTTACCCTGACGGATGGGGCCCGGGAAGCGCTTGTGGATGTCGCCGGTGGCGACGCGCGCAAAGTGTTGAATGTGTTGGAGATGTTAAATTTTGTTAGTGGTCCGAATTTTGTGGTTGACAAGGGCCACGTTCTTGAAGCAGCCCAGAGACCCCAGCTTCGATACGACAAGACCGCCGATGCCCATTACGACATCGCTTCGGCGTTTATTAAAAGCATTCGCGGCAGTGACCCCGATGCTGCCTTGTATTGGCTGGGAGTCATGCTCGAGTCTGGAGAAGATCCCTCTTTCATTTGGAGGAGGTTGCTCATCAGCGCGTGCGAGGATGTAGGTCTGGCGGATCCCCAGGCCCTACCCCAGGTAGAGGCCGCGGCCGCCGCCTTTGATCGCGTTGGGATGCCAGAGGGGCGTTACTTTTTAAGCTTTGCGACTCTGAGGTTGTCCCTGGCTCCGAAAAGCAACTCCACCGTCGCCCTGTTTCGTGTTCTGGATCATTTAAAGCAAAGGGGCGGGGGCGAGGTGCCCGGCCACCTCAAGGACTCGAGTCGCGATTCTCAAGGGTTGGGACATGGCCATGGGTACCTTTATCCCCATGACTTCGAAGGGCATTGGGTCGCCCAGCAATACCTACCGGATGATCTAAAGGATGTGCGTTTTTATGAACCCGGATCGCATGGCTGGGAAAAGGCCGCGGGCGAGTTATGGTCAGAGCGCCGCAAATCTAGTGGCCCGAATTTTGGTGGTTCTGGGACGCTTAGGTAATGAGCCATTTTTGCCAGTTTAAGGTCAGGACTTCCCCCTTTTCTGTTCCAGATCCTTGTCATCCAAAAGTTTAGGTTTTCACGTGATCCAAAGGCCCGAAATCGAAACATGGTCTTGAGTTGATTTTTGATCCACGAAGTTTTGATCCCGGCTCTTCTGGCATGTGGACAGTTTGTAAAGTCACCGTTAAGCCGATAGGGCTTTTGCAGATTATGCCAAACAAAGTAATTCATGAGGCGCTCACTTTGGTATTCCAGCCTTTTAGAAAATTTATCTGTTTTGCGTTCGAAATCGGCCTGGTCTTTTCGGATTTCTCGCTCGATGTAATTCACCGAAAACAAGGGATTAAACAGGTTGCGTTTTAGCTTGGAATCTATTCGATAATGGCGCCAATTTTGAAGCCCCAGACATTTTAAGGCGATCGGATAGGTTAGATGACGATCTGTATATAATTCGATGGCCGTGTCGGGATAACGTTCGGCGATTCCCCCGAAAACCCGCTGGCAACTCAGGCGAAGGGCTCTACGGGGAGGCGGATGCCGACGATAAAGTTCCCTGGCCTTTTCCAGTTCTCTTTTTGACATTTTACCTTGGCGTTTTACGGAAATTTGATCGAAATCGGTCACAAGCTGACTTTCCTTCAATACGGTGATCTGCATCGAGGTGGCATGTGCCTTAGAGAAAACGAAGTTTAAGATCCCATCAAAAACTAGAGGTTCGCAAATAGTCTGGTCGGCAAGTTGCGTGAGCATACGGCTATGAACGGCAAGCGATTGCCGAGCAAGTTTTGCTAGACCTCGGAAGACTCGTTGGCGGGACATTTTACAGAAGAGGGCGATCGCTCTGAGGCTCATTCCGTAATTGCGCAAAGTGTAAATCTTTTTATAAGCCAATTTTTTATGATCGTAGTAAGCGAGTTGAAAGGTCCTCTCGGAGAAGTTCTTTCCGCAAGTGGTACACTTGTAACGCGCAATTTTGGAGGTTTGTTTGGTAGAGTAATAGCCATTATGAATGTACCAAGGGCCTGGCAACGATTGAGGGTCCCGGTGGCCTGGGCATTTTGGGTTGGGGCAATGGGGTGGAACGAATCTTTCCAACACTTCCTCCACCCTGAATAAGGCAAATTAAAGGGGTTTTGTACTTCTTTTTTTGAAGTTCGTACAGTTTTTAGATGTGTGTGTAGTTCGAAGAGAAATATTAATGGTGGATGGGCCAGGGACAATCACCCACAAGATTCGGGCCACTAAAGTTTTTTGAATTTCAGCCGACACTTTATCTAGAGCATATAGCTTTACGGCATGCCATCAACGTCCAGGGGCATGCCGTTTTTTTTGCCATGTTGATTCAATTCGTATAGCTGGTGAAATCCGGCGATCTCGGGACCGATTGAACAAAGCTGAGTTGACGGTAGATGGTATCGGCAAGGCCGAATCCGGCGGTGCGGGCAATGGTTTTGGCTCTTTCCTCGTAAAGCATATCGTCAAAGATCTCCTCGGCGAAACCACCATTGTTGATGGGGCCCCGCTCTACGGTGTTGCGCATGGCTTTGAGCATCATGTTGATGAAGAGCCCCTCAAACTCCTGGGCAGCCTTGTAGAGCTCGCTGTTACGGTCAATGGGCGTGTTGGGCAAGATGCCGGGAACCGGCGGTTCCCGCGGAGGGAAGATCGGATTCATAATACCTCCAGGGTCCCAAAGAGCGCACCCGCACGACTGAGCGCCTCCAGGACGTCGATAATGATATCGGTGGAAAGCCCCAGGCTTTGCAGGAGGCTGACCAGATCTTCGACGCTGGTGGTCGACTGGATGCGGCCCTGCTCGCTGGCGCGGCGGTCGCCGATGCTGATTTTGGCACCGCGCACGCTCACCGTCGCTGCACCCAGGCGTACATTTTGGCCCATGACGACCACCCCCGTCTGACGGTTGACCACGACACGCGCCACACTGTCGGCACTGACCATCAGGTTTTCGGCCTGTGCGATCGAGGCGATTCGGTCCCCCGCGCCCAGGCGCCAGACAACTCTGCCGGCGTCCTGAACTGTCACGGTGGCATCGGCAAACGATTGTCTAAGCGCTTCAACGATTTTTTGGGCAGTAGAGAAGTCTGGCCGATGTAGAAGGAAAACGATTTCACTTTGGATTTCCGGTAGTGGAATGGAGCGTTCGAGAATGGCGCCCCGTGGGATGGTACCGGATGTGCTCACTGCACCTCTCCCTGTGGGTGCGAGGACGCGGCCCTGGGCAGCAGCGTAGACCAGGCCATCGGCGGCCCTGAGAGGGGTCTGGAGCAGTAGGCCGCCGGACAGACTTTTAGCATCGCCCAGGCTGGCGATCTGGATATCTAACGCGTCGCCGGATCGGGTGAACGCGGGAACCGTGGCGGTGATGGCCACGACCGCGGCATTCTTACTTCGTAAATCCTCGGGACGGACCTGGGCCCCCAGGTTTGACATCAAACTGGACAACATTTCCATCAAGGCGGCGTTGGACGAGGAGTCCCCCTGGCCGTTGAGTCCCACGACGAGGCCGAGGCCGGTGAGTTGGTTGTCTCGGAGCCCCTCGATGCGCGCCAGGTCCTTGATTCGCACCTGGGGCGCGGCCGGCATGGGGGAAAGGGATTGGTTAGTAGCTGTTTCCTGAGCGAGTAAGTTTGCCGCGGCTAAAAGGAAGAATCCAATCTTTTTAGAGATTTTCAACATGAACCTCTCCCTCGGCCGTTACAAGAGCACGCAGGCTGCGGCCGGAGTCATTAAGGCGAATTCGGATCCGGTCCCCAATATTGCCGCCATCCAGGGAAACGCCGTTGATTTCGACACGGATGCCGGCTCGCTGAACTACAACTCTGATTCCCGTTTGCGCGTTGACATCGTAGACGGGTTGGACTTGATAGGTATAGAGGATTTCGCCGGAGCGCACGGGTTGAGCCAGAATCCAGCGCGCACTTAAATCGTCCACGGTCATTGGCCGACGAAAAAATTGGTTCAGGGGCAAATATTCAATTTGATAAGTTTCTGCGGTGAGAGAGGCCCCGCGCCCCATGGTTTTTTGAAGTCTTAAAACAGGGACGTGGACTTGGACCAGGGCACGAATTCTGCTGGATGACTGAGCAGGGTTGATGCGCCAAACCCAGTAGCCGTTGGGAATGTTGAAGGTCTTTTCGCCGGAAATGCGACTGAGCTGGTAGGTCTGAACTCCGAGAGGCAGGGGGTCCAGTAGCTTCACGTCTCGCAGCTCAACCACAAAATTCGGGCCACTATTTTGGTCGTTCATCCATTTCCCCAGCTCGGTTATCAGCGCGCTCGGAATGTCCCATTTTGCTGGCACCACCAAGATTCGGGCCACTACAAAACTTGTACTCTCCGGCAGCCCCACCTGGCTCATCACCCACCGGGGACACAGGACCCAGATGCTTTCCTCACTGAGACGGATCGGCAAAAAGAGGTAGTTCTCCAGTCCCTCCTGGTATTCCACCAAGTCGCCCAGGCGAAGGTTTCCCGTGTTTACCACCCAATGTTTAAAGGTTATTTGCTGTGATGCCAGAGGCAGAGTAAGCGAAAGTCCCAGGGTCAGAACGAGCAGTCGATGCATCATCGTTTCAGGGTCGCTGCGATACCGAGCATGGTATCGCTGGTCTGGATGGCCTTGGAATTGAATTCGTAGGCGCGCTGGGCCACGATCATATTCACCATCTCCTGGACCACACTCACGTTGGACATTTCCAGGAAGCGCTGGCGGACCTGCCCCATGCCATCGAAGCCGGGACGTCCCCCGATCGCCTCTCCCGAACCATTGGTCACCTTGAACAGGTTTTCCCCGATGGCCTGCAGGCCAGCCGGGTTCACAAAGCGGTACAACTCGAGCTGGGCCACATCGATGGGATCGTCCTGACCGGGAACCTTGACACTGACTCGCCCATCCTGGGTGATGTTGAGCGATTCGGCGATAAAACCTTCCGGAAGGATGACTTCGGGGATGAGCCGGTACCCATTGCTGGTGACGATTTGTCGGTTGGTATCGATTTTGAAGCTGCCGTCCCGGGTGTAGGCATAGGTACCATCGAGTGTCAGAACGCGAAAAAAGCCTTCACCGGTGATGGCCATGTCATAGACGTTGTTGGTGGCTTGCAGGGCACCCTGGGAAAAAATCTTTTGGGTGGCTGCGGCTTTCACACCATGTCCGACCTGAATGCCCACAGGGATCACGGTCAGTTCGGTGGCCGGAGTCCCTGCCAATCGATTTGTCTGGTAAATTAGATCTTCGAAATCGACCCGATTCTGTTTGAAGCCGGTGGTGTTGACGTTCGATAGGTTGTTGGCGATGGTGTCTATATTGAACTGCTGACCGGTCATGCCGGTGGCCGCTGTCCATAGGGATCGCATCATGGTGTCATCTCCTCTACAGTCTCATGGCTTCGTTGATGAGCTTGCCCATCATCGAATCCAAGGTTTGAATCACCCTCTGGTTGGCCTCGTAGGAGCGGTTGACCTCAATCATTTCCACCATTTCCCGGACGGGATTGACGTTCGAAGTCTCCAAAAAGCCCTGACGAACCTTTGGCCGGTCCTGTCCTTCCACCAATTCTCGGGCCACTCCGCTCTCATCGGTTTCCATCCAAAGACTGTCGCCCTGTTTCTTCAGGTAGCGCGTCTCCTCGAAATTGACGATCCTCAGTCTGTCCACATATTCCGTGTTTTCCCACTGGTTTTCTTGCATGGAGACCAGGCGTTCGGGATCGCTGGCAAAGGTAGCGTTATGATACACCCGGCCGAAACCATCCACCACAAAATTGTTTTCCTTGATCGTGATCGGACCATTTTCACCGAGGACAGGGTAGCCCTCTTTGGTGACGAGGAGCCCCTCCGGCCCCAAATGGAAAGATCCGTTTCGGGTGTATCTCAGTCCCTCAGGAGTTTGGACGACAAAAAAGCCGGCCTCTTCGAGGGCCAGGTCAAACGGATTGTCGGTGATTTTCATCGCCCCCTGAGAGAAGATGGTGTAGCTTTCATTCATCTCCACACCCAACCCCAATTTTCCGACCACCGGCGCAACCTCCGACGATCCGAAAGGCCAGATGTACACCCCCGTGTCGTTGAAGCGCCGGATCAACATCTCGCTGAAACTCTTATGGACAGCCTGGTCCCGCTTGTAGCCTGTGGTGTCGACGTTAGCGAGGTTATTCGAGACTGTGTCCAATCGATGCATTTGAGCCACCATGCCGGTAGCTCCGGTGTAAAGGCCGCGGATCATACTTCTTTATCGGCAGCATGGAGCGGGGTTTGAATCCTAGTCCGTGGACAGAGCGGAATGCCAGGAAAAAAAGAACACGTCTTTTTCCAGCTCTTCCAAATAGACACTGGCGGCCAGGTTGGGTATTTGGTATCCCAAACTTTTTCGGGAAAGGATGAGGCCGGGCGAGGTGCGCTCATAATGGGGGAGTTGAGCATCCCGGGCGGTCATGGGGACGTTGACACCTTCCAGAATCAACAAAAACCTGAGAACTTGATGAATAAGCGGCGTCGGCGGCAGATTTACCGTCAAGGTCGAATTGTCTGGTGAAAATTCAAAATGCGGAAAAGACCCCAAAAGACAGGATTCTATCCGCTCTTTTTCTTCAAGTGAGAATGTTGGTTGGAAGTTTTTGATTTGCAGACGCAATTCGACGGGGGCCTCAGGGGAAAGAGGCGAAGGGCAGTGGTGGAGCAACAGATAATCCTGCAGCTTCGGGAAAAAACTTTTTACAGAAAAGGGTTTGGTTTGAAAACCGCAGGCCCCCAATCGCAGGCTATGGACGATATCCTCATGATCGGACTTGGCCGTCAAAAAACAAAAAGGCGGCAAGGTGCCGTGGCGTTTTTTGAGTTCGAGAATCGTTTGATAGCCATTGAGAGGGGACATCATGATATCCATCAGGATGAGATCGGGTCGGGAAACGTCTAGGCACTCGATGGCCCGATGCCCGCTATCGGCCTCCAATACCAGAATTCCTTCCTGTTTCAACAGTGAGGTAACCAAAAAACGATTGATGACTTCGTCGTCGACGATAAGGATGGAATGTTTCTTATCGCTTTCAAATGGTTCTTGCAGATTCGTCGGTTCCGGCAAAGTTTTGACCAGACGCTCGACCTCGTTCCAATCGATTTCCAGGTTGTTTTGGAAGCACTTGTTGAAGACATGAAAGACGAATTCCAGTCGGCTGATACCAAAATCCATCAGACCTTTTCGAAAATCCGGTGAGAGGTTTTCGCTCAGGCGCAAAATCTCAACGAGTCTGGAACGAAACTTCGGGAGAAAGGCAACCAAAAGCGCGCTTCGCGACTGCTGCAAATGCCGGTTCTTTTCTTGGAGTTTCATGGTCGAAGCGATCGATTCTCTCTGAATTTGATGGAGGATTACCGCTTGCAAAAGCAGGTACACGGTCATGCCGGTATTGAAAAAGTAGATGTTCCCCAGCATGAAAAATCCTTGAACCAGGTCGTGGACAGCCCCAAGGAACAGGGGGATGAGGCTCAGGAAGAACAGCATGCGATGTCGTTTCGGCAGGATACGTTTCATGAAGACACGAATGAGCATGAACACCAAAACCATCAGGGCCAGAATAATGTAACCCTTGAACAGGGTAACGAAGATGTGGAAGGGTACGAAGATCAGCAACAAAAGATAAAGAACACTGAAGGCGCTCAGGATGACGAAGGGGGTCCTGTAACGTTGGTCTTGAAAGAATTGCCAGAGATAGGCAACAAAGCACACGGCGACACCGAGAATGGTGACGTACTCCAATTTGGTGAGCAGGACACTGTTCAAATGCGGAAAGTACAGGGATATCAAACGTTGGTTTAAAAGATTGTCACGGATCAAGGAGAAAAAAATCAAACCGGACAAGGATAAAAAGGTAGGCTTCCGGTAGCCCCATACGGAAAAAATGAGGAAATAAACCAAGAGAAACACGAGAATTCCACTGATCACGATGTAAAAAAGTTTGATCAGGAACCGGGGGCGATGAACGCTGCCGGCAAGGCCAATAAAGAGTGAATCACCGATGCCTCCGATCGGATTGAAGTGGTTGGCGACCACAATTTTGATGTCGACTGGACCCCGTGCCCGAAAAAACAATTCCCGATGTCCCAAAGCCACACCGGATTCCCCCGTGTGTCGCGGATTTCCCATGCCGCCCACTTCCTGATCATCGACATAGAGCCTGTAAGCTGTCTGGATTTCGCCGATGTCCAGACCCAGGAGCATATCCCGTTTCGGAAGGTTCACTCGGGCACGGTACACCGCCCGGCCGTAAGGGGAGAGCCCCAGGAGGTTGTTCCAATAGCCGGGAACCTTGATCGGGCGGACTATACCGTCCGCCTCCCATTCGAAGAGCCATTGACCGTCCAGGGTGAAAACATCGTGTTCATCGTAGATAGAGACCTCGAAAACTCCCGGCCGGGGATTCGTCGGAGCCTGGGCGGTGCAGGAAAGCATGATGAGCAGGGGACCGATAAACTTGACCAGATGACGGAAAATCCGATAATATCCCAATGTAAGGGTACGCCGATGTAGCTCAGGGGTAGAGCGGCGCTCTCGTAAAGCGTAGGTCAAGGGTTCAATTCCCTTCATCGGCTCAACAGCGGCCATTTTATGGATTTTAGCATGGATAGGTACAAATTTCAGTTCCGCCGTTGCTAAAAATTGAGATAAGCGTCATCTAAACATCGCGGGCAAGTGGGATGAGGTTGACCAGGTTGATGGCGAAATGCAGCACGATCGTCATCAACAGGTCACGATATGTTGAGAAGTACCACATCAGAAACAGGCCATGCATCAGGGCGAAGGGCCACATCGCCGGCGGATGGACCGAAGCGAAGGCCATACCTCCAACAAGGGTCACGATAACAATGTTGAAGGCGTTCATTTTTTCGACTGTTTTGACGTAGAGCCAGCGGAAAATCAATTCCTCACCCAAGGGGGCGATCAGCACCTGAAAGGTCAGAAGCGGTAAGGCCGCCAGACTTTTCTCGTATTCCTGATATTGTTCCAACCACCACGGCAAAGCGCTCAACGCAGGCAACACCAAGTACCAGAAAACCTGAGTTCCCAGCACGTAAAGTGTCAAAAACGGCCCATGGCTTTTGATGTGCCTGCCGAAATTTTCAAAATCGCTTTTATCGACGACCCTGAATAAAATCAAAAAAAACAGGACAGTTTTCAGAGAGACCTCCAGCGAGGACTGACCAAAACTCAACAGTCGAGTGGCGAGATCGACCGCGAAAAACACCAGCACGACGTAGATGCCGGCCGCCAGTGTTTTTAAAATGGCGATCATGGGCGGTGGGGCTGAAGCTGAAGCCAATCCCGGTCGATGATGGTGGGCTCGTCCGGGAAGCGCCAGTCGACGGTACTGTACGTGTATTCGCGCGGCTGATCCAGGCCCAGCCTTCCATTTTCAGACCGCCAGAGTTTACGAGGCTTTCCCGCCCACTGACTGACCAGGTTCCACGCCTGCCGCCTGTCCAGGTTGAGGATGGTTTTGGTTCGGCAGATCCGTTGAAACAGGTAGTAGCTGGCTCGGGGCATTCGAGCGAGGTTGTTGCGCCGGTCGACGGCGACCAGGCCGAACTTAGGTCCGTATCCATCGTGCCATTCCCAGTTGTCGCTGATCGTCCAAAAAATATACCCCATCACCGGCACCCCCTGCCTCATGGCGGCGTCCACGGCGAGCAGGTGTTCGATCAGGTAGGCCGGCCGGAGCACGTCGTTTTCGTCGGCAATCCCGTTCTCGGTGATCCAAAACGGCAGGGGCTTGCGCCACCTCGGTCCCGAATTGTACCTTTGGTGGAAGTGCATCAGGACGCGGTACAAGCCCTCCGGAAAGATGGCACGGCCGGAGTCGCTGTATTCCCGGCCTGGCACGAAGGCGATCGAGTCCCCTTTCACGACTTCTTCGCCGTAGAAATTGATTCCCAGGAAATCGAGTTTACCGATGACGCGGTCGGGGAAGTCGTTGAGCAGGACGATGTAGCGCGAGGCCAGAACCATGGGCAGCTCGGCGAAGGTTTGCGCATAGTTTTCGCTCACCAGGTGGGCGATCCCGACCTTTGACTCGGGATCGAGGTTCTTGATGATGGGGTAGAGAGTATTGTGCGCATCGGTCATGTTTTGAAGGCTTTTGGGATAAGAGCCATCGAAGGGGCCCAGCTCGATCATTCCCGTGAAATTGGTCTGATCCAGACCGGGGGGCCAGACACCGGCGATATACGTCAAAAGCGTGAAAGTGTTGGGCTCGTTGAAGGTGATCCAATAATCCACCAGGGGTCCGAGGCGTTGAACCACATCTCGGGCAAAGGCGACGAACGCCTCCTTTGTCTGCGGATTTGTCCAACCTCCCTTCCTGATGCTCCATCGAGGGAGACTGTGATGGAAGAGCGTTACCATGGGCTTCATTCCACGGCTTCGGACCATCTCGATGATCTCGGCGTACCGCTCGAGGGACTTGCGATCCTGTACTCCTTTCGGTACCGGGGTACCCGACGCATCGAGGGTGCCTGGATCCTGGGGACAGAGCCTTTCCCAATCGATTCCCATACGAAAAATTTTGGCACCCGTCTGGGCGGCAAGATCGATTTCGATTTCGGGTTCGGTCCAGAACCGCAGTCGGTCCTCCGGGAAGGGTTGGTTCTTCCAGGCGCGGACCCCACCCCGGCGTGCGAATTCCAACCACCCATCCTCGAGCTGATCTTCGATGTGGGCCGGGGCAGTGGCCAGACCGAATTCGAAATCGTGCGGAAACTCGGCAAGAATGTCGGTGGAGGCCCCCCGAGGAGCCAGGGAGGGGCGATTGATGGGGGCGATATAAATCGACGCGATGAGGAAAATGACGCCCAGAACCAGGAGGATGAGGCCCGCTCGGATCAAGAATCGGGATTCGGTCGATTCAGTCATGACCCAAAAGTCGGAACAAGGCGGGAAGCCTGGGGTCGATTTCCATCTTCCAGGGCGCGCTCGGTGGCGGCAAGGCGAGAGCTGCCTTCAGGCGTTTCAGATATTGGGCTCGGGGTATATCGGTGCCCCCGAGGCTTTCCATGTGCGGATTGGCAACCTGGCTGTCGATGAACGCAATGTCGCGCTCCCTGAGGTGATTCACCAGGGCGTAGAAGGCGGCCTTGCTCGCATTGGAGACGGTGTGAAACATCGATTCCCCGAAAAACATCCTGCCGATACTCACCCCGTAGAGACCGCCAACGAGTTCGTTGTCTTTCCAGACTTCGATGGAATGGGCAAACCCCAGGTGGTGCAGTTCCACGTAACCCTTACGCATCTCTCCAGTGATCCATGTTCCGCCGTCCGTTTCAAGGTGGATGGAAGCGCAGGATTTAATGACCTGCTCGAAGGCATGGTCACAGGTGAACCGAAAGGTTTGTTTTTTAAGGAGTCGTCTCATGCTCTCCGAAAGGCGGACATTATGAAAGAATACCACGAACCTGGGATCGGGACTGAACCATTGGATCGGCGGCCTGCTGTACCAGGGAAAGACTCCCTGCTTGTAAGCGGAAAGCAACACTCCGGGGGAGAGGTTACCCCCCAGAGCAATGAGTCCTCCGCCCATATCGGCGCTTTCCGGCTCCGGAAAACGAATGAATTCCTCAGGACCCAGTTCTCCCGTCTCAAGAAACGGGAACTTCATTGTTCTCAAACCAATCAAAGTCCACTTTTCCATCCACCAGTTTCAAACGGATGGTGCCTTTCGAGGAAAATTCGCCGAAGAGGACCTTGTCCACGAGCCATTCCTTGACTTGCTCATCCACAACCCGAGCGATGTTGCGGGCGCCGAATTCCTCGCTGTAACCGAGATTTCCGAGATGGTCGAGGACTTCCTCGGAGTAAGCAAGCGCCAGATTCTTTTCGGAAAGCATTTGATCGACTTCTTTGAGCTCTTTGCGAACGATGTCGCGGATGACGTCTTTGCTCAGCCGTTCAAAGATCACGACCTTGTCCAGCCTGTTTCGGAATTCCGGGCTGAACACCCGCTCGACGGCGCGCTGGATACTACTGGTGCCGTGAGCTCTCTCCCCGAAGCCGATTAGGCTCTTGCCGAGTTCACGGGCCCCGGCATTCGATGTCATGATCAGGATCACGTTGCGGAAATCGGCCTTGCGTCCGGTTTGATCGGTGAGGGTGGCATAATCCATGATCTGAAGCAAAATGTTCAGAATATCGTTGTGGGCCTTTTCGATTTCGTCCAGCAGGAGAACGGCGTGGGGATTTTTTCGAATCGCATCGATCATCACCCCGCCCTCTTCGTAGCCGACGTAACCGGGGGGGCTTCCGATCAGGCGGCTGACCGTGTGCTTTTCCTGGTACTCGCTCATGTCGAAGCGGTGGAGGGCCAGTCCGAGTTCGTTGGCCAGCTGCAGGGCCAGTTCGGTTTTTCCCACCCCCGTCGGCCCGACGAAGAGAAAGTTGGCGACGGTCTTGTTGGGCTTGCGGAATCCCGCCCTCGAGCGCTTGACCGCCTGAGCGACCTGATGGACAGCCTCGTCCTGTCCGTAGATCACCATCCTGAGGCGGTTTTCCAGGTCGCGTAATCGATCTTTTTCACTCACGCTGACGGTGCGTTCGGGAATCCGCGCCATTTTCGCGAGGGTTTTCTCCACGATGGTTTCGTCCAATACACGATATTCTTCGGGAGACTCGCTCTCGCGCATGGGGACGAAGTTTCGCAGCCAGGCCCCGGACTCATCGATCACATCGATCGCCTTGTCGGGCAAGTGACGATCGGTAATGAATTGGTTGGAGAGCAGCACCGCCTGCCGTATGGCTTCGGGGGTGTAGCGGACACGGTGGTACTCCTCGTAGCGAGGCTGCAACCCCTTGAG
Organism: uncultured Spirochaetia bacterium; assembly: GCA_937960645.1. GTDB lineage: Bacteria > Spirochaetota > Spirochaetia > JABEVK01 > JABEVK01 > DYOB01. Next base: position 7,197 of record CALGPJ010000004.1, on the reverse strand, counting down.
GATGTCGATGGCTTCTTCGACGCTGGGTTCGTTCACGTCGATTTTTTGAAAGCGGCGAGCCAGGGCCCTGTCTTTTTCGAAGTATTTCTTGAATTCTTCGTATGTGGTACTACCGATACAGCGAAGCTTTCCGGCGGCCAGGGCCGGTTTGAGGATGTTGGACGCGTCCAGGCTGCCGCCGCTGACCGCACCGGCCCCGACGATGTTGTGGATTTCGTCGATAAACAGGATGACCTTGGATTTTTTGGTCAGTTCCTGAATGATTTTCCGAAGCCTTTCTTCGAAGTCGCCGCGGTAACGGGTTCCCGCCACAAGACCGCCCATTTCGAGGCTGTAGACCTGATAGTCCTTCAATAAGTCGGGGACCTCGCCGTTGACGATCCTCTGGGCCAGACCCTCGGTGATGGCCGTCTTGCCTACGCCCGGTTCGCCCACGTGCACCGGGTTGTTTTTGATTCTTCGGCAGAGTACCTGGATGGTGCGATCCAGGATGTCCTGGCGCCCGATCAGGGGATCCAGTTTACCCTCTCGGGCCAGGGCCGTGAGGTCGATGGTGAACTGTTCCAAAAGCCCCTTGCTCGGTTTAGACTCATCGTTCTTCGATTGCTTGCCGCTTTCGTCGTAATTGGGCCCTGTAACATTGATCCCGTGGCTGATGACCTGAAGAAGGGTGAGTCGGGCCAGGCCGGCGCTCCTCAGGGCAAAGCTGGCGTAACTTTCCTTTTCGTCATAGATCGCCACGAGGATGTCCCCGGGGTCGATGTCGGGCTTGTTCGCTCCCACGGACTGCATGATGGCCCTTTCCACCACCGATTGAAATCCCAGGCTTTCGGTGGGGCGCTGCTTGGATTTGGAGGATCTCTTGGGCATGTCCTTTTCAAAGTATTCCTGGAGTTTGGCACGAAGTTTGTCGATGTCCACCTCGCAGAGGCGGAGGATGTTCAGCGAGGCAGGGTGCTCCATGGCAGCCCAAACCAGGTGTTCCGGGGTCAGATACTCGTGCCCCTTATGCTGAGCCTCGTTGAAGGCCTTTTCGAAAATGATTTGCAATTCAGGGCTAAGATTCATGGGGTAACTCCTCCACAGTGCAAAGTAAGGGATATCCAGCCTCTCGGGCAAGGCTCATGACCTGGTTGGCCTTGGTTCGGGCGATGTCGTAGCTATAATCACCGATGGCTCCCAATCCGGTTTGATGAACGCGCAGCATGAAACGATGCGCCTCCTGTTCGCCGACAGAAAATACCTTTTTGACGACCCAAACCACGAATTCCATCGTGGTGTAGGAATCGTTGTGGAACATCACCGTGTACCGTTTGGGTACTTGTAGCTTCTCCTCGTTTTGATTTAGAACATCGAGTCCATCGTCAAAATGGCCCATACTTAATTATAACAAAGTTTAATTGTAATGGCTATAAAACACATGACGGGTCCGCGAAAAGTACATTGTGGATGGCACTCCCATCCCCCAGCGGCCAGGTGGCAAGCCGCACTCCAGGCAGACACCGCTGCGGGGACGTGGCAAAAAATGCCCCGTGTAGAGGTGAAGACTCGGGCTGGTGGTGAAGACCTCCATGGTTCGTGGACCGTAGTGCAGCACGGCCGAGGTTTCCACCCTGTTTTGTTCCCCGTGGTGGAGCAAAAAGGTATGATCCCAGGTACCTTGCAATGGGGCCGATCGAGCGAAGAAGTTTTCCAGGTCCGGCGGGGCCGTCATTCCATCGGGACCGGGAGCCCTCATGGCCCAGGCACTGATCTGGAGGGTATGATCGTCGATGGAGGGCGCTCCCAGGTTCCAATAGCCGTGCTGGACGAGATTGAGGGGAATCGGCCGGCTGGACTCGGCCTTTAGCTCCCACTCCACGACCCCCGGCATCAGCTCGTACGTCACCTGCATTTGGATGTTGGGGTAGCCCTCATCCCCTTCGGGCCAATCGAGCAGAAACGAGAGTTTTCTCTCTGAGCGGGAAAGGACCTCCCATTCCCTGAGGTCCGTCCCCTGAAAGCCGCCGTGCAGGTGCAGCTTCCCCTCGTTGGCGGTCAGTCCCCAGGGGCCAGGATCGAGGCGGTTGGCCCAGGGGCCGGCAACAGCTCCAAAGAGGTGGCGCCCGGTTTCGGGAGGATCGGGTATCCAGTTGAATCCTGAGGGGTCTCGCAGTTCCAACAGGGAGGCTCCCTGGGGGTGGAGTACCGCCTGCCATCCGTCTGCGATGAGCGTGATGCCGCGCATGCCACCACCCTAGACTTGACGGAGTTTTTTTTCAACACTGGGAATATGGAAGAGCTCTTCGTACCCGGGAGAACCGAACTCATTGGCAACCACACGGACCATCAGGGCGGTCGGGTGGTGGCCGCAACCCTTCATCGTGGCATGCGCTTGAAATTTCGCAGCCGCAGCGATGCCTCGATCGTGTTGAAATCTGCGGGGTTCGATCGGCCTCTGGTTTGGCCCCCGAAGGGAACGCCGCATCCCTCCGAGCTGATGCTTGGGGAGAGCCTGGCCTGTGGCGGACGGGGCTGGGAGGGGGAGCTTGTGAGCGAACTTCCCAGCGGGGGCGGACTGAGCTCGAGCGCCGCTTTCTGCGTCCTTTTGCTGCGGGTCCAGGAAGCCCTGGGTGGGCCCTCGCTGACGTCGGTCCAGCGGGCCATCCTGGCACGCGAGATCGAGATCAAGGCTCTCGGAAAACCCTGCGGGCTGATGGACCAGCTCGTGATCAGTGCCGGCGGAACCGTGTTGCTGGACTTCAAGGCCGATCCGGTTGTGGAGTCTTTGGGACCTCCACCCTTCCAGCCGGGCTGGTCTTTGTTGCTGGTGGAGACAGGCGTCTCCCACGAGGACCTGACCGAGGACTATGCCGCCATTCCCCGTGAAATGAAACAGGCCGCTCAGTGTTTTGGGGCTCAGCGCCTCGTCGATGTATCCCCGGAAGATCTTTTGGGGCCGGCCGGCTCATCCCTCCCGTCCCGTGTACTGCAGCGTGCCCTGCACTTCCTGACCGAACAAAAAAGGGTGGGGCTTTTTCGGGATGCCTGGGTATCCGGTCGATGGCGCGAGTGCCTCGAGCTGGTCAACCAAAGCGGAGAATCCAGCGCCCTATGGCTGAAAAACCTGGTTCCCCATACGGGTAACGGCCAGGTCGAGGACCTGTTTGCGCTCCTTCGTGCCCGGCGCCTCCTCCGAGGTTACCCGGGGGCCGAAAGAATCCATGGAGGCGGATTTGGGGGGTACATCCAATTGTACCTGCCGACGGATGAAAAGCTTCATCTCGAGGAGTGGCTTGCGGTTCGCGCCCTTCAGGCTTTTGAGGTGTGGCGGACCTGATCAGATCTCGTCGAAGTCATCGTCGAGATTCACGAAGTCTGATGTCCGTTTTTTGCCCGAATCGACCGGCGTATCCGGATCGGCTTTCTTTTGCCTTGCCGATACCACCACAAAACGGACACCCTTGAGGTTGGTTCCTTCCAGGCGCGCACCTTCCAGCTTTGCGCCCTTGAGCCGGGCTCCGCGCAGATCGGCGCCGGAGAGGTCGGCACCGCGGAGATCGGCGTTTTCCAAATAGGCCCCACTGAGGTCAAATCCCTGAAGATTCAGCTGAGCCAGGTTGGCACCGTTCAGATTTGGGACGAAGCCGGGGCGTTGTTTTTTTCGAAACTCGTTCCAGAGGGCGCTCGAACCCTGCTGGATCGATTTGAGTAAAATGTTGAACTGCCGCGGACTCACAGTTCTACCTTAGAGATAATGGCCAAAATTGGCAAGTAGTGCTAAAATAGAAATCGATGGCCCGCCCGGAGCAACCTCCCGATTACGTATTGCTAACGCCTCAAAGCCGTGAAGCCCTTCTCTCGCAGTGGGGAGTCACCACGCCGTCCCAAAGGGAGCTTTTTCACAAACTCTGCGCACAGCGTCGGGCCGACATCGACCCTGCACCCTGGCCCCCCAACGACCTCGAGGGTCTAATGACGAAACTTCGAGATGCCAGGGTCGGTATCATCCTTACCAAAAGGACTCCCGAGGGACGCAAATGGCACAAGGTGCTCCTGACCAACGAAGGGTCGCCCCGGTTCTGGTTTCATTTTATCAGCGAGCTTTATCAGACGATGCTGGAAACCAACAAGGTCTTTATTCTTCGATCCAGTTTTCTCCGTGAGAAAAAACTCCTTCCCCCGGAAAACCTGCTGGTAAAGGTTAGCCCCGAGGCTGTCACCCGCGAATCCATGAGCGAATGGGTGGAAAACGAAAGCATTCTGCGCTTTCCCCTGAGCGGAGACGAGGCGATCATCAGCGCCAAAGACTACCCCTTGATGATCAACGGGTGTTTTACTTACCTTCGTGCGGTTTTACAGTATCAACCCAACCAGATTGCCATTTCCCGTTTGCTCAAAACCAATCTCAACGAGTTGACCCGGCACCTCGGCAACAAGGAAGCGGGTTTCTGGAAGGTTCTTACAAACGTTTTGCTTCAGAACAAAAACGACCTGTTGGGGGAACCACGGCAAAAGTGGGACCAAACCGTATTTTATGCGGCACAGCTTTTGGGGGGAATGGTCGAGTCCCAGCTCAACGAGGCCCAACGCGCCAAGGACGAGGAGCGCCAGCGCGAAACCGACATGCAGGCGGTCATCCACGCTCTCTACCAAAGTTCCGAGGGATATTTTGCACCCGAAGAGATCAAGGCGGTGATGACCCCCCTCAAAGAAAAGTACGGTGACCAATATCCACGCTTTGAGGAGGAGTTTTACCGCCGGTTCACCACCTCGGAAGCTCCCTCGGGTACCGGACTACCACCTGTGATCGTCATCAACGATTCCTGGTTTCACCGGGACAAACTCTATTACTACTTTGTGCGCCATTGGGACAAACTGCGGACCCGGATCAAACAGGAGATTGTCGAGAGACTCAAAACTTACATCCAGGAGGGAAGCCACTCCAACGACATCGCTTTTTCCAAGCCGGAAAACTTCGAGTCGGCTCTGCGCGAGATGATCGAAAAACAGGACGAGGAAGTTGCATGGATTCTCAAACGGCCTCGAATCCTGGCCGAGGCTGCGATCGCCCTGAAGAAAGAGGTATCGGCAGCCGAACCCCTCCTCGAACGATTCTTCAAGCAAGGTACCATGTTTTTCAAACGCCTGAGCGTTCTCCTGGATCTGGATCCGGAGGACCTTTACAATCAGGCCTTCGGTAAACTTTCCTGGATCTCACAATTCTTCCTTTTCTTGAGCGGCAAAAGGTCCTCGTACCTCAATCAGCTGTTGGAGATCGCCCCCCGAACCAGGATGCCGGTCCGGGAGGAAAACAAAATATCCTCCTTAAGCGGGGAATCCGCGTCGGGACCTCACCCAAAGGCAACAACTGAAGACCATCCCCAGGTCCCCAGACGCCATCGGACCCCGCCTCCACCCGTTCAGCGTAACTACACCGAAAAGGAAAAAAACAAGGCGTGGAAGGAGTTCGCACAAAACGTTCGCAAACCTAAGGCTCATTGAACTGTGTCAATTCGTCCTCCGTGACTGTTCCAACTGGTCCCGGAGGTTGCGAATCAGCTCGTTGGTCGCCCTCTGTTCGTTTTCCCGGGCCTCGATGAGGTTGTTGAGCTGGGTCCGGCTGGTGGCAAGGTCTCGTCTCGTGTTTTCCAATTCTCGGACACGCTGGTCCCTTTCCTGTGTCAACGTTTGGACCTGAGTTTGAAGCTGACCTCGCTCTTGCAGAGCCTTGTTGAGGCGACTGTTGAGGTCAGCGGCCTCCGCAGCCAAACTCTCCAGCCGGCGTGTAAGTTCTTTTTCACGGTCGGTTTGTTGGCGAAGCCCAGCCTCCAATTCCTGGTTTTTCGATCGAAGTGCAGCCAGGCTTGCCTCTTGCAGTCGCAAAATCTCTTCCGGGGTCGGGGCCCGCGATTCTGAATCTTCCCAAAGCTCTTGCGGAGAAAGGGGATCGAGTTCGACGAGATACACCGGGTTGCTATCTTCCTGGGCGTCGACAACCACTTCCCTGGACCGATACCCTCCTTTGCGAACTTGAAGGACGAGTTGGTTTCCGGCCTTGATCACTCCGCCCCAGATTCCCCTCCCCAGTGCGCGATCGCCCATGAAAATGTCTGCATCCGTGGGAATGGTTCGAACCAGGAAACGAACGAGTTTCAAACCTTCCTCGTCCAGAGGCAGGAAATCGAACTGGGTTTCACGGGCGATCGTTTCCCGAAGACTGTCGGAGAGGGGAACCGGTGTGGGAAGTGACGGCGTAGTCAGGTTGACGGCAACCTCCTTACCGGAACCCAAAAGAACTTCCTGCCCAAGTTCGCCGACTTTCACGCTGACTTCGCCGGAGGCGACTGCCGAAAGCACTTCGTTTTGGGTTCGGCGCAGGAGAAACTCCGTTCCTCGGACTCCGAGGCTGACGGTTGCGGATCTCAGGTTGATGTCGGAACCCCTGGCGAGCTTGTTCACCTTGGAAACCACCGTACCGACTTCCAAGTTCCCTCTCAAAAGACTTCGCTCGCCAGACCACTCGATTTCATCCAGACGAAAGAGGGTGTTTTCCATCAAGGATAGAATGGCGCCCTTGCCGAGTTGAAGTTGCAATTGGGAGCGGGCGGTCACGCGCAACAAATCCTGGGGACCTAGCAGATCTCCGGGAATGATTTCCACCCATTTGTCCTCTCGAAACACGAAGGCTTCTCCCCGAATGCTCGACACGACGATATGATTTCTCCCGGGTGCCTGAAATCTTGGCAGGTTTGTGCCAGCTGGGGCGCAGGACATAAAAGGCATCCACAGGATACCGATGATCAATGGCAAAAATTTGGGTTGCATGCTCTATTGTAACCCCGTTTGTCGTGCCGCGGCAATTGCACCCTCGAAGCCTGTGTCCCATCGCGGTTGGCTCTCCCCTCTTTTTTACGCCCGCATCCGCCACAGCGGTTCGGCGGGGCCAAACACATCACTGCCATCCCGGCGCAACAGCACATCCTCGCGGTTCCACACCCGCCGGTGAAACTCCCTCAAGGGCTCCCGCTTCGGAAACACCCGCTCCCTGCCCAGCCGCATCCACTCCTCTTCTACCCAGCTCTTACTCAGCCCCGCCAGCTGGGCGTGCGTGACCCGCTTCAACTTCTTGTCCCGCACCCGAACGGGCTTGTTCAGGTTGTGCCACGCCACGTACACCGCCACCCTTTCCATCATCCGATCCGGCCGCTGGGCCCA
>CALGPJ010000003.1 GCA_937960645.1 uncultured Spirochaetia bacterium | reverse complement strand
CCCAGCCGTTGCGCGTGGTGTTGAAGTGGCTTTTGCGGTGGAACCAGGGCTTTTCGCCGGGCAACAGAGGGGTGCGCCGCTGGTGGTGGGCGCAGTCGGGGTTGGGACAGAATAGGGGTAGGAAGGACATCGGAAACACCTCCATCCTGATAAGCAAAAAAATGAGGGTTTTGGACGTGTTTTTGGGGCAAAAATCGAGGATGGGGTCAAAAAAGCGGAAAAATGCTATAAAGGGGCGGCAAAAGTCCCCCAAAAAAGTGCAGTTGCCGCGGCACTAAAAACGGACTATAATGGGGGAATGCCCGAACAGGAAGTCCTGACCCTCGCCGAAGTCGCCCAATACCTTCGTATTGCCGAAAAAACGGTGTTGCGGATGATCGCCCGCAACGAGATCCCCTGTGTCAAGGTCGCCAACCAGTGGCGCTTCCTCAAGACCGTCATCGACGACTGGCTGCTGGCCCGAATGAACGTGGTTCCTCAGGACGATTTGGCCGCGGTGTTGTCCAACCCGGAAGGCATCATCCCCTTGAAGCGCCTCATCAACGAAAACCTCGTGGTTCCCCTGAAACCCGGGACCAAGGAGGAGGTACTGAGCCAACTCGTTGAGCCGCTGGTCAAGCTGGAGCTGGTGACCGAGCCGCAGGACTTCCTGCGCAAACTTTTGTTGCGGGAAAAAATCACAAGTACCGCGCTTGGCCGCGGGATGGCCATTCCCCACCTGCGTCACCCGAGGGAGAACCCGGGAAGTGGGGCCCACCTGGTGATGGGTCTCTGTCCCGAGGGCACCGATTTCAAAAGCCACGACGGGCAAAAGACTCATGTCTTTTTTCTGCTCCTCTCCGACAGCGAAACCCTGCACCTGCGGGTGATCGCCAAGCTCAATTCCCTCTTCCGCAACGACGAGGCAGCCCTGAAGCTGTGCCGCCTGGAACCTGCCCAAGCTTTGGAAGAACTGTTCCGAATGGAGTCGACCCTTCTGCACGAGGTTTGAACACTCCCCTCGGAGCTTTTCCTGTTAAGATAGCTTGTAATTTTATCTGTCTGATTTTAGGATGGTAACATGATCCTTCAGGATGTTCAGGATAAAAAGTTATCGCTTTCGAATGATGGGCGGCTTTCGTTCTTTTTCGTTGGGGTGGGAAGCGCCTTTTCCAAGCGGCACTATCAAAACAACTTGCTCATCATCAAGGGGCAGGACCACCTGATGGTGGATTGTGGCACCAAGACCCCCCAGGCCATCTACGAACTGGGTATACCCATCACCCAGATTCGCAATTTTTACATCACCCATTCCCATGCCGATCACATCGGCGGCCTGGAAGAGGTAATGCTCATGAGCCGTTACGTGCTTCGGCAAAAGCCCCACATTTGGATCACCGAGGTTTACCAGCACCTGCTTTGGGACATGAGCCTGAGGGGGGGGTGCAGTTTCAACGATGTCGTAGAGGGTAGGGACCTCACCTTTGGCGATCACTGGGAGATCCACCGCCCCGACTGGCTGGAAGGTTACCCCCGGGAGACCTACGGCTTCAAGGTGGGAAGCCTCCAATTTAAGGCGATGCGCACAAAACACATCCCTGCCGACGCTCGCAATTGGTCGGATTCTTCCTGGAGCACCGGCCTGGTGGTGGACGACCGCATTCTCTTCAGCGGGGACACTCGGTTCGACCCACAGCTCGTTACCGATTATTGCAGTCGATTCAACATCGAGTACATATTCCACGACTGCCAGTTCTTCCCGCCCGGGGGCGTGCATGCCAGCATCGACGAGCTAAAGGACCTTCCGGCCTCGATCAAGAGCAAAATGATTCTGATGCACTACGGCGACGACTGGGAGCGCAACGAAGAGAAGGTGAAGTCCCTGGGCTTCCATTCGCTGGCACGCCAGTGGACCTACTACGTATTCAACTAGTCCCCAGAAGGATCTGGTCCAGCCGCCGGGTGTCGTCCACTCCCTCCACCAGGATTCCGCCCATCCCCAGGCTGAGGGGAACTTCGATGTCCACCGCATACCGATCGCCGACGCTCACCACCTCGGAGGCTTCCAAACCCAGGACCCGAAGTGCCTCCCAAAAGGGTTCGAGGCTGGGCTTGCTTTTGAGCGTGGTTTCCAGTCCCACCACGCCATCGAAGCAATCTTCCAGCCCCAGCGCCTTCAGCGATCGGCGGCCGATGCTGGTGGGATTGTTGGTCAACAGCACCATCCGATATCGGTCGTGCAAGGCCCGCAGGGTCTGCCCAAGCAAAGGATCGGGGCGCAGCCAGCGCTCCGGGTGGATGGACTCTTCCCGCAGCCGAACACTTTCGGCAATGTCGATTCCGTAAGCATCCTGCAGGAGGTTGCCGAAACTGGGCCGGCGCCCCCCGCGGGTTCTGGCCCACTCGGCCTCCTTCTGATATATTTCTAGTTGAAGTTCGGCAGGGAGACGATTCCAGCGCTGAGCCAACAGGACAATTTGGGATTCCACCTGATCGCGGGCATAGTCGGGGTGTTCGTAGAGGGTGTTGTCGAGGTCGAAGATCAACCCCCGGACAGAACGAGGGAGCGAGTAGACTTTCACCATGAACCTCTTTTTTCATTATTATACCGTTTGGTTCCTTGGCCGGAAAGCCGGCTTTCGCGAATCCGACTGCGAAATTCTTGCCTTCTCGAACCAGTACGTCGACAACAATCTGATTTCCCTGACCATCAAAACAGACAAAGGACTGTTCCGGACCACCCCGACCCAGCAATTCGGTTTTTGGGACGAGGACGCCCCCATCCAGGTCTACATCCCCTTCCATTTCCTTCCCGGTGTCCCCGAGGAAGCCGGGGCCAAGCGTCGGGACGGGAAGATCAACCCGCTTTGTGTCACCCCGAACAGCCCCCTGGCCCGGGAACTGGTGGAGACGGCCATCAAAACTCGGGATCTTTACCGCATCGGCATCGCTCTGCACACCTTTGCCGACACCTGGGCCCACCAGGACTTCAGCGGCAAATGGGAGCCCTGGAACGTGATGAGCCCCTCCAGCGCTCTGCCGGGAATCGGACACGCCCAGGCCGGCCGCGACCCGGACCAGTACAACCGCATCTGGCACGATTCCCGTCTGTACGAAGAACTGAGTGAAATCAATAACAATTTCCGTTTCTTCGAGGCAGCCCGTCAAACGTATCGCTACCTTTGCCAGGTCCTGAATCGCCCCCAGACCGATGAAGACGCCGTGATTCGGGAACTGGAATACCTGATCGAGCCTATCGTCGAGAACGCCGATCATGCCTCGCGCGCCCAGCGCTTTCTGACCGAGCTGGCCATTCCCAGGTTCGATCACCGCAAGTGGCTGGAAGAGGCCCTCTATCCCCCGGCAAATTTCTGGGAGAACGAGCGCCTCATCGCCGGATGGGAAAAGGTACTCTGGGTGACCGAGGAAATCCTGGTCAAAACCCGGCTGATCGGCCGGGAGCAGCTGCGCGCCCGGGAAAACTTTTTTGATTCACATTTTTTTCGCTGGCACATGGCTGCCCAGGACCAGAGACGGGAGGCCTATCGGGTCCTGGACGCCAACCTTAGCGAATGGAGGGCCTTTTTATGATCGTGCTTCTTTTTCTGCTGGAGACTGGCCTGATGGCCCAGACCCCTACCCTGCTGAGTTTCACCCCAAAGCCGGCCGAAGTTCAGTACCGGGTTTCCACCGTCCCCCTGGGCAATGGCCGTTCCCGAATCGATGCCACCCTCGACATCCCCGAGGGGCTGCACATCGACCTGAACCTTTCGGTGTTGGGACTCGAGGTGGAGGGTTTGCCGGCCTCGGCAGGAATCGAGGCGTTGAGCTGGTCCCAGCCGGCCCTTCGGCAGGGCGTTCCCAGTTTTTCCCGGCAGGCGGTGCTGAGCCGAGTGGTGTATGGCCTGGACGGGCCCCTCGAGGTGCAGGTCCGCCTGAGCTGGCAGGCTTGCAACGAGGAGGGACTCTGCCTCCTTCCCGAAACCGTGGACATTCCCACCACCCTGGATCCCGGCTTCGTGGTTTGGTCCGAGTTTCTGCTCTATTTGTTTTTTGCCTTTTTGGGTGGGCTTCTTTTGAATGTCATGCCCTGCGTGTTACCGCTGTTGGCCATCAAGGCTGCTCAGCTGGCACGCTCCGGCGAGGTTTTAGGCAGAGGCAGGTTCCAACTGGCCGCAACGTACACGGCGGGGCTTCTGACCGCCATGCTGCTGGTTTCTGCAGGTCTGATGGCGGCCCGTGCTCTGGGGCATTTTGCCGGTTGGGGCATGCACCTCCAGAATCCCTCGTTCGTGCTGGCCTCGGTGACCCTGCTTTGGGTCCTGGCCCTGAGCCTCTGGGGTCTCTACCTCCTGCCAGCCCTCGGAACCGCAGCCGCCCCGCCGACGATGTGGGGATCCTATTTCACCGGGTTGGGGGCGGTCTTTGTCGCCGCCCCCTGTACCGCGCCCTTCCTGGGAGCTGGCCTATCCTTCGCCCTCTCCCTACCCCTGGCCGCCATCCCTTTGTTTTTCTTGACGGCGGGGCTGGGATTCGCCCTGCCCCTGGTGGCCCTGACCCTGGTGCCCTCCCTCAAGCGATTTCTACCCAAATCGGCGTCCTGGTACGATCCGGTAGAAAAACTGCTCGGATTTGTCCTGGCGGGCTACGCCCTTTATTTGCTGAGTTCGCTTTTCGGGATACTGAGCCCGCAATCCCTGGCACAAAGCCTGGCCTACCTCTTTGGCGTGAGCGTCGTTTTTTACCTGATGGGAAGGTTCGGTGGTCTGAGCGCTCCCACCCTTCAGCGCCGCCTGATTTGGCTGGGAGGCCTGGCCCTGGTCCTGGGCGCTTTTATCCTGCTCCAGTCCGACCTCGGGCGCACTGCAAATCCGAGTTCCAGCTTGCAGGCGGAGGCTCAAGAATCCGACGGATGGGTGGCGTTCCAACGGGATGAGCTGAACCGCCTGCTTTCCCTGGGGAAGCCGGTGTTTGTGGACATCTGGGCCCAATGGTGCACCAACTGCAAGGTGAATCATGCGACCGTCCTGGCCGACCAGGATTTACTGCGCTGGTTGGACGACAGGGGCGTCACCCGGATGCGCGGCAACCTGACCCTGCCCAATCCCGAGATCGAAGACTGGCTCAGGGAACACCGTCGGGCCGGTTTGCCCGTTTATGCCTTCTATCCCCCCCTGAAAGGAAACCCGATCTTTCTGCCGGAGGTCTTGAGTACCCAACTCGTCCGATCGGCCGTGGAAAATTCGGCCCCCTAGGCTTCGGCCTTCTCGAGAAGTGCCCTTCCCTCGGTCTCCTGTGCCTGCGCCTTCTGAATCAGGGCATTGCCCTCGTCGATCAGTTTCTGGCCCCGTGCGCGATTTCTGTGCGCCTCTTCCAACAGCCGCGCGCCCCGCAGACCCCACTCGGCCTTTTCCAGATCGGACCGGTAACGCTGTAGATCCCCTTCGATGTCTTCGATCTGGCGCCGAAATTCTTCGATCTGCCCCTGGGCAGCCGGCTGGTACCCCCCGTCCTTCCATCTCTGGTAAAGATTCCCAAAGATTGCCCGGCTTTTTTCCTCGATCTGTGCCTGGAGCCGATGAAGGTCTCGAAGCGTCGCCGCGAAAGGATACCCGGTATCGGTCGGATGAGCCTTGATATCTTCCAGGCTCTGACGAAGCCTGTCCCTCTGTCGAAAGGCTTCCTCCCAACCGTCCAGATCCTCCAGAAATTTTGCGAACACGGTGGGGTCCTGTCTTGCCAAAATCGTTTGCGCAAGACCTACCCGAACCATCTCGTTTCCCAGTTCATGGTAAAGCGATTTTCTTCTGCCCTCTTCCAGAAGGTTTTGAAATCTGTTCACCAGCCCGCTCGTTCCGAGCTTGAGACGGCCAATCCAGCCCTCATCGGAGGATTGACGCGTTTCGGCCAGGCGCCGCTCGCGTTGTTGGATCTTTTCCTCCAGGGACTCCAACTCCGCAAAGGCTGCGGCGTGCTGGGACAGACGGGCACTACCCACCTTGTACTGCTGATAGGCCAAAGACCCGATCTCGGTGAGGACGACCCGGTGCCTCTGTTCGAGCTGTTTCAGGTGCCTCTCGACGTGTTCCAAATCCATGGCATCCTGCTGGTAACGCTTCTGGTAGGTTTCCACCGTTTCGATTCGGGCCATGATGGCTTCGAGCTCGCGGCAGATCTCGTTCGCCCTGTCCCAGCCCTGTACCTCCCGGAAAGCCTCCTGGACGGCTAAAAGCCTGCCCGTTTGTTGCAAAAGCTCGGTGTGGCGCCCCCCGAGAGCGGCCAGGGCGTGTTGTAGCTCCCTGATTTTTTGTTCGTAAGCGGCGATGCTCATGCGTCTTTCTCCATATTTTTTCTATTGTGTGTTACAAGATAGGATTTTAAGTCCTTCAAGGGAAGGGGCCGCGAGTAGTAGAAGCCCTGACAGAGATCGGCCCCACTGCGGAAGACAAAATCATGCTGGTACTCGTCCTCGATCCCCTCGGCCACCACGATCATCTCCAGGGCCTTGGCCAGGCTGATGATACTGGCGACCATTTTGGCGGTCCTGGGGGAATCGCGCAGAGGCTGGATGAAACTTCGATCGATTTTGATCGCGCGCAGGGGAAGGTCTCGGATGTAGGAGAGGTTGGAAAAACCGGTGCCGAAATCGTCGATGACGAGCGAGACGCCGCGGTCGAAAAGACCCTTGAGGGCCGCACTGATCATGACGTCTTTTTCCAGCAAGACCGTCTCGGTGATTTCCAGGTAGAGGGGGCTGAAATCCAGGCGGTACTCCCTGGCCAGGGCGTCCAGGTAAGTTAAGAAGTTTCCTTCCCGAAGCTGCCGGGGGCTGAGATTGACAGAAATCCTGGGTAAAAATCCATCCTGAAGCAGATCCACGTAATCCTGCATCGCGCGGCGGAGTACCCAGTTCCCGATGGGCTGGATGAGTCCGGAATGTTCCGCTACCGGAATGAACACATCGGGACCGATCGAGGAATTGCCGTCTTTGAGCCGGATAAGGGCTTCCGCACTGACTACCTGCCCGGAAGCGTCAACCAGAGGCTGATAGTGAAGGTCGAAAAGGTTGTTGTTGATCGCATAGCGGAGCGTGTTGATGATGTTGATTTTTTTGATCGCTTCGATGTTCAGCGCGTTGGTATAGAAACGAAATGTGTTACGATCGCGCTTTGCATCGGACAGGGCCTCGTCTGCCTTGCGGTAGAGCTCGTCGCCGGAACGGCCATCGCGGGGCATGACACTGATGCCAATGCTCAACGAAAGATGGATGGTCATCAGGTCGATTTCAAAAGGTTCTGCCATTAAACCCAGTAGTTTTTGAGCAACCAGACCCGCATCCGAGGCGCTGTTCAACCCTGTCAGGATGAGCATGAATTCATCTCCGCCCAGACGGAAAAGAAGATCGCTCGATCTCAAGGATTGGCGAATTCTGAAAACGGCCTCTCGGATCAACTTATCACCGCCGGAATGGCCCAAGGTCTCGTTGGCGATGCGAAACAAATCGAGATCCAGGAACATCAAAGCCATCACCCGTGGCTCGCGGCTGTTTTCCAGACAGAGCATCTCGATTTTTTCGAAGAAACTCTTGCGGTTGGGAAGGCCCGTCAGGGAATCGTAGTAGGCAAGGACCACGAGCTTTTCCTGGGAAGACTTCAATTCCTCGAGGGTGCGATCCATGGCCATGGCCTTTTCGATGAAACGAATCAAATCCAGGCAGACGCTCACCAACAGGAAGATCATGATTCCGCTGAAAAATCGAGGATAGGGAATCGAGGGGAAAAAAAAGTAAGACAGGCTTGCATTGGCATAGACGGCATCGAAGACAAAGACGAAGTTTGCCAGGATGCCCCCCAGGAGAATGAGATGGTACTTTTTATCCCCGACATGGCGGCTTTGCTGGATGGCCACCACCGCAAGAAACACCAGACAGAGAAAGGCGACGACATCACGTACCCTCGTAAGAATGCCGTAGAGGCCGCGGCCAATGTTCCAGGGACGGGCAGCCAGCCAGGGCTCACGGAGTTGAACGATGAGTGAGGGCCAAATTAAACCGGCCCCGATGGCTATCAGCATCAGTATCAGGGAGCCCAGGGTCAATTTTTTCATCAATTTCTGCGCACGGGATTCAGCGTCCATGAACTCACCGGCGTAATTCAATATTCCGGGGATGAACAAAAAAATGGATAACTCATAAAAAAGATTGAAGTAAGCGGCGAGTTGCCCATCGTTGTTCCAGTACGAGGCGATGAATACGGCCAAATCCAGGACAAGCGCCAGCGTGGCAATCAACGAAAAATAATAGGTGGAACGGGACACCCTTCGTTCCCTCAGGATGCGGGCGAGCGTGTACACGAAGACTACCACGAGCAGAATGCCCAGATAGACACTCCGGATACCGACCTCGATAAAAAAGGCGGTCGTATTCATGACGGCTTCCAGTGCTCCAAATAGTAGAGGAGGGCATCCCGATAGAGCTGGATGTCGGGGTGCTCCGAGGTCTGTGCCAGAAGCTCCAACACCGTTTTGAAGGCTTCTTCATGATTCCCCTGGCCAAATCGATTCATGGCCAGGCCGAGCCGTAAATCCATGGCCTCGGGGAACTCGGAAAGGCCCTTGCTGGCCGCATCGGCACCACGTTGGTACAGCCCCCGCTGCCAGTAGCTAAACACCAAACCCATGTAGACCTGCTGGCGAGTGCTCCCCTTGAGGTCACCCGCGATGGCCTTTTCGTAGGCAACGAGGGATTCGTCGTCGCGGTTCGCCTCCCCCAGCAAGGTTCCCAGGTAATAGTAAATCATTCCGACGCCAGGATTTTGGTCCCCGAGTTTGTACAAGAGATCGATGGCCTCCTCGATTCGTCCCTGATCTTTGAGGGCAAGAGCGTCCTTCAAACGAATCGGCCATTGACGCATCAGGATCATGTCGATGAAGGGAAGGTCCAAAGGTGCCATTTGGTAGGCCCTGAGTTCCTGAGCTTCGACCCAGCGGATTTCCGAGTGAAAGTTCAAGGTCCATTTGCCGCTCAAACGTTCAGCCTCGTAAGCCGTCAGGACCACATCGCCCGAGGGCTGATGAACGACGGACTCCCCCAACTTTTCCCCCACCTGACACCGAACCCGCAGCTCTTCGTAAATCTCCCGTTGGAGGGCCTCCGGGTGATTTTCCCCCTTCTTGACCTTGCCTCCCGGAAATTCCCAAAATCCCCCCAGGTCGGCGTCTTGCGGCCGTCGTGCAATGAGGTATTTACCATTTTCTCGAAAAATGCCGCAAACAACGTCGATTCCCATGACCCATCTTAGCACATTTTATGTCATTCCGAACGAATTATGTCATTCCGAACGCCCCTTGTCATTCCGAGCGTAGCGAGGGACCTTTCCCGAGCGTAGCGAGAAGATCTCTCACCTGCTTCGCAGGTTCGAGAAGGTTCCTCCTTGCTTCGCAAGTTGGAATGACATTCTTCAATGTCATTCCGAACGAAGTGAGGAATCCTCGTTCCATTATTGTAAACGCCGACGGTCATTGATTATGGACTTTTTGGACTTTATTTAATTGGTTATTTTCGTGATTTCAGACTATAATAGCAATGTGCGATGAGTGGCCTTCCAATTATTCTTTTAGTCGATGACAACGACCTGAACACAGCTCTTTATTCTCAGATCCTCGATAGGCATGGTTTTCATGTTCGATCTGCCGATTCGGGGCCGAGGGCCCTCGAGTTGTTGAACGGGGGCTTGGTGCCGGAGCTCATCTTGATGGACATCGAACTTGGAGACGGAATGGACGGGGTGGAAACAACCCGGATTATCAACGAGCGTTGGGACTATCCCGTGGTTTTTCTGTCCGCCAACACCTATCAGCAGGTGATGGAAAAGGTTCGACAGGTTCGGGCTTACAGTTTTATCCCCAAGGGGTCCAATGCCGAGGTAATGCTCACCGTCATCGACCTGGCGCGGCGTATGAAACAGCAGTCCGATTGGGCCGTGATGTTTCAAAATTTGTTCGATCGCGCCGGAGCCGAGCTTTATCTTTTTCGGCAAGACGATCTCCACTTCGTCGAGGTCAACCGATCGGCACTGAATAACCTGGGCTACACGCTCGAGGAAATCCAACAGCTCACGCCCCTGGACATCAAGCCCGAGTTCCAGGTCTCTTCTTTTCATGACATTTTGGATTCCTTGCTGAGTGGCCAACGGCAAGAGGTCCCATTCGAGACCCTGCATCGACGAAAGGACGGGTCCCTTTACCCCGTTCACATCATCTTGCAAAAGTTCTGGTTCAAAAATGAACCGTATTTTTTGGCTGTCGGCCAGGATTTAACGATCCTTAAAAATTTGAAGCAGGATTTTGAAGTCACCAATTCCCTCTATGCCGCCCTGCTGCATGACCTGAACGAGGCGGTGGTCATCAGCCAGGATGAGTCCATCGTGCTCTGGAACAAGAGGTCGGAAGCGATTTTCGGCATTTCGCGCGAGGAAGCCCTGGGGGAAAACCTGGTCAGGCTCCTGTTTCCTGCCGAAGCCGATCTCGAGGGATTGAAGGAAAAATTTCCCATCATTTCCGGAGATTCGCGGGAAGGGCAGGCCGCCATCCGGGAGATGGTTTATACCAACCGAAATGGCGACACGTTGAATCTGGAAGTCTCCTGCAACTCCTTGAAAGTCGGCAGTCACCACTTCACCATCATGGTTGCCCGCGACCAAAGCGAACGCCACCGGCTGCTCGCCGAAATCGAGCACAGCCTCAAAGAGTACACCAGCCTGGCCGACAACGCGCCCGTGGGCATCCTCAAAAGTGACAACCGGGGAAACATCCTCTATGTGAATCAGGCAGCTCTCACCATCCTGGGCTCTCCGGGGGCCGAGGCTACAAAACGCCTAAACCTTTTAACGTTGCCACGCCTGCGAGAGTACGGCATCGCCCAGGAGCTGGAAGATTCGATCGACAACCAAATTCCCAAAAACCTGGAGCGGGAATACGAGACCATCTGGGGAAAAAAGATCTGGATGCAGGTCAGAACCTCCCCCGTGGTTGTGGAGGGCCGAACCGAAACGGTGCACATCATCATCAACGACATCACCGAACGCAAGCGCTACGAGCAGGAAATCCTCGAGCACAACCGAACCATGGGGCTGTTTATCGAAGGCCTGGTATCTCCGGCCTGGCTTTTGGACAAGGAAAGGCGAATCATCCTCCAGAACAAGGCTGCATCGGAAGAGTTTCGCACGAGCGTTGGGGATTTTTGCTGGAGCGCCATCCAACATTGCAAGGCCAGGACAGTACCGGGTTCCCTGGATACGGGGGCAAGACCCACACACTGCAGCTTCTGTCAATCGGAATACAGTCTCAGTTTTCAACAAAAACGGAACGAGCTCATCGAAATCGACGGGACGTTTTGGGACGTGTGGTGGATTCCTCTGGGAACCGATGTTTACCTCCACTATGCGATCAACGTCACCAAGTACAAGGAGATGGAGAAAAAACTGGAGCAGCTTGCGGTTACGGACGGGTTATTGGGCATTTATAACCGACGGTACACCGCCCAACGGCTCCAGGCCGAGGTTTACCGCGCCCGACGGTACGGGAGCCCCTTTTCGATCATCATGATGGACATCGACCATTTCAAAAACTACAACGACAACTTTGGGCACGACGCCGGGGACCTGGTTCTCAAGACCGTCGCTTTGAGCGTGCAGCAGCGACTACGCCAATCCGACGTCCTGGGGCGCTGGGGCGGCGAGGAGTTTTTGATCATCGCTCCCGAAACTCCCAAAGAGAACGCCGCGATCCTCGCCGAAAAAATTCGTGTCCAAATCGAGACCACGGAGATCCCCAGGCTGGGCAGGGTAACGTCCAGTTTCGGTGTTGCCGGCTTCGAAAAGGAGGATACCGACGAGTCCCTCCTCAAGCGCGCCGACAACCTTCTCTACAAGGCCAAACAGGAAGGACGAAACCGAGTCTGTTTTTGAGACCCGGCCTATTTTCAAGTGTCTCGTAATATATTGAATGTGTAGACGACCCAGGCCCCATCGGATTCCTGCCGGTAACGAACCTGAATAACATACAGTCCCAGGTCCGGAAAAGCGATCGTCGGTTCGGCGCTGGCACTTTGGGTAATCCAGGTGCCCCCATTCACACGATACTGGTAACTGGTCAGTGTTCCGGAGTGGTCCGGGTTTACGATAAACTTGATTTTTGCGCCGGAATCCCCTGGTTGATCTGAACCCGAGTACCGGAAAAGATGGTTTTTGAACGGCACGATGTCAAAATCGCTTATGGGTCTGACCAGCCGGATTTTCGGGGAGTGCCCCAACCGGAGAGATAGGAGACCGTCCTCGACGCCAACAACGAACAGCTTGGTGTCGAAGCCCTTGACGCCCCCATTGCCGTCCATGTAAAAGGCGCTGGCCCGGTACAACCGCCCCCGTTCCAGATTGGCAGAAAGGCGGTACCGCTCGGCCGGGGCGGTGTAGATTTTATCGGCAAAGGTTTCCAGGCCGTTTTCGGAGGCGATGCGAATGACCAGCTGGTCGTTGAACGCAAAGGGAAGATCGGCCACCGGAATCAGGGTCCGTCCTCCCCCCAGACTGATTTCCACCACCTCGGAGCCGGCATCCTCCACTACTAAGGCGCACCCGACCGTCAGAAGGATGTTGATCACCACGAAGATCGATAGATATTTACTCATATAAAAAGCTTACAGCATTTCCAGAATTTTTTCAGGATGTTGGCGGGTTGCGGTATGCCCTCTCATCGGGTGATTTCAAACCGGTACGTCACAAATTGGTTATCCGACTCCTGCCGATAGCGGATCACGAGGAGGTTTTTGCCGATTTTCAGAGGCAAATTCGTGCTGGAGTTGAAATCGGTGATCGTCGCAAAGGCCGAACCATTGAAACTATATTCAAATTCGTTGAACGAGGAGGGGTGATAATCGTTGAACGGAAAAATTTGAATTTGGGTATCCATAGGGTCGACAGTTAAACCCGGATAAGAGAATTTCTGGGAATCAAATTCGATAATATCAACCCCAATGTAATCCGTCGATATTTCG
The DNA here is from genome assembly GCA_937960645.1 of uncultured Spirochaetia bacterium. GTDB lineage: Bacteria > Spirochaetota > Spirochaetia > JABEVK01 > JABEVK01 > DYOB01. Next base: position 26,363 of record CALGPJ010000003.1, on the reverse strand, counting down.
AGATCCGCAAAGGTATGCCCCAGTCGTAGATCGAGGGTCAAGGGCTGGCCAAGGTAAAGGAACTCCTTCACGTCCATGTGGGTGACCAGATTGGGCGGGTAATAGTGTTCAGTGTCGGTAAGAAGGGCCATGGCCCGGTAGGAATTTCCATAAATCAGCCCGTCTGCCTCTAAACGGTACTCGGCAGCGGTCTGGGTCCAGGATTTTTGCGCAATGACCTTGCCTTCGTAATCCGTCAATTTCAATACCAGGCTTTGGCTGGTGCTAAAACTTAAATTTGTTGACGCGAGGAGGTCGCGCCCCCTGCCGGACATCACCAGGGTGACTCTCCCACCAGGCTGCTCCCAGGCACACGAGGCCACCACAACAAGGGACAAAATCGAAATCATTTTTAAAAGTATTTTAATCATGGTCTAGGTCTAATGTACCCTGACGGTTCCGATAATTCAACCCCTGCACAGCCAAAATTGCCCCCGGGAACAGTCCTACCCGTTAAAACGCCTGTCCATGGCCGCGAAAAACCGATCCAGCTGCTCGGGTGCACCCACGGTCACCCGTACCCACTCCGAAAGCCCAAAACTGTTGAGCGGGCGCACCGCCACTCCCTCCTCCAACAGCGCCTCGAAAAGGACACGGGCATCCCCGGCGCAGTGAAAGCACACAAAGTTGGCCTGGCTGGGATAATACACCAGTTTGCGCGCCTCCAGAAACCTGGTCAGCCGCTCCATCCCCTCCCGGTTGATCTGCAGGCTCCTGGCGACGAACTCGGTATCCTCCAGGGCCGCCAGGGCTCCGGCCTGCGCCAAATTGCCGTTATTGAAGGGCTGGCGGACCCGCTGCATCCATTCGGCCACCTCGGGATGGGCCAGAGCGAAGCCAACCCGAAGCCCTGCCAAACCGTAGAGTTTGGAAAAGGTGCGAAGGATCACCAGCCGTTCGTACTTTTTCAGCAGCTCCAGCGACCGGGGAAAGTCTTCGGCCATGGCGTAATCGGCGTAGGCCTCGTCCAGGACTACCAGGGTCTCCGCCGGAGCCAACCGCAGGATACGCTCCACCTCGGCGTGGGTCAGGTAGGTTCCGGTGGGGTTGTTAGGGTTGCACAGGAACATGAGCCGCGTCGATTGGTCGCACAACGCAAGGAGAGCCTCTGGATCGAAGCGGCCTTCCCGGAGAGGGGCCTTGCGCACGTTGGCGCCGAACAGCCGTGCCGCAAAGGTATATTCCGAAAACGTGTTGGCTGCGGTGACCGCATTAACCCCCGGTCGAACACTGCAGCCGGCGATCAGGGTCAGCACCTCGTCGGAGCCGTTACCTGTCACCACCTGAGTCGGATCCAGATCATAGCGTCGTGCGATGGCCTCGCGCAAAAGCCGGGAGGCTCCATCGGGGTAGCGGTTCAGGCCGTCAAGGGCGTTTCGGACCGCCTCCACCGCCCGCGGCGAAGGGCCCAGGGGGTTTTCGTTGCTGGAGAGTTTGATGGCTCCCGGTCGGGTCTGACCAGGAGTATAGGGCGCCAGGCTCAGCAGGTCGTCGCGAAAAAGCATGCTCAACGATAACGACGAAACAGTCCCGGGGTCAAGACACTGGACAAGGCAGGCCGCAGGGGTTATTTTTTCCCCATGAGCGATTCAGCGGCAACAACCCCACCCCTCAACGAGAAGGTGATCTATTTCCACGGCTTCGATCGGTCCGAACTTTTCCACCTGCTCGACATCATCAAAAAAAATGTGGACAACCCCAAAGAGATCGCGTTTTGCACCAGCACTAAGAACAATCTCCAGCTGCGGGTTCACGAACTCATTCGCGAGGTCCGCAAAGATCACAATTATATGGTGTTGGGTACGGGCCCCAAACCGGAAGATTAAACCAGCAGGGGCTCCAGCTCGCGCATCAGCTCGGAATAGTCCTGGACCACCGGAATCTCGGGGTTCTGCTCCACAATGCTCCGAGGCGGACGGAAGAACCAGCCCTTCTCGGCCTGACGCAGCATTCCCAGATCGTTGTAACTGTCCCCGCTGGCGTATACCCGAAACCCGAGGGATTGCAGCGCCTGAACGGCCTTTTTCTTGCCGTCCTGCTGGCGCATGTGCCATCCGGTAATACGTCCGTCCCCATCCACCTCCAGGGCATTGCAAAACAAAGTGGGATGATCCAATTTTTCCATGAGAGGGCCGGCAAACTGGGTGAACGTGTCGGAGAGGATCACCACCTGGGTCCGCTGCCGCAGCCGAAGCAGGAAGTCCCGCGCGCCCTCGAAAGGCTGGATGGACCGGATCACCTCCTGAATGTCCGACAGCCGAAGTCGATGCTCGTCCAGAATCTTGAGCCGGTGGGCCATCAAGTTGTCGTAAACGGGGATGTCGCGGGTGGTCAGGCGCAGTTCCTCGATGCCGGTTTTCTGGGCGAATTCGATCCAGATCTCCGGAACCAGGACTCCCTCCAGATCCAGGGTGACGATGTGAAACACGGTTGCCTCCTGCTCTTTCTTAGTTAACCCTGCTGTTTTTGTCCAGCCATCCAGAGTTCGGCCTCCATTCGGAAACGCTGCCACTCGTGAACCAGCTGCATGAAGACCGGCTCCAGCAGCTCGACCTCCCGCTTCTGACGGGCGAGGGACTCGATTTCCGCGGCCAAATCACCCAGCCGAAAGGCGCTGACGTTTCGCGAACTTCCCTTGAGCGCGTGTCCGATCTTGAAACAGGCATCCAGGTCCCCCCTGTCCAGGGCGAGTCTCAGGGACTGAAGATCCTCATCACCTTTTTTGAGGTAAGATGTCAGAACCCTCTGCAGCACCTCGGATCGATTCATGAAGGTCTCGAGGGCCTCCTGGGGGTCGAAGCTCCGGTTGACGATGACTGGTTGAGAGCCGGCCTCGGATACAGGCTCGTTTTGGCGGCGGATCAACTCGAGCCGCTCGAGAACCTGGACCAAATCCTGCCTCTTGAAGGGTTTGGTGATGAATTCGTTCATTCCCGCCTGCTGAGCTTTTTCGATCTCGCTTTTGACGGCACTGGCGCTAACCCCGATGATGGGCACCTGAGGATCGGCACCGCGGATCTGCCGTGCGGCCTCGAAGCCGTCCATCTCCGGCATTTGCAAATCCAGAAACACCAGCTGAGCGGGTTGTTGCTTAAAATGCTCCACAGCCTCCCGACCGTTGGTGGCCAGTTTTACCTGGGCGCCCATCTGCTCCAGAATGAGCTGAAACAAGGCTCGATTGACCTCGTGGTCCTCGGCCACCAAAACGTGTAAATCCCGCAAAAGCGACAGGTTCCCATGCACGTCCATCACCCGGGAAGAGGGAGGGGCCAGAGGCTCCCCGCTCAGGACTCGTATCAGGACACTGGCCACAGCGTTGGGTAGATAAGGTTTTACCACATAGCCGGCAAACCGACGTTCGGCTTTTTTTCGCGACACTTCTAAATGGTGGAGGGGATCGGTGCACAAAATCATGGGCAGGTTCTTCTCTGTTTTCATGGAGTAGATCACGTCGGCAAGGCTCCAAACGTCGTAATCGCCGAGAGAATCGCAGAGAAACACCGCATCGAATCGATAATCCTGCGCGAGGGTGTGCAGCAAGCCCCTTCCCGTATGAACGTTTTTCACCTCGCACCCCCAGTCCGTCAAGAGGTCATGGAGGTTTTGGCCCTCGATGGGTCGGGCATCGGCCACCAAAAGGCGCTTCCCGCTAAAAAGATTTTTCCAAAGCTCGGGGGCGGCTGTTGTTTTGTCGCGCTCCAGGTTCAGGCGAACCCTGAAGGTGCTCCCTCTCCCCAGCTGGCTTTCGACTTCGATTTGGCCATTCATCATGCGCGCCAGCTGTTGGCAGATGGTCAGACCCAGGCCGGTTCCGCCGAAATGCCGGGTGTGCGAGTCGTCGGCCTGGTAAAAGGGGTGGAACAACTGAGGGATCTTGTGGGGCTCGATGCCGATGCCCGAATCGGCGACTTCGATCAGAAAGACGGAATCATCCGGCGGTCCTTCCAGTTTGCTTCGGAGCTGAATCCAGCCCCCGGAAGGGGTGAACTTGATGGCATTGGTGAGGAGGTTGACCAGGATTTGTCGAATCCTCAGGGGATCGGCCTTGACCGAGGTGCAGAACTCGGGCTGGAGCCATACCCCGATCTCCAGCCCCTTGTTGTAAGCCTTGACCGCCACAAGCTCCAGGGATTGTGCCACAACCTCGTCCAGGCGGCACTGAGAAAACTCCAACACCATTTTGCCGGCCTCGATCTTGCTAAAGTCCAACACGTCGTTCACCAGGTTCAGCAAAGAATCTGCGGCAGCGACAACCTGCTTGACGTAATCTGTTTGTTCGGCCGTGAGGCGTGTTTGGCTGAGGAGCTCGGTCATCCCGATGATGGTGTGGATGGGGGTTCGGATTTCGTGCGTCATGTTGGCCAAAAACTGGCTCTTGGCCGAGTTGGCCTTTTCCGCCTGTTCGTGAGCCACACGCAGTTCTTCCTCGTAGATTTTTTTGAGGGTGATATCCTGAGCGATGACGAAATACAGACCGTCGCCGGAAGGGCTGACCTCGCTGAACTGAAGGCTCCACCAGGCCTTTCGGCCGGCTTCGGTGTGGAACTCCCCCTCGTAATAGTATTCCACGGAGCGCTGCCGGGTGAAATCTTCCAGGAAGGACTGGTAGCGTGACACCTCATGGGATTCCAGGAAAACGTCCAGGGTTTTTCCTTCCAGACTCCGGTGTTCTGTCTCCAAAATCCTTCCCAGGGCCGGGTTGGCAACAAGGATGCACCCCCAACGGTTGACCAGGCACATTCCGACTGCAGATTTTTCGAAGGAGGTTTGCAAATACTCGGGGAGACGTTCTAGAGCGGTAATTCGAGCACCTCTTTGACCTTGCGCAGGATATCGGCCGGTTTCAGCGGCTTGATTAGGTAACTTTTGACACCGAAACCCATGGCCCGCAGCACGGTTTCCCGTCGTCCCAGGGCACTCATGATGATGACGGGGGTAGCCACCCTGGACTCTCTCAGCCGGGCAAGAACATCGAAGCCGGTCAAGCCGGGCATCATCAAATCGAGGAAGATGAGCTGGGTGTCGGCACTGAGGTCCGCCAGAAACGATTTCCCATCATCGTAACAGCGCACCTGAACCGGAAGACCCTCGAGAGTGTTTTTGAGTATCTCCTGTACCACGAAGTCGTCGTCCACCACCGCGATATTCAAAATTTTCCCGTCGTGGGAGTCCTGCAGAAGGCGTAAACTTAGGTCCGAGCCCTCCTGAGACAGGGCACGAAGAAGATTTTCGTTGAACAGATCCTTGTCGGTGCTCACCATCAGACCATCCAGGGCCTCCTCCAGACTGCTCACCACCCCGATTTCGGCAAGGCGCACTTGTTCCGACAAAACTTCCTTCACGGCAGGGTTCCGACTGATCACCTTGATCCAGCCCGCACGTCCCCCGAGCAGGTCCAGGAGGTAGTCCATGAGTCCGAACAGTTTTTTGTTGCTGAAGGCGGACTTGCCAGGGCTGTAATCGTTGAGCATGACGATGACCTTGGGAGTTTTGATCTTGTAGAGTTCCAGAAGCTCTTTGATTCGGTATTTTAGCAAGCCGAATTTCTCAAGGTTGAATCCCAATCCCACCTCGACATACAGAACATCGTCGTTGATGTGGGCATCGACGACACACGGGGTATCGTCGATTTCGAGCTTGATGTTCAGGGCGGAACCGACGGCTAGCAGGAACTCGTCGATTTTCAGGGGGCGGTCGAAAATCCGTTTGACACCGTAGGATTGATAGGCCTCGATTTCATCGGAGGTGAACTTTTCTCCGAGGAGAAAGATCGTGACGCCGCGGGACGCCAGTTGTAACCCTTGTTTACTCAGCAGGTCGTCGATGGCTTTTTTTTCCTCGTTCAGGGACAATACAAGAAGGTCTGGAGGCTGGCGGAGATAGGCGCTGAGGTTGGCAACTCCTTTGAAGGCCACCACGGCGATGCCGCCCTGCATCACCAGCCTCTCCTCGAGAAAAAATTGAAGCCGGGGATTCTTTTCCAGGAGGTAAATCGTCTTAGCCATGTTTTTCCTCCACCCGATGGGCCATATCCCGGACCTGTTGTTCCATGTTGCGTTGGTACTCCTGTAATTTCTCCCGCAGGTGGGGCTGGTCGTTGGCCAGGATCCGAACGGCCAAAAGACCCGCGTTTTTTGCCCCGCCGATTCCCACCGTGGCGACGGGTATCCCCCCGGGCATTTGCACGATGCTGTAAAGGCTGTCCACCCCCCCCAGGTCTTTGGTGGGGATGGGGACCCCGATCACCGGCAGAGTCGTCAGGCTGGCCGTCATTCCCGGCAGATGTGCAGCTCCGCCCGCACCGGCGATGATGAGCTTCAGGCCCCGAGAAATTGCCGACCTCGCGTAATCCACCATGCGTTGTGGTGTCCGATGCGCCGAGACCACGGTGACCTCGCAAGGGACCCCGAATTCCCGAAGTACTTCAACGGACTGTTCCATAACGGGCAGGTCCGATTCACTCCCCATGATGATGCCCACCAGAGGTTCACATTTTGGAGATGCCATATTTCCATTCTAGGCAAGCGCGGGGGAACTTCAAGACTGCGGCTGCCCCTCCACCCGGACATTTTCCAAAAGGGAGCGAAACGAAAGGGCATCTTCCGGGGTTGCCGCGACAGCTGTCAAATGGCCCATTTTGCGGCCGGGACGGCACTCGGGTTTGGCGTAAAGATGAACCCGGATTCGGGGATCGTCCAGGAGGTCCCCCCCCACCAGCACGGGGCGCCCAAAGCCCTGGCCCAGGAGGTTTCGCATCCAGCCCGCGCCGTGAATCCAGGGCTCGGGGACTTCAAGCCCCAAAACCGCACGAACATGGGCCTCGAACTGGCAGGGATGTGCGATTTCCATGGTGACGTGGCCCGAATTGTGGGGGCGCGGAGCCACCTCGTTTACCAGGATGCGCCCGTCAACAGCCAGGAACATCTCCACAGCCATGACCCCCACCAGGCCCAGATCCCAGAAGGACTCGATGACCGCGCGGCCGATTTCCAATGCGGTGCGCGTTTGAGCCGCATCGATTCGGGCTGGCATGAGAACCTGGTCGCAAATGTTGAGTTGGGGATCGAAAACCATCTCGGCCGGTGGATAAAAGACGATATTTCCCCGGGTGTCTGCCACTCCCAGCACGGACAGCTCCCGTTGGGTCTCCACATACTCCTCCCAGTAAAGATCACCGGCCAGGTTCGGGACATCCTGGAAAGAGGAAAGAATTTGCACCCCTCGGCCATCATAGCCGCCGGTCCGCGTCTTGACCACCAAAGGCCGCCGCTCGGGCATCCCTTCCCCAAAACCTGGTTGGGGGATTCCTGCCTTCTGGAGGTGACGCCTCTGTTGCAGCTTGTCCTGAACCACCTGCAGCACCCGCGGGCTGGGCCGGATCGGTACGCCCTCCTCTTCCAGACGCAAAAGAGTGGTGACGTCCAGGTGCTCGATATCGTAGGTAAGAACGCGGCACTGCCGGGAAAGTTGCCGAATCGCCTGCGGGTCCTTTAAGGCGCCCTGCACCCGCCACGGCGTCAACGAGGCAGCCGAACAATTGGAGTCGGGATCGAGGACGGCGATGCTTTTTCCCAGGGGGGCGGAGCGGTAGATCATCATCCGCGCCAGCTGTCCGCCGCCGAGGATGCCGAGGTCTAACACAACTCCCTCAAAAGCTTGACCAGATATTCGCCGATGAGCTGAAGCGAGGGGACATGAAGCCTTTCCTCGGGAGTGTGGGCTCCTCGGATGTCGGGTCCAATGCTGATCATGTCGAGGCTGGGGCATTTATCCGCAAGGACCCCGCATTCCAAACCGGCATGAACTGTCTCGACCCGGGCCTCGGAGCCAGTCAATTTTTGCCACACCCGGCACGCTTTCTGGAGCAACAGCGAATCGGGGTTGGGAGTCCAGCCGGGATAACCATCCCTGACATCGAGCTTCATACCGGCCAGCCGACCGAGGGAAGCGTAACGGGAAAGCAGGGCCTCCAACAGCGAGCGGCGGTCAGAACGGACACTGAACAAAACCCGCAGTTGCATCTCCTCGTCGATCCAGCCCGTATGCACCGAGGCCAAATTGGAACTGGTTTCCACCAGGTTGCTCCATTGAGCGCTCATGGTCCAAACACCATGGGGCAGGCAGAGCAAAAAATCACCGAGTAAACGCGAATTGTTTCTGCCCAAAGCCAGCTCCGGTGAGGCTGGGGTCACCTTGATCTCGAGGGAGTTGCCGTTATCGCCAAGTTCCTGGGCAAAGGTTCTCTGCCAATTTGCGAGATGGGTCTCCACTTGTTCCCAGGCCGGTGCGGGAGCCCAGGCGTCCAGATAAGCCTCGCGAGGGATGGCGTTATGTTTGTCTCCCCCGCGGAAGCTCTGCAGTCGCCAATCACCCCCCGAGGAAACCGCATCCCAAAGCCTGCTCAAAAGCACCAACGAATTTCCCAGGCGTTTATGGATGTCCGTCCCCGAGTGTCCGCCTTTGAGACCGCGGACCCAGATCCGCTTGACGATATAATCCGGGGGTACTCGTTCCGAAGGCAGCGTGCGGCTGAGAACGCCCGTTACCCCGCCGGCACATCCGATGGTGATCACCCCTGTCTCTTCGCTGTCCAGATTGATCAAGACGCGGGAACTCAGTAATTCGGGGTCCATCTGGAGGGCGCCGGTCAGTCCTGTTTCTTCATCGATGGTGAACAAACATTCCAGGGGTGGATGCTCGATCTCCTGATCTTCCAGGACGGTAAGCATCAGGGCGACGCCCGCACCGTTATCGGCTCCCAGAGTGGTTTGATCGGCCCGAAGCCAGTCGCCGTCTCGGACGGTTCGTATGGGATCCTGTAAAAAATTGTGGGGAACCCCGAGGTTTTTCTCGGCCACCATGTCCAGGTGAGCCTGCAGGGCCACCGATGCTGACTGAGCCCCGCAACCTCGGCCCGGTTTGATCACCAGGAGATTCCCTGCCGCATCGGTTCGGGTTTTGAGCCCCTGTCCCTGAGCCCATTTCTGGATGAAGGACCGAAGCTCCTCCTCGTGTCCGCTGGTGTGCGGAATGCGGCAAATCTGATCGAACCATTCCAAAACCCGACTGATGGTGAGCACTCAACCTCCGCGGTTAGCTTTTAACCATTCGATAATTTCTCGGGAATGCTCCTCGCTCCCCTTGGCATCCGGCCAATGGGCTCGAACCTTTCCGTCCGGACCGATGATGAAGGTCTCGCGGGCAACTCCCATGTAGGTTTTACCGTACATCGATTTTTCTTTCCAGACCCCGATTTTTTCCAGGAGCTTGGCCTCAGGGTCGGCCAGAAGCGGAAAATTGAGGCTGTATTTTTTGGCAAACTTGGCCTTGGATGCGGTGTCCAGAATCGAAGCGCCGAGGACCACCGCACCCAGGGACTCCAATTCCGAGATGTTGTCCCGAAAACCACAGGCCTCGGCCGTGCATCCGGGGGTGTCGTCTTTGGGATACGTGTAGAACACGATGAACTTACCGGAATAATCCGACAAACGATGGACCTTACCTTCCTGGTCCTGAAGCTCGAAGGTCGGGAAATCCTTCCCAACCCAGTCTGAAGCTGTTGGCATGCATTCCTCCTTGCACTAAAAAATCGATTTTTTCCCGGAAAAAGGCAAATCGTTAAAAAAAACACGTCCAAAACCTCGGTCTTTGCGCTTATAAGAACGAGGGCTCGTCCCTCAAAGGAGGTTTCTGTGGCAAAGACCACCAAAAAAGGGTCCACCACTTCCGGTGCGACATCGTCCCAAACCAAAAGTCCGAATCTGGGGAGCGCCGCCCCCAGCTCGGCACCCCCGTCTTCGGACGGGGGAAAAAATTCCTGGTCGCCCTCGAACTCGGCCAAGGTCGCGACCAAGATATCGAGTAAAAATAATGACGCCCTTGCGGGATCGGCCCCTGCCCAGGGTTTCCCCCCATCTGCTTCAGGATTAAGCGGCTCCTCTTCCCATCAGGTTTCCAACACAGCCAAAAACGACACGCGGCCCAACAATCAACCAACCACAAACTACGTGGTAGACAAAAAGATCCCCCAGGCCGTACAGGCTACCATGGCCCAGGTCCCACAGCCCACCCTCGTCCCGTCGGCACCGGCCAATGGGGGCCCCAACGTCACCGTCGAAATCCGCCGAGCGCCGGAATCGTTGGATTCCGCGGGTAAGGTGGATCCCAAAAACCTCGGGCGCGACGTGATCATTTTCTACAACCACGACACCGGCGAGGCCTTTCAGGTCCGGGTTCAAACCGTCTCGAACGCCCGGGATGGCCGCCGTGGAACCATTGCACCGGGCTCCATCACGCTATTGAACGACGCTCCCGGTACACAGATGCCCCAACCCGACACCGTCATGACGATTATCCAGGGACAGACCCTCGGTGGCGGAAGACTCAACGAAAGGGGCCAGGCTGTCTATCCGGACGGAAGTACGTCCGCCCCGTACCGCCTCCACCGTGACCTCAACGATTACGCCAAACCCGGTCTGAAGAACCTGCCGACATCGGCTGGATGCTTTACATTCACCGGCGAAACCCTTAGTATGATTCACAAAAGGTTGGCAGCCTGGGGTGTGGAGCGCGGGGCCACCATACCCGGTCTTGTCATCCAGGAACAAAGGAGATAAGTACAAGGAGAAAAGGTATGATAAAAGTCTTGCGAATGATCGGACTCGTCGCCCTGGCCGGTTTGGCCTGGGCTCAGCAGGCTGAGGTTCGATATGTATGGTTCCCCTCTCCCATCCAGGGTGAGGACATGGAACTGGAGTTCACCGGCCGTGTTTTGCGGGTGTTCAGCAAGGGACAGGTCACTCAGACCCTCGAGGGCCAGCTGGCTCGGGAAGGAGCCTTCCAGGTGTTTCGCACCGCAGGCAAGGCCTATCCCGTTTTGGAGTCGTCGGACAAGAAACTTCTCGTCCTGGCGGGCTTCAGCGACTGGCCCAACAACTATATCGCTCGCCGCCGTGACGGGGGCGCCTGGGAACGTCTGATGCGGGCCGACAGCCCCCTCGCTTCCCACGGCTTCCTGATCGAAGGCGGTTTGGCCAGCGAACCCGTGTCCACGCCGGCAACGCCGCCGGAGTCATTGAGCAAGCTCTTCGACACCCCGGCGGCCAGCTGGGTCAGCCCCGCCAACCCGGTGGGAACCCGGATCGATTTCGAGGTACCCTACGGGACAAAACGTCTCTACATCGCCAACGGGTTCATCGACCCGAACAACCTGAGAGCCTGGGAAAACTACAGCCGGGTCCGCCAGCTGGAGATCCAGGTGGGGCAAAACCGGCAAGTGGTCAACCTCGAGGACAATCCCAACTTTCAGCTCATCAACCTAACCAACCCCGTCCCTGCAGGCGGTAAGGTCAGCCTGGTCATTCGGTCTGTCTATAGCGGAAGGCAGGCGGCAGCCGCCCTCAACATGGTCATACCGGTTTACCTTGGAAGGGAAGATTGATTACGTGCGATAGGCCCGAAGGGTTGCCTCCACCATGATCTCGAACCGGAAGCGGCTTTCGAAGAGCTGCCTTCCGGCCCTGCCATGCTGGAGCACCTCTTCCGGGTGGTCAAAGTAAAAACGTAAGGCGTCAGCCAAAAGCCGGTGGTCACCCCGCGGGACCAAAAGGCCGCTGACGCCTTTTTTCACGCTTTCGGCAACCCCGCCCACGTCGCTCGCAATGACCGGCATGGCGGCCCGCATCGCTTCGAGGATGCTTCGGGGGAACCCCTCCCAATGGCTGATCAAAAGAAACACGTCGTTTTGGGAAAGGAGTTCGGCCACATTCCATGCCTGCCCCAAAAACCGGACCCTCTCCCCCAGTTCGAGTTTTTCACAGAGTTGTCTGGCCTCCTCCAGGCGAGGGCCATCACCCACCAGGTCGAGTTTCCACGGAAGACTGCGCAGGAGGGCCAGGGCCCGAAACAGGGTCGGATGGTCCTTTTGTTCCTGAAACCGTGCCACCATGATCAGTCGGAGTTCCCGATGGCCATCCCAGCCTGTCCGAAGCGGCGGATCCTGGTCGGGCATACCGTTGTGTACCCGAACCATGCGCGGCGGACGGGCGATTCCCAGCCTGCGGGCCAGTTCGAAATCGTAGTCGCTGACCACGATGATCCGGTGGGACAACGGCGCACAGATTTTTTCCGTGGCGAGGACCGCGAGTTTTTGCCCGAGCCCGATCCCCTCCGCAAACTGCCAACCGTGGGCCGTGAACACCACGGGCGGTCCGTACGGCAAGGCGGCCAGGCGGGCCACCATCCCCGCCTTGGCGGTGTGGGCGGACACCAGGGCGGGGTTCAGCTGTCGGTAAAGCCGTCTCAGCTGGAAAATCGCCGCCGCATCCTGGATGGGGTGAATGGGGCGGACCAGGCTGGGGATTCTGTGGACTTCAATACCCTGGCCGAGCAGAAAATCCGACAAGATGCCAGGCTGCCCGACCGCCACGTGGACCTCGGCAAAGCGGCGGCGATACTCCAGAGCCAGGTCGCGAACGTGGATTTGGGCCCCACCGAGGCTGTCTGCCCGGGTGATCACGAACAGGAAGGGACTGGGGACCTCAGTAGGCATTGCGGCTGAACATCCCCTTGAAGGGAGTCATGAGTATGATTTGGATATCGAGCCAGAGGCTCCAGTTCTCGATGTAATAAATGTCGGCCTCGATGCGCTCCTGGATGCTGGTGTCTCCACGCAGTCCATTGACCTGGGCCCAGCCGGTGATGCCCGCCTTCACCGCGTGGCGTCTCTTGAAGCTGGGATAGAGCTCCTTGAACTTTTCCACGTAGTAGGGACGTTCGGGCCGGGGACCGACCACACTCATGTGCCCGACCAGGACGTTGAAAAACTGGGGGAACTCGTCGATGGAGCTCTTACGCAAAATCCGTCCGACCGGCGTCACCCTCGGGTCGTTCTTGGTGGTCCATACCAGATCGGATTGTTGCTTTTCCTGAACGTACATGGTGCGGAACTTGAGAATGGGGAAGGTTCTTCCGTCGATGCCTACCCTCTCCTGGACGAAAAACACCGGTCCCTTGCTGGTGAGCTTCACCAGAAGGGCGGCAATCAGGAACACTGGAGAGAAGATCACGATGAACAAGAGCGAAAACACGATATCGAAGGTGCGCTTGATCAATCGATTGATGCCCAGCCTCGCCGGAATATCCCGGATGCTGATGATGGTGAAGCCGCCCAGATTTTCGACCTGACCGTTGATGGTGATCAAATCCTCGTAGCCGGGAACGATCTTGAGGTGGACCCCGTGTTTGTCGCAGATACCGAGGATTTCCGGCAGTTCACGATGCCCGCCGGTACCGGTGGCGAACACCAGGGTGTGGGGTCGGTACTTGTCGACGATGTCCTCGAGCTCCCCGATGTGCCCCAAATCGGGTTCCAGGCCCTCGCGCGCTTCTTGTTCCCTGATGAAGCCAATCACCTCGAAGCCCAGAATCTTGTGTTCCGAAAGCAGGCGGGCAAGCCGGGCCGCGGTCCGCCCGCTGCCCAGGATGATGACCTTATGGAGTTTGGAGCTGAGCGAAAGCCTCCAGTGCACAAAGCTTCTCAACATTCCGTGACCGACCGAAATCAACACGAAGGCGGTGATGGAGTACAGGAGGGGCAAAACGCGGGCGATTTGGGAAATCTGAAGAAAAAACAGGACCGAAAAGCTCAGCAAAAGGTTCAGGACGATTCCCAGGATGATGGGGCCCAACTCGTCCAGAAAGCTGGTGAACCTGGAGGGTTCATAAACGTTGACGATGAGAAAGGCCGCGATCTGTAAAACTACCAGAAGGGCCCCGAAAAAGAGATAGGACTCCAGATCGATCCGAAGCACTTCGATCCGGCCGGGATCCATCAGATAAAATCTGATGAAAAAGCTCAGGGCGTAAGCCGCCAGAGCCGCCAAAATATCGTAGACGATGAAGGTGAATTTGAATTCGTCGGTTCTTTCCTGAATCATGATTTGCCCAATAATTTCCGTGATGTCGCCAGCAAGGGGGAGTAACAGTTTCTCTCCTGAACCACCTCGCCCCCGAAGCCCAGCTTGAATTGGTTGATTCCTTCCCGCTGCGGGTCAGAACCCGGCTCGGTGATGCCTCCCCAGTCGTAGAGGGAAAAACCCTGGGCCTGGAGGGCGAGCATGTCCCGAAAATGAAGCCATCGGTTGGCCCTTCCCAACAATGCCCGGTCGTATCCTTCCTGGAGCTGGGCCGAATACAGGAGCCGGGCCCGGGACTCCTCGGCATCCACGACGTAGGCGTGATAGGCCAGGTTATGGTTCGCTTGCCGGACCCCGGTGAGCATCAGGTGGCGGTCCAGACAGCTCAGGTGCCCCTTTCCCAGAACTCCGAGCTTTTTTTGCCGGGCGAAGCGGTTGTAAAAATCCAAAAACGCTGCCCGGTCTTTTTCCTCGAAAAATTCCAGCCCATCCTTTTCCGCCCGCCGGATTTCGTAGGCTGTCCCCTTTTTCATCCGGGCCAGGTGACCCTCACCGTCGGTATCGAGGGTGCTCAGCACGGTCCAAAATTTTTGGACGGACCAGCCCTGGGGCGGAGACTCCCCGAGGAACTGGGCGTACATGGTGAGAAGGCACTCGTTCGGGTAGCTCTGGCGGGCAAACCAACGTTTCCGGTACACCAGGGGGCCGTATTTTTTTTCCGTCAGGATCATAAGACTGCCTTCAGGGCAGAGGTCACTCGATGTCTCAGAGCCCAAATCCCATGCATGATGCCATCCTCGAAACCGTAATCGTGGGCAGCCGCCAGGACCTCGTTCCATTGGCCCAAAGGCGGCCTTTTTTTCAGCCAGGTCTTCAGCCGGTCGAAGTCGTCCCCCGACATCATATTGGGGTGAAGGCAGATGGTCCAGAACCCACCCCCCATGCGGCGCGGTTGGCCCAGTTGCTGCGGAAGCCAGACAAAGCCCCAGCGACGGTAGGGCCGGCGGGTCCAGCCATCGCTGATATTGCGGATGGAGGTTTCCGACTCCAGAGCCTGCAGCGTCCCCCGGTCCATGTTGTGGGCCGGGGCCACCCACCAGGATGGCAGCCATCCCTGCTGCCGAACCAGGGCCCACGCCCGACGCATTGTTTCCCGCTGGTGTTCCGGATCCTCTCCGGCCCACTCGCCGTAAGCGTTGCGGGGGACCAAGCCGCGGGGTCGCTTTTGGAGGCGGTGCTGGTACCCATGAAGCCCCAAAACCCAACCAGCTCCCTGCCAGGTTTTCACCTGGTCCCAAAATCCCGGATCGGGCTTTTGATGAACCAGGTCGGGGTCTCTGTTGTCGGGAACCACGGCGATTAGAGGGATGACACCCCTATCCGATAAGAGGTCCAGCACCCTGAGCCACCGCTCCCGGTGCCAGGTGGGGCAAGCGTCATCGAGCCTGAGGTAGTAACATTCCCGCATGTTCGTTCATAGTATACACCCGGAACGGGAAAGCCGCCTCTGTAGCCGCTCTACTGGGGTTTTCTCACGGTCTTCTTCAAGAGGTGCTTGATTCCTACCCCCGCATATCGAATCCCGTGGAAAATATAAAAGACCGGGTTGTGTGTGGTTTCCCAGAGGGCGCGGCGTTTTTCCCACAAGCCTTTTTTGAGCTGATCCCAGGTGTAGGATTCGAGCCTGACCTCCGAAACGATCTGCGGAGTAGGCCAGAGAGGTTCGAACTTGTAGATCATGCGCAGGAGCTGGTGATGATCCGCGGCAATTCGATACCGCGTATCGAAGGGAAAGGCACGAGCGGCCTCGGTTTTGAGAAGGAGGCTTTGATGCGAACACACCATCCGGGTATAGATTTTCCGGGGCTCCAGGGGCGGGGACTCGATTCGCTGTCCGTCGGGAAGAACTTGAACACAGCCGCCATAAACCCCGCTGCAGCCGTAGGGCGTCTCTTCTTTTTTCAAGGCAAACTGAAAGAGGTTTTCGAGGGATCGAGGCTCATGAAAGACATCCCCGCTGTTCAAAAAAAGGATCCAATTTCCGCGGGCGAGTTCCAGGGCCTTGTTCATGGCCTCGTAGATGCCTTCGTCCGGCTCCGAGATCCAACGATCGACAGTGCCGCGATCTGCCAGTTCCTGGACAAGCGCACAGGTGCCATCCGTGGAGGCGCCATCGATCACCAGGTATTCCAGATGCGGGCGAATGGTTTGCTCCTGCACCGAGGCCGCGGTCCGCATAAGGTCTTCCCGGGCGTTTTTGACCACGGTGACGATGCTGAGGTCCATGGGGGCTCAGCGGTCCTCGAATAGGTACAGCCACTGGGCATACCCCTCCTCCGCCAGCTTCTCCCGGGGGATGAAACGCAGGGCCGCTGAGTTGATGCAATACCGCTTTCCGGTGGGAAGGGGACCATCGTCAAAAACATGGCCCAGATGGGAATTGGCGCCTCGGGAACGAACCTCGAGGCGGACCATGCCGTGACTGCGATCGACCTTCTCCACAATGAAATCGGGCTGGATAGGACGGGTAAAACTGGGCCATCCCGTACCCGAATCGAACTTGTCCCGACTGCAGAAAAGCGGCTCCCCACTGACGACGTCCACGTACAACCCCTCCCTCTTGTTGTTCCAATAGGCGTTTTGGAAGGGGGGCTCGGTGCCGCACTCCTGGGTAACGTAGTAGGCCATCGGATCGATGCGCTTGAGTTCCTCGATTCGGTTGCTATTCATACACGAATATAACAACAAAACCTGCAACGGGGATAGAATGAAAATCAAAACCTCTCGTTTAGACATCAGCCACCTCTTACGATGAGTGTACACTCATCCACGTCAGTTCGTGTTTGTTGTGGTACAAATGCACCAAACGGCCCCCGGTTAAACGCTGAAAGCTGTGCAGGGTTTCCCAGTCCGGCTCTCCCTGCATCTTGAGCGTCACCACCATGTGGGGAACCTCGGGAGCTTCCAACCACAGCTTGACCCATTCCCAAACCCTGGCCGGATAGGCCGCCATGTCGGAAAAAACCCAATCGACGGGTTCCCAGCCCTCGCGCCGAAGACGCCGAGGATGAACCTTGAAACCATCCCCCTGGAAGAACCTCACCTGCGAATACGTCTCGGGATCCAGATCCAGAGGGCTTCGATCCACCGCCAGCACCCGACACCCCAGGCGAGCCAGAACCCAGCTCCAGCCTCCGGGGCTACAGCCGGCGTCCAGGCAGTGCTCTCCAGGTTGGGGAAATACCCCCCACCAATGACGCATCAGGGTCAGCGCCTCCTGGAGCTTTCCGGCTGCAGCCGAGGGCGGCTTTTCGTCGCCATGGGCGAAACGAGCTACGCCACCGGGGAAGGGACTCAGGGTTTGGGCCGAACACAAAAGGGTATTTTCGTCCAAAAGGGTCCAGCCCCCGATTTGGGCCTTCGGAAGGGGTTGGGGAAAGACCAGGGGCTTGGGACGAAACGCTGGCAATTTATTTTTGATGAGCTGCCCCCGCCGATGGTACCCAACCAGATGGTCCACCCAAAGACCGTTTCGTTTGCGCAAGAGATCGGCAGCCTCGGACACCGAACCGAAGGTCAATATTTCCGGCTGAATCCAAAGGTTCCGAAACCAGACAGGATCCCCCTCCTCTCCCCGAGGGGGCGGCCCCTCCCAGACGCCGGGAAGCAGCTCGCGCGACGCTCCCAAACGCCCCAACTCGACTGCCAAATGATGCTCGAAGCCAGGAGCAGCGAGATAGATCGCATTAGCGGGGGACATTGTGGCCCCGGCTCTGGGTTTTTGTTGAGGTTTCGCAGCCTGACACACTTTATATTACACTGTTTCTATGAACTCATGGAATCTCGCCGGCGTGACGATCGATCCCCTGGGGTACGGCGCCGGCCCTTTCGGGGCCGAGTCCTTTCCCGAGTCCGAGGCCGCCGCTTTGGCAGAGTACCTGCAGCAAAACGGGACGAACCTGTTCGATACCGCCCGCGGCTACGGCCTGTCCGAGGAGAGGCTGGGAAGGTACCTGAAGCCCCAAAGCCTGGTTTGCACCAAATTGGGTTACGGCGTCCCCGGAGTGGCGGACTGGTCCTACGAAGCGGTGCGGCGGGGGGCGGCCGAGGCCCGTCACAAACTTGGCCGCGGCGCCATCGACATCTTGCTTTTACATTCCTGCAGCCAATCCGATCTGGAACGCGGTGAAGCTCTGCGCGCCCTGCACGACGAAAAGGCCGCCGGCGGAGCACGGCTGATCGGCTATTCCGGCGACAACGAGGATTTGCTCTTTGCCCTCATGCACGGCACCCTCGACGTAATCATGACGAGTTTGAACGTCACCGACCAGGCCAGCCTCCAGCAGGCCATCCCCCTTGCCCGCGAAAAAGGTGTGCGCGTGATCGCCAAGCGTCCCCTGGCCAACGCCCCCTGGCGCTACAGCACCCTGCCTGCGGGTCAATACGTGGAGGAGTACTGGAGGCGCTTTCAAACATTCGAGATAAAGCCGGCCGACTTCGGAACCCAGACCTGGGAAGAACTCTTTCTGCGCTTTGCCCTGGGCTGGGCCGATGCCGTCGTGGCAGGAACGACGAAGGCGGAGCACTGGTCCGAACTGCAGCAGGCCGCCGCTCAGGGCCCGCTTCCGAGAGAACACCTTCAGCAGCTGCACGATCTGTACAACCGCAAAAACCCCGGCTGGTGGACAGGGCAGGTGTAAAGGAGCAGCCTCCATTTCCTGCGAAACCATCGCCTGAAGCCGCCTCGTGACGGTCGGGCCATTTCACGAATTCAAGCCGCTTTGTTTTTTCCCCTGTCGACAAACCTTCCGTCAAGCCCGGCACGCGCTGGTGTTCCGAAGTCCCACTGGGAATCCCGGCAGCCGGATCAGAACCCCTGGGGCCGTGTGGGAACCGGCGCCGGTCGTCCCAGATAATATCCCTGGACTAAATCGATGTTCATGTTTCGGACCGTCTCGAGCTCCTGATAGGTCTCCACACCCTCGGCCAGCACTTTCGCACCGATCTCGCGTGCTATATTCACCAGGGACTGCACGATCACCTGCCTTGCGGAATCGTGATCGATGCCGTGGATGAGTTCCATGTCGATTTTGATGATCTGGGGTTTGAGCCTGGCGATCAAGTTCAGCGAGGAGTAGCCCGATCCGACATCGTCCAGGGCAATTTTGAAGCCCCGGGCCTTGTAATAATCGAAGATTTCGCGCAGGTGGTCCACACTGTCGATTCGGTCGCTCTCCACCACCTCGAACACGATGTTGGCAGGATCGAAGTTTAGCTCGGAGGCCGCCTGCACCGTGTCCGCCAGGCAATATTCGGGATTGTAGATCGCGGACGGGGTAAAGTTGATGAACACCAGGCAATCGACCCCGGCCTTGCTCGCGCTGCGCAAGGCAGTAAGACGGCACTGCCGATCCAGGTTGGAAATCATCTCGGTTCGGCGGGCATCCTGGAACATGAGGTGGGGAGGATAAACCGATCCATCCTGTCTGATCCCCCGAGACAAGCATTCGTAGGCCACGAGTTTGCCGTTTTGCGTATCGGCGATGGGCTGAAAGTGGGTAAGGATGCTTTTGTTATCGAGAACGTGCTTGAGGTCAACCGCTTGATGCAAGTGGTACCAGGACTCGAAGGTTTTTGCCCTGTGCAGGACCTCCGGCGAAAACGCCTCCTGGTCTTCGAGGGGAAGCAGGACGATATTCCTGAGTTCGGTTTCGGTAAATTGCGTGCTCGCTGCACATCCCTTTAAGAAGGTGTTGAGGTCGACGCGAAGTTCAACCCAATTTTCGGAGCTTGTCATCGGGAAGGTTTTGCCATAGCACAGACGAATCTTGTCGAGCATGTACCGGTGCGCCGCCGTCACAATTACCCGAGACGTGGCTGGCACGTCGGGAGTCGTCGTGCATTTCTCACAAGCCATGACGCTATCCTTACATTTTTTCGTGATCGTCGCAAGAGACCAACGATGTCTCCAGAATGTAGGCAGGGACAGCGCCCTTCCCCTTGATCGTGATCAGACCCCTTTCGGAAAACGAATAACGATCCCGAAGGATGGTGTAGGTCGTCTCCCCTACCTGGATCTGTCCGGGAATCCCATGCGCTTCCAGCCGGCTTGCCAGGTTGACGGCATCGCCCCAAATGTCGTAGATGAACTTCTTTTTGCCGATAACCCCGGCAACAGCGGGACCCGAGTTGATGCCGATCCTGACCTCGACGCAAAAATCGTACCTCTCGTTGATTTCTTTCAATTCATGAACGGCTTCTAGGGCGAAGTTTACCACCCTCTCGGCATGATCCGGGCAAGGATCCGGGGCGCCGGCCACCACCATGTACGCGTCGCCGATGGTCTTGATTTTTTCCACCCGGTGTTTTTCCGCAAGTTCATCGAATCGGGTAAAAACGGCATTGAGCAGGTCCACGACATCCGAGGCATCCATGTCTTTGGAGATGTTGGTGAAACCCACGATATCGGCGAACAACACCGTGACATCTTCGAAGCGTTCCGCCAGTTTGGTCTGACCGCCCTTGAGTTGCTGGGCCACGGATTTGGGAAGGATGTTGTGCAGGAGGTCCTCTGCCCTACCATACTCGGCCTCGGCCTTCTTTTCCGCGGTGAGGATGAGGCCAATGAAGTAAATCATTCCCAGAATCAGCAGAGCGAGAAACAAGACCACGTTGACGATGTTGAGGGCATCGACAACCACGGCATCCAGCCCTATCCATGGGGTCTGTTTCTTGACCAGAGTCGCTAACAGCAAAAAGGCCAGTGCGTAAAGCACCTCGAAGGTGATGATGATACCCCGGCGGTGCGGGGGAAGCAGTGCAATCGCGATGATGTACGTCACCAGGTAGTACTGGAAACCGGCAGCCCACCCCAACACTATCACCATCAAAATCTGATGAATCAGTACTTCGATGGCTCCCACGACTATCGCCAGGAGGTAGCGGCCCTGTTTCAGCACGGCGTAGAGGGTAAAGGAGTAAATCCCGACGCTTCCCAGGTTCACCAACGCAAGGACAGGCAGTTGCAAAACCGTGAAAAACACGAGCAGACCCAGGTGAAAGACCAACGGAAACGCCGAAGTGAGGATGCCGATGAAATAGTAGGGTAAATCTTTTTCCGTGAGATTTCGCGGAACCTGGAGGTGATGTTGTATCCAGCCATAATAGTTTTGGATCATCGATCTGGTAAAATCTTAATACAAGAAACGACAAAAATAAATGCCTCCTTCCCTTGACGGCGTAGCGTTTTTAGTATCTAATAGATATATGAAAGACTTACTTTTACCCAGGTGGGTACTGCTTCTAGGAATATTCCTGGGTTGTGCCACCCTGACCGAGAAACCCCGACTTGTGCCGCCTACCGTTACCGAGGATTCCAGCCTTCCTGCCCAAAATCTGATGGTGAAAGGCCAGCCTCTGCGGGTCCACGTGAAAACCTTCGGCAATCCGGCCAACCCGGTGTTCTTCGTGATGCCCGGGTCCTTGTCCGACCTCAGGGTGTATCAGATCTTCGCTTCGTTTCAAACCTCTTTGTTCGTGGTTCTTTGGGACCAGGCCGGGCAGGGGCTGTCGGAGCGCGTTCCCGCCTCGCGCCTGGATTTTGACCACATGGTGGAGGAGATCCGCGCGATGAAACAGGTCTATTCGCCCTCCCAACCCGTCAGGCTACTGGGCCACAGCTGGAGCGCCGTTTTTGCGGGTCTGTACGCCGCCCGTTACCCCGCCGACGTCAGCCACCTGATTCTTCTGGAACCCATCGGCTTTTATTCCGAGGCCATGAAGGGGGACCAGGCTCAAATCAACCTCTTTACCGTAGGCTACCTGGACATGGCCTGGTCGGGCGGCAAGGGGGCCGCAGTGGACCACGACAGCCTGGACTTTCAAACCCTCTCCATGCTACGTAGCAAGGTCCGCAATTTTTTCAAGGACATCGACAACCTGCCGGAGTGGCCGGTCTGGCGGGTTGGCGGTCTGGCCCTGATGACCTGGGAAGCCCTTCTCCTGAAGAACGGCGTCTGGGATTACGACTTCCGTCCGGGCCTGAATCAGTTTGGCGGAGCCGTCCTCCTGGTAGGCTCCGAATATTCCCCGATCGGAGCGAGCTTTCAAACCCAGTGGAACAAGCCCTTGTTTCCCGCGGCCACCCCCCCGGCTCAAGTTTACAAATTGGAGGACTCCGGCCACCGTATGCTCACCGAAAACTGGGCCGATCTCGAAACTGCCATCAAAACATTTCTGGGGGTCCCATGAAACCGCTTCTTTCTGCCCACACCCTTTTCCTGGTTTGCCTTCTGGGAATCGGGCCAGGTTTATCAGCCCAACCCGATTGGTCCCTGCAAGTGATGCTCAGCGCCCGTTCCTGGCTAAGCCTGGAAATCGATGCGGAACTGAAGCTCATCGACACCACCCGCTACAGCGGTTCCTTCAGATCGGGTCTGGTAGTGCCGGTCTTTTTGATTGTCCAGGATCAAGGATGGGACACCTGGGAGTTCAACCTGGGATGGCGGCAAATATTGACTGGGGCCGACCTGGGTTGGACCGTATGGAACCTCGATGCTGAAGCGGGTTTGCAAATTTCGCATCAATCACAAAACCTGGGACAATTTTTTAACCTGGGAGGCTACTTCCGGGTGGCCCCCGAACTTCGGTGGGACGGCATCAGCCTCTCCCTGCCCCTGGTTTGGAAAACCCAATGGCTGACCAACTACACCCCGAGCGCCTGGGTCCGTTCCACTTTTGAGGACTACCCGGGATCGGCTGCGATCTCGCCGAGCGAGGGCTGGTTGGTTTTTAACGCGAACCTCCTGCAAGCGGGCTTGGGTTTCAGCGCCTCCTTAGCCGACATCGGCCATCTCCTGATCGAGGGCGGCTGGCAAGGGACGCCGGGTTCCCTCCTCGGCGGCTTCGACGGCATGGCGATTGGGGAGTGGCCATTCTGGGGACGCCTTGGGTGGAGGCAAAGTTTCTCGAAGGGATTTTAGGAATGGATCTGTTGACCTTTCAAGAAGATCGGTCTAAAGAATTTTGATATCGTCATGCTGGAAAGTCTGGATCTCACTCATTTCGCCGTCCTCGGGAAAGAAAAAATCAATTTTTCTGCGGGTCTCAATGTGATTCTGGGAGAAAATTGCACGGGTAAAAGCCTCTTGTTGAAGCTCGCTTATACAGGAGCCTTTGTCAGCCACTCCATCGGAAAGAGCGACCGAAAAACGAAAGATGAACTCCAGCGTGCTCTCGCCGACAAATTGAAGAGCACTTGCATGCCTGACTCTCTCGGCAGGTTGGTCAGTAGAAGGCAAGGGAGAAATCGCTGCGAGATTCAGTTTCGATTTCTGGAAAACAGCGCCGATCCCATCGACTTTTCCTTTGCCACGAATAGTGACAAGGAGGTGAAGCTGGAAAGCGATCTCCCCAGTTTGTGGTTAAAGTCAGCTCCCGTCTTCATTCCTACCATGGAAATCATGTCTGTATACCCCAACTTCGCTTCGACACTCAAAGAGCGGCAGCTTTCGTTCGACAGTACCTATCTGGATTTGGCCGAATCCTTGTCTGTAGCCACCTTGAGAAGATTGCCGACGCACGAACAGCAATTGAAAGAATCCCTTGAAGCCGTGATGCAAGGCAAAATTGTTTATGAAAACAACAGATTTTACCTCGTTTCGGAACAGGATAATAAAGGTAAGTTGGAGATGCCCCTGGTCGCCGAGGGAATTCGAAAAATCGCCCTTCTTGCCCAGCTGATCATGAACGGAAGCCTGCGGAAAACTTCGATCCTTTTTTGGGATGAACCCGAGGTCAATTTCAATCCCAAACTCATGCGTCATCTCGCAAGCATCCTTGTCGACCTTACGGAAAAAGGTGTTCAGATCATCATGGCGACACACAGTCTGTTCCTCTTGCGGGAGATAAAGATTATGCGGTTCACAAGAAAAATTCATTCACCTGCCAACTACATCGCCTTGGCGCCCGGAGATAACGGTGTCACCCTGTCTCAGGGCGGTGACCTCGATGACGTCGACCCGGTGGCCAGCCTGGAAGCCGAGTTGGAACAGGGTGATCGGTACATGGAGCTACCCTGAACGTGCCCAGCGATATTCAGGAAGGCGATTTTATCTATCATTTTCCTGACTCTTTTAAGGTCATGCGGCCCTGTGAGTGCAAATACTACACCCAGGATTGGCAAACATTCGCCGTAGGCAAAAATCAACCGGGCAATGCGGAAACGGATTTCGTAGCCTTTGACACATCTGAGAAAAAATTATGGCTCATTGAGGTAAAAGATTATCGAAGGCACCCCCGTAGCAAGACGGCGGAAATTGGGTTGGAATTTGCAAGGAAATGCCGTGATACGCTCTCTCTTTTGGCGGCACTCCAGGTTAGCCCTTGGGCCCACGCCAAAAAAGACAAAACGAGTGAAAATGACAAAGCGAGTGATGAATTTCAAAAAATGAAGTCTATTCAATGCATTTTACACATAGAAATTCCCCCGGCAAAGCAAAAGGGAGTTTCTTTATCCTCGATTAAGGACTCGGTTAGACGCCACCTCCGTCGTCTCGATCCCAAAGTCAAAGTCGGGACAGCCTCTCAAATTTCGCACCTATTGCCATTTACAATTGAACTAAAACCCTAAAATTCGTCTCAGAATATCCTCTGACTCATAAGCTAAGCCATCGGCCTCCTTCAGCTCCTCGGGGCCCCGAAACCCCCACCCCACACCGATCACAGGAATCCCCGCCGCACGGGCAAACTGGATATCAACCGCCGAGTCTCCCACCATGACACACTCCGCCGCTCCCACGCCCAAAGCCGCAAACACCTCGTGAGCCACCCTGGGATCTGGCTTTTTGGGCTGCCCGGGTGATTCGCCGATCACGATCTCGAACACCCCTTCCCCAAAGACTCCATCCACGACCTGCTGGGCCACGCTATGCCGCTTGTTGGTGACCACCGCCAACTTTATGCCGCGTCGCCTCAGTTCTCCGAGGACCTGGGGGATGCCCGGATACGCCCGGGTGTCCACCACGGGATGGCGTTCGTAGTAGGCCACGGTGGCCTGCGTGACTTCAGCAGCCGAGCCGGGATCTGCCCCCAATCGTCTCAGCGCCTCGCTGACCAGATGAGGGAGCCCCCAGCCCACCAACTGGGGATAGAGCTCGGTCGGTAGGGGGCCCAGCCCTGCAACAGCCAGAGCATGGTCCACCGCCCTCGCGATATCCGGAATCGAATCGACCAGGGTGCCGTCCAAATCGAAGAGCACGCCCCGGATGCTCACGGCTCCCCCTTACTTGCGGCGATTTCGAGAAAACGACCAAGCGCCGGGTCGCCCTTGTTTTCCCTTCGATACCCCACCAGGAGCTGTTTGGACAGTCCCTGAGCTCCCAGCCGCAGCACGCGCAGACCGGCTTGCTGGGGCTCCATCAACCAGTCGGGCAGCACCGCTACCCCCCTCCCCTGCCGTGCCAGGACCAACATGAGTTCGTGCGATTCCTCGGTGCGGACGCGCTTGGGCCGAATACCTGCCGGGAGCAAAAATCGGGTAAACACGTCCAGTCGCGTTTCTTCGACCGGATAGGTGAGCAAGGTCTCGGCGGAAAAATCCTGTGGCTCAAGGCAGTCTTTTTTGGCAAGAGGATGATCGAGGGACAGCGCCGCCACCAAGGTGTAATCCAGAACGGGAACCCACTCCAGGGCCGGCGAGGGATAGGGGTCCGGCGTCACCACCACATCTACCCGATGATGCAACAAGGCATCCACGGCCGCGAACTGGAACTTTCGAGAAATTTCTACCTCACGATCCCCTGCCTCCAGGTACCGTTCGATGACCCCGAGCAACCACTGGTAACAGGGGTGGCATTCCACTCCGATGCGCAGGACCATGAGTTCCCCTCGGGCCATGCGCCGCAAATCCTCTTCCGCCTTCTCCAAGCGGGGCAGGACCTGGATGGCAGCCTTGACCAGCCGCTCGCCGGCCTGGGTTAGTATCACCCGCCGACCGGCGCGTTGAACCAGGGCGGCGCCCAAAAGGGACTCGAGTTTGCGCAGGCTATGGGTCAACGCCGGCTGGGTCAAACTGAGCCGCTCAGCCGCCCGCATCAGGGTCCCCTCCTCGACGAGAGCCCGCAAAATTTCCAGATGGGAGCGTTCGAGAATCCACATAGCCTAAGGCTAATCAAACTCGGAACGGAGGGCAATTTTGCGGCAACCGTGTGACGACCCCAAATTGTCATTCCGAACCTGCATACTCCCAGGGTGTCATTCCGAACCTGCGTACTCCCATGGTGTCATTCCGACTTGCGAAGCAAGGAGGAACCTTCTCGACCAACAATCGCAGGTGAGGAACCTTACCGTCCTGTACTTTACCTTGATGCTTCTGATAACACGAGCACCGCCCCGAAGATCGATAACGCG
>CALGPJ010000002.1 GCA_937960645.1 uncultured Spirochaetia bacterium | reverse complement strand
TCAATTCCGTAGCGGTGACGACTCCCACTACATGGGTTACCGTCTGTCCCCGTAAGGGTGAAAGATGGGTCCGGCCCTGGATTTCCTGAATGGTGTAGACCCTGCCACTCGGCGTAAAGACCACCGAGCGGAAATTCCTTGTCACCACCCCGCTCACCTGGACCCGGGAATCGACCTCGGATCCCGTGTAGGGGTAAAAAAACCTTCCCGGATAAGTCACCTCGACACGGTACTCGCCGTCCGGAAGGTTGGTAAACGTATAGCTCCCTCCACCCGAGGTCACGACGCTTTTCGAGACAGGACCCTTGAGCTGGACCGTCGCGCCATCGACTCCTGCCGGACCGCTGCCGACGTAGACCGTCCCCATCACCGAGGAGCTGCCCGTTTGAGTTTGGGCATTCCCCGTGGGGAAGGCGATGGGCTGGGCACAACCCGTCACAAACAGAATGAACAGCGATAAGAACTTAAGGTTCCGGATCATAGGTATGCCTCCCTAAATCCGCTGAGTAGTTTTTGGGAAACTGAATCCAATCCGCACTGGAGCGCGGATCGATGCCCATGTCGTCCTTCGGGTCTTTGACCATCGAGGATCGGATAAACGTCACATCTTTGGCAAAATCCGCTCCGCCGTTATTGAATCCAAAGACATCGATGACCGTTGTCCCGTTCCGAAGCGCCACCTGGTCATTCCCATTGAATTGGAACGCGTTGACATTGCCGGCCGTCTGGTGGGCCTTGCTCGTCAGTTCGAAGTCTGCATCGTTACGAGTAACCACGAAGACGTCTCCGGGATTCACAGTACCGCTGAGATTGAATGGCGTTCCCCAAATGCCGTTTCCGTTGTTGTCCCTGACTATGTTCCAATCAGGGTCCAGGGTCACCGAAGAACCGGTGTAGTTAGCGATCTCGACAGCCTTGTTGTTTCCCGACCCCTCGATGATTTCGGAAATGAAAAGCCCTGTTGCGACCGGGCGGCCCGACAGGCTGGTGGTACTGAAATTCTTTGCAATGACAGGACCAAAGCGGAATGCAGCCTCGGCCTCGGTCACGAAATACACCGAATAGTTGGTGGCCGGCGACAGGCCCACGGCATTGAGCAACAGCGTCCCGGTGGTGAAGTAACCGCTCCCGCCGCTGAGGAAGGGCCCTCCATTGATTCGGAATCCCTGCCGAATCTCGGTGGCCGATGGGGGCGTACTTCCCGCTTCGACCACCGCATAAAACAACCGTCCAGGGACGTTCAGCTGGGCCTGAAGACGAGCCCGATACGCCCGCCCCCCGGCCGTGGGGTAGATGCCCACAAAGGCGGGCGCTTCGATGGACGGGAAGCTCGGAACAAAATGAAACCTTGCCAGGGCGGGCTCGTGGTCCGTCGGCGCCTTGCCATCGGGTAGATAGGTCACCACGTGGACATACTCAAACTCCGGGCTAAATTTGCGAAGGTTAGGCGAAACAAGGATGTGGTCCAGGGTTTGGGCGTTTCCGTTGTAGACGTAGCTGAAACGGCGGTTTTCTGGGGTCAAATACCCCAGGTTGTACATTCCCGCAGACTCCAATTCCTTCAACGGGTTGCTCCAATAAAAGTCGTTAAAATCCCCCAGGGCAATGATGTTCGCATTAGGATCTTTACTCAAGAAATCCCGAATCCATTGCGCCACGATCCTGGCTTGCTCGATTCGCTTGGGCTCACTGTTCAGCACCGGGGGTTGAATATTCCCCTGCAAAGGATTGTCACCCCCTTTTGCCGACCAGTGGTTCGCAATCAAAAATAGCCGATGTCCCTGGATAAGAAATTCGCCCACCAACGGCCGCCGCGTGCTCGCCCAGTTGGCATTGGCTGGGTCGATGCGACCCGGACTATGGGAAAGCACCCAGTCTGACCCAATACGAACAGGAAGTACCTTGCGGGTGGAGCTCACTTCCTGAGCAAAAAGAGGATCGGTGACGGGAGACGGCTGTCGGTCCACGAAGGTCACCCGCCGCTTGTTGAACATGAAGGCCAGCCGAATGTTGCCGCCCGGCTCACCGCCCTCCTGATTGTGAATGGGATTGATCTGACGCCAGTCGTAGTCGTATCGATTGGTGTCGTTGCCATAGTTGTTGATGGCGGTCTTCAACTGGTTCAGGGTTACATTGGCATCCACGGTACCATCGTTCAGGTGCCCCGAGTTGTCCTGGATCTCGACCAGAGCAAGAATATCCGGAAAACGAAGGTTGTTGCCGATTAGCCTCGCCAGAGCCTGGATCCGCGCCCCGTCGCCGTTGGGAGCGGTGTTGGGCGCAAGGTTTTCCACATTGAAGCTCGCCACCGTCAGACCGCCGGCGATGGGTCCCAGGGTGGCCACGTGCTCTCTTAAAGTTTCTTGAATGTCCGGGTAGGGTTCGGTGGGATAAATCTTGTATTGACGGAAGCTGTAATCGACGATGCCCGTCACGTTGCCCAGAAACTGGGTTCCGCGCTGGAAGGAGCTGGTAAACCCGAGGTTATTACCCAAAAAGAGAATCTCCGGATTGGCATCGTTGGGCTTCAGGAGGGGCAGTCCATCATAAGTGCGATTACGAATAAATCTGCCGCGGTCCGTCACGATGGGGGTGACGTTGTACTCATCCGTATGGCCGGCCGTCAGGGGCTCCTGGACCGTCACCCGCATGTGCTCGAGGCTCTCCATGAAATCCAGCATGTCATGGTCAGGTTTTAATACGCTGCTCTCGTTATCGGATTGAAAGCTCTTGTAGGGGGGCATGCGCCCACCAGCACCGATCAGGATGGGATCGGGCAGGTTGAATCCCGTTCCGACCACTACAATATCCGTGAAAGGGATCGAGATCTGGGTCCGCGTCATGTTTTCTGAATAAGAACTTCCCGAGGGGTAGTTGAGCCGGCTTTCGACCACCGTTCCCTTCTTGATCACGATAAAATAGCCCACGTTGACCGGAGAGTCCTGAGTAGTGTTGATGTACAGGCCCTCGCTGGTCCGTTCGTCCCGATCCGGCCAGGGGTTTTGGATGTACAGCTCCAGCACGGTGTCCGTGGTTCCGAATTGCCGCTTACCGGTCACGATACCCGGGACCCAGCGCACCTCCTGGTTTCGGTAGGGGGAGAAATGCGTTTTCCCCTGGATTTCGTGGATCAGGAGAAACTTTCCATTAAACGTGGCATCGACCGCGGTGTTCAAAAAGACACGGAAATTGCGCCCCGAGACGTTACCGGTCAGGTACACTCGGGAATCCCCCCAGGCGGGTACGCCGAACCTGGCCGGATCATCCACGACAATCCGATACTCCCCAGCAGGCATGTCGCTGAACGAGTAGTTACCACTGCCATCGGTAACGACGGCAGCCGTTTTCGGACCCAGAGCCCGAACCGTCAAACCGCTGGTCGTCGGAGTCGTGGATCCGCTGATGGTGAACGAACCGGCAGAAACGTCTTTGGAGTAAAATTCCGCTGCTGGATTCTGACACCCGACCAAGACCACAAAAGACCACAAAAGGACGTTTTGTATCCTTCTAAGTAACTGAGACATGGTAATATCATTGACCCTTAATGTTAGAATTGTTTTAGATTTTTGTTAGAAATCGAAAATCACTGGGTCTTTATCAATTTCGTAAAGAAACCAAATCGTGATCGATTCTAAAGGTGTTCTGTCGATTTTCGCCCTTTCCAATCGGAACAGGAGTCCTTCCCAGTAGCTTAAAGCAACGCGCTTGCTGGCCGGGCGGCCGGCGGCCTGGTATCGAAAAAAGTATTGCCACCCCGTCCAAAAATCCTGCTTGCATCCCGACCAGGTCCGGGCCTGAGGCGTGCTGGAAAAGTTCAGGAGCCGGTTTTCGTGAAAGTCGACAAATCGTGTCCCAAATTCCGGATCGTACTCAGCCCCCAGGGAAAGCAACGTCTTCAACAGGCGCCCATTTCGGCTGTCCAGACTGGTCGCCGAGCTCACGGTGAGATCGTACAGAGAAAAACGGTAGTAGAGATCGAACACGAAATAAAATTTGCTGCGAAGATCGCTCGCCGGGGGGTAGGAGGCTTCCTGAAAGAGCTTCGTCAGGTCGAAGACTTCGCTCGAATCGGTGCTTTTCTGCTTTTGCCGGTACTCGATGACCTGAAGGGCCTGACGGTAGTCGTGCTGGACCCTCAAAAACGCCTCGTGCGTTCCGCCCAAATCGGGATGACATTCCCGGCAGGCTTGCCGATAGGCCCGGGTCAACTCCTCCCAGCTCACGAGGCCCGCATTCACGAAATCGTTCAGATATGACTTGAAATTTTCCACGATTTCTTTTCATGATAGCACATGCCCACCGCCATCGCCATTCAAGTACTACCGTTAGGTACCCTGTCCAAAGAAGAACTCTACTCCCTGGTGGACTGTGCCATCGCCGAACTGAAAAAACCCGGTTTGACGGTTACGGTTGGACCCTTTGAAACCGTGGTGGAAGGACCCGAGGACCTACTCTGGGATGTCATGAAAGCTGCCCACCATGCCGTACTTCGTCACCATCCCGCTTGTGCGACATATATAAAAGTCTTCACGGCGCCAAACCTGGGTACCAGTGAGGAAAAGACGAGTCGTCATCGGAGCTAAACCCGACGGACGGCCCCCACGTCGGCGCTTAGGGCATGGGCCGCGTAGATTTTGAGCGCCTGGGATACCGAACGCTGCCGGTTTCTGGGGGTAAAGGCCGCCTCGCCCCGAGCTTCCTCCTCGCGGCGTCGGCGTTCGAGTTCTTCCTCGCTCACGTCCAGGTGGATCCTGCGTTGGCCGATGTCGATGATCAACCGATCCCCCTCTCTGGCCAGGGCTATAAGACCGCCGGCGGCCGCCTCCGGAGACACATGTCCGATGCTCAACCCCGATGTTCCTCCTGAAAATCGCCCGTCGGTGAGGAGGGCGCAGACCTTCCCGAGCTTTTTGGATTTCAGGTAGCTGGTAGGGTAGAGCATCTCCTGCATACCCGGCCCTCCCCTGGGTCCCTCGTAGCGAATCAGCACCACATCACCAGGCTGGATTTTATCGGACAAAATCGCTTCCACCGATTCCTCCTGGCTTTCAAACACGCGGATCCTACCTTCGAAATGGAACAGGGATTCATCGACGCCGGCGGTCTTGACGATGCAGCCGTTCTCGGCAATGTTCCCAAAAAGAACCGCCAGTCCGCCGTCCTGGTAATAGGCATGCTCGATCGAACGAATACATCCCTTTTCCCGATCCAAATCGAAGTCCTGGGCAAGATTCTCCTGCGATCCCGCCTGGATCGAAAAGACCCCGCCCGTCCGGGCCGCGAAAAGATTGCGCGCCGCTTCACTGGATTTTTCCAGGCTGTACCTTTCGATGGCCTGCCCCAAGGTCAGGCCGTCGGCCCTTTTTACCGAGGTATCGACCAGTCCCTTTTGGGCCAGCTGCTCCAGGATACCCAGTATGCCTCCGGCGCGATGGACGTCCTCGATGTGGTAATGAGAGCTGGGCGCTACCTTGCAAACGCAGGGAACTCTTCGGCTGATTTTATCGATGTCGGACATGCAGAACGGCACCCCGGCCTCGTGGGCGATGGCCAGGATGTGCAGCACGGTGTTGGTGCTCCCCCCCATGGCCACATCCAGGGCCATGGCATTCTCGAAGGCTTTGATGGTAGCGATGGATCGCGGTAAAACCGAGTCGTCCCCATCCCGATAGTAGGCAAACGCCATGTCCACCAGCCGCTCAGCGGCCTGATCCAACAACTCGAGCCTTTTTTTATGAGTGGCCACCAGGGTCCCGTTTCCCGGCAAGGCCAGTCCGAGGGCCTCGTTCAGGCAGTTCATGCTGTTTGCAGTAAACATGCCGCTGCACGAACCACAGGTCGGACAGGCCAGCTCCTCGATGGCGCTCAGATCCTCATCGCTCACCGAATCGTCGGCTCCCATCACCATGGCGTCGATGAGGTCCACCTTCTTGCCCCCAAACTTTCCCGCTTCCATGGGGCCGCCGCTCACGAAGATCGTAGGGATGTTCAGCCGCATGGCGGCCATCAACATTCCCGGGGTGATCTTGTCGCAATTCGAGATGCACAAAAGTGCATCTGCCTGATGGGCATTCACCATGTATTCCACCGAATCGGCGATCAGGTCGCGGCTGGGGAGACTGTAAAGCATTCCGCCATGACCCATGGCGATTCCATCGTCGATGGCGATAGTGTTGAACTCCGCGGCAAAACAGCCCCTTTCCTCGATGACTTTCTTGGCCCTTTGACCGAAATCCTTCAGGTGCACATGACCCGGAACGAATTGAGTGAACGAGTTCGCGATGGCGATGACGGGCCGCCCCATGTGTTCCTTCTTCATGCCGTTGGCACGCCAGAGGGCCCTGGCCCCGGCCATGGTCCGACCGGCCAGGGTGGTTTGACTCCGTAAGGGGTGTTTCACTTGGCCTCCCCCGTGTAAATGACCCGAATCTGTTTGATCGTTCCTTCCCCCTCGCTTTCGGTATGGATGCCTTCGATTTCGCTGAGTGCGGTATGGATCAGGCGCCTTTCGAAGGGGTTCATCGGTTCGAGAAGCTGGCTTTTTCGGGTCCTTCGTGCCATCTGAGCCGCTTTCAGTGCAAGACGGATCAGGGTGTCCTCCCGTCGACTGCGGTAATTCTCACTGTCCAGAACAATTTTGACGTACTTACCGTCTCCCAGCAGCTTATTGGCATAGACATTGCAAAGAAATTGAAAGGCGTCGAGGTTTCGGCCCTTTTTTCCGATGAAAAGGTTCGTGTCGTTTGTCGCTACATCGAAAACGATTTTTCCCGCTTCGGCGGTGAGATTGCTTACCCTGGCGTCGATACCGCACCTGGTGAGCAGTTGGACCAAAAAGTTTGTCACTTTCTCCAAAAAATCCTTATCCGGCGAGAAGGCCTCACCCCTGTCGGTGGGCACTTCGTCGACCACGGGCTCATCGTCGACATGGATTCGGATTTTGACGGGTCCTTTTTTGAAAAATCCCCCCTTCTCCCTACCCAAAAATTCAACCTCGAGGTCCTCCTTGTCCAGTCCCAGTTCCTGTATTGCCTTTTGGATAGCCTCCTCTTCGGTGGCACCTTCAAATTCACGGATCATACAACCTCCTTGGCCTTTTAGTTGGCCGGCTTTTTCTTCAAGTGGGTGTTGAAGTAGTACTGGCTGGCTGCGCTGATGATGTTGGTCACGGTCCAGTACAAAACGAGGCCTGAGGGGAACTCGTAAAGAATAAAGAAAAAGAACACAGGCAAGCCAATCTGAAAGATTTTTCCCTGCATGCCGGAGGTCCCCTGACCAGGTGTCACCCAGGACATGAAAAATTGAGATAAAAGCATGATGATCGGCAACAGCCGAAGATCGGTCCAGTTCAATATAGGCACCCTCCAGCCTCCGAATGAAAGAATCGTATCCGGGAGAGAAAGATCCTCGATCCAACCAGGGATGAACATGGCGCCACGCAAATCGAAGTGGGAACTGAGCAATCCGTAGAATGCAAAAAACAGGGGTAATTGTAGCAACATCGGCAGACAGCCCCCCAGCGGATTGATCCTCTCTTTTTGATAGAGTTTGGCGATTTCCTCGTTCAATTTCGCCGTGTCGTTTTTATACTTTTCCTGAATGGCCTGAACCTTGGGCTGAAGGGAGGCCATCGCGGCCATCGATTTTTGACTGGAAATGGTCAGGGGAAGCAGAATCAACCTCAGAAGAATGGTGATGATGATGATTCCTATTCCGTAATTGGGAATCACTAAATACGACAGGTTCAGACCAGCCTTCATGATGTCTTCCAGCCACCCCAGCCAGGTATTGCGATCGATGATGCGAGTCAATTGCAGACTGCCGTATTTTTCCAGGACCTGCTGCTGTTTGGGGCCCATATAGACCTTGACGATATAATTGGAGAGCGGTGTCATCGGTCTACCCGAAGAAAAACCGAGAATCGACGGGTTCGCCAATCCTTCCATCGGCTTGTTGGACCAAACCGTGCTCAGACCGGGTGTTCCGGGAATGCCGGCGAGGGCAAAGTATTTACCTGCAATACCCGCCCAGACCAGGGGTGTCGTGCGCGTTTCAACAGCCTGATTGATTTTGATTTCCTCGAGATTCTCGTTGGCAAAAGCGTAATAACGACGGAACTCTTTCTGGTTGTCGAGGACGTCGAACTTTGGACCCATCTGGGGGCCGAGAATCAGGGTCAATCCCTTTTCTTGTCCCGGGATCACAGGGACATTTCCTTCCAGAGATTGAATGATTACCTCGACCTGCAGCATGTATTCGCCGCTGAACAGTTTATATCGCTTAATGAGTTTGAAAGGCTTGCCGTTCAAATCCGTGTATGTCATCGCAAACGCCAGGTTATCCGACGTGGATTCCATCAATTGGAAAACTTCATCGATGACAGGAGCCTGCAAATCTCCCCAGGCCAGTTCGAACGAACCCCTGCCGCCGAAATCCAGGTTCACCATATCCACAGGTTCACCCTTATCGAGATGGTTCAACAACCGAAAGGAGATCAATCGAGCCCCACGCGTTGAAAAATCGGCCTCGACCAATTCATTTTTCAAGGTCACCGTTTTTTCCGGGAATACTTCGCTCACCGGCTGGATGGTGGAGATATTTTGTCCTGTTGCATCTCTCGCTGATTGTTGCGGACTTGTTGGCATCACAGATTCTGGGGTTCTTTCCGTCGATGGACTTTCCGTCCTATTCCATGTTGCATTTTCCTTCGGTTTTGGGGGAAAGAGAATGGAATTCAAAATCGAAAAACCAATGATGACAAGCACCGAGAGGACAATGGCCAAAATCGTGTTACGGTTCATATTTTACTCCTTGACAGGGTCCCATCCGCCGGGATGCAACTGATGACACCTCAAAATCCTTGTAATCGCATAATAAGTTCCCAAAAAGGCACCATGGGATCGGATACTCTCGATAGCATAATGGGAACACGTCGGCTTATATCGGCAAGTTTTTGGGAAAAAAGGGCTGACGTGTTTTTGATATGCGGAGACGAGTCCTATCAGAAACTTTTTCATTTTCTCACATCTTTTTTGAGCTTACCGATCAATTCAAAAAATTGAGTTTTTCGATCGATAAATCCATAATTTCCGGGCAAAGGCACGAAAAGGAACTCTCCCTTGATAGGTTCTTCGAATTTCCAATTTCTGAAAATCTCACGAACCCATCGCTTTTGACGGTTTCTCGAAACAGCTGTCCTGAATTTGCGTCCTAAACTGACGCCAAATACAATCCGGTCACACGGTAAATAAAAAAGCTTCATCCCCGCCGTTTGATAGCGGTGGGGAGAAGAGTAAAGCCTTTCAAAATCTTTCTTTTTCCGAAGTCTCTCATCCTTAGTAAGGCTTCTTCTCATCGGATACAGTCAGTTTTTTCCGGCCTTTCTTGCGTCGTCGGGAAAGGACTTTCCTGCCGTCAGCAGTTTCCATTCGGGCCCTGAAACCGAATTTTCGATTGCGCTTTACCCGACTCGGCTGGTAGGTTCGCTTCACGGCCCACCTCCTTTGATCAATTGTGGGAAGAGTTTAACAACCACTCCCCGCTCTGTCAACCGATCAGAACATCACTTGGATTTGTCGATGGTTTTGAACAGAGAGTCCAGGGCATCCTTCAAATCGTCCGGCGTGGATGTTTCGGCGCTGCGTGGTGAAGGGGCTTCCTCCACAGAGGGTTCCACAGTGGGTTGGCGGAGATCACTCACCAAACGCAGGCGAAGGGATTTGATATTCAAGCTAGGGAACCCCTTTTGCAGCTTTTGTAGGATGATTTCCTGCCTCATTTGGAAAAGATTCATCCAGGCGGGGTGATCCACATCGACGAGGAGCATCCCGCGGATCACTTCCCGAGCACGACTGTGACAATCCAATCCTTCCCCGACGATTTGATGCCAGCGCGAATGTAGGGGAACCCATTTTTGGATTTCTTCGGACTGTGAGGGAAACAATTGGCTGAGAAAATCGCCTAAACGCTTTAGATTGTCGTCTTTATCCACGTTCCCTCCTTAATTTTGTAAACCAGGCGCTCCTCACCCAAGACAAAGCACTCATCTCCGGGCAAGAACGTATAAAAGACCTGGTTATATCCCGGAAGATACGCCATCAGCCGGCGTCGTTTCTCTCGATCGAGTTCTAAAAGAACATCGTCCAGAAGAAAAACCATGGGCCGGCTTACCCTCTCTTTCAGGAAAAGAGCCTGGGCAACCTTGAAACTCAAAGAAGCCAGCCTTACCTGCCCTGTTGACGCGGAAATCTTGAAATCCTGGTTTTTCCATCGTACATACCACCGGTCACGGTGTGGTCCATATTGTGTGTGCCCTTTTTCCTGATCGAGAAGCCTGTAATTTTTCCATATTCTCTGGAAATTTCCATCGGGAATACTGGGCCGATATTCCAGATGGATACCGGTCTTCTCGTTACTTATCGAGTCAAAAGTTTCGGTAAAAATCGATCCGAAAGTGTCGAGCCACTGCATTCGATATTCCAACAGGGTTTTGGCCGCAATATCCATCTGCTGTTCGATCACATCGAGCAATGATTCATCAGATTTCTGTTTCAGTAACGCATTCCTTTGACCCAGCAAATTTTGATACCTTTTCCAGGAGGTCAAATATCCGTCGGATATTTGAATGAAAGTTTGGTCAAAAAAACGTCGGCGCTGTTCATGTGATTCGGTGATCAACAAAAAATCGTCATGACTGAACAAAACGATTGTTTCCAATGTCACAAGTTCCCTTCTGTCGGTTACAGGTTTTTCATCGATACTGATTGTTTTTTTACCGCCCTGGAACTTCGTGAGTATTCGCTTTGTCTCGCCATCGGTCTCAATTTCTCCCTGAACGGACCATTCGTTCGTCCCCAAACGGGAGAGCTGCTGGTCTGTGCGGGTTCGAAAGCTGGAACCGACATGTAGGAGATAGATAGCCTCCAGAAGATTTGTCTTTCCCTGACCGTTTTCGCCCACAAAGAAAACCTGACTGGCCGAGGTATCCAATTCCTGGCTGGTCAGGTTTCGATATTGAAAAAAGGAGGCCCACTTCAGGGGCATCAGTCGGCAAGCTGCATCGGCATGATGATATGAAAGAAATTCCTTTCCAGCGAGGGCCGAAGGGTGACCGCCCTCTTGGTATCCGTAAACAAGAAATAAAGATCGGAATCCGGAAACACCCGCAAAGGATCCAAAAGGTATTGGTAATTCATGGCAATCATGCTCTGTGGGCCATCGAACTCTATCGGAATTTCTTCTTTGGCCATGCCCAGTTCGCCTTCATCGGAGCTGATCACCGCTGTATCGCTAGTAAAAGTCATAAGAATGCGTTTTGACTTTTGGTCCGCCATCAAGCTTACCCTTCTGATCGCGTCAGAAAAATCATCGCGTTTGATCTTGACTGTATAGGCCTGGCTCTCGGGAATTACTCGTTGATAGTTCGGGTACTGACCATCGATGAAATTCGAATAGATTTTTTGATTATCCAAAGAAAAAACGATACTCTTTTCACAAATCATCACTTCGATCAAACCCTGTCCGGAGGCAAGCTTTCGAATCATATTGAGTGGCTTGGTAGGAACGATCACCGAAAACGGGTTGCCGATCGAGATCTCGTGCCGCGCAAAACCCAATCGTCGACCATCGGTGGCAACAAGTTTCAGTACGTTATCCTGATAATCGAAAAAGACACCTGTCATCAGGAATCTGGAATCATCATCGCTGACGGAAAATATCGTTTGATTGATCATCTCCAAAAGATCGACCTGGCCGATGTCGAATCGCGTGCCGTCGGTCTCCCACTGAATCCAAGGATAGTTTTCCGAACCCATGGTGCGTAATTGATAGTTGATGTTTCGCTTTTCGGACTTGATCTGAAATCGAC
This sequence comes from uncultured Spirochaetia bacterium, assembly GCA_937960645.1. Taxonomy (GTDB): domain Bacteria; phylum Spirochaetota; class Spirochaetia; order JABEVK01; family JABEVK01; genus DYOB01. The sequence continues at coordinate 14,252 of CALGPJ010000002.1, read as the reverse complement.
CATCCGATTGGAGGTCAAAATAAACCAGGCCTTCGGGAAGGTTTTTGAGGGCACCGATAAACTTTTCACTGTTCACGGTGATAGTACCGGGCGCATCGGCGCTGACAGGGATGACGGATTCAAAAGCGGTTTTTGTGTCGGTAGCTCTCAAAACCAATTTCCCGTTATCGATGTTCAGGAGAATATTGCTCAGGATGGATATGGTTGACCGGTTAGAGACGATTTCCTGAGCGATCGTCAATTCTTTGAGCAAGAGCGATTTATCGCATTGAAATTTCATTGCACACTCCTTAAATCTTTATAAATAAAATTACAGTAGTTGTTATAGGGGCTGTTAAAAAGTGGATAACTCAGCAAGTTGTTCATAGACAACGATTTAGCTGCCATGAAGCCTTGTGGATAAAAACCATGGTTTTCCACCTTTTTACGATCGCCTGACATGTACTCATTTACTCCACAGGAATATAACATGTTCTCCTACTTTCGTCATGAGCTGAATTGATGCTGTTCCCGACATAGATTGATGAGGTTTTGGATTACAGAATCCATCTTGGGATCGGTTTTGATGAGGTTCTCGATCTTGTTGAGCGCATGCATCACGGTGGTATGGTCCCTGCCACCAAACTCCAAACCGATGTCGGTCGTCGATTTTTCGGTCATTTCCCTGGCAATGTACATTGCAACTTGCCGTGCCAAAGCGATATTTTTGGTTTTTCTCTTATCTTTAAGTTCTTTGGAAGTGATGTTAAAGTAAGAAGCAATGACACGTTGAATGGTATCGATCGAGATACTTCCGTATCCTGTCGAGTTGGTGATGGGCAGAATTGCCTTTTGGACCACTTCCATGGTGATGTCTTCGTTGATCAGGTCGGCATAGGATCTTATGTTCGTCAGCGCAGATTCGAGGTCACGGACATTGCTGTTGATCTGAGTCGCAACGTGTTTGATGATTTCATCGCTCAAGTTCAGGTGGAGCAATTCGATTTTTTTCTTGATGATGGCACACCGTGTCTCCCAGCTGGGCACTTTTAAATCACGAATCGACCCGCGAACGAATCGACTGATGAGACGTTCGTTGAATTTTTTGAGCTCTCTAGGCGGCCTGTCGCAAGTAAAGACGATCTGTTTTTTGTGATCATAAAGTTCGTTGAAAGTATGAAAAAGTTCCTCCTGGCTTTCTTCCTTGCCTTGAAGGTCATAGATGTCGTCCAGGAGGAGGACGTCCAATTTACGGTATTGCTCTTTGAACTTTTTCATGGCATTGGTCTTTGCGGAATTGTTTAAGACGTGGCTAACGAATTCACTCACGAAGGTTTCGCTGGGAATGCACCGGATGTTGATACCGGGATTGTTTTGCAGGATCGCATTACCGATGGCATGCATTAGATGTGTCTTCCCAAGACCGACGCTACCGTAGAGAAAAAGAGGGTTGTAATCGTTCCCCGGATTCTTGGAAATGGCTACTGCCGTGTTGTATGCAAGAAGGTTTTCTTCCCCGACAATAAAGTTTTCAAAGGTCATCGCGGGGTTGAGGCCTGTTGCGGATCGATCCTTGTTTAGATTGATTTGGATAGGGTGTATCGGGTTCTGTTGCGTCCGCGTTTCGATGGTTTCACCGATGTTTGCAGATGGCGGGGCCTGAAAAGAGGTAGAAACTTCGACGATGATCTTAAAATCCTGCCCTGTCAGGAGCTTCAGTGAGTTTTCGAGCTTGGATAAAAGATATTTTTGAAGCTGGTCACGAAACAGGGTACTTGGGACGGAGACGACAAAGTTTTCCCCTTCGACCCGAACGTACTCCACACCGTTCAGGTAGAATTCCGCTTCGGCCTTTTTTTCTTCGTTGGAAACGACAATTTTCTTTGATTCGTCCAGAAAGGGTCTCAGATCCAAGTTGCCCCCCATAATTCCACAATATTTCCACAGAAACGACCGCAGAGAACGATTTTTATCTTAAACCAGGAAAATAGGGTTTTCAAGGGGGTAAAACGGCCTTTTGACCGAAAAATTCAAAACATCTTAAATAAGTCGTTATTTAATAATCAAATAATTATTTAAGCAATACAGACATAATAAATTGAGCTTTTAAAGTAGAAAAAAAAATCCAAAAGAATAACCGGAACCCGACTTTTCCACAGAGATTGCACATATTTTTCATTATTTCCACAGATTGTCCACAATAAATTTTCCTTTACACTGACCTAAGGAAGGGATATAATCAACAAAAATCGAGAAGGCAAGAAAATGAGTCAGGATTATTCTGCGGAAAATATTCAGGTTTTAAAAGGTTTAGAGGCTGTCCGAAAGCGACCGGGTATGTACATCGGTTCGACTGGTCCCGAAGGCCTCCATCATCTTGTTTATGAGGTCGTCGATAACAGTATCGATGAGGCCCTTGCCGGTTATTGTACCACGGTGCACGTCGTTATCGAGGAAGGCAATGTTATCCGCGTGGAAGACAACGGGCGGGGTATCCCCGTTGAAATGCATCAGGAAGAGGGTATTTCCGCTTTGGAACTAGTGATGACGCGGCTGCACGCGGGGGGAAAGTTCGATAAAAACACGTACAAGGTATCGGGAGGACTGCACGGAGTCGGTGTCAGTGTTGTCAACGCTCTATCCGAATGGTTGGAAGTTACCGTCAATCGGAATAATCGTGTTTATTATCAGCGATACCTTCGTGGTGATCCAGAGCATCCCGTCAAAGAAATCGGGAGCACCGAATCGCGTGGAACCACCGTCCGGTTCAAACCCGATAAAGAAGTATTCGAGACGGTGGAGTTTAGCTTCGATGTTCTCAGTTCCCGATTGCGAGAATTGGCTTTTCTCAACCGCGGGATCAAGATTATCCTTGAAGATTTTCGTCACGGTGAGGAAAAGCGGCATGATTTCTTTTTTGAAGGCGGTTTGATAAGTTTTGTTGATTTTCTGAATAAATCAAAAACACCCATCCATAAAAATGTGATTTATCTCGAGGGAAATCGTGACCATGTGGATATTCAAATCGCGATGCAGTGGAACGATTCTTATCAGGAAAATGTGTTCAGTTTCGTCAACAACATCAACACCCGTGAGGGCGGTTCTCATCTTACCGGCTGGCGCGGCGGTTTGACACGGACCATTAATGATCTGGCCAAAGACCCGCGATACAAAAAACTGTATCTGGAACCGCTAACGGGGGAAGACATCCGCGAAGGGCTGACGGCCGTCGTTTCTGTCAAAATCCCGGAACCACAATTTGAGGGGCAGACCAAGGCAAAGTTGGGGAATTCTGAGGTCAAAGGTATCGTCGAATCTTTCGTTTTCGAGAAGACCAGCGAATATTTTGAAAAGAATCCCAAAGAGGCTGAATCCATTGTCCAAAAGGTCCTGATGGCCTCTAAAGCTCGAATTGCTGCTCGTAACGCCAGAGAACAGGCACGGCGCAAGACGGCATTCGAGAGCAATGGCTTACCGGGCAAATTGGCTGATTGCCAGGAGAAAGACCCTTCGAAGTGTGAGGTTTATATTGTCGAAGGGGACTCCGCGGGGGGTAGCGCCAAGATGGGGCGTGATCGAGCGTTTCAGGCAATTTTGCCGTTGTGGGGAAAGATGCTCAACGTCATGAAAACCCGGGAAGATAAGGTCCTGGCAAACGACAAGCTGCTGCCTGTCATTTTAACATTGGGCTGTGGTGTCGGTAAAAGTTTCGACATATCCAAACTGAGATACCATCGCGTCATTATCATGGCCGATGCCGATGTCGACGGGTCTCATATCCGAACGCTGTTGTTAACGTTCTTTTTCCACTATATGAGAGAGCTTCTCGAGCGCGGTCATGTTTACATCGCGATGCCGCCGCTCTATAAGCTGTCGTATCAAAAACTTGTCGAATACGCCTACAACGATGAAGAGCGCGATACCATTCTCAAAAAGTGGGATGCTCCCGAGGGCAAGGTGACCATTCAGCGCTACAAGGGGTTGGGGGAAATGAACCCGGAGCAATTGTGGGAAACCACGATGAATCCACAGACCCGGAACATCATTCAAATTCGACTCGAAGACGTGGTGGAGGCCGACACCATCATCACGACCTTGTTGAGCGAAGAAGTGGGTCCACGACGCGAATTTATCGAAAAAAACGCACTGAAAGTACATAACCTGGACGTTTGAAAAGAGGGTATCTGAAAAATGGCTGAATTGACAGGAAAAACCATCCTTGTAGAAATCGAGGACGAAGTACAAAAAAGTTATTTGAATTACGCCATGAGCGTGATTGTTTCCCGCGCTCTTCCCGATGTACGGGACGGTCTCAAGCCTGTTCATCGCCGTATTTTGTATGCGATGGAGGAAATGGGGCTTCGCAGCGATCGCCCGTTCAAGAAATGTGGTCGTATCGTCGGGGATGTCCTCGGTAAATATCATCCGCATGGCGATCAAAGCATTTACGATGCCCTTGTCCGTTTGGCGCAGGATTTCAGTCTCCGTTACCCGGTTGTGAAAGGGCAGGGAAACTTCGGCAGCCTGGACGGCGATCCTCCGGCAGCCATGCGTTATACCGAGGCCAAACTCGCCAAAATCGCCGATTTGATGATCAACGACATCGACAAGGAGACCGTCGATTTTGGACCTAACTACGACGACAGTTTGAAAGAACCACTGGTCTTGCCCGCAGCGCTGCCGTATCTGCTCGTGAATGGCGCTTCCGGTATTGCTGTCGGCATGGCCACGATGATGGCGCCCCATAACCTGGCCGAGGTTTGCGACGGTATCGTTGCCACCATCCAAAACCCAGATATTACCATCGACGAGTTGTTGGAGTATATCCAGGGCCCGGATTTTCCCACCGGTGGGATTATTCAGAACAAGGCAGGATATGCCTTGGCTGCCAGGACGGGCAAGGGTGCCATTTCCGTTAGAAGTCGCTATGAAATCGAGGAGTCATCTTCCGGCAAAGTGTCCCTCGTATTTACTGAAATTCCCTACATGGTCAACAAGGCCGAGACTATCGCCAAGATTGCGGAATTGGTCAGGGATAAGAGAATCGAGGGAATTTCCGATTTGCGCGATGAAAGCGACCGGGAGGGGATTCGCATCGTCGTCGAGATCAAAAAGGGATTCGATCACAACGTCGTCCTGAACTCCCTGTTCACCCTGACCAATCTCCGCACGAACTTCAACATCAACAACTTAGCCCTTGTGAAAGGCCGCCCCAAGGTATTGAACCTCAAGGAGCTTATTCTTGCGTTCATCGAGCACCGCCGAGATGTCGTGACGCGCCGCAGCAAGTTTGAACTTCGAAAAGCGGAGGAGCGCGCACATATCCTGGAAGGCTTGAAAATCGCCTTGGATAACATCGATGAGGTCATCAAAACCATCAAAGAGTCGAGCAACATTCCGGAAGCGAAGGTGCGGCTCGAATCCCGCTTCCAACTTAGCAGCATCCAAAGTCAGGCCATTCTTGATATGCGGCTCCAAAAGCTAACATCCCTTGAGACCCAAAAAATCATCGAAGAATTGCAGGAAGTCAGGGCCTTAATCGAATACCTCAAGGATCTTTTGGCCAACCCGCATAAAATTGATGGGGTTATCCGTGATGAAACGCTTAAAATTAAGGATTCGTTTCATGACGACAGAAGGACGGAGGTTTCCGACGAGAGGGTTCTCAACCAGGACGAACAGGATTTCATCCAAAAAGAAGATGTTGTCGTCACGATTTCTCGCCAGGGGTATATCAAACGGGTATCCATTTCCGAGTACAAGGCCCAGGGGCGAGGAGGGAAGGGGGTTTTCACAGCGAACTTGAAAGATGAAGATTTTCTTGAAAACATCTTCATTTGTAATACCCACGATTATCTTCTTTTTATCACCAATAAGGGGCGCGCCCATAGCATCAAAACCTACACGGTGCCGGCCGGAACTCGGACATCGAAGGGTAAGCACCTGGCCGGCTTGCTCTCCCTGGATCAGGACGAGCACATGACAACGGTGGTCAGTCTGAGTTCTTTCGATGAAAACTCTTACATGGTAATGGCCTCAAAATCGGGTCTTATTTTCCGAATGAGTGCGGACAAATTTGAATACAGTCATGTTCGCGGTATCAATGTCGTCAGTCTCAAGGAGGGAGATTTCCTGGTATCGGCATATATCACATCCGGCAACGATGATCTCATGCTCATTACCAGGAATGGTTATTGTCTAAAGTTCAATGAATCTCGTGTGCGCCCCACAGGAAAGAACGTGATGGGGGTTCGAGGTATCTCGTTCAAGTCGGATGACGACGAATTGCTCTGCGCCCTGCCGGTCAAGCCGCACGAACAATTGCTTTTGATTTCGGAGCGTGGTTTGGGTAAACGTTTGGACCCGGATGAATTCAATCCTCATGGCAGGGGAACCCAGGGAGTCGTTTGTTATAAACCGGATGAAAAAACGGGTTTTCTGTCGGGCGCCCTTCCCGTCAGTCAGGAATTCGATATCATGTGCATCACCGAAAATGGTAAGAGCATCAAGTGTGCGATCGAAAACATCGCGGAACAGGGTAGAACGGCTCGGGGTGTTCGCGTTATTTCCATTGATCCCGACGACCGGGTTTCCGGTATTGCCAAATCAGTTAAGGAAGAATTCGCGATTCAGGGCGAACTCTTCAGCGATCAGTGAGTAGGATGATCAAATTATTGAAGCAAGATTGTTTCACGTGAAACACCATCAGGTGATATTGAAACGGTTTTTGAACTCTGAGACGGCTTTTAAGTATCGAATTTTCAAATACCTTTTTTGACCGGGTTTGATAAAGGCAGCTTTCAAGGCGTTCAGGTTCATTTGAACAAAATCATCGATGTTGAAGTTGAAATATTTGGCGGCGAGGTAATAGTCGTCGGTAAGATCGGCGTCCTGGATGCTGGGATCGTCGGACCCCAAGGCGACAGGCACGCCCATTCTATAAAGCCGACCAAAAGGATGCGACGAAGTATCTCGCCAGGAGCCCGTTTGGTAATTGGAAGTCAAACACTGTTCTAGTAAAACATTGCGGGCAATCAATGTTTTTTGAAGATCGCTATCCAATATGGAAGAGGTCCCGTGGCCGATTCGGGAAGCGTGTAAATTGTTGATCGCTTCCCAAATTTGGGTAGGGGGCGACACCTCTCCGGCGTGGACGGTGGTTAGATAATAACCATCCTCTTTAATTTGTTGAAACACCTCACGAAACATTTCGGGCGGGTAATTGGTCTCGTCGCCTGCAAGATCAAAACCACAGATACTTTTGTGGGAATTCTTGACATGGTTGTAGATCTCCAGCAACTCTTTGGGATCGTGCTTGCCTCGATTCAAGGTGATTAAATATCGGATGTAAATGTCAGCTTCTTTGGCAGCTCGGTTTCCAGCCGCGATGATGGTTCGAACAACGGAAAGACGGCTAAAGTTGTTCGCGGCGGTGAAATGCTCCGGGTTAAACCGCAATTCGATGTAAAAAATTCCATCATTCTTGAGATTGAGGACGCTGTGATAGGTTAGAAAGCTGATATCACTCAGGGATTTGTACCAATGGTTTCGAAACTTTGCGAGGAAAAGGAGGAAATCCGGTTCTCCGTCTTTGGGAAACTGGTTATCGATTTTAAACTCCTCGAAACTCATCGAGTTGTCCAGTTTGTTTTTCAAGGCGATTTGATACAGCTTGTCCAAGGGGTAAGAGCCCTCAAGGTGGCGATGAAGTTCGACCTTGGGAAACTGACGCAGAATCTCGGGGGTCAAAGATAATCCCATGTTTTCATCCTTAGTTTAACCTCTGGCTAACGGGGGTAAATCCCTCTTGTAAAAGTTTCGGAAAAAAATAGAAAAACATAAATAATATCGAGCATCGTTGGATGATTAAAAGTTACTACATCGTTATAATGATGACCATGGGGAAGTCGATAATTTTTGCTAATCAAAAAGGCGGAGTCGGTAAAACCACAACAGCAGTCAATCTCGGTAGCTATATTGCCGAAATGGGCAAAAACGTTTTGTTGGTCGATTTTGATCCGCAGGGGAACATGTCGCTTGCCGTAGGCGGGGATCGAAAACGTCCCGGTGTCTACGAGTGGATCCTCAAAAAGGCCTCCTCAACCGAAGTGATTCAAAGAACCGCCGAGCCAGGGCTCGATCTCATTTCGGCGAATGTCAACCTTTCGGGTATCAACGTAGAATTGGCCGAACAACCCCAGCGGGAATTCTTCTTGAGAAACGCCTTACAGGAAATCAAAAACAACTATCATTACATCTTTATCGATTCACCGCCCTCCTTGGACCTCGTTACCGTAAACGGTTTGACGGCCGCTGACCTCGTGATGATCCCGTTGCAAACCGAGTTTTTTGCAATCGAGGGAACCAGTCAGCTGGTGCGCACCATCATGATGGTAAAGCAAAACCTCAACCCCGGATTGGAACTCGGGGGGATCATCCTGACAATGAAAGATAACCGGACGCACCTCTCAAAAAACGTGGTGGATGAGGCGTTGGCCTATTTCAAGGACAAGGTGTTTCGAACAGCCATACCAAGGAATGTCGCATTAGCCGAGGCACCATCCTTTGGAAAAACCATCAAAGCATATCAACCTATGTCACCCGGTGCCCGAGCGTATGAACTACTGGCAAAGGAGGTAGTGGAACGTGTCAAGTAGTCGATTAGGCAAGGGATTCGAGGCCCTGTTTTCGGCAGATCCTGCCCCGTCAACAAATCCAGGGGAGCCGATGATGGTTCCTCTCTCAAGAATTGAACCCAACCCCGACCAGCCGCGCAGGGAATTCGATCCCGAAGCTATGAAAGAACTGGCGGAATCGATTCGAGAAAAGGGAATCATTCAACCGATCATCGTTGAGCGGAAAGAAAGCGGCGGCTTCGTCATTGTGGCCGGTGAACGTCGGTACAGGGCCGCGAAGATGATTGGACTGGACGAGGTACCCGTATTTATCAAAGCCTTTGGCGACGACGAGCGTCTGGAGATCGCCCTCATCGAAAACATTCAAAGGACCGATCTCACCCCTCTGGAGGAAGCGGAGGCCTATAGAAAATTGATGGAGCTACGGGGTTACACCCAGGAACAGCTGGCCAAAAGGGTGGGGAAACAGCGCACGACCATTGCCAATGCCCTTCGTCTGTTGAAACTGCCTGAGGAAATCAAAAAGAAAATCAACGACGGAATGATTACCGCTGGCCACGCAAGGGCGATATTATCGTTAGATAGCATCAATGAGCAAATAATGTTGGCAGATGAAGTGGTTCGGAATAAACTCAGCGTCCGAGATGCGGAAAAAAAGGCCGAGGCCCAGCGTGGCGACAAGGGTTCAAAAAAAACATCTTCGGCAGACGATGGGCGCCCGGACCCGGAAATTGCCCTGATCGAAAACGACCTTATGGAAAAGTATGGAACCAGGGTTAGGATACACGTGCAAAAAGAGGGGGGAAAAATCGAGCTATTTTTCTTTGGCACCGACGATTTTAACCGCCTGATCCAGTTGCTAACCGGTAAATCTTGACAACACACCCAAAGGACACTAGTATTTTGAAGCCTGGATGGAGAGGTGGCAGAGTGGTCGATTGCGGCGGTCTTGAAAACCGTTGGGCCGAAAGGTCCCGTGGGTTCGAATCCCACCTTCTCCGTTAGGAATAGGGAGTGGTGCCAGAGTGGTCGAATGGGGCGCCCTGCTAAGGCGTTGTACCCCTAAAGGGTACCGGGGGTTCGAATCCCCCCTACTCCGTTCCTGTGCCCATAGCTCAGCTGGATAGAGCATCAGATTGCGGATCTGAAGGTCGGAGGTTCGAATCCTCTTGGGCATATCGAACGGTTGCCAGGGAGAGATGGCCGAGTGGCTTAAGGCGCACGCTTGGAAAGCGTGTATACGGCAAAAACCGTATCAGGGGTTCGAATCCCCTTCTCTCCGTCCCTTTAGTGGTTGTCGGGCTCTACGCAACCGGCTGTCTCTGAACCCCGCCAGGACTGGAAGGTAGCAACGGTAAGAGAAAAGTGGTGTGACGTAATCAGTGCGGCAGCGCTAAGGGGTTTTTTCTATGAGTTACGAAGTTACTGCGACTCGCAGAAGGCCAAAAAACTTTCTCGAAATGACGGGCCAGGAGTTCGTCATCACAACTCTGCAAAAGTCCATCGAGGCAAATCGCATCGCTCACGCCTACCTTTTCAGCGGCCCGCGCGGCGTGGGCAAAACAAGCACTGCCCGAATCCTGGCCAAGTGCCTGAATTGTGAAAAGGGTCCGACGGTAACCCCCTGCGGCGTCTGTCCCTCGTGTGTCTCGATCGCTGCCGGATCGTCCATCGACGTCATCGAAATCGACGGAGCCTCCAATACCTCTGTCAACGATGTGCGGGTTATCCGGGACGAGGTCCTGTTTGCCCCGTCCAGCGCCCGGTACAAGATTTACATCATCGACGAAGTTCACATGCTTTCCAACTCGGCCTTCAACGCCTTGCTCAAAACAATCGAAGAGCCGCCGCCCTACGCCATTTTTATCTTTGCCACGACCGAACTTCACAAGGTGCCCGCGACCATTAGAAGCCGCTGCCAGCAGTTTCCGTTTCGGCTCCTACACCTGGACGAAATTACCGCAAACCTGGAAGCCGCCGCCCAGGAACTGAAAGTCAACGCCGATCGGGATGCTCTCTTTTGGATAGCCAAGGAAGCGACCGGTTCGATGCGCGATGCGTACACGCTTTTCGATCAGGTTGCGGCTTTTTCGGAGGGGCATATCACTCTGAAGAAAATCCAGGAAAAACTGGGTTTGATCGGTGAAGATCAGATCAGCGAGCTTTTGGCCCTGGTTATCGGCGGCGGGCATCAAAAGGTCCTGGAACTGATCGATTTGATCCTGATGAAAGGGGTCAGTGTTTCCCAATTGGTTCATGATCTCACCGATTTTTTACGGGCCCTGCTTTTGTATCGGTCCGGGATCAGGCGCGAAAGCCTTTTAGGTTTTTCCGAGGAAAGATTGAATCGGGAGGAATTCACCAAACTCACGCAGAGTCAGGTGGAGATAGCTCTGGAGACGATGCTGACTTTAGGTCAGCGCCTGCGGGAAAATGTCAATCTTCGTGCCGAGTTCGAACTGACGATCGTAAGGCTGTGTAACCTGCCGTACTATTTGGGAACCGAAGAGCTGTTTCAGAAACTGACCCAATTCAAGGAAGAGTTGGCCCAGCTGGCGGTAAAAAAAAACTGATCGCGAATGATATCCGACAACCGTTACCCGAAGATTGGAAAAAGCAAGTCCTCGAAGAAAACCACTTGCCCGAGGGATTGGCCTTGGCCCTGAATCAAATAACGGGTTGGCAAATCCTTGGCAAGCATTTAATCGTCCAATTGGCCGGTGAGATCTTCAAGGATGTTTTACAAAAACATGCCGGCTACCTTGTATCCTGGTTCCAGGATCGGAACATCGACCTGGAAACTCTCGAAATCGAGGGAAAGGCACTCCAGGAGGCACCGCTAAGCGATTGGGAGGAGCAGTGTCGCGTCTGGCTCGATGTATTTCGAGGTCAGGAGGTGAATCCTCCCTCCATCCTGGGAGAAAAACATGAGTGAGAAAAACCCCATTCAGGAGTTGAGTGAGCAACTCAGCCGCATTCCGGGCTTGGGAAAGAAAAGCGCTGTCCGCATGGTCTATCATTTGCTAAAAACTTCCCCGGACTTCTCCCGTCAGCTGGGTGCCAACTTGATGCAGCTTCACGAAAAGGTCAAAAGGTGCAAGATTTGCGGCCATTTCAGCGGCTCGGAAATTTGTCCGATTTGCAGCGATCCCTCGCGTGACAGAAAAACGATTTGTGTTGTGGAACACGATCAGGATTTGATGACGATCGAAAACTCCGGACAATTTCGGGGAATCTTCCACGTCATGCATGGGGTTCTATCTCCCATCGACGGTATTGGGCCGGAAAAACTGGGCCTGGATTCGTTGAAGAGGCGTGTTCTCAACGAGGGCATCCAGGAAATCATCATCGCGACCAACCCCACACCGGAAGGGGACACGACGGCCCTGTACATCGTGAAAATCATGGAGGAAATGAGGGTGACTATCACTCGGATTGCTACCGGTTTGCCGGTCGGAGGTGATATCGAGTACGCCGATCGCCTGACGATTGCAAGATCATTCCATGCTCGAATGTCGATGAAGGAATGAAGTTCAACCTATCAAATAAGCGAGAACGATTGTCACCACAGAAAGTGAAAGAAACAAGATCATGGGGATAAAACGATTGCTCAGACGGCGGAACACGCCGAGGTAATAGAGGATCTGAATTATCACGAAGAGACCCATCACGATGAACGGCGCCACGCTTTTCATTTACCCTCCTAAATCTTGTCCACCAGTAGAGAACATTTTCCGGAAGGGATGGGTAATGTTTTTCGCTTGACGCCGACGATGTTGACGGTGAAATAATAGAGTTTCTCGGATTCCAACCGGATTTCCCATCCTCGATTGCTCTTGGCGACGTTGATACTGATGAAGTTGCGCTTGAGGCTGAGGCTTTCCACCCCCATGAGTTCGATGGTCGGCACGATCCAGTCCACGGTCTTTTTGGGTAGGCTGATCAGGAGGCCGACGACATTTTCGATCATGAGCGCAATGGTGGATACGCAGGCATAGGCAAGGTGTTGAGCCCGCAGTTGTGAATCAGGCCCTTCCCACCGTGCCGATCCTTCACGGGTCGGAAGGTAGGCGTTCCAAAGAAGTCCCTTGACTTTGTGATCGGGGTGAAGGGTGTCGAGGATGTAATAGAGGTGCTTGATGGTCACTTCGCGGGCAAGCTCGTAATAGGAGTACTTTTCGAGGCCTTTAATCACCATATAGGTAAGGTGGGGAAAAACGCTGCCGTAATAACCCTCGCCATATTTGGTATAGGTAGGTTCGTCCATGGAAACGGAGGGAAAGGGATTGGGTGAGTAAAATTGTTTTTCGTCCTGAAGTTTAGTAATCAAAATTTCGGAACGCGATTCCTTTGGAATTTCCGCCAAAAGAGGCCAAAACCCTGCGATGGTCTTGACTGGGATGATTTTTTCATTGGCATCCAGGTCATGATAAAAATTGGTTTCATCGCTCCACATCTGGTTGTTGATCCGATTTTTGAGCGAGTAATAATACTTTTTGTAGGTGAACGAAGTCTCTTTGTCGTTGAGCAGATCGCCGATGGCGCTCAAGTAAAGGAAACTGATGGCCATTTGGGTGTTGAAATCGATGGGATAGGATGCCTCGGTTCTGGGGCCGTTCGTCATACCGCCTGCTGTGAAGGGAGCGCGATACAGTCCGTTGGCATCCTTGGCGACCGAATCGATCCAGGCCAGGTACCTTTTCAGGGCAGGAACAACGTCACGCAGGCGTTTTTTGGAGCCGATTTTATGGTAGAGATTGAATTCTACCAGGGGCAGGAGTGCCGGGCCCAACCCGTGGGGGTTTTCCGGAGTAAAAATCGGTTTACCTGTTTTGATATCGTAGCAAGACCGGATGGCACCGTCCTCCTCCTGTTTTTGGTAGAAAAAATCGAGGTTGTTCTGGGCTGGGTAGATGTTGTTGGAGTAGACTAGAAAGAAGGACGCGTAGAGGGACTCTTCGAGGGTAAGGGTCCCTGTTTCCGGGTGGAGAAGAAGGGGTTTGTTGAAGACAGAATCATCTTCCGGTTTGATAAACTGGTCGCGCAGCCAAATCCATGATTTTTCATAGACATCGACGAAGTCTTGATCGTAATAAACCAAGCGCGGGGGTTCTTTTTTGTTCATGCCTACGTTGAGGATATCGTACTTCAAGCGTCACTCCAAATATGCTATTGGGAATATGTAAATGTAACATATTCCAATATAAAAGATAAAAATATTTTTTCCAAGAGTTTCATAGTGCCTCGGCAACTGTCCCTGGCTTGGGCGACCCTTGGCGGGATTTTCCGCGGTTTTTCCCTGTTTTACCCCCTTTTCCTGCATTTCCTGTGTAAAAACCCGCACAAAACGCGCACTTTTCCGCCTTATCTAGCGGAGGTACCGCGTCATGTCCTTTGTTCCCCTGTTTTGTCCCAACCCGGAGTGCGCCCACCACCAGCGCCGTTTCCCCCTGGCCGCTGGTGAGCCCCCCTGGTTCCGCATCAAGGGCCGCTTCGCCACCGAGCGCAACGGGGAGGTGCAGCGCTACCAGTGCAAACACTGCGGCCGCACCTTTTCCCAACAGACCTTCTCGGTCGATTACCGCCTGCGTCACCCCGTGAAGTGCGCCCAGGTGCTCGCCTCGTTGTTCACCGGCC
>CALGPJ010000001.1 GCA_937960645.1 uncultured Spirochaetia bacterium | reverse complement strand
ACCTTGGCAAAGCCCGCTCCCTTGTGCCGGCTATGACAGGTCGCATAGGTCAGGGTGCTGGCCTGGTAACAGACCTGGACCGCCAACGTCAGGCCCGGTTCCAGACGCAGGGGAATGCCCCAGAGTTCCATCACGTACTCGAAAATAGCGTCGTAGCAGCCTATCGCGCGGGGGTGGTTGGGACATGGAAGGGGGGAGCCGGTGGTCCCTGTCGTGGGATTGACGATCAGCCGAGAGAGATCGGCCGTCTCGGGAATCACCCTGGCCAGCCGGAGGCTAAGATCCTCACGGCTCATCATCGGGAGGTTTTCCCAATCGCTCAGGTTTTTATCGACGAGGTTCTCTCGAAACCAGGCTGTATCCCGACAGCGCTTTCGCACCCAAGCCCGAATGTGTTCGGGAACGCCGTCCACCCGCTCCCAGGGCTGCCGAAGCGTCAATCCAAAATCGTTCACGAAGGACTCGTCCTCGTCTGTGCGCCGATCTCCCACATGAGCGGTCCATGGTGGTGCGTGCTCCCCGCACAGGAGCCGCAGGCTGATTTTGAAGGCGTCGTCCCACCGGGGGATACGGCTGATGTGCTGTTCCCAGTCGATATCGTCGTGCATGACCTACTCCCGCATGTACTTGCTCGCCGCTTCCTCGGCCGCTTTCCGCGCCAGGGCCTCGCGGATTTCCAGAGCTCGCTTTTGAGCAGCCCGGGTTTCGGCCAGGACCCGCGATCGAGCAATCGAGTCCAAGGTCTCCAGCCGTTGCCGCCCCTCTTCCATCGTTTCTCCCTCGACTTCAAAGTCGAATGCGGTAAGAACCCGGCGGATCACCTCTTCCCGTCTCTCGGCATCCTGATAAAACAGCCGAATCGGCGCCGAACGCGACCAGTCCGGCAGGAGGGATACCAGGGTGCGAAAAGCCTTGGGCCAAAGGGGGGACCCGGTGAAAACAGGATGATTGAGGAGACCCAAAAGGAGCCGAAGCAAACCGGCCTCGGGCCCACGGCTTCGAACGAGGGACCAATCCTTTTCCTCCAGGTCCGCAAACCTTCCGTATTGTCGGAGCAGCGTTTCATGGACCAGGGCCTCGAGCCCGACCTGTGAGTCTCGGGTAAATGGCGGCATGATCTGGCGCAAATGGAGGTCGAGTTCCTGCCAGCGAATTTCTTTCATGGTTGGCTCCAGACCCGCTTGCTGAACTCTCGGGAAAAATCGATCACAGTCTCCCAGTTATTGACGACGTTGACGGACCAACCCAACGCGCGCAATTTTTTTACCAATTCCAACCTCCTCACCGAGGGGAAAAAATTGAGTACCATGCTGGCCCCGCCGCCGGCGTACTGCAGGATCCGGGTGATCTTTTCGACACCCTCGGGTGTTTTTTCTGCCGCCTGTAGCATGGTTTCCACCCCATCGTCACTGATCACCAGGAGATGAACTTTCTCGCTGGGCATCAGACCCGGACGGTTGTTGGGACTCTGATACGATTTTTGCAACAATTCAAAAGGAAACCAGGTATTGCTGCCAAAATAGCTCGTCAACACCCGGAAAATATCCTTGACATTTCGCGTAAAACCATCGGTGGTGAGTACCTGCCCCTGCAGCTCACTGCTCCAAAGGACCACACGCACCCGGGAGTTTGCGCGCAGCGCACTCAGGGACAAAATCGCCCCTGCAAGACACAGGGGACTGAATTGAGTCTGGGGATTGGGTATGGAGCCCGAGCTGTCGATGTACACGTCGAGGAGAAGGGGCCGCAAACCACTCTCCTGCCCGCTCACCTCGTTTTCGATTCTTTCAACCGTTGTCACCCCGGGGATCACCACAGGGCCGCGAAGAAGAGTTTCCAGCCAGTCGATTTTATCGAGGGGACGGCCCACATCCCAGGGATCAAGGCCCTCCAGCTGGGGATCTGCCGACTGGGGCTGGCGGCTTTGTGGAAAGGGTATGAGATGGGGGGACGCCAGTTCCGCGTAATACTTCAGCACCACCTCCTGGGCCGTGACCCGCATACCCGCCCGCTGCAACAGAGTTGAATAATCGTTGATCCCGCGCCGATTCCGGTTGACCTTCCCTTTGGATTCGATCCCACTGGATGCCAGCTTCTCCTCTCCCTGTTCATCGAACAATTCCGGATCGAAGGCAGGGTGCATGCCATCTTGTGGGTCAAGATCCTGGTAGGCCAACCCCTCGGGGATCGCGGAGCCCTCGGCCGAACGAAGGGTATCGCCCCATAAAACATGAAAACGTGTTTTCGCACTGTAATCGGATTCCAGCTTGTTGAGGGTGAGAGCCGCAAACCGTCCTGCAGCCTGAAGGGGGTGCTCGGAAAACCGTCGGATGATTCTGCTCGCAAGAATCGCATCGCCCTCATCCTCGATCAAAACCTGGCCGACGGCCAGCGTGTGTGGCGCCAGACCCCAAAGGAGTTCGTAGATCCGCAGGTACCACTGCATCAGGCGGCTTTCGTGAACCTGCTCCCGGAACACCCGGTAGACATCCTCGATGGGTAATTTGTGCCGGGTTTTGAGGCGGTGATTGATGAACAGGTCGGTGTAAAGGTTCGCTACCACGGGGGCCAGATGCTCGAAACCCGGGAGCATGCCGCTCATCCGATCGAGGATTCTCAGATGTTCGCCAAGATCGCCGGGGGTATAGCTATGGTGGCCAATCTCATGAGCGAGAATGCTCAACGCATGGTCCTGGAGCCCAAGGGCGGTGACTTTACGCAGACTCACCATGACCTGGGTGTCCCAAAAGCGGATCACGGCAAAGCTGTCGTGCAAACCCTGTTCATGCTCCTCTTTTTCAGTCCACAGATAAAGCGGTTCGCGCAGCCGGAGGTAAGGACTCCAGAGGCGCAGGGCCTCGTACCACCTGGCATTCCATCGTGCGACCAGTGCCTGCTCCTCCACGGTCATGCTCCTCCCCGATACAATAACAAAACCGAGAGCAAGTCTTTAGAGACCAGGGCCGCAAGCCCATCCTCATACTCTACCCCCTTCAGGGCAACCAGCGGCCTCCCCCAGGGAAAGGGGTAGCTGACACCCGAAGGACTTGTGATTTTCTGCGCTTGGTAGTTCCAGGACTGACTCCGCGGCAGATTTTCTCTCATGGTCTCATCTGCCGCATTCAGGGGAACCACTTCGACGCCAAAGGCATCGGCCAGAATTTCCCAGCTTTTCGTTGCACTCGAAACGAGGGGATTTCCCTGGCGTTTGAGCAGTACCGGCGGTTCGTGCCACGGTCCTCCAAGCCCCGCCGGTCCTCCCGCCAGCCGAGCCCAGGGCCGAGTTCCCAGAGGACGGTCTTGCAGAGCGATCACCTCGGAAACGCTCCAATCCGGGCAGGCGAGTTCAATCAGTTGAACCTGCAGCTCAGGTTTGAATTGAGTAAAAAGCTCGACTGCCCTGGGTCTGAGGGCTACCCCACCCGCAAACCACCACAACACCCCAAGGCATTCTCGCCACTCACGATCATCCAGATAGGCGTCCTTCCAACTATCGAGCCAGGGTAGGAGTTTCTTTCGAATTTCCGGTTTGTCCTGGAGTCGAAGAAGGAGGTGGATCCAATCGATCAGAAGGTTCGGCCCACCCTTACGAAGGGCGTTGGTGTAAACCTCGATCCAGTTTTCGATCCTTTCGACCAACCCCTCGATTCGGGGTAGCAGACCTCGAACCGCCGCATCCAACGCCACCTCGAGAGGCCAAAGATCGGGCTCGAGACCCGCATTTACCATGGCCTGGATCCACTGGAGGCCCGTTTCTACCGCCGTCTGCACCGAAAACCCCGGAAAAGATTGCCGGTTTACCAGTTCGTTGACGCGTGTACGGTGATGTAGCAAGAAGTTTTGGACTTTTTCTGATATGGAGATCACGTCTGGGATTCCAGCCACGAAAGGTAATTGGTGTATCGCTGGTGCAAATACTTGAGGTGGATGATTTCGTCGAAGATTGGACCGTAGACCTTGTTTTTTGCGGCGAGTTCCGCCAGACGCTGTTCGATCCGTGCCAGACGCGTTCGGGTCTCGGTGGCGGGCAGACCTTCCAGACCCATTTGAAACTCCCTGGCGAGGTCAGTCGTCGGATCCTGGGAGTCCAGTTCGGACATGTCGTATTGTTTACAACTCTCATCGAACAGTCGCCGAATCCAACTGATCCGATCGACACGGTACACCTGCCACTCAGTCTGTTCAAAAATGGCGGCCTCTTTGTAAGGGACGAGTTTGTCATGAAGGACGAAGGGCAAAATCTGGCGGACATCCTCCAAATCGACCTCAGACGCCCCGCGAAAATAAGAGAGGGCCTTCATGTAAAGAAAACAGGTAAGAAGACTGCGAACACTCAGTCCGTTTTGGGTTTGATAGCCCAAATCTTTTAGCTTGTCTTTGGAAGATTCCCTCTCCACCCAGCTGCCAAAGTCCTCCCCTGAAAGCTTGAGGTGATCCTTGGTCTTGTATTCGAGTCGTTGAGCAGCGCTTTCCTGGAATTCGAATTGGGCCGCAAAATATTCCAGCCGTTTTCTCACCGGTTCGGGGATGGGCTGGGCCCGGACATTACGCAGAATCGTCTCCAGCTCGTTTTCGTCAAAGATGATTTCTCGGGGTACCGCCTTTTCAGGCTTGTAATCGCTCTCGATGCGCTCCAGCAGATCACTCAAAAATCGGGTATTGAAGTGAAAGGCATGAACGGTAACATCGATGCGGTCACGCAGAGCCTCGATCACTTGATAGGTTCCCCCGCCCACATCGTCATTGGCTGTGAGAAACCAGGCAGAATCGGGGCATTCGTAAACCTGATCCATGAGTTCGGCGTAGTTGTCCGCCATCACCGTGAGCAGGGCGCTCTGGGTCCGTGTGGGGATGCGGTTGTATTCGTCGATGATCTTCACGCGCATACCCAGCCATTTGCGCCAGGCGATGCGTATGGTATCGAAATTCTCGTTTTTCATCAGATCGGCGGGGATGGGGTTCCCCAGAAGGTCAGAGACCGTCATCTGCGGCTGTCCATGCTGGATGGCACGCCGAATTTCTTTGAGGGGGTATCCGGCCAGAAGGCCCATGAGCACGGCACTGGCGGTCTTACCCCGGCCCGGACCGCCGACAAAAAGACACTTGCCTCGGACCATGAGCGTCAGCAGGGGGAGAAGGATGAAACTGGAGTAACTTTGGCCCGAGGGCAGGCTGAGTCGGGTGGTGCTCCCGAACGAAAACTCCTGCGGCACGTGGGTGTTGTACTCGATGTCGTAGTAAGGGCTGATGATGGCGCGATTGACGATCCAGAAATAGGCCTTGCGGAGTTTGTCGTCCAGATCGATTTCCCCTCCCTGCTCCGCTGGGGAGCGAAGGGGACCAGCGACAAGGTCGGCGATATCGAAAGCTTTTTTGGCTGCCGCCTTGTGAGGCAAGGTTGGGCTCTGGCTGGTTTTGGCGGCTTTTTGATAGTAGTCCATACTTTCTTATATAGTAGCTTTTTTAAAAAAATCCAAAATCGATTTTAAGAAGGTTTTCTTGTTGACAATTCAATTACGCTGTAAGTAACCTTTGTATATTATGCTGACGATTGCCAACGCTCTATGCTTCTTGCCTGAATCGAAAACAGCACCCAATCTGGATGGTGATAATCATTTATCCTTGAAAGAAATTTACCTCAGGAACGCTTGGGTCTCTTTATGGACGGCAAGAC